>JAEXAY010000001.1 GCA_023457895.1 Pseudomonadota bacterium
GAAAGGAATTATGCTTACTTTACAAAACATTTCATATACACACCCAAACAAAGATTTACTGTTTAGCGACATTAATCTGACAGTAAACAATCACGAAAAGACAGCGTTGATCGGCAACAACGGAGTAGGAAAATCTACTTTGCTTAAAATTATTGCAGGCGAACTTCAACCGTCAAACGGACAAATAAGCGTTGAAACTCAACCGTATTATGTTCCGCAAATTTTCGGGCAATTCAATCATTTAACTATCGCACAAGCATTGCGGATTGAAGATAAATTAAACGCTTTGAAAGAAATTTTGAACGGAAATACAAGTGAAGAAAATTTCAATTTACTGAATGACGATTGGACAATCGAAGACCGTTGCACCGAAGCGTTAAACTATTGGCAACTCAATGATTTGAGCTTGTCGCAAAAAATGGAAGCGTTGAGTGGTGGACAAAAAACCAAAGTTTTCCTTGCAGGTATTTCCATTCATCAACCCGAATTGATTTTGTTGGACGAACCAAGTAATCATTTGGACAGCGCAAGCCGACAACTTTTGTATGACTTCGTTCAGAACACAAAAAGCACTTTAATAATCGTAAGCCACGACAGAAAATTACTCAATCTTTTGAACAGCGTTTGTGAGTTGAGCAAAAATGGAATTAAAGTTTATGGCGGTAATTACGACTTTTACAAAGAACAAAAGCAAATAGAAAACAATGCTTTGAGCCAAGACATTCAAAGCAAAGAAAAGGCGTTGCGAAAAGCCAAAGAAAAAGAACGGGAAACTTTGGAACGACAACAAAAATTAGACAGTCGTGGCAAAGGCAAACAAGAAAAATCGGGTGTTGCCCGAATAATGATGAATACTTTGCGAAACAATGCTGAAAACAGCACTTCAAAATTGAAAAGTATTCACGCAGAAAAAATCGGTGGACTTTCGCAGGACTTACAAGAACTTCGCTCTTCGTTGCCCGACATTGACAAAATGAAATTCGGCTTTGACAATTCAGCGTTGCATAAAGGAAAAGTTTTGTTTACCGCAACATACATCAATTTTGGTTACGACAACAGACCACTTTGGCAAGACAATCTAAATTTTCAAATTACAAGTGGCGAACGCATTGCATTGAAAGGGAAAAACGGTTCGGGAAAAACCACTTTGATAAAACTCATTTTGGGTAACATTAAACCGCAAACAGGAAGAATTTATCAGGCAGAAAACAAATCGGTTTACATTGACCAAGATTACTCTTTGCTCAACAACCATCTGAAAGTTTACGAACAAGCCCAACAATTCAACACTTCGGCATTGCAAGAACACGAAATTAAAGTCCGTTTAAACCGTTTTTTGTTTACAAAAGATGATTGGGACAAACCTTGTATTACGTTGAGCGGTGGCGAAAGAATGCGTTTATTATTGTGTTGTTTGACCATTAACAGTAAATCGCCCGACATCATTATTCTTGACGAACCAACGAACAATTTAGATATTCAAAATGTGGAAATTTTGACAATGGCAATAAACGAATATAAAGGAACACTAATTGTTGTGTCGCACGATGAAATGTTTTTGGAGCAGATAAATATAGAACGAACAATTGAACTCTGAAAAAATACAGCAGGTAACATCGGTTTTGCGTAATGGCGGGTTCAGTGCTTCGTATGACACTTTTTCGTAAGTTTGAGCTTTCGTCTTCGCATCAACATTAGTGCTAAAAATCCGCCACTACGCAAAGCCGAAAACCGTTATACGACAGCGTACCGAGATTCCGCACCAATTCAAAATATTTTATTGGAATAAAATTTGTTTCCTAAATAAGAAACTTTTATCTTTGAACAAAATTAGTTTATGAGTGATTACAAATTTCGAGTGATATTTTTGGATGAAGCCAAAGAATTTCTTGATGGTTTGGATGAAAAATCAAGAGACAAAATTGTTTACAATGTTTGGAAATCAAGAAGTACAAACAACAATGAACTCTTCAAAAAATTGCAAGACGAAATTTGGGAATTTAGAACATTATACAACAAGTCATATTACAGACTATTTGCATTTTGGGATAAATCAGAAAAGGAAGATACAATTGTAATTTCAACTCACGGAGTAATCAAAAAAACAGGTAAAATGCCTAAAAGTGAAATTGAAAAAGCAGAAAGGTTAAGAGAAAAATATTTTAAAGAAAATAAGTAATATGAAAACACATACTTTAGAAGAACTGACTGATAAATACATTGGTAAAATTGGAACACCAAAAAGAGATGCTTTTGAAAATGAATTGCGTTTGGACTTAATTGGACACGCAATAAAAGAGGCAAGAAAGGAAAGAAACTTAACGCAAGAACAGTTAGGAGAACTTGTTGGCGTGAAAAAAGCGCAGATATCAAAAATTGAGAATAATGCAACTGATGCAAGATTTGCAA
The DNA here is from genome assembly GCA_023457895.1 of Pseudomonadota bacterium. Classification (GTDB taxonomy): domain Bacteria; phylum Pseudomonadota; class Alphaproteobacteria; order Sphingomonadales; family Sphingomonadaceae; genus JAFAFE01. The sequence continues at coordinate 2,410 of JAEXAY010000001.1, forward strand.
CTATTTTGAAAGTATTTAAAGCGTTAGATGCAAAAATCAATTTCAATATTGAACTGCAAAACCAAAAATTCGCATATTAATAACGCCGTCGTATAACATAGTATTGGCAAAAAACGGGATGAATACTGCCTTTGAGAATTATTTTAGCAGTATCCGCAAAAAACTTTTCTACTCTCCTATTTTTTACTAATTTAGTCGGTAGAAAAAGTTTTTGCTCAGGTTCGGTTTTTCTTTGAAAATGTCTGCAAAGTAGCCCGTTCTTCGCCAATACTTTTTCCGTTATCGGCAAGATTATAACAAAACTGTATAAAATAAGGATTTCCGTAATATTAATTTAAAATTAAAACATAAATTTGTAACATATTTAAACTATTATAATAATGAGAAAATTTTTACTACTTGCTTCGTGCTTTATGGGAACATTCACAATGAATTTATTTGGACAAAGCAAAACAATCGTCGGGATAATGCCTTTCACAGCTAATGGAAGTGAATACAGAAATAATAATACCGTAATTGCAATACAGGATGCAGTTTCCGAAGCGTTTCTCAATACAAAAAGATTTACACTTGTAGAAAGAGAAAAAATGCAAATGTTAAGAGAGGAAAAGAGACAACAAACAAGTGAGGAATTTATTGACGGTAAAGTTGTGGAACAATCAAAATCTTTAGGAGCAAGTTATATAGTGACTGGAAACATAATTAAGGCGGGGATTGAAGAAAAAGAGAGTGAAGCTTCAATATTAACTGGTCTTGCTGGTTTAGGTAGTATTCCTGCAAGGAAAGGTGTTGTAAGTTTTAATTTAAAAGTTATAAATGTTGAGACAGGAGAAATAATTGCTTCTGAAAAGTTTGATGCTGAAGAAAAAGGAAAAGATGGTTTTGCAAAAGCGTTAGAATTAGTAAAGCCTAAAATCAAAGAATTTATAAAAAATAATTTCAAAGCAACTGTTAGTATTGCGTCTGTTGAAGATAAAACTAATGGAAAATTACTAATTGCAGGAGGTTCCTCTGTTGGAATAACAGTTGGAACTAACCTAAAAATATATGAAGAAGCTGAATACAATATTGATGGGAAAAGAACAATTAGAAAAAAAGAACTTGGAAAAGCAACTGTTGAAAAAGTTGAAGATGAAAGTTTTTCTATTTGCAAAATAACAACTTACGCTCCTGATATTATAGCAAAAATTGAAAATGGGGCAAAAGTAAAATGTGAAATAATTCAATAATTTTTTAGAATGAAAAAAATTATAATAGCGTTTTTTATTGCATTTGCCTTTTCAAAAGCTTTTTCGCAAAATACTAATCTACCAAAAATTATGGTAATCCCATTTACTAAAGATGGAGAGGATTTAAGAACTGTTTTGGATGATAATATATTAACAAGAATTGCTTTAACAAAAGTCAAGGAAGGTTTTGATAGTCGTAGTTTCACTACTGTTGATTTCGTTGGAAAACTAAAATCCGCAAAGGATAATCAAGTTTTTACAATGGATAATCAATCCGATATTAAAGCAAAAATTTTAGAATTATCAGGTTCTGACATATATATTGTAACAGAAACATCTACAAAATCAGATGCTTCAGGCTCAAGTGCTACTGTAATTATTTCAGGGTATGAAACGGCAACTGGGAATTCAATTGCAAACAAAGTTTCAAATTCTGGGAAATTTCAAACAAATGATATTGAAAAACTTGTTGCTAAAGCAGTAGAAAAATCAATGGATGAATTTACTTTTATGGTAACAGACAAATTCAATCAAATTTCTAAAAATGGTCGTTCCGTATTATTAGATTTTGGTTTTTCTGAAAACTCATCAATTAATATGACAACAGAAATTGGAGGAACTGGACTCGCATTATCTGATTTGCTTGAAGAGTGGATTTCTAAAAATTCATTAAATGGCTCATACCATATTCAAGGAACAACAAACCAAAAAATGTTATTTGATGAAGTTAAAATTCCAGTTAAAGACAAAAATTCAAATAATTATACTTCCACAAAGTATGCGCTAGAGATTTTTAAATATCTAAAATCTTTGAATCTTGATATAAGTAAGGAAGTTAAAGGTGCAACAATTTTTATAACATTTAATTAGATGAAATATTTATTAACAATTGTCAATCTAACATTTTCAATCATAATGTTTGGACAAAATAACTTTACTTTAGGACTTTTATTACCAGAACCAACTTCTAACATAAATGAAACTGGAATTTCAAGGTTAGAAAATAAGATGATTAGTTTGGTTAACAAATCAGACGTTTTTTCTTATGGTTACACTAATGATTTTGTTTTAAGTCCAATTGTTGATGTTGGAGAATCTGGACTTGTTCAAGGAGGTTTAGAAAATTTGGCAGTTACAAAAGTGGAAATAACTTTTTTAATCAAACAAATTTCAACAGGCAAAACCTATGGAACAATCTCTAAAACATATAAAGGAAGCGGGAAAAATCAAAATTCAGCGATTACAAATAGTTTTTCGCAAATAAATCCAACTGATAAATCAATTCATCAATTTTTAAGTGAATCCAAAGAAAAAATAGAGAAATATTATTCAGAAAATTGCTCAAAAATTATTCAAAATGCTAATAATATTGCAAAATCGGGGGACTATGAGCAATCTATAAGTTTACTCCAATCAATTCCTGACACAGGTAATAATTGTTTTGCAAGTGCTCAACAATCATCTTTAAATTATTATAAACTTTATCAAAAAAAGCTATGCTCTAATAATTTAACAAAAGCAAAGAGTGAAATTGCCTTAAATAATTTTGATAATGCGGTTTATTACCTACAATTCATAGATAATGAATCGGCCTGCTATAAAGAGGCTGAAAATTTAATAAATCAAATTTCTTCCAAAATAACCAAAAAAGAAAATCAAGAATTTGATTTGGAATCTAAAAGAATCAATGCTATTAAAGAAATTGGGAAAGCCTATTACTCTAACCAAGCAAAAACCTTGAATTATACTGTAATTGTGAGATAAAAAATCCTGCAGATAACAGTGTATTGGCGAAAAACGGGGTGAATACTGTCTTTGAGAACTCATTTAGCAGTATCCGCAAAAAATTTTCCCTTTTACTTTTTTTTAAAATTAGCAAAAGGAAAAAATTTTTGCTCAGGTTCGGTTTCCCTTTGAAATTGTCAGCAAGGTAGCCCGTTCTTCGCCAATACTTTTTCCGTTAGCAGAAATTTTATACAAACATTTTGCTGAATTACGGATTTCCGTAATGAAAACACATTTAAACATTATATTTTTGCTAAAAGTCGGAATTGCTGAAACAGCGACTTAAAGAAATCTGAAAGTAAGCAATATTAAAAAAAATATTACTGTGATAACAATTTTAGCATTAAGTTGGCAACATCTTTTAATTGTTGCAATTATTCTTGGAATCTTTATAATTCCTTACATTTTCTACATTCAAACTTTACAAAAAACATTACAACAAATTAAACCTGAAAATAGAACAATTTCTGAGGGAAGTTTATGGTTATTACTTATTCCAATATTCAATTTGATTTGGCATTTCTTTGTGGTAAATAAATTAAGCAATTCATTATCAAATGAATCTAAAAGTAGAAATATAAATTTTGACGAAATTCAGCCTGGACAAAGTATCGGTATAGCAATGTGCATCCTAAATCTTATTCCATATCTTAATGTTATTGGTTTTATACTATGGATAGTCTATTGGGTTAAAATATCAAATTATAAAAATATACTTATCTATAACAACTTGAAATAAAAAAAACTTCTGCTAACATTGTATTGGCAAAATGCGGGGTTAAATGTATAATAGAAAGATTTGTAATATTTATCCGCCGCTGCTTTTCATATTGTTTTTTTTCATAATTTAGACAATCTGAAAAAGCATCGGCTCAGTTTGGTCGTTCTTGAACTTTTAGTTCTTCGAAAGCCCGCACTTCGCCAATACTTTTTCCGTTATGCCCAATGCTATGAGCGACCGTGCTAACATCAACATCTAACAAAAAACTGGCGACAACTCAAAACCGACAAGAATAAAAATTGTAAATTTACTGAATGGAACAAAAAGAG
>JAEXAY010000002.1 GCA_023457895.1 Pseudomonadota bacterium
CGTTACAATGCGCGGGTTTCGTCCTTCGCAAGGAGCGGCGAGGCCCGGTTGGGGCGTTAGCTCAGTTGGTTAGAGCAGGGGACTCATAATCCCTTGGTCGTCGGTTCAAGTCCGCCACGCCCTACCATTTTATTTAAATGAAAACAACAGCTTAAGCTTGTGCTGTTGTGGCAAGCGCTATTCACCATAGCCCCTGAGGTAACAGTTTCGGTACATTGAGCCGAAGGAACCTCATGGCAAGCATTATCAAAACCCCCTCTGGCACCTGGAAGGCCATCATCCGCAAGCGCGGCTTTCCTACCACCATCAAGACTTTCCGCGTCAAGTGAGATGCCGATGATTGGGCTCGAACGACTGAGGATGAAATGGTGCGCGGCTTGTACATTCGTAGACAGTCCGCGGACAGCATGACGTTAGCGCAGGCGCTGGAGCGCTATGCGGCCGAAGTTACTACGACCAAGAAGCATTACACCCAGCTTGGGGAGCGGTCACACATTGCCGCCTTGAAGAAATTTTTTGGCGCGTATTCCATGAGTGCGGTTACGCCTGATCTTGTGGCTAAGTTTCGCGACCAGCGCTTAGCAGATGGTAAGGCTGCCAACACAGTGCGGCTTGACTTAGCGCTGTTAGGTCATCTGTATACCGTGGCCATGCGTGAATGGGGTATAGGGCTCGTCTATAACCCGGTGCGTCTGATTCGGAAGCCTACCCCTGGTGCTGCCCGTGACCGGCGTTTGAATGCCGGAGAAGAAGCTCGATTGTTTGCCGCAGTGGCAGCACACAGCAACCCTATGTTGAAGTGGATTGTGGAGTTGGCTATTGAGACTGGAATGCGCCGATCCGAAATCACTTCATTAAAGCTTGAACACGTGGATATGGAGCGTCGTATCGTCAGGCTGCTGGATACTAAAAACGGTGAGCCACGAACCGTTCCTCTCAGCCGACGGGCTACCGAAGTGATGCGCGAGGCTATTTCTAATCCTGTTCGTCCTGACGATACCCGTCTTATATTTTTTGGGGAGCCTGGCAGGGATGGGCAGAGAAGACCATGGCAATACGATCGCATTTGGCGCCAAATTTTGGCAAAGGAAGGGTTTCATGACCTTCACTTTCACGATCTTCGCCATGAAGCTGTAAGCCGCCTAGTCGAGCAAGGTTTTAGCGACCAAGAGGTGTCTGCAATCAGTGGGCACAAGTCCATGCAGATGCTGAAACGTTATACCCACTTGAGAGCAGAAGACTTAGTTGCGAAGCTAGATCGGAAAATTGAATCAAGCTTACTCGAATGATTTAATTTTGAAGATAGCCCTATAGGACTTTGCACCGGTGAACATAGCCGTAAGCGACTTCAGTAAATGTTGCCAGCTTTACGTGCCGGTTTCAGCTAAATAGCAGTCAAATGCCATGCCTCATGACTAAGCATGTTGAGCTGTTTAAAATCCCAGTATGGATACCTTGACGCGTGCAGCGGTTCGAGCGCGAGACGCTGTGAGGTAAGAGCAACTGCGCGCGTTGGATGGCCGTGGTGGTGGTGGTGCTGCATGCGAGCTGCGCGACCCAGATACCCTTGGTGGTGCAAATCGAGGCATTTCTGAACGAGAAAAAGGAACGCAATGATGCGAGCAGTGGAGTTATTTGCGGGCGCGGGAGGCTTGGCCATGGGTGTGAGTCTGGCCGGCTTCAAGTCGCTAGCAGTGGTGGAGTGGGACAAGTGGGCCTGCGATACCGTGCGGGAGAACCAGCGCCGTGGCTACCCTTTGGTAAGCGGCTGGCCGCTACATGAGAGCGATGTTCGCGACGTGGATTGGTCCGCGATCCCTCAAAACATTGAGTTGCTGGCTGGTGGGCCACCCTGCCAACCTTTCTCGATGGGGGGCAAGCACCGAGCGCACGACGACACGCGCGACATGTTTCCTGCTACCGTGCAGGTGGTACGCAAGCTTCGTCCCAAGACCTTCATAGTGGAGAACGTGAAAGGGCTCACGCGTTCAAGCTTTGCGAACTATTTTGAATACATCAAGCTGCAGCTTGAATTTCCTGAGGTTCCACGACGAAACCATGAAACCTGGTTTGATCACCTGATGAGGCTGCAGACAGAAAAAACCTCGGGACGCATGCAAGACCGTGGGTTGACCTACAACGTGGTTGCAACGCTGGTGAACGCTGCGGACTACGGCATTCCCCAAAAGCGCGAACGTGTATTCATCGTGGGCACCCGGTCCGACCTGGCTATTGACTGGCACTTTCCGGACGCCACACACAGTGAGGCTGCCCTGCTGCATTCGCAGTGGGTGACCGGTGAATACTGGGATCGCCACAAGGTGGCGAAACGTGACCGCCCCATCCCCCCAGCAAAGATGGCCAAGCGCATCCAAGCACTGGCGGCCAAAGCGCCCACTACCCTGCCTTGGCGCACTGTGCGCGATGCGATCGCAGACCTTCCAGACCCACGCACGCGCGCTGCGGCGGCCATACGTGACCATAAGTTTCAAGATGGCGCAAAGGTCTACCCTGGCCACACCGGCAGCCCACTGGACCAACCAGCCAAGACCATCAAGGCAGGCGCCCACGGCGTGCCTGGCGGTGAGAACATGATGGTGCTACCCGACGGCAGTGTGCGCTACTTCTCTGCGCGTGAGACTGCGCGCATCCAAACCTTTCCTGATGGCTATGTGTTCCATGGCTCATGGACTGAAACCATGCGGCAGCTGGGCAACGCAGTTCCGGTGGCGCTGGGGCGCATAGTGGCGTCATCCGTGGGCGAGGCGCTGATACGCGCCGAAATCAATCAACTGCGAGCCACTGTTGGCAGTGCAAGGGTTGCCGCATGAAGTCCGCAGAGATCATTCCGTTCAATCCGCTCGATAAGAAGAACCTGGGCGCCAGTGTGGCCGAAGCGCTGGTTAGCCAGCCTGTGCACTCCTTAGGCAAGCTAGAAGCTTTCTTTGGCACAGGTATCTATGCCATTTACTACCATGGCAAATACGTGGCATATGGCGCAATCTCCAAGCCCAATCAGGTAGACAAGGAAAACCCCGTGATTCCGATCTATGTGGGCAAGGCCGTGCCGCAGGGTGCGCGTAAGGGCAAGGTGATGTCAGACCCTACCAAGTCCAAAGCGCTATTTGGAAGGCTGCAAGAACATGCTGAATCCATCTTGTCCACCGATACGCTAAACATCGACGACTTCACCTGCCGCTACTTGGTTGTGGATGAAATTTGGATCCCGCTGGGTGAGTCGCTAATGATCACCAAGTTTTCACCCCTATGGAACCTGTTTCTTGAGGGCTTTGGCAACCACGATCCCGGTAAAGGTCGCTACAACGGATTGAGTCCCAAATGGGATACCTTGCACCCCGGCCGCGCATGGGCGCTGAAATGCAAGCAGCGCGAGGAAACGCAGGCGGATATACAGCGGGAAGTTCAGAGCTATCTTGCCAGCACGACTTTGCCTGATACGCCTCACTTTGTAGGGCGGCACGACATCTGACGAATGGCGTTGTTGCATAAATCGCTGTGCCGCAGGCCGTAGGCTTGCGACATGAGCACCCCCAACAAATCTCGCTACCGCACCACCAACTGGAAACAGTACAACGCAGCCCTCAAGGCTCGAGGCTCTTTGTCAATTTGGCTGGATAAGCGCATGACATGGTTTGCCGCTGGAAGCGGCAAACGCGGGCGCAGCCCGAAGTTCTCGGATGCGGCGATTCAATTTTGTTTGACGCTCAAGAACCTGTTTGGCTTGGCGCTGAGACAAACTACAGGCTTGGTGGAGTCTGTGCTGCAACTGTGTGGCCTTGCCTGGCCGGCTCCAGACTTCAGCACCCTGTGCAGGCGGCAGCGAGGTTTGAATGTCCAAATTCCGTACACCCGCAGTCAAGCAGGCTTGCACCTTCTGGTTAATTCGACAGGCATCAAGTTCCTGGGTGAAGGCGAGTGGAAATGCAAAAAGCACGGCGCTGAATACCGCCGTCAATGGCGAAAGCTGCACATTGGTATCGATGCGGATACCTTGCAGATTCGGGCCATTTGTGTGACGAGTAATAACGTCAGTGATGCCTCGGTGCTACCAGACTTGCTGGAGCAACTACCGCCCGATGAAACGCTTCAAAGTCTTATCGGTGATGGTGCCTACGATACACAGCCCGTCTACGAAGCAGTCATCAAGCACGGTGCAATCCCTATCATTCCTCCCCGTAAGAATGCACGAGTGCGCAGAGGTACTGTGTTCGAGCACCGCAACGCAGCGCTTGCTGCGTGTAGGCGTTTGGGCCGCAGTATCTGGAAACGCTGGATTGGCTACCACCGCCGAAGCTTGGTGGAAACCAAGATGAACTGCATCAGACGTCTGGGCGAGCGGGTGATGTCCCGTACCTTTGAGCGCCAAGTTAACGAGCTGCATATCCGAGCGGCCATATTGAACCGATTTACTGAACTGGGCCGTCCTCAGACGGCAGCCGTGGCATAGCCAAGGCCGGGGTTTGGGGTAACTCGCCTCAAACTGGATTTATGCAACAACGCCTCGAACTCCATCAAATTTCGCTAACTTACTGTCACTAAAATGCTTTTAGCTTCTGCAGGTTTCGGTACACTTCCCTAGGCAAGCACAAACCTGCCGAAACTCATAATCCCTTGGGCGACAGTTCAAGTCTGTCACGCCCTACCAACATACATAAGGAAAGCCTGCTATCTAAAAAGTAGCAGGCTTTTTTCTTGTCTTGATGGACTGGTGCTCTGTCACTGTCAGCCTGATCTGAAAGACAC
>JAEXAY010000003.1 GCA_023457895.1 Pseudomonadota bacterium
CGTTCCAGGCCCGCCGGATCAGCTCCGTCTGCCGGGCATCTTCCCGAGCCCGCTGGCTCAGCGGGCTCTTCTGCCATGCATAGTAGCCACTTGGCTGCACAGCGAGGCACCGGCACATTGCCCGCACCCCATACCGGCGATAACGTGATTGCCAAAAGGTCGATTCCGGCCGTCGAAATATGGGGATAACTTCGTGCACACCGTACGCAGCCTAAGCTGCATGGATGGAAGAAAAACCCAACAAAACAGATGGTTCGCGCCCTGCGAACAGCGAGCAATCGAGTGGCAGGCAAGGCTCAGTCATAGCCCCTCGCAGGCCGTCTTTCAGGCTGAAACTGACTGGTCATATCGCTCGCCGCAAGTCGCTTCCCATCGGAATAACGTGGGACACGGAACTTCCCGGCTTCGGACTTCGCAAGCGGGAGTCGGGACACCTTACATGGATAGTCAAGCATAGCCCGCGAGGTGTGCAGCGCATGGTGACGCTTGGTTGCGCGGGTGTGGCGGCAGGTGCGCTGAGCGCCCCCGCCGCGCGCGCTGCCGCGCGCAGTTTGCTCATCAAGGCGACGCTTGCCGACCTTCCGACCGCGCCCGCGAAGAGGCGAGTGCCGCTGTTCGCTGATTATTCCGAAGAGTTCTGGCAGGATTACTCGCCGCATTGGAAACCAGCGACGCAGCGATCATCGCGTTCGCGCATCGATCAGTTGCTCGTGCCCAAGCGTCGCTCGAGATTTGACTATGTGCTCCGCGGCTTTGGTGAGCGCCTTCATCCATCGGGCCGCAAGAGCTATGTCCTGCAGCGCACGATGGGCGGCAAGCAACGGCTCATCACCATTGGCGATGCGGCAATTTTGACTGAGCGCATCGCCAAAGATGTCGCCCGGCGCCTTATCCTGCGCATCGAGCTTGGCGAGAACCCTGCCGAGAAGAAGCTGCGTGGGCGCAAGACGCCGACCTATACGGCATTTCTGAAATCATACTGGGAAGTCGCCGCGCCGACTTGGAAGCCATCCACCCGCGAGATCCAGAACATCTACCGGCGGACCCATCTCGATCATGCGTTTTCGGGCAAGTTGTCCGGAAAAGATACCACGGCGCGGCGATGCGCCGAATGCAGTCCGTCCGCGTTCGTCCATTCCGCTGACTCTCGCCGAAAGCGAATTTACCAGCGAGTCACAGATCGCTTCCTTTAGTTCTACGTCGACCCCTGTAAGTTCCCGGTCGTTCAGGCCCTTCACGATGCGTTGATCCTTTCGATCGATCTGACGGTCGAAACGTGTTCTTCCGCCATCAGGCGCAGTGCCCGAATATCTCCTTGGCGTTCGCTGTTGCGAGCCAGCGCGGCATGGGGGTCGGTGAGGATCCCCCTGAAGGCGTCATGGAACAGATTGCCCGAGCGCATTCTATGCGACCGCTGCGCGACGATTGCCCACAGCCAGTAATTCTCGGCCATCCGGCCACTGATGCCAAGCGCAGCGGTAAACCTCACGAACGTGTCCCGATCCTGGGGGGCGTGCGGAACTACTTCATGGATCGGTTTGTCCATCTCTCGGTCGATGTCGACCCAATAGCGGGCATTGTCCGTATTGATCGGAGGGTCACCCATGATGGCGGCAAGCGCCCTGATTTTCGCTGCGACCGAAGCACCCGGCAAAGCTTCGAAGCGTTCCAGCACCTGCTCGTGATAGGTGCGTATTTCCTCTGCTGCCGCTGCCCTGATGTTCACCAGACCTCGCGCCCTCTCGACGAAGGCCGGTCCGATCACACACACCTCGTCGCCCGCTCTTACTGCGCTCGCCTGGCATTCCACGAAAGATGTTGTAGCAGCTGCATCATCGCGAAGGACCAACATGGTCCCGGCGGGGGTGAGAATGCGCTGGCCGTTGTGCATGGTGAACTGAAGAAGCTGCTTGTCGCCGCGCGCACCACCGGAAAGATCTATGACATGCACGTTGGTTGGCTCGAAGTCGTCGAGAGGAGATATCTTGTCTAAATTGGTGTCATGTCGTCCGATCTCACGGACCCTTACTTGAGCCGCTTCGCTGAAGGCTGTTAGACGGGCAGCGATCGCATGGCTTCCGAGTTCCAAGGAGAGCCTCTGCGCATCGCGACCGGCGTAAGCGAGCGTGGGTGCTCCTCGCGTAAGGGAAGATAGCCACTCTAACGGGATCGGCTTCCATTCTCGCCCAGGATTTCGCTCCCGCCACGCTGATCTCGCTTCGTTTCGCGGAAGCCGTTGCAGCAAGCGTCATCAGTCCCGCGACCGCGGACGGGGAAAATGTTTCGGGCGGCCAGACGAGAAGGGCCAGGCAGTCGCCGGAATCAGCGACCCTGACCGCATTCTCCACTATCGACCGATACTCCGAGGATATGGTCGATGGATCGGCGTCTCCGAGGGCGAAAAAGGATATTTCGTCGAGGGCGCGTGAATACCCTTCGCAATCACGTACTAGGCGTGCAGGGGGCGCCTCCTCAAGATGCACTGAATTCGTCGGCGCTTTGATTGAAGCCTTCAGCTTGTCGAGCAACTGCTGCTTCCGAGCGGAAGCTCGATCCCTCTGTCGGGTGGCCCCACCGGCACGGTCCTGCGTCCGCTGCCATCGAGAACGGCGCTCAGGCATCGGCCACCATCGACATCCTGGCATAAGCGGTGCGGGCTGCCGCCTCTGCATCGCCCGAACAGATCGACAATGCCGCCGAGAAGCTTGATGGGCTGGGGAGATCGAGCTCACGGAGTAGAGTCACCGAAATTGCTGCCGTCCCCGACACCTTGCGGTATCGGCGATCAACCTCGTCGGTATTCAAGAGCCGGCAGAGCAGCTCCGCCTGGCCTTGTGAGTTGGTGGTGAGTGCGATCGTATGGTTTTCGGTCGTGAAGCCGCCCCACTTCGAAACAATGCGCGGATCGACAGCTGCAGCGAGCAGCCGCCGGGGCTGCTTCTCGTTGGTCGTGCGCTGCAGGATTACTGCCGGCTGCCTGATGATCGCGCGGCTGGTCCCTTCGAACGTCACGAAATCCATCCGTTGACCGTTCTTTCCGGACGGACGGCACAAGTGGCCGGGGCGGACGTTCTTCGCCCATATCAGTGGAACTGCGGCGCTTTCGCCCGTCTCGAAGACCAACCTATCAAGCTGCCTGTTCCAGACAAAGTAGCCCGACCTCACCTCCACATCCCAATCGGAAAGTGTGCACCCGCCGAGGGGTTCGTCGTTGCCGTTCGGAAGCGACCATGGATCGGTCGCATCGAGGGGGAGCAACCCGTTCCTTCTGGCTGAGGTCGCGTTCCCGATGTCGTGGAAGGTCACGGGCAGGTCGGCCTTGTGCGCCTCGCCCCTTCTCAGGATAAGGACGCTGTCCGAGCCGGACAGGACCCCTTCTGGTGTATCAAACCCCGAAAATCTTTCATTAATCGTTTGCCAAAGCGGTGCTACGAAGAGCTCCATGACTGACCAAGCAATCGTCTGCTATCCTGGTGAGACCGCGACTGCTACCGAGGTGGCGGCTCTTGCCGATGAGTATCGGTTCGCGGCACAGCTTCTCGTCCAGAATGGGCGGCCTGGACAGCCGAGTTCGCGGGCACCGTTTCGCATGGTCGCGATCCATGCGGTCGAACTGTACTTGAACGCATTCCTTCTCCAATCGGGTCACAGCGCGGGTCAAGTCCGGGGGCTCCAGCACAATCTCGCGGCAAGGGCGGACCTCGCTGTCGATCGTGGTCTAGTGCTTAGGAAACGGACACGCGAACACTTGCACTCCATGTCCCAGTCGCGCGAGTTCCTTGTAACGCGATACGTGCCCAGCGGTACCAGTCTATCGGAGATCAATCGTCTTCAGGCGACGCTCGCAGAGGTCGCGCAGAAGGTCTCGGCAGCAATCTAGCTCGGGATCGTAGGGGAGGGGGCCTGGCTCACGGTTGTCCCATTCTGATGGGCGTACACCCGGCGCGTCAAGGACGGCAGGGTCCCACCATTTTGCCTCCCCTTCGCTGCGCTACGGTCCGACAAAATCGTTTCCCCCACCGCCGCTTCGCGGTCGCCCTTTGGGGCGATCCCTGACCCGCCGGCCGCACGCCCATCCGTCCTCCTCCTGCCGTCAACGGCAGACATCAGGAGGATACAATGGCTTCAATTGCTCAGCACAACTCGAACTCGGAACGCTACTTTGCCGCGCTGGCTGTGGCAGAGCGTCGGGCGCTGCACAGCTTCTTCGATCAGCACATCGTCGAGGATCGGGAGCTCGGATACTTCGCGCTGGATGAGAGCGACTACAACGCACTTCCGGCGCACTTGGCAGCGCGCGTGGTACATACGGTGCATGGGGCGATGTCAGACGAGTTCTGACCGCACTTGCGAGGCAGGGACCGGCAACGGTTCCTGCCTTTTTTCTTGATCGCAGGAGCGGGCTTGTAGACCAATCTGCGGAAATAAATTCGAAGCCAACGGGAGCTTGGAAACGCCGTGAGCATCCGACGTCGCTGCGTTTCGCGAATGCTATTTGATCCCCGCCACTGAACCGAAAGCGACATCCATCTTACCCTGATGGGCTTGGGACGCAGGCGGCAGACAGCCAGTGCCCCGACACCCGTCCGGGGTGCTTTGCCATTCATTTAGAGCGGGTTGGAGAGATCTGCACAACGCATTCAGCCCGACTACGTTTTCAGCCGATGTAAGGCCAGTTTGTAGCCCAAAGCAATCTTGGACTGAAATCTCCCGTTGTCCCAGCAACGCCCGTTTGCTCTCGCTCCGAAAATAAGAACGTAAAATCAATCCATTGAACGGGTCTCAGCAGCTACTGGAAACGTCCGCGCAATTGGGAACTTGACAGGCACACCGGACGCGACACGTCGCAAGCGAAAAATGGTAGATTTCTGCGGTTAATCGGACCAAAATCGACTTTGTCATTTCTCACTTGAAAATGAGTTACGCTTTTAGAGTGAGTTAAATGGAAGTTGGTGCTGCCATAAGCTCCTGATTTGTAATTGTAATTTTTGGGTGTCGCGCGGATGACTGGTGACTTGCCTCCGACCCGGTTTCTCAGGGATAATAAGCTCAGCTACTCCCAAAGTTCGGGCGTAAAATGGTCGCGCCATCGCGGAGCTTGTCGAGGTAATCCGACCAGTGCTGCATCATGCGGACGCGCTCGTCCCAATATTCGCCGCGGGTGTAGGCGCCGGACGGAATTGTTATCGGCATGGGCTAGTTGCCGTTCAATGGCGTCCGAATTCCAGATGCCCATTTCGTTCAAAAGGGTCGCGGCCATTGCGCGGAAGCCGTGGCCGGTCATTTCTTCCTTTGCGTAGCCGAGGCGGCGCAGAGCGGCATTGACGGTGTTTTCGGACATCGGGCGGTGGGTCGAGCGTAGCGAGGGGAAGAGGTAGGTGCTGAAAGAAGCGTCCGTTTCGATCCCGGAAATGATATCGAGCGCCTGATGCGACAGCGGGATGGCGTGGGCGCGGCGCATCTTGGTTTTATCGGCCGGGATGGTCCACACGGCCTTGTCCAGATCGAAATCGGCCCATTCGGCATTGGCGTAGTTCGCCTGGGCGCACGAAGACGTGCGGTAACAGCTTGAGGGCGGTCAGGGTGATTGGATGGCCATCGAAGGCCTGGATGGCCCTCAACAGCGCTCCAGCGCCCGCTGGCGTGGTGATTGCCGCCCTGTGGGTCACTTTGGGAACCGTGAGTGCGCCCTTGAGATCGGCGGCGACGTCACGCTCTGCTCTCGCGGTAGCAATGGCGTAGCGGAAAATCTGGCTGCAGAGCGCGCGCATGCGCTTGGCAGTCTCGTGACGGCCGCGCATTTCGACCGTGCGCAGAACCGACAGCAACTCCTGGGCGCTGATTTCGGCGATCGGACGGCGGCCAATAACGGGATTTATGAAGCTCAGGAACCAGCGGTTCTTCTTGAGCGTAACGGCGGTCAATCCTTCGCGTTCGGTCTTGGCGATCCACTCGGCGGCCACCGCCTCGAACGTATTGGCGGCAGCTATGCTCGCTGCGATCTTGTCCTGTTTGGCCTGTTCGCCAGGATCAATGCCATTCGCAATCTGCCGACGCGCTGCGTCGCGTTTTGTACGCGCGTCGGTGAGGGTAACATCCGGCCACACGCCAAAAGCCAGCGATTTTTGTTTTCCGTCGAAGCGATAGTGCATCCGCCAATAACGGCCACCGCTTGGATGTACCAACAAATGAAGCCCGCCAGAATCGGTCAGCTTATATGCTTTGTCCCGAGCTTTTGCCGCTTTGATGGCCGTCGTTGTTAAGGACATGTTGGTATCTCCATTTCCGGCAACGGCGATGTACCAACATTTATACCATCAAATTTGCTGGCCACATGAAGACAACGCCGAACCGCGACGGACGTCATATCACAAAAAACTCTAGGAAAACAGCCAGTTTTGCGGAAGCTTGTGGACGATCCTGGACGTCCAAATGGTGACCCCTACGGGAATCGAACCCGTGTTTCAGCCGTGAAAGGGCCGCGTCCTAACCGCTAGACGAAGGGGCCACGCGCGCCAAGTGGGCGAATGGAAGCGCGCCTTTAGCCAGCGCGGGGGGCGAGGTCAACCTGATTCTTGTGTATTTTCCAAAGGGGCGTCGTGCCCGCGCGGGCGTGGTGCCGCGCGGTGCGGGCGCTAATCGGCAAAGGCAGCGTCGTCGATGTGGAGTTCGGCTGCGGGCCGGGCGCCCCATTCGTCGAGCTTCGCGCGGCCGGCGAGCCACAGCTTGCGGTCGCGGCTGCCGTGGAGCAGCGCCTGGCCCAGCGGTTCATCGGCGGCGCGGAAGGCAATTGCCTTGAAGCTGCCGCCGCCCTCGCCCGCCGCAATCAGCCGGACATGGCCGCCCGATCCGACCACGTCCGCCTTGATCAGCCTTACCGGCCCCGCCACCACGCGCGGCGCGGGCCAGCCCATGCCATAGGGTCCGCCCTGCTCGATCGCCTCGACAAAGCCCGGGTTGACCCCCTGCGCCGCGACCACGGCATCGATAAGGAGCGCGCGGCCTTCGTCCGAGCGCGCGACATCGGCGGCGAGGCGCGTGTTGAGAAATTCGCTCAAGGCCGGGATCCTGTCCTGTTCGACCGTGAGGCCGGCCGCCATCGCATGGCCGCCGCCCGCAAGGAGCAGGCCATGCTCCTTCGCCGCAAGGATCGCCGCGCCGAGATCGACGCCGGGCACCGAGCGCCCCGAGCCCTTGCCGATCCCCGCCTCGTCGAGTGCGATCACGATCGCCGGGCGGTCGAGCCTTTCCTTGAGTCGCCCCGCCACAATGCCGATGACGCCGGGGTGCCAGCCATGCCCGGCGACGAGGGCGACCGCCGCATTGCCCTGCCCTGCGGCCATTTCCAGCGCGGACATCTGGACCTCGGCCTCGATGGCGCGGCGTTCCTCGTTATATTCGGCGAGCTGCTGCGCGATCGCGCGCGCCTCGGCGGGGTCTTCGGTGGTGAGGAGGCGGACGCCGAGATCGGATTTGCCGACCCGTCCGCCGGCATTGATGCGCGGCCCGAGCGCGAAGCCGAGGTCGGAGCAGCGCGGCGGCCGCTCGATTCCCGCAATGGCGTTGAGGGCAGCAAGGCCGATGTTGCGGCGCTTCGCCATGATTTTCAGCCCCTGCGCGACAAAGGCGCGGTTGAGGCCCTTCAAGGCCGCGACATCGGCCACCGTGCCGAGCGCGACGATGTCGAGCAACGCCATCAGATTGGGCTCGGGCCGGTCCTTGAAATAATCATAGCGGCGCAAGGTGCGCACCAGCGCGGCGCCGAGCAGGAAGGCGACGCCGACCGCGGCGAGGTGGCCGTGGGCCGCCGCCACCGCATTTTCATCGAGCCGGTTAGGATTGACCAGCGCGAAGGCGTCGGGAATCTGGGTCGCGCACTGGTGATGATCGACGACGATCACGTCGATGCCGGCCTGCTTCGCCTGCGCCAGCGCATCAAACGCCTGCGCGCCGCAATCGACCGTGACTATGAGGCGTGAGCCCTGCTCGCCCAGACGCACCAGCGCTTCGCCCGACGGGCCATAGCCTTCCATCAGCCGGTCGGGGATATAGGCGCCCGCTTCGAGTCCCAGGTCGCGCAACAGCCGGATGAGGAGCGCCGCGCTGGTCGCGCCATCGACGTCATAATCGCCAAAGATCGTCACCTGCTCGCGGTTTATCACCGCTTCGGCAAGGCGGGCGGCGGCGCGATCCATGTCGTTGAACAGCGAGGGGTCGGGCAGAAAGTCGCGGATCGTCGGATTGCGGTGGCGCGCCACGTCCTCGCGCGCGATGCCGCGGGTGAGGAGCAGTTGCGTCACGAGGTCATCGGGGCGGAAACCCGCATCGCCCGCTTCGGCCGCGAGCCCGCGCCACATCCACGGCTGGCCTTTCAGCGACCTTGAGACATTGAGCGCATAACCGCGCGCCGGGGAGAGAGGATCGGGCATCATGGCAGCAGCCTTGCCCGCAACTGGCGGGCGAGCGCAAGCGGCAAGGCGGCGACATGATAGGGCGCGCGGCCCTGACCGGCGACGCCGAGCCGCACCGTCGCGAGCCCCGCGAGCCGATAGAGCGGGCCATATTCGATATCGATGCTCTGGATGTTACGCACCGGGAGAATCAGCTGGCGCCGTTTCAGCCAGCCATGCGTGATCTCCAGCCTGAGCGGATCATTCCCGGTGAGTTCCAGCCGGTACCGGTGGTGAAGCCAGCGTCCGTAGCGTGCCAGCATGACCCAGCCGAACAACGGGATCAGCGCCCAGAGCCAGGTCTTGTGCGAAAAACCGGGAGCCAGCGCCAGCGCGGCGGCTAGGAGCCCCAGCGGCAGCGCGAGGATCGCCCAGCGCCGCCACATCGCCGGGTGGACCTGCACCCAGCCTTCGGCCGCGGCATCGCTGCGTGCCAGAGCGGGGTTGGCGGTTTCGGCAAGGATTGCGTCGATTTCGGCAAGTTGCGCGAGCGGGGCCACCTCATGGTCGCCTTCGCGCGCACCGTCGCTGGCGAGGCTCTGGAGCTTGAGGCCGTGCCAGCCGAAGCGGCGGCGCAGCCAGCCGGTTTCAACCAGCGCTGCCTGCACGCGCTTTAAGGGAATGACGACATCGGTGCGGGTGGTGAGGCCGCGCTGGCGGCGAAAGCCTGCGGGGGTGCGCTCGAGCCGGAAGCCATATTGCTTGAACAGCGTGGTGGTGAGCCCGCTCGCGATGCCGACCAGCGCGAGGATGGCGGCTCCGGCGAGCAATGAGAGCAGCTTGTGGTTCATCAGGTAGATGACCGCCGGATTGTCCTGATCAACATATTTCCACCAGGTCCGGGGGCGGAACGGATCGAACGGGAGGACATCGTCAAACGCCTGTAACAGGCCGAACAATCCCGCGAACAGGGCGAGCGAGAAGTTGAACAGCCCCGCCGTCAGCACGCGCGGCAGGTCCATGACGAAGATGGGGCGTCCGGTTGCCGCCTCGTCCGCCTGTCCGCCTGCCGCTGCCGCGACTGCGCCCTGATGACCCGCCCGCCAGCTCCTGATGCGGTCGCGCAACGCCTCGGCTTCATCGAGCGCGATTGCGTTGAGTTCGCCTTCGTCCTTGCCTGCGCCCGCCGAGGCGCCGGTTTCGAGCCGTACCCGGGCAAGACCGAGCATCCGCGCGACGACGCCCTGCTCGATCGACACATCCTGTACCCGGTCGAACGGAATGACACGGTGGGTGCGCGACAAAATGCCGCTCTCGATGCTGATTTCCTCTGCGCCGATGCGGTAGCCGAAGCGGGTCCAGTAGAGGAGAATGCCGAGCCAGCCGAGCGCGACGATCCCGATTCCGGCGAGGACAAGCAGGTTCGTGCTGCCGCGCGCGATCAGCAGGATGAACAGCGGCAGCGCATTGACGAGGCTGCGGACGAGCTGCGGCGCGCGCAGCAGCAATGTGCCCGGATGGAGGCGGCGATAGCCCTCGCCGGGTTCGGACGTATCGCTCATTCGGCGTCGCTGCGGATGCGGGCGCGGATCGCATCGCGCATGGCGGCGGCCTCTTCCGGCACGAGTCCCGGCAGGTCAACCACGCTGTTATGCGTCCCCGCGGTATGGACGGTGAGCGTCGCGACGCCGAACGCGCGTTCGAGCGGCCCGCGGCTCACGTCGATATGCTGGACGCGCACGAACGGGACAATCGTGTCGACATGGAACCAGTAGCCGCGCACCACGCGCAGTTGCTCCGCGGTCAGCTGATAACCCCAGCGCTGAAAACGGCGCGAGGGCAGGAAAAGAATCGTAAAGGCCGCGACTCCTGCAAGCGCGCCAAGCGCCGCACCGCGCCACGGAAACTGGTCGAAGAACGCCGCCAGCACGAGCGCGGCGACAAACAGCGGCGCCCAGGCGAACAGCGTCTGCAACCGGATCACATTGCGATAACCCGGCGCGAGTGGTGTGAGCCCTTCGCTGGCGGGGCGGGAATCGGGCAGGGCTGGTGTCCCGGCGGGCAGGGTTTCGGTGGTCATCACGCTGTTATAGGAACGGCGAAGGCAAATGCCAGTGGCGCGGCGGGCGAGGAGAAGGCTCCGACCCCAAGGTTCCTGCTTCGGGGAGGAACGGATCGAAACGCTCTATCCAACCCTCCCTTCTAAGGAAGGTCAAAAGACGGCACGTCTTTGGGGTGGGTATTGGGGCTTGGCGCGAATGTTTTACTCACCCGTAAAATTGTGCCAGTTTTTCGGCCCTCCCTGGCAAGGGTGTTATTATACTTGACATACCCAAGAGGAAATGGCAGAAAACTCCCGTTCAAGGAGCTAAACTATGGTTTCCGCGCTTTCCGCCCCTCACTTTCACGATGAAAAAGCGGCATTTGAATATGTCGAGGCTCGCGTTTGGCCCGAAGGCCCTGTCTGCCCGCATTGTGGTGGCGTAGAACGCATCGGCAAGATGGGTGGAAAATCCACCCGCCTTGGCCTTTACAAGTGCTACCAGTGCCGCAGGCCCTTTACTGTGCGGATCGGGACCATTTTCGAAAGCAGCCACGTTCCGCTGCATATTTGGTTACAGGCGATGTATCTCATTGCGGGCAGTAAGAAAGGCATTAGCTCGAATCAGCTTCACCGAACTCTTGGCGTAACTCTCAAAACCGCATGGTTTATGTCGCACCGCATCCGTGAGGCGATGCGCGAAGGTGATCTTGCGCCCTTCGGCAATGGCGGCGGTTACGTGGAAGTCGATGAAACCTATATCGGTCGCGACAAGGATAAGCCGCACGGCGTAGGCATGGAGCATAAGATGAAGGTTTTGAGCCTCATTGACCGCGACAGCGGCAAGGCGCGCTCAATGGTAGTGGAGAAAGTGACCATTGCCAGCCTTACCCCGATCCTTGTCGAAAACATTGCGGCGGAAGCGCACTTGCTAACTGACGACGCTGGGCAGTATCGGCATATGCACCGCCATTTTGCTTCTCATGCAACGACGGCGCACACCCGCGGTAACTATGTTAACCGCGAAAATCCGATTATCCATACCAACACCATTGAAGGCTATTTCAGCATCTTCAAACGTGGGATGCGCGGCGTTTATCAGCATTGCCAGAAGAAGCATCTGCACCGCTATTTAGCCGAGTTCGATTTCCGTTATAGCAACCGCGCCGCCTTGGGTTACAATGACGCGGATCGCACCGACGCATTGCTGTCAGGTATCGTCGGCAAACGCCTTACGTATCAACAAACTGGTCGAGCGTAACAATGCCAAAAAAGAAAAAGCGAGAAAGCCAGGAGGAGCAGAGCGAACGGTTCAAAAAGACCGTTCGCGACCTGATCGACGCTGGCGAACTAAACCCCACAGAAGCAGAAGACGCTCTCGACAAGCTAACACGGCGGTCAAAATCCGCTAAGTAACTGATAAGGAATCTTTTATATATCTTGAAAAACAACGCCAAAACAATTATATAGGCAATAATCCGATGCTAAGGCGGTCGGTAGCAGATGGTACATAAATCCATCGGACGGGGCTTCGGCCCCGTTCTTGTTTAGGGCAAAATTTCCGGCCATATCCTTCAATCACTCCGTAGATTGAGCGATCATATTTGTTCGCAAGCAATATCTCTTCTATGATTTGCGCGAACGGCCCTAATGTCACAGGAAACCCCTTTTCGGCCAAAATAGACATATGGCTTGGATGGGCTATTAAATCAGCGAGCTGTAGACCGTCGATATTGTCTCTTTTATATCGCAACTTTAGGTTGTCACTTGGTATTCTGAATCTAATTTGGGCAGGTTTATAATAGAAATTTCCATTTGCCCGAACTTGCCGATAAGCCTCCTGAAGATAGTCATCCTTCTTTCCCATGCGGCCCTCAGGCATGATGTCTCCGAAGTCGTCCATTCGGTCTAAAAATCGAGAGAACTTCTCAGTGAGAATTTGCATTAGGTAGTGATAAGGATGTTTTTCGCGCCACCTTTGTTTCGTGCTCGCGTCCAGCTTGTCTATGACCGCTGTCATCACCCGATAGTCACACACTTTCATTGTGCGTATAATAGCCTTGTTAAATAGACCACTCTTAGAATCATCATTCAGAAGGCCAAAATCGCCCTTTCGCTGCACAATTTTTTTGCGGTGAAAAATTAAAGGAGAATCGGCATCGTGATCAAATATTTTCGATTTGATCCAATTGAACTTCGGGGAAAGCGAGTCTCTGGCTTCATCGGTTCGCATGGCGATACCAGTCAAACTTAGGAAGCGGTTATCCAGATTCTCGAGGTCGGACATGCTGTCAGTTCCCACCTCGTCAACATAGAGACGATACATGATTGTAGGATAGGCGACACGGCGGCTTTTTGCTAGTGGGTATGTAAAGTATAATAACGCCCTGGCAAGGGAGGGTGGGGACGCGTGGTTGCCGGGACGTTTACTGCGAACGTATTGCCCTCCCCCTTCCCCCGGGTTTTTTACACATAGCTATGCGTCCTACTGGCCATTACCGCTCATATCGCTCATAGACGCCCGGCGATGACGGCATCTTCCTCCCCCGGACCGGCTACCGCCGCTGGCAAGAAACACGGCCCGGATGGACATTCCGGGTCGCGCCTGCCGTTGCCGCGCCGCGAATTTGTGGCGATGATGGCAGCGATCATGGCGCTCAACGCGCTGGCGATCGACACGATGCTGCCCGCGCTCCAGATCATCGGCGAACAACTGGGTGAGCCCGACCCCAACCGCCGCCAGCTCGTGCTCAGCGCCTTTCTCTTCGGATTGGCGTTTGGCGCGGTGATCCACGGACCGCTATCCGACCGTTTCGGGCGGCGGCCGGTGATGCTCGGCGCGCTCGGCGCCTATGTGCTGCTCGCCGCCGCCTGCGGTTTTGCGCCGGATTTTACCAGCCTGCTCGTCTTCCGCTTCCTGCTGGGGCTCGCCTCCGCCGGGATGTCGGTGCTGCCTATATCGGTCATCCGCGACCGCTTTGTCGGCGATGAAATGGCACAGCTCATGTCGACCATCTTCCTCGTGTTCATGATCGTGCCGATCATCGCGCCCTCGATCGGCCAGTTTATCCTGCTGTTTGCCGAATGGCGCTGGATCTTCCTGGTCCTCGCCGCGATGGGCACGCTGATGGCCTTCTGGGTGTGGAAGCGGCTGCCGGAAACCATGGATCCGGCGGACGCGGTGCCGCTTCAGGCCGGGCGGCTGCTGCGCGAATGGTGGCAGATCGCGACGCATCGCGCCGCCACCTCCTACATGGTCGCCGCAGCCGTGGCCCATGGCGCACTTTACGGCTATCTCAACAGCGGGCCGCAGCTGTTCCGCGATGCCTTTCATGCCGAGGAAATGTTCCCGCTCGCCTTTGCTGCCGTCGCGCTGACGATGGCGAGCACCAATTTTCTCAACAGCCGGATTGTGCGCCGCTTCGGCGCGCGCCGCGTGTCGCACACCGCGCTCATCACTTACATCCTGCTCGGCCTGACCCAGCTTTCGATTGCCCTCATCGCGCCGCATTCGATCCCGCTGTTCCTTGTCGGAATTGCGCTCAACATGGCGATGATCGGGCTCATCGGCAGCAATTTCGGTGCCATCTCGATGGAGCCGTTCGGCCATGTCGCGGGCAGCGCCTCCTCGTTCGGTACGGCGATGCGCACCCTTATCGCGACCGCGATCGGCGGCGGGATCGGCCTTCTCTTCAATGGCACCGCGGTGCCGATGGCGGTGGGCTTCACGCTCTGCGGGATCACCGCGCTGTTGCTGGTGCTGTTCGCCGAGCGCGGCCGCCTGTTCACCCGCCCCGGCACCGCGCGCCATGATCTCGGCTCAAACCCGGACCGCTGAGCCGTTTCATTTGCCGTTCACCCGACGCTTGCTACCGCGCCGATAAGCGTTATAGAAGCTCGCGAAGAAGCGGCTTTCGGTGCGCTTTGCCTATCATTATCCGGGATATCCTTGATGCCGATCCAGTTTTCCAAATCTTTCCGCGCTTTGGCGGCCACTGCAGCGGCTGGCCTGATGATGACCGGTTGCGCTTCGGGCGACAAGGGCGCGAAGAAGGCCGATCTCGCCGCAAGCCGCGTGACCACGATCGGCGTCAACAGCTATCTGTGGCGCGCCTCGCTTGATGCCCTCGCCAAGATGCCGTTGCTTCAGGCTGACGCCAATTCGGGTGTCATCATCACCGACTGGTATGCCAACCCCGCCAATCCCGGCGAGCGGATGAAGGTTTCGGTGTCGATCATCGACCAGGATTTGCGCGCGGATGCACTGCGCGTCGCCGCATCGCGGCAGGTCGCGCAGAACGGTGTCTGGGCCGATGCGCCGGTGCAGGCTGCGACCGTGCAGAAGGTCGAGGAAATCATCCTCACCAAGGCGCGCGAGCTTCGTCAGGCTGCGATCGCCAATTAAGGCCAATCATTCCTTGCGGTCCGCAGCCGGGCCGCGCGAAAGGCGGGCCGGATTTTCCGGCCCGTTTTGTTAGTCAGGCGGAAGAACAAGATGACCGATACACCCCGCGACAAACGCTTCAATGCGCTCGCTGCCGATGCGCGCTGGCAAAATGCCTGGGACGAGGCACAGAGCTTCAAGGCCGACGATGCCAGCCCAAAGCCGAAAAGCTATGTGCTCGAAATGTTTCCCTACCCTTCGGGACGCATCCATATCGGCCATGTGCGCAACTATACGATGGGCGATGTGCTGGCGCGCTACCGGCGCATGACCGGCCATGAAGTGCTGCATCCGATGGGCTGGGACGCGTTCGGCATGCCGGCCGAAAATGCCGCGATGGAAAAGAAGGTCCATCCGGGCAGCTGGACCCGCGAAAATATCGCGACAATGCGCTCTCAGCTCAAGAAACTGGGCTTCGCGCTCGACTGGAGCCGCGAACTCGCGACCTGCGAGCCCGATTATTATGGCCAGGAACAGGCGCTGTTTCTCGACCTGATGGAAGCAGGCCTTGTCTATCGCAAGGAATCGGCGGTCAACTGGGACCCGGTCGACATGACCGTGCTCGCGAATGAGCAAGTCATCGACGGCAAGGGCTGGCGTTCGGGCGCGCCGGTGGAAAAGCGCAAGCTGAGCCAGTGGTTTCTGAAGATCACCGACTTCGCCGACGAACTGCTGGAGGGTTTGAAAACGCTCGACCAGTGGCCGGACAAGGTCAGGCTGATGCAGGAAAACTGGATCGGCAAGTCGAAGGGGCTGCAGTTCCGCTTCGATTTTGTCGGCGGCAAGCCGGCCTTCGAAGTGTTCTCGACCCGCCCGGATACGATTTTCGGCGCCAGCTTTACCGCGATCGCGCCCGATCATCCGCTGGCGCAGCAACTGGCGGCCAATTCGCCCGCGCTGCAGGCCTTCATCGCCGAATGCCAGCAGTCGGGCACCGCGGCGGCCGACATCGAGACGCAGGAGAAAAAGGGCTTCGACACCGGCCTGCGGGTCCAGCATCCGTTTGATCCGGAATGGCACTTGCCCGTCTATGTCGCCAATTTCGTCCTGATGGACTATGGCACCGGCGCGGTCATGGGCGTGCCTGCGCATGACCAGCGCGACCTCGACTTCGCGCGCAAATATGACCTTCCCGTCAACCGCGTGATTTCGGATGGCATCAACGACCACCCGCTGTTCGAGGGCGACGAGGCCTATGCGGGCGATGGCGTGCTCATCAACAGCCAGTTCCTCAACGGGATGAGCGTCGATGAGGCGATCAACGCGGTCATCGCAAGGGCTGAACATGATGGCTGGGGCAGCGCCAGGACGACGTGGCGCCTGCGCGACTGGGGGGTCAGCCGCCAGCGTTACTGGGGCACGCCGATCCCGGTGATCCATTGCGAGGCTTGCGGCCCCGTCGGCGTGCCGCGCGACCAGTTGCCGGTGGTGCTGCCCGAGGATGTGAGCTTCGACATTCCCGGAAATCCGCTCGACCGCCACCCGACCTGGAGCAAGGCCGATTGTCCCAAATGCGGCCAGCCAGCCCGGCGCGAGACCGACACGCTCGACACGTTCGTCGATTCCAGCTGGTATTTCCTGCGCTTTGCCAGCCAGCCGGACGACAAGCCGTTCGATCCGCAAGTCATCGCGCAATGGCTTCCGGTCGGGCAATATATCGGCGGGGTCGAGCATGCGATCCTTCACCTCCTTTATGCCCGTTTCTGGACACGCGCGCTGAAGCGCATCGGCAAGATCGATGTGGCCGAGCCCTTCGCCGGCCTCTTCACCCAGGGGATGGTGACGCACGAAACCTATAGTGTGACCGATCCCGAAAATGGCCAGCCGATCTATTTCAGCCCGGCCGAGGTGCGGCGCGGCGATGATGGCCGGATGGTGACGATCGAGGACGGGATTCCGGTTGAAACCGGCCGCGTCATCAAGATGTCCAAGTCGAAGAAGAATGTCGTCGATCCCGACGAGATCATCGAACAATATGGCGCCGATGCGGTGCGCTGGTTCATGCTCTCGGACTCGCCGCCAGAACGCGACCTCCCCTGGACCGAAAGCGGGATCGAGGGGTCGTGGCGTTTCGTCCAGCGGCTGTGGCGCATCTTCGGCGAGATTGATGCTTCGGCGAGCGGCGAGGACAAGGCGCTGCTCCGGAAGATGCACCAGACGATCGACGGGGTGGCGAAGGACATCGAGGCGCTGTCGTTCAACAAGGCGGTCGCCAAGATTTACGACCTCGCCAATCATGTCGAAAAAGCCGCGCCGTCGGCCAGCCGCAACGAGGCGATCCGCACGCTGATGCGGCTGGTCGCGCCGATGACCCCGCATCTTGCCGAACAGGGCTGGGCCGAACAGCAAGGCGGCGGGCTCATAGCTGATGCTGCCTGGCCGAAGGTCGATCCGGCGCTGCTGGTCGAGGATGAAGCCACCATCGCGGTGCAGGTCCAGGGCAAGCTCAGGGACACGCTGACCGTCGCCAAGGGCCTCCCCAAGGAGGAGCTTGAACGGCTCGCACTTGCATCCGACAAGATTATCCGCACGCTTGACGGCGCGGTGCCCAAAAAGGTGATTGTCGTTCCCGACCGGCTGGTCAATATTGTGATCTGATGAAACGCCCCGCGACCTCCTTTTTCACGGCTCCCGTCCTGCTCGCGCTGCTGGCCGCGCCCATCCTGTCGGGTTGCGGGCTGCGTCCGCTCTACGCGCAGGGCGGTGAGGGCGAGGTGGCGGGATTGCTGCGCGAGGTGCGGGTCGCTCCCATCCCCGACAAGGAAGGCTGGATGGTGCGCAATGCCCTGCGCGACCGGCTGGAACCGGCCAAGGCTGGCGAGAACCGGCAGGTGCGCTATCGCCTCGATGTCAAGCTCGACGACCAGATCACCGGTTATGGCATCCGCCGCGACGATGCGGTGACGCGTGAGCGCCGGACCCTTCGCGCGCGCTATCAACTGGTCGACACGACGACCAACACGGTGTTGCTCGACCAGTCGGCGGCGGTTGATGCCGGGATCGACCGTGTCGGCAGCGAATATGCGACGATCGCTGCCGAAGACACCGCGCTCGAACGACTTGCCGGGATGCTGGCGGACCAGATTGTTTCGCGCCTCGCGCTTTACGCCTCGCGCAGCAGCGGCGGCCCGGTGGCGACCCCGCCGCCTGTTGCCGCACCGAACCCGTGAGCCGCATCAAGCCGGTCGAGATGGCGCAGGCGCTGGCGCGCCCCGATCCTGCCATCCGCTTCTACCTCCTCGCCGGCGAGGACGAGGCCGGGAGCCGCAGCCTCTACCAGAAGCTCGAAGCCGCGATGGGGCCGGACGCCGAGCGCGTCGACCTGACGAGCAGCCAGGCCAAGGAGGATCCCGCGCTGCTCGCCGAAGAAGCCGCGTCGATCTCGCTGTTCGGAGGCGCGCGCTTCATCCGCCTCACCATCGAAGGCAGCGGCGACCGCGCGGTTGATGCGGTCGACACGCTGCTCAAGGCCGATGTCGCGGGCAATCCGGTGGTGGCGCTTGCAGGCACGCTGACGCCCAAGGCCAAGCTGCTGAAACTCGCCGACGATTCGCCGCTTGCCCGCGCCTGCATTTCTTACATGCCCGAAGACAAGGATATCGGGCGTATCGTGCAGGAGATCGCGCGGGAAAAATATCTCTGGGCGAGCCCCGAGGTGGCGCGGATGATCGGCGGGATGGTGGGCAATGACCGCACGCTCATTGCCAATGAGCTGGAAAAGATCGCGCTCTATCTCGATGCGAGCGCGGATAATATGCTCGAGGTAACCCACGGCACGTTGCAACTGCTCGGCGCGGAAACGCTGGAGGAGGATATCAGCGAGGCAATTGACGTGACGCTCGGTGGCAATGCGCGCATGTTGCAACCGATGCTGACGCGGATGGACGCGACCGGGGTCAATGAAATCCGCCTGATCCGCGCGCTCGCCATCCGGGTCCACCAGCTTGCGGGCCTGCGCGTCGAGGTCGAGCGCGGATCAAGCCCGCATGCGGTGGTCGAAGGCACGCGCAGCATCTTCTGGAAGGACAAGCCCGCGCTGAAGGCGCAGCTGGCACTATGGGACGCGCCCAGGCTCGCGCGCATCGCGACGCGCCTCTACGAAGCCGAGCAAGGCATCAAGGCTTCGGGCACCGCGGGTGGCATCCTCCTGCGCCAGCTCCTTGCCGAAATCATCCGCATGGGCGCGCGGGCGCGGTAAAAAAGCCGCTTGATGCCCTATCTCAGGGCCTCGGCTCAGGGCCTCAACTCAGGGTTTGAGCGCCGCGACGCTGTTTTCCAGATCGCCCGGATTGATGACCCACTTGTCCGGATCGTCATATTCGAACTGGATGTTCAACCCCTGATCAGCGCGGGTAATATGGACCAGCGCCTTGATCCATTTCTTTCCGGTGTCGCGTTCCATCGCCGCCTGCAATGCGAGCATCTTGTCGAGAATGGCGTCGTCCTCATCCTGCGGCAGGCTCGCTTTCCAGCTGCCATCGGCACGGAAAATATAGCCATAGCTGTTCTGACGTCCGTTGAGAAAATTATAGACGACCGCGATCGTTTCCCAAGACATGTCCGAACGATATTCGGCATCCTGTACGATGGCCGTACCCACTTCGATAATCATCTCATCGGGACTTGGCATAGGAGTTTCCACGGCAACCATTGGGGCAAGCAGGATCATAGCCAGGCTCCCGATTATTGGGCAAGTTTTTTGATGATCTCCGATTTCGAAATGCGGTCGAATGTCTGTCCGGCTTCATTGGCGAAACGGTCCCTGTTCCTGTACACCTCAACGCCATCCTTGTTGAAAACCGTATATTCGATGCGGACGGTATTCGGCCGGCTGGGATGGGCAGGATCAAAGTTGGAGAATTTAACCTCATAGTCGACCCGGCCGCCGGAGCTGACCCAATCGGCCAGTTCGTTTTCGAGCGTCTTGAACGCGCTGCCGTTGAAATTCTTTTTGACCCCGTCCGGCACGCCATTTTGCGGGAACATGTTGATCTCGCCCTGATCGCCGAGGAAGCGGTGCGGGACGGCGTGGCCGCCATGATCGCCTGCGATGCCCTTTGCGGCGGTGGCCGATTGGGCCGCGGTTTCGGATGGCGAGCGGACGAGGCCGCTGAATACTTCCTTGAGCGAGGCCTTTGCGGAAATGAGGCGGCCCTGATCGTCGAGCGTCCAGGTGACGCTGTTGGCTCCCTTGCCGCCGGTGCGGACGGTGCTGGCGGCGGCAACCGCTCCGGCCTTGGCGGCATCGCCGGCCTTGTCTGCCGCGCTCGCGCCATCGGCAAGCGTATCGGCTGCCCGCACGCCATCGGCCAGCTTGTCGGCGGCCTGTGCGCCCTTGCCGACCTTGCCCGCCTGACCGGCCACCGGCACGAAGGTCGAGGCGACCTCGAAGGTCACGCGGCCGATGGTTTCGCCCCACCATCTGGCTTCGGCCTCGGGGCCCTGCCGGGCCGCCGCCGCATGGCTCGCCTTGAGGCCGTCCCATGCGCCGCCGATCGCATGTTTGATGTCGGTGCCGATCTGGCCGGGATTGCCCGCGCGGCTGGTGAGATAACCGCCGATCGCGGTGCCGATGCCCTGCAGCGCCTGGTCCGATGCCTTGCCGCGATCATCCGACGGCACGATCGCGTCCAGCCAGCCGGGGAGCTTGCCGGTGACACTACGCAGCGCATCGCCCGCATCGCCGAGGATGCCCTTGTCGGCACCATATTGCACGGCCTTGCCCGCCATCGCGGCGAGGCCCGTCACCATCTCCTTGGCGCCTTCAAGCACGCCTGCGCGCAGCCCGCCGTTGAACGCGGCGATCGAGCCCGGCGTGTCGAGCACTTTCTGCAGCGAGGCGCCCCACGGTGTCCGGGCAAGACCCGCATCCTTCGCCAGCGCCGCGATCTGCGGCTGGGCGAGGGTGAGCAGCTGGTTGACCGGGTCAAAGCGGTTGAGCGCGCCGGTGAGCTGGTCGAACCAGCCCTTTTCGGCAGCGATCCGGCTGGCCGCATCCTGCGCCGTGCCGAGCGCATGATAACGGTCCATCACCTCGCGGATCGCGGCATTGTCGCTGCGCCCGCCCGAAAGGCGCACCATCATGTCATATTGCGCGCGGGTTTCCGGGCTGGCGCTGGTGCGCGCGGCATCGATCCACTGGTTCTGGGTCTGGCTGGTGGGACCAGTCGCGAAGGACAAGCCGGTGCGTCCGAGGGCGGTTTTGCCCGCGCTATCGCTGGCGGGCGGAGATGGCGGCGCGGCGGGGGCCGGATTGGGGCGGGGTGCGGCAGCGCCGCCGGCAGCTTGCATCATGAGCGCGAATCCTTGGGGGCTGGATAACCAAAATTCGCGCAACCATTTATCACCCGGGCGCCGGCCTGTATCTAAGCGATATGATGAGACGCGCCGCTTTCCGTGGCGGCGAGGGCGCAATGTGATAATCTTCCTTGACGATCACATCATAATGTGATTTCTCGCCGCATAGCGATTTTCGTCCGGCCCCGTCTCTTCTGTGTCAGGCCGCCGGTTTCTTGAGGAGTTACAGTGCGATGTCCAGCGAACTGATCGACAAGGTGCGCCGTCTCGTTACCGAAGGAGGCATGTCGCGCTCCGGCCTGGCGCGCGCTTCGGGGCTTCATGCCAACACGTTGCGCGACATCGACCAGCCCGACTGGAACCCGACCGCCGAGACGCTGCGCAAGCTAGAAACCTATCTGTTCGACAGCGACGAGACGCCGGTGCTGGTGCCGATCGAGGAGATTATCGAGGAAGCGCGCAACGGCCGCATGTTCATCCTCGTCGATGACGAGGATCGCGAAAATGAGGGCGATCTTGTCATCCCCGCGCAGATGGCGACACCGTCCGCGATCAACTTCATGGCGACCCACGGGCGCGGTCTCATCTGCCTGACACTGACGAAGAAGCGCACCGAACAGCTTGGCCTCGATCTCATGAGCAAGGCCAATGGCACCCAGTTCGAGACCGCCTTCACCACCTCGATCGAGGCGCGCGAAGGCGTCACCACGGGGATCAGCGCGCATGACCGCGCGCGCACCGTCTCGGTCGCGATCGACCCGTCGCGCGGCCCCGAGGATATCGTGACGCCCGGCCATGTCTTTCCGCTGATCGCGCGCGATGGCGGCGTCCTTGTGCGCGCCGGCCATACCGAGGCGGGCGTCGATATCTCGCGCCTCGCGGGGCTCAATCCTTCCTCGGTCATCTGCGAGATCATGAGGGATGACGGCACGATGGCGCGGATGGACGACCTCGTCGCCTTCGCCCGGCTCCACAATCTCAAGATGGGGACGATCCGCGACCTCATCGAATATCGCATGCGCTACGACCATCTCGTCGAAAGGGTCAGCGAATCGAGTTTCACCTCCGATTATGGCGGCGAATGGCGGGCGATGACCTATCGCTCCAAGGTCGATGGCGTGACCAACGTGGTGTTGCAGAAGGGCAGGGTCGTCGAAGGCGAGCCAACGCTGGTGCGGATGCACGCCATCTCGATCTTCGACGATGTGCTGGGCCGGTCGGGCGGGCGCAAGCGCACGCTCCAGCGCTCGATGAAGACCATCGGCGAAGCAGGCGCGGGGATCGTGGTGGTGCTTATGCCGGGCGCTCCCGAAAAGCTCCAAAACGAGATTGCGGGCGCGCGCCCGGGAGAAGGTGACCTCAGAAACTATGGTATCGGCGCGCAAATCCTCGCCGATCTCGGCGTTTCCGACATGATCCTGCTCAGCAATTCACACCGCAATGTGGTGGGGATCGAAGGCTATGGCCTCAATGTCGTCGGTGAACACCCCATTCCGGAAAATCTGTAAGCCAGCAAGCCGCTTCCCCCGTTTTCACCCTTCACAGAAAGACCCGCGCATGGCCCATTTCCTTATCGTCGAAGCCCGTTTTTACGAACATCTCAATGACATGCTGATCGACGGAGCGGCGTCCGCGCTCGAGGCGGCGGGGCACAGCCATGAGGTGATCACCGTTCCGGGTGCGCTCGAAGTCCCCGGCGCGATCGCGATGGCGGCGGAGAGCCACAAATATGACGGCTTCGTCGGCATCGGCGTGGTGATCCGCGGCGAGACCTATCATTTCGAGGTGGTGTCGAACGAAAGCGCGCGCGGCCTGATGGCCTTGTCGATGGACGGCATCGCCATCGGCAACGGCATCTTGACGGTCGAGAACGAAGCGCAGGCGCTCGCCCGCGCTGACAAGACGCAGAAGGACAAGGGCGGCGAGGCGGCCAAGGCCGCAATCGCCATGCTGGAATTGCGCGAACGGTTCGGAATCTGAAAACCGCCCACTGCGCTCGCTAAAAAAGGCCGTAGCCCTGAGCCCGTGGAAGGGCGCTTATCCGGCAGGCACGTGCTTTGACGGGCTCAGCACTGCGGGCCTATTTTGCCACACCCGCTTCCCCCAATGCCGGGAAATCGGTGTAGCCATCGCGCGGATCCTCATAGACATACCAGTTTTTCGGCTTGTCCTCGTTGAGCGCCGCGCCGGTGCGGAAGCGTTCGACGAGATCGGGGTTAGAAATGAACGGGCGGCCATAGCTTACCGCATCGGCAAGCCCCGATCCGACCAGCTCGGTTCCGTCGGCAAAGGTCAGGTCGCTGTTGAGCATGAGCGGCCCCTTGAAAACCTTGCGGATGGCAGGGCTTTGTTTGGGCACATCGGTGCAGCCGAACGTGCCGTCGGGGCCGGGTTCGCGCAGTTCGAGGAAGGCGATGCCGAGCGCGTCGAGCGCGGCCGCCGCCGCAGTGAACAGCGGCTCGGGGTTGCTGTCGTCGACACCCTGCGAATCCCCATTGGGCGAGAGCCGGACCGATACCCGGTTGGCGCCCCATATATCGATCAGCACCTGTGTTGCCTCAACCAGCAGGCGGATGCGGTTTTCGATCGAGCCGCCATAGGCATCGGTCCGCAAATTGCTGTTGTCGCGCAGGAACTGGTCGATGAGATAGCCATTGGCAGCGTGGAGCTGGACCCCGTCGAAACCGGCCGCCTTGGCCTTTTCCGCCGCATTGCGGTAATCGTCGAGCAGGCGCGGGATTTCGGCCAGCTCAAGCGGCCGCGCCTGCTCGAACGGCTGCTTGCCGGTCAGCGTCCAGGCTTGCCCCGGCGCTGTCGTCGCGGAAGCCGAAACCGGCGGCTTCCCGTCATTATAGCTTGAATGGACGATCCGCCCCATGTGCCACAGCTGGCAGATGATGCGTCCGCCCGCCTTGTGCACGGCGTCGACGACTGGCTTCCAGCCTTCTACCTGCGCATCGGTCCAGATGCCGGGCGCCGCAGGCCAGCCAAGGCCTTCCTGCGAGATGCCGGTCGCTTCGCTGATGATAAGCCCCGCGCCAGCGCGCTGCTCATAATAGAGCCGGTTGACGTCGTTTGGGATGTTGCCCGGCATCGAGGCGCGTCCGCGCGTCAGCGGCGCCATGATGATGCGGTTGGGCGCTTCGATTGCGCCGAGGCGAATGGGTTCGAACAGGGTGGTCATGGATAAACTCCGCTTATGACCGGACGCGATTTTTCCGGTTAGCACTGCCTTGCTGCATCAGCTAAGGCGGCCCCATGCAAAAGACAAGTTCGGTGGCAAAAGAAAACTTATCAGCGGGCGAAGCCGTAACGGCACGGCATCGCCGCTGGGCCTTTGCCGCACTTGTCGGCGGCAATCTAGCGCTCGCCTTTGGCGGCCTCCTCGTGCGTTTTTCCGATACCGGTCCGGTTGCGACCGGCTTCTGGCGGCTGGCGCTGGCGGTGCCCTTCCTGTTCCTCCTCGCGCGCCGCTTTGGCCAGCCGGTCGGCGGCCTGCCGCGCAAGACCTTGCTGATGGTGATTGTTGGCGGGCTGTTCTTTGCCGCCGATATCGCCTCCTGGCACACAGGTATCCTGATGACCAAGCTCGCCAACGCGACGCTGTTCGGCAATTTCGCCAGCCTGCTGCTTGTCGTCTACGGCCTTGTGCTGGTGCGGCAATGGCCCGGACGCCAGACGCAGATCGCGATCGTCAGCGCCTTTGCCGGGACCATCCTGCTGATGAGCCAGAGTTATGAAGCCTCGCGCCAGAACCTTGTTGGCGACATGCTGTCATTGCTCGCGGGCATCCTCTACACCGGCTATGTGCTGGCGTTGCAGCGCGCGCGGGGCAGCATGGGAAGCTGGGCGGTGCTCGCGATCTCGACCGCGGCGAGCACCCTGCCTCTGCTCCTGTTCGCGCTGGCGATGGGCGAACAGGTGGTGCCGCACGACTGGACCCCGCTGATCCTGCTCGCGCTGTCGAGCCAGATCGTCGGGCAGGGCCTGCTCATCTATGCGCTGCCGCATTTTTCCCCGCTGATCGTCGGGCTGGTTCTGCTGGTCCAGCCGTCCATCGCCGCGCTGGCGGGCTGGTTTTTCTTCAACGAACATATCGGCCCGGTCGAAATTGCCGGCGCCGTGCTGGTCGGCCTCGCGCTGGCGCTGGTGCGGGGCCCGCAAAAGGCGTAAGGGTTGGCCATGACCGAATCCGCCACGCTCCCCGCCGATCCGACGCTCGAGGAAATCCGCCACTATCTGGCCCCGCATGTCGCGCGCGAGGCGGCGTTCGATGGCTGGTCGCAGCTGGCGGTTGAAAATGCCGCGCAGGCCGAAGGGGTCGATGCCGACCTCGCCCGGCTCGCGTTCAACGAATCGGGCAAGCGCATCGATCCGATGGACCTCGTCGACGCCTGGATTCAATGGATCGACGCCGAGATGGAGCGCCGCCTGCCGGCCGCAACGCTCGCTGCGATGAAAATCCGCGATCGCATCCAGCGCCTCGTCGAGTTGCGGCTCCAACTGCTCGACGACAACCGCGAATCGCTGCGCCGCGCGCTCTCTATCGAGGCGATGCCGCTCAACGCACCGCGCGCGCTCCAATGGGGCTGGCGCTCGGCGGACCGGATGTGGCGGCTCGCGGGCGACACGGCCACTGACTATAATCATTATACCAAGCGCGCGATGCTCGGCTCCATCTATGCCGCGACGCTCGCGGTGTTCGTTGCCGACGTCAGCGCGGACTATGCAGAAACCCGCGCCTTTCTCGGCCGCCGCATCGACGATGTGATGCGTTTTGAAAAGGCCAAGTTCCAGTTTCTCCAGCGCACCGAATATTTGCCGAGCCTGTCGCGCTTCATCGGCCGCCTGCGTTATCCCGGCGTTTGATCTTTTTTGATCTGCAACAAGGCACAGAGCTTGTTTTCCCTGCCCATTGCGTTAAGGCGGATTCGCCGTTATTGATAATCATTCGCAAATGACGCAGACACTCGATCAACTTCCTCTGGGCCGCTCCGGCATCATCCACAGCATCGACTGGCCGCGTCTGAGCGAGGCGGATGGCCGCCGCCTGCGCGAGCTTGGGCTGATCGAAGGCGCCGATGTGGCGCCGCTCTATCGCGGCAGCCTGTTTTCAAGGGATCCGCTGGTGGTCCGGGTGGGGCGGATGGACGTGATCGTCCGGCTGGCCCATGCCGCGACGATCCATATCGACACCAGCACGGGCCATATCGAAACCAGCACGGGAGCACCGGAGGCATGACGACCGCCGCGCCGCTTATCGCGCTCACCGGCAACCCGAATGCGGGCAAGAGCTCGCTGTTCAACGCGCTCACCGGCGCGCGGCAGAAGATCGCCAATTATCCGGGCGTCACGGTCGAGCGCAAAGCGGGCCGCGCCACCTTTGCCGATGGCCGCCCGGTGGAACTGGTCGACCTTCCCGGCAGCTACAGCCTGACGCCCGCGAGCCCCGACGAGGCGGTGACGCGCAACGTCATCCTCGGCAACCAGAGCGGCGAGCGGCGGCCCGATGCGCTGGTGATCGTGCTCGATGCCTCCAACCTCGACAACCATCTGCGGTTCGCGCTCGAACTGATCGAGCAGCGGCTTCCCACCGTGGTCGCGCTCAACATGGTAGACATGGCCGAGCGCGACGGGCTGGTGATCGATGCGGAAAAGCTGGCGCTGGAACTCGGCGTTCCGGTGGTGCCGACCGTGGCGGTGCGCCGCCGCGGCCTCGAGGAGCTGATGGAGGCGATCGACCAGGCGCTGCGGGCGCCGGTGGCGCAGCCTGCCCATCCTGTCGAAGCGCCGCCCGAAATCGGCGCCGCGCGCGACCGGGCGCTGCGCCTCAAGGCCAGGCATATTGCCGATGCCGCCACGATCAGCGAGGGCACGCCGCGCGGCGCCACCAGCCGGATCGACCGCGTGCTGCTGCACCCGCTATGGGGCATGCTGATCCTGCTCGCGCTGATGTTCGTGATGTTCCAGGGCGTGTTTGCCTGGTCGGAAGCGCCGATCGGCTGGCTCGAAGACGCGCTCGCCTGGCTCGCCGATACGGTGCGCCCGCTGCTACCCGACGGGATCGTCCGCTCCTTCATCGTCGATGGCGTGATCGCGGGTGTCGGCTCGGTCGTCGCCTTCCTGCCGCAGATTCTCATCCTCTTCTTCTTCATCCTGATGCTCGAGGCGACCGGCTACATGACCCGCGCCGCCTTCCTGATGGACGGCATCATGGCGAAGGTCGGCCTGTCGGGGCGGGGCTTCATCCCGCTTCTCTCCAGTTTCGCCTGCGCGGTCCCCGGCATCATGGCGACGCGCGCGATCGCCGATCCCAAGGACCGGCTCACCACCATATTGATCGCGCCGCTGATGACCTGTTCGGCTCGGCTCCCGGTCTATACCCTCATCATTGCCGCCTTCATCCCGGCACGCAGCGTCGGACCCGGCATCGGGCTTCAGGGACTGGTGCTGTTCTGTCTCTATATCGCCGGGATCCTCGGCGCGCTGATCGTCGCCTGGGCGCTGCGCCGCACCGTGACCAAGGGCGCGGCGGCGGGGCTGATGATGGAACTGCCGCGCTACCAGATGCCCAATTTGAAGGATGTCGCGATCGGCCTGTGGCAGCGCGCACTGATCTTTTTGAAGCGCGCCGGGTCGATCATTTTCGTCACCACCATCATATTGTGGGCGCTGCTCTCCTTCCCGCGCGCTCCCGATGGCAGCGAGTTTTCGCAGGTGCGCTATTCGGTTGCGGGACGGATCGCGACGGCGATCGAGCCGGTGTTCGAACCGATCGGCTTCAACGAGGATATCAGCCTCGCGCTGATCCCGGCGATGGCCGCGCGCGAGGTCGCGGTTGCCGCGCTCGCCACCGCCAATGCGATCGACTCGGGTGATGACGAGGAAAAACTCAACCAGTCGCTCGGGGAAAGGCTGGCGGGCGAATGGAGCCTCGCCACCGCGCTCGCCTTCCTCGCCTGGTTCGTGTTCGCGCCGCAATGCATCTCGACCATCGCGATCACCCGGCGCGAGACCAATGGCTGGAAATGGCCGCTGTTCATGGTGGGCTACCTGTTCGCGCTCGCTTACCTGTCTGCCGGACTGACCTATTGGGTCGCGGTCTGGTTCGGGCTGGGCTGAACAAGATTTGGCGTAGAAGTGGAATTCGTCATTTCCGCGAAAGCGGGAATCCATCTCCCGCCACGTAAATTTCGGCTTCGCGAGATGGGTCCCCGCCTTCGCGGGGACGACGAGGGCTAGAAATCTTGGCGTCTTTGCCCTTCGCGTAAACCTGATCTACCTCGCCGTAACCCTTCCGCGCCGCTGCTTGAACCCCCATTGCGCCCCGCCCGATTAGCTGCTTATTAGCGGCTCAATAATCATATGAGGAAACATCATGGCAGGCAGCGTCAACAAGGTGATTTTGGTCGGCAATCTCGGGCAGGACCCGGAAGTGAAAAGCTTCGCCAATGGTGGCAAGATCTGCAACCTGCGCATCGCCACATCCGAAAACTGGAAGGATCGCAACACCGGCGAGCGCAAGGAGCGCACCGAGTGGCACAGCGTCGTGCTGCAGTCGGACGGGCTCGTCAATGTCGCCGAACGCTATCTGCGTAAAGGTGCCAAGGTCTATATCGAAGGCCAGCTCCGGACCCGCAAATGGCAGGACCAGTCGGGCAATGACCGTTATTCGACCGAAGTGTCCGTGGGCGGCTTCGACGGCAAGCTCGTGATGCTGGACAGCGCCGGTGGCGGGCAGGGCGGTGGCGGCGGCCGCGGCAATGATGGCTGGGGCGGCGGCTCGTCGGGTGGCGGCGGTTCAGGCGGCGGCTGGAACCAGGGCGGCAATGACTTCGGCGGCGGCTCGGGCGGCGGTTCTCCGTTCGACAGCGACCTCGACGACGAAGTGCCGTTCTGATGTTTGGGTCGACCCGTTGCCGGATCGACCCAGTTTCAGAAATCGCAGTCTGGCTGCAACTAGCCACGCAGATCGTCGCTATTTGCATAATACATTTTTTGACCAGTTTATCAAATATGCTGCGTAGCTACGGAATAATCCACTTGCTTTAACTGAAGAATCGTCTCAAACGAATTGAGCCGGATACGCGCCAACGCATCCGGCTCATGTCAACGGCTCGATGGGAACCGCCCTAGACGGTGCGTCTATGAACACATGGCCGCACGGCGTCAACTATCGAGCCTTATTGAGAAAGGCTCGTATAAAGTGAAACGTAAGAAATCAGTTCGTATTACACCCGATTTGGCCGCGACGATCAAATATCTCTATGTCGAACTCCGGCTCTACCAGCACCAGATTGCGTCGGCAGTCGGGGTCAATCAGGGGCGCATTTCCGAAATCATTACCGGCAAAAAGTTCCGGGACGTGGCACCCGCCAATCTCGTGCGGTTAGCTGTCGACTAAAAGATGGTAGGCCGGGCGCATTGCTCCCGGCCTTTTTCTTACCAGACCAGCGTTTGCGGATCGGGCATCGGCTGGCCTTTGGATGCCTGGTTGAATGACATCACGCAGCGCACAACCATCCAGATCGCAACGGCAAGCCAGATGAAGAAGCCGATGATGAGGAGGAGGGTGATCGCACCCGCCAGGATACCGGCGAGGCCGAGCCAGAAGGTCCGGATATGATAGCGCAGATGGGTCTTTTCCCATTCGGAAACGGCCGGATCATTGACCCAGATATGGCAGAGCACGACCCCTGCGATTCCCGTGAAGGCGGTGAAGAAGCTCAATATATAGAGCAGGTTGATGATGTTCGGCTTGACCGAAAGCAGGTCGCCGCTGGCAGGAGGTGATCCCGGCGCGACGGGGTCGGGCATGGCTTTCTGCGGCGGGATATGCTGTTGCGCGGG
Source organism: Pseudomonadota bacterium (assembly GCA_023457895.1). Taxonomy (GTDB): domain Bacteria; phylum Pseudomonadota; class Alphaproteobacteria; order Sphingomonadales; family Sphingomonadaceae; genus JAFAFE01. The sequence continues at coordinate 30,023 of JAEXAY010000003.1, forward strand.
GCGCGCGGCACTGTGCCGGGTTTCGATCAGTCTGGGGTCATCGGGATTCATTGGAAACTCCCCTTTTCCTTTATCCGGATTTGCAAGCTGAATAGGGCAAGCCAGGGCTGCCGCCAACCCGTTTTGCAAGCAGGCGCGTCTCAGTCGACCAGTTCGCTGCCGGTGCTGATGCCGAGATCGGGAATGAAGATCGAGCGCCGCCCACCAAAATCGGTGCGCACGACAATCGCGCCCAGCTTTTCCATATAGTCGATCAGGCGGCGGATACGGCCAGGCGAGCTGGTGCCATAGACGCGGCCGAGCTCGGCATCTTCGGGGCATGGCGCGGATTCAAGCGCGGCCTTCCCGATCAGCGCGAAGGGCGCGAGCATGTCCTCGGGGAGCCGTGCCGCCGTTGCGAGCAGGTCGCTCCATGCCGGGTCGACCGGGTCGAGGATGCCGGCGCGGGCGAGCGCGATGCGGCGGCGGAAGGCGGACAGGTCGAGCGGCGCGCGCACCAGTTTCCGCATCCGGCAGCGCACGCTGAAATCTTGATAGAGGCTCGCATCGCTCTGCTGCCCGCTATCGGGGTCGGCCAGCATGTCTGCGAGCACTGCGGCGATGATCGCTTCGCTGTCGCCCGGCGCGGCCGCGTCGTCTGTGTCGCCGGATGACACCGCGCAGGCGGCCTCGCCCAGCTGGCGGATGAGATCGTCGGCAGCGAGGACGGGCGGCTTTGGTTCAGGCCGGGGCGGCGGCGCTTCTTCTTCCAGCTCGGCGAACAACATGGTGCGGAACTCGCCGGTTTCGCGCTGGGGCACGGGCAGCAGGCCATGCACGCCGGTCTTGGTTGCCGTCCGTACCGCGCCGATCTTCACCGCCACCGGCCGCCGCGCGATCGCGGGCCCAAGCCCGAGGAAACAGCCGCGCTCAAGGTCGCGGATCTGCTCCGCCTGCCGCCGCTCCATGCCGAGGAGATCGGCCGCGCGCGCCATGTCGATATCGAGGAAGGTGCGGCCCATGAGGAAATTGCTCGCCTCCGCCGCGACATTCTTGGCAAGTTTGGCGAGACGCTGGGTCGCGATCACCCCGGCGAGCCCGCGCTTGCGTCCTCGGCACATGAGGTTGGTCATCGCCGATAGACTGGCGCGCCGCGCGGCGTCCGATACCTCGCCCCCTGCGGCGGGCGCGAACAATTGCGCTTCATCGACCACCACCAGTGCGGGATACCATTGCTCGCGCGGCGCATCGAACAGCGCATTCAGGAAACTTGCCGCGCAGGTCATCTGCTGCTCGGCGTCGAGTGCCTCGAGGTTGAGCACCACCGAGGCGCGATGTTCGCGGATGCGCGCGGCGATGCGGCCGATCTCGCGCTCATTATAGGTATCGGCCTCGACCACGACATGACCGAACGCCTCTTCAAGGCTGGCGAAATCGCCTTCGGGGTCGATCACCACCTGTTGCACAAGGTGTGCGCTTTCCTCGAGGATGCGCCGCAGGAGATGCGACTTGCCCGACCCCGAATTGCCTTGCACGAGAAGGCGCGTCGCGAGCAGTTCCTCGACATCGACCAGCACCGGCTGGCCCGAGCGTTCGGTCCCGATCTCGATCCGCGCGGTCATGCTGCAAGCCCTTGCCGGGGCGGTCCGCTGCGCGCCCATTTCATCATCACGATGGCCATCAGCATGACGAGCGGGAAGTCGAGGAAGGTGGTGTAGAACAGCCAGCCGTCGGTCGAAAGCAGGCGCGTCGCGACGACATTGAGCGAGGCCATGATGAGCCCGATCACGCCCATGCCGATCGCCAGCCGCCGTACATCGACGTCGCCATAGGGAAGATAACGCGCCATGCCCGTTCCGACGCGGCGCCCGCGCAGCACCAGACCGTCGAACAGGAACACGCTCGCGCCGATCAGCCCCATCACCGTCGAGCGCCATTTGACCGCTTCGTCATCCTGGAACAGCAAGGCGAGCGCGGCGGCAATCAGCGACATGACAATGCCGAACATCGCCATCCCGCCGAGCAGATCCTTGCCGGTGCGGCGCTGCACGGCATAGAGGATCAGCCCGGCAACCGCACCGCCAATCGCGGCGGTGGTGAGGTTGGTCAGCTTTGCGACGGCATAGAAGGCAAGGCCAAGGACAATATCCACCACGATCGGCAGCTTGTTGCGCTTCAGGACATCGAGATCGATATCGTCATGGGCCGAAGACGTGCCGGGTCCTGACTGGCTCAAGTTACTTCCCCCGCTTACGGGAAGTCGGCTGGCTGTTGCGTCCCGTTTTCATAGCTGATGATGTTAGAAATTCAGCTTCAGTCTCTATCGGCCGCCTTCGCGAAAACCAAGCCCTTAGTTCGGCAGCCTTTGTAACTTTACGTGTGTAAAGACACTTGCATTGAAGGCGGGTCGCGCCATTATGGGCGAAACATGACCGGCAACCGCAGCAAGATAACAGCCAGCCGAACGAGGGAGAGGAACCGATGAGCAGCGATGCGATAGAGAGTGCGCGGCGCCAGTCGCTTTCGGCCATGCTGCGGCGTTCGGCCGCCCGGCATGGCGACAGGACGGCGATCATCTGCGGCGAGACCCGCTGGTCCTATGCGGAATTTGACCAACGTGTCAGCCGGTTGGCGGCGGGCTTTCGCAAGGCGGGCGTGAAACCCGGCGACCGCATCGCGATCCTTGCGCGCAACAGCCATGTATACATGGCGCTGCGCTTTGCCATCGCCCGCGCCGACGCGGTGCTGGTGCCGGTCAATTTCATGCTCAACGCCGAGGATGTGCGCTATATTCTGGAGCATAGCGGTGCGCGCATGCTGTTTGTCGACCGCACCACCATCGACGTCGCGCAGGATGCGCTCACCCCCGAAGTCGAACGGCTGCTCGGCATACCGGGCGAACATGAAGCCGCGCCCGATGGCGTTGCCTCATGGGAAGAGTTGCTTGCCGAAGCCGATGGCCAGCTCGAAACGAGCGGCGGCGGCGACCTGCTGCAGATCGTCTATACCAGCGGCACCGAATCCCGCCCAAAGGGCGCGATGCTTTCGCATGACAGCGTGCTGTGGCAATATCAAAGCTGTATCATCGATTGCGAATGGACGCGCGACACGATCGCGGTTCACGCGCTGCCGCTGTTCCACTGCGCCCAGCTCGATGCGATGATCGGCCCGGCGCTGCAGGTCGGCGCGCGGAACATCATCACCGGCACGCCCACGCCGGAGAATCTGATCACGCTGCTCGCTAAGCATAAGGCGACCTCCTTCTTCGCGCCGCCAACCGTGTGGATATCATTGCTGCGTTCGCCGTTGCTCGACCAGAATGATCTCTCCAGCCTGGTAAAAGGCTATTATGGCGCTTCAATCATGCCGGTCGAAATCCTGCGCGAGATCGCTGAACGGCTTCCCCGGTTGCGGCTGTGGAATCTTTATGGCCAGACCGAGATTGCGCCGGTCGCAACCATCCTGTTTCCCGAGGAACATGCGAGCCGGGTCGGCTCGGCCGGGCGCCCGACCCAGCATGTCGAAACCCGGATCGTCGATGATGACATGCGCGACGTCGCAGCCCGTGAGGTCGGCGAGATCGTTCACCGTTCACCACAACTGCTGATGGGCTATTGGAATAACCCCGAAAAGACCGCCGAAGCCTTTGCGGGCGGCTGGTTCCACAGCGGCGACCTCGGCGTGGCCGACGCGGAAGGGTATATCACGGTGGTCGACCGCAAGAAGGACATGATCAAGTCGGGCGGCGAGAATGTGGCGTCGCGCGAGGTCGAGGAAATCCTCTACCTCCATCCGGCGATCAGCGAGGTCGCCGTGATTGGCCTGCCCGATCCCAAGTGGATCGAAGTCGTGACCGCGGTAGTCGTGCTCCGGCCCGGAAAGGACGCGACTGCTGACGAGATTATCGCGCATTGTTCGAGCCATTTGTCGTCGTTCAAGATTCCGAAATCGGTGCATTTCACCGAAAGCCTGCCACGCAATGCAAGCGGCAAGATATTGAAACGCGATTTACGCCAAAGCCTGCTCGGGTAATCGCTTCGGGGCGAATGAAAAAGCGGCGCGAGGGTGTTCCCGCGCCGCTTTTTTGATTCCATGCGGATCACGCCGGGCTGTCGGTGCGGTGCGACGGAAGCTGCCCTGCCCCCCAAAGCCGCTCCAATTAGCAAGATGACCTTGCCTTAAGTTTTGATGGATCGCATTCGAGAAAGTATTGACTCGTGTAACATTACTTGTAGGCTTCTCACCATAACCAGAAAAATATTCAATGGGGAGAGAGCGACATGAACAAGAGGCAATTGGCCCTCGCGGCCTTGCTGCTGGCTGGCGTGGCGGGGTGCAAGTTTGGGCCGGGAGCCGATCAGCAGCAGGGCGCGATCAACGCCCAACGCCTGGCGCAGGCTGGCAAGGACAGCGCCAACTGGCTTTCGACGGGCCGCGATTATAGCGAGGAACGGTTCAGTCCTCTTGGTCAGATCAACGCGGACAATATCGGCATGCTCGGCCTTGCCTGGTCACACGAGTTCGACACCAACCGCGGGCAGGAAGCGACGCCGCTGGTTGCCGATGGTGTGCTTTATACCACGACGGCCTGGTCAAAGGCTTATGCCTTCGATGCCGCGACCGGCAAGCTGCTCTGGTCCTACGATCCCGGGATCGACGGCGGAAAAGGCCATGACGCCTGCTGCGACGTGGTCAATCGCGGCGTCGCCTTGTGGAATGGCAAGGTCTATCTTGGAGCGCTGGATGGCCGCCTGATCGCGCTCGATGCCAAGACCGGCAAGGAAGTGTGGTCCACCCAGACCACTGATACCTCGCGCCCCTACACCATCACCGGTGCGCCGCGCGTGGTCAAGGGCAAGGTCATCATCGGCAATGGCGGCGCCGAACTCGGCGTGCGCGGCTATGTTTCTGCCTATGATGCCGAAACCGGAAAGCTCGCCTGGCGTTTCTACACCGCGCCCAACCCCAAGGGCGAAGCGGATGGCGCGGCCTCGGACGCGATTTTCGCCAAACAGGCCAACGCCACCTGGGGCCCCAATGGCGCGTGGAAGGAAGTCGGCGGCGGCGGGACCGTGTGGGACGCGATCGTCTATGATCAGGATTATGACCAGATCATCATCGGCACCGGCAACGGATCGCCGTGGAACCGGCGGATCCGCTCGGGCGACGAAGGCGACAACCTGTTCCTCTCCTCGCTGGTCGCGCTTGATCCGGAAACCGGCGCCTACAAGTGGCATTATCAGGAAACGCCGGGCGAAAGCTGGGATTTCACGGCGACCCAGCCGATCATCCTGACCACGCTCAAGATTGATGGCGCCGATCGCAAGGTGCTGCTCCACGCGCCCAAGAACGGTTATTTTTTCGTCGTCGACCGCCAGACCGGTGTGCCGGTTTCGGTTACCAACTTCGTGCCCACAAACTGGGCGGATGGCTATGATCCCAAGACCTGGCGGCCGCGCGAGCGTCCCGAGGCGCGCTATGAGTTGAACGGTGGCGACTGGTCGGCGCTGCCGAGCGCGTTCGGCGCGCATAACTGGCACCCGATGGCCTATAATCCGCAGACGGGCCTCGTTTATATTCCGGTCCAGCTGGTGCCCTTCGGCTATGCCGACGACAAGGCGTTCAAATATTCGCCGGGTCAGTGGAACCTCGGCAACGCTTCGGCCAAGAATATCGGCCCGCAAACCGACGAGGGCATGGCGCGGCTCAAGTCGATCTCGAAGGGCGAGTTGCTCGCCTGGGATCCGGTCGCCAAGAAAGCGCGCTGGCGCGTGCCGCACGATGCACCGGGCTATGGCGGCATCCTGACGACGGCGGGCAATCTGGTCTTTCAGGGAACGCCCGACGGCTCGCTCGTCGCCTATCGCGCCGATGACGGCAAGAAGGTGTGGGAGTTCAAGGGTCAGACCGGGATCATCGCGGGCGCTTCGACCTATTCCGTCAAGGGTGAGCAATATGTCGCGGTGATGGCGGGCTATGGTGGTTCGATCGGGATCAGTTCTCCTTTTGCCAACAAGCGTGACCGGCGGCCCAATGGTCAGTTGCTCGTGTTCAAGCTGGGCGCGAGCGGCAAGCTGCCCGATTATGTCGCGCCACGCTTCCCCGCCAATCCGCCTGAGAAGGTCTGGCCGGCGGAGGTCGAGAACAAGGGCGAGGTGCTATTCGCCGGCAATTGCGGTTTCTGCCATGGCCCTTCGACCTATTCGACCGGGGTACTCCCCGACCTGCGCCGTTCGGCTATTCTTTCGGATGAAACGGCGTGGAAGTCGGTGGTGCTTGACGGCGCCTTCAAGGATCGCGGCATGATCGGCTTTGCCAAATGGCTGTCGGCCGAGGATGCCGATGCGATCCGCGCCTATGTCGCCAGGCAGGCGCGTACGTTGAAGGCAAAGGAAGCCGGGCAGGGTGCGGCGCAACCGGCCGCCCAACCCTCAACGCCTGCGGCCGGCAAATGAGCACGGACATTATGCCGCACCGGCTGTCGCTCGCCATATTGGCGGGCGTGGTGCTCGCGGTCGCCGCGTTTCTGGGGCTCGCGCACCTGCTCGGGCTGACCGCTCCTTATGCGGGCTTCCTCTTCGTTCTCTACTGGACGGGGTTGAAACATGCGGCCGCGGAGGAATTCTGGCCCGGACTGGCGGGGGCGCTGACCGGGATCGGCCTCGCCTGGGCCGTCCATGCGCTTCCGCTGTTGCTCGGTCCGGCGGGACTTGCACTCATGCTCCTGCTTATCCTCGCGGTGATTTACGCGACGATCCGGGGATGGGTGCCGCAATTCATCAACATGGCGGCCATGCTGTTTCTTACCGTTGCAACCATTCCGGCGCTGAACAGGGAGGCGACGCTGGGGCAGATGGCGCTCGCGGTGCTGCTGGCCGCGCTGTTGCTGCGCGGCGGAATGCTCGTGGCAAAGCTGTTCAGGCGGCCTGCCGGCGAACCGGCATCACTATAAAATCTTAGCGGGAAGGACTCAGGATGAGCTTGAAGGGGATTGCAGGCAGGGCGGCGATCGTCACCGGCGGCGCGGACGGGATCGGGCGCGGCATCGCGCTGCGGCTCGCCGAAGAAGGCGTGCGCGTAATGGTGGCGGATATCGACACGGCGCAGGGCAATGAATTGTGCGAGTGTATCAAGTCTTTGGGCGGCACCGCGCGCTTCCGCGAGGTCGATGTGACGCAGCAGGATCAGGTCGAGGCCATGGTCGCCGCGGCGGCCGATGAATTTGGCGCCGTCGATATCCTCGTCAACAACGCCTGGGGGGGCGGCCGCATCGCGCGGGTCGAGCACAAGGACCATGCCGAGTTCGAGCGCAGCATGGCGATGGGTTTCTATGCGGCCGTCTGGGCAATGCGCGCGGCGTTCCCCGGCATGCGCGAGCGCCAGTGGGGGCGGATCATCAACATGTGTTCGCTGAATGGCGTCAACGCCCATATGGGGACTGCCGACTATAATTCGTCCAAGGAGGCGTTGCGGGGCTATACCCGTTCGGCGGCGCGCGAATGGGCGGGGCATGGCATCACTGCCAATATCATCTGCCCGGCCGCCTGGAGCGCGGCCTCGTTGCGGACGGCGGCGGAAAACCCCGAACTCAAGCCCATCATGGATGGTGCCAACCCGATGGGACGGCTCGGCGATCCGCTGACCGACATTGCCCCTGTCGTCGCCTTCCTCGCCAGCGATGAATCGCGCTACATGACCGGCTGCACCCTGTTCGTCGATGGCGGCTCGCATATCAACGGGGTCGCGTGGATTCCCGATCTTGGTGAATAACGCCCGGGCGGCTGGAGCGGCGGACGCGTGTATTTCTTGACAACATGCCGTGCGGGCGGCTTGAGTGGATAAATGCCCCAAGCCGCAGAAAAAGCCGCCGTCACAAGGATGGAGAAAGCCAACGGCCATAACCGCCGCAAGGCGGCGACGCGCAAGGCGTTGATGAGCGCGGCGCGCAAGTTATTTTCGGAAGCCTCCTACGATACGGTCACACTGCACGATGTCGCGCGGGCGACCGGATACACGCGGCAGACGGTTTATACCCATTTCCACAGCAAATGGGGACTACTGCAGGCGATCGCCGAACCGATTTTCGCAATCGGCGATGCCCAGCATGCCGAGTTCGCAAAAATGCGCGATCCGACCCCGGCACAGATCGAGGACTGGCTGTGGGGCAGGGTGCGGATGCTGCGTGAAAATATCGAGATTGTCCGCCTGTTATGGCAGGCGACCGCCTATGATCCCGAAGGCTTCGATTCCGAATATCAGCGCGAAACCCGGGTTATCGAGGTGCTGGCCGAAGGGCATCCGGCGTTCGCGCGCGCGCTCAGCGGACCTTCCGCGGCCCTTGTCGATGTCAAGGCACGGCTGTTGCTGCAGCGCATGGATGCGGCCTGTCTCAATGTCGCGCGCGGCTGGAAATCGCACTCTGCCTACGCGATCGGCCTGATCGCGCAGGAGTTTCATGCCTTCATGACCGACGAGGACTGACCGGCCTGTGCCGCCAGTTCCGCCGTTCGCTCAACCACGCGAGGCGGCGTGGGTCCATTCCCAGTGGCCGGGGGCAGGGCCATCCTCGAAAGCGAAGTGGCGCCGCACTTCCTCGACCGGCACGTCGATCCAGTCTTCCCAGCGCTGCATGAACAGCGGTTTTTTCTGCTTGTTACCCAGTTCATAACCGCGCGCAAACCCTTCGAGCATCGCCGGTACGACCGCCGGGTAATGGCAACTGGTGCGCATCAACGTGGTGGACACGAGAAACATCGGATTGAACGACAGGCTGCCCGCCAGTTCCGGACTGAAATAGTTGAAGCAGGCCACCGTGTTCGCAACCATCAGCGCGGATTCGCCGACAGGCGTCGGATCGAGGCCGGTGATCATATGCTCGATGTCGTGATTCTGGACGCGGCGCTTGTTGATGAAATCATAGTCATTGGCGGGCTCACCCTTGAACATGAAGTCGATGTCCATGCCGCTTTCATTGAGAAACTTGCGCACCATCGCACCCAGCGTGCCTTCAGCGCAACGGCCAAGGTCGGCATTATTCCAGTCTGAAAGGTAGCGTTCGTCGAGCCAGGCGGCGAATTCGGGCAGCCGCGCCTTGTCTGCCTCGATCTGCGCCATGATGACCTCCATATCCATTTCCTCGGCCATGGCGCGATTGACTTCGGGAACGAGATAGGCGGGCGGCAGGTCATGGCCATCGCGTTTCAGCCCCATCTGTGCGAACGCATCGCGGAAGCGCGGATTGTTGAGATAACGCGAACTGCTGATGAGGACCGAACTGGTGGCGGGAGCGGCTTCGCCCTTCAGATAACGGCCTTCTTCCTTGCTGATCTCCATGCAACTGTTCCTTTCCTGTTGTGTGCGGCGTCTGGTGCGCCGTTACGGGCGTCCGGATGCCCTTCTGGCACCCAGCCATGCCGGTCATAAACAAGGCACACAATAGGAAACTTGACAAATGTCAAAAATTAGTGGGAAAATTATCGTCAGACCATTTCCCAGCGGCGGTTTTTCGAGGAACGGCGTACCGCGTCAAGCACCGCCTGTCCGCGTACGGCATCGTCGAAGGTCGCGGCACGTTCGGGGATGGCGGGCGCCTTGCCTTCGATCCGCGCCTTCATCTCGGCGAACAGACGGGTATAGGGCGGGACGTCGAAGCCCATGGTGTGCCAGCGGTCCATCTCGGTCTGGATGAGTTCGCCGACCGGGAACGGCGTCGGCGGCGGGTTGACGAGATCGGCCGGGGTATCGAGCTTGCGCGTGCCTTCGGCGTTGGAGATCCACACCTCCTCGGGGTCGCTATAGCTCGCACCGCTCTGGATCCACGCGCCGCCTTCGTTCCCCGTCACCTTGGTCGCCATGACGAGCGGACCCGGCGCGACCTGCGCGGCCATGATCAGTCCCTTGACGCCGCTCTCGCTTTCGAACTGGACCGAATAGCAATCGTCGGCGGTGCGCTGCGGCCGTCCGGGCGCGAGCGTCTGGAGTTGGCCGGAGACGGCGGCGATCGGGCCGAATATATAATCGGCCTGGTCGAACATGTGCGATCCGAACGCGCCGAGGAAGCCGCCGCCCTGCGCCTCGTCCTCCCACCAGGGCGCGAGCGCTTCATCCGGGTCGGGATTGCCGGGTTGGTGATAGATGCGCAGGAAATGGAGCGGCTGGCCGATCGCGCCCGATTGCACGACGCGGCGCAGATGCGCCTGCGCGGTATCGAAACGGAACTCCGCGCCGAGCATGTGGAACACGCCTGCCTTGACGGCCGCGTCGCGCATTGCGCGCGCTTCGGCGGCGTCCTTCGCAAACGGCTTTTCGCAAACGACATGGCGGCCCGCGGCGGCGGCTTCGAACACGAAGGGCGAATGTGCGTGCGGCGGGGTCGCAACCGTCACCAGTTTGATCGCCGGGTCGGTCAATGCCTCCGCAAGACTGTCGGTCGCGCCCGGAATGCCAAGCGGCGCGGCGCGTTCGGCGGTGCGCGCCCGATCCCGGCCGACGATGGCGCGGATATCGAACCCGGCCTCACGCAGCGCGCGACTGTGGGTGAACAGGCCAAAGCCCGTGCCGACGATGACGGCACCGATCCTGTTGTCGCTCATGCTGGTTCTCCTGACAGGTCGAGGCAATAGTCGAGCGCCTCGGCGCTCCTCCGGGCGACGCGTTCGGCCGGCCAGTCCTGCATCTCCGGGCCAAAGGTCTCGATTCCGCCCGGCGCGGTGGTACCGGTGGCGGCGAGCGCCTGCATCAACCCCTTCAGGTCGAACTCGCCCTCGCCGGGCATGACCCTCAGCGTCATGTCGGCGAAGATATGGTCGGCGCGCGGCGCCAGCGTGGTGTCGTTCATCTGCCAGCTGTCGATAAGCTCGGGCGGGGTGGCGGCGAGATCGTTTAGGCTCGAACCGCCGCGGAAGAAATGCCAGCTGTCGACGATCATCCCGGCGTTGGCGCGGTCCGCCCGCTCGAGCACCTCGCGCGCCTGCGCCACCGTGGCGATGCATCCCGCCGGTATGAACTCGAGCGTGACGCCGAGACCATGATCGGCGGCGACATCGCACAGCGCGGCGAAATGCCGCGCGACCATCGGTCCGTCGAACGGAAGGCCGAACAGGTCACCGGCGGTGACGGTGCGCGCGCCAAGCTGCCGCGCGACCGCGCAGACCTTTTCCGCCGTACCCGAAAGCAGCGACTGACCCAGACCCGGCGGTAGCGTCGGGGCGTCGGCCCGCTGGCCCGGAAGCCAGCTTGCGATCATCTCGACCATGTGGAGCGCAAGCCCCTCTGCCTCGATCATCGCGCGCATCTCGCCGAGCGATGGCAGCGAGCGGCCGGCTTCGGCGAGTTCGCTGGTGAAGGCGGAGACGGCGGTAAACCCCGCCTCGCGCGCGGCGCGGTAGCGTTCGGCGAGCGGTACGCCAAGCATGGTCGCGCAATAGAGGATGCGGGCGGAAGGCTGGAGGCGGCTCATGCGACCTCTCCGCTGACGATCGGCTCGGCAACGGCGAGGGTGGCCTCGCCTCCGGCTTCGATGGCGGCCGCCGGTAAGCGGCGCAGGGTGACGGCGGGCGGCTCGACGCCCGGTTCGAGCTGGATGAAGCGCAGGCTCATGCCGCCATGGACATGGCCGAAGGGCGAGACCCAGTTGGCGTCCGGCAGACCCGGATCGCGTTCTGCGATGACAATGCGCACGCTGCCATCGGGGCGGCGGGTGCACTTGTATTTGGTCACATGGCCGCCGCCATCCTCATAATTGTCGAGATTTTCCTGCCAGATGCTGCACAGCTGGAAGATCCAATATTCGCATGCGACCGGCGTGAAGTCGATCACCAGCGCTTCGTCCGCCTCACATTCCCAGGTACCGAAGCCGTGGTGGCGATCGGGTACTCCGCCGTTCGACAAGTAGGTCGTCATGTCGAAGGTGATGCGATTGGGCCGCTGGGCGAGATTGTCCTGCCACCAGCGCCGCACCAGTTCGCCATAGCCGAGCACGGTCTGTCCCGCCTTGGCGAGCGCGTCGCTCATCTCGGCGGGCGTGATCGCGCGGGGTTCCGGCCGGTCGAGCCGTTCGATGGTGAAGCGCGGCGGCACGGTGTTGGCGCGGTCATGATAGAGCGTGCGCACGAGCAGGCCCACGCAATCGGGGGTGATCGAGAGCCAGTCCTTCCCATCTTCCGGCTTGTTCTGACTGACAATGATCTCGAAATTGCCGGCCGCGTCGAAATGCACCTGGCCTGAGGTGATGAAACCGGTGGTCTGGAGCGCGGTGGGATCGAATTCGGCAAGACCCGCGACACCCCGGTCCGCCCAGCTCTCCTCGCCCGGATGGGCCGGTTGCGGTGCGCGCCAGCTCGCAATCACGAAATAGGGCAGGCCGCCGCGATTGCCGCGAATGACATAATCATGGCTGCCGTCGACGAACTCGGCGAGCAGATGATCCTGATCGGGCGACTGGAAATTGATCGACTGGCGCCACGGCGTATCGCGCAGCCGTGGCCGGTCGGGCTCGCAATTTTCGGCAAAGCGCTCGAGCCCGTTGCGCGTGAGGCGGGCGAGGAAGCGATACCATTCGGCGCGGTCGAGCGCGTCGGTCTCCTCGCCAAACTGGTCGATGATATGCCCCGCGGCCTTGAGCTGGTCGCAGAAATCGTCCCATGCTTCGCCTGAAAGCAGGCGCTGGCTCGCGGCATCGGTCATCATTGCACCTCCGGTTTGACGTCGAAGCGATCGGTGTAGAAGCGGAAGCGCTCGCGCAGCGCGTCGACGTCGACGCCGAAATCGCCGGCGAGATCATAGACGACCTGGCCATGCTTACCGCGCGGATTGGCGTCGAGATAGGCCTGCACATGCGCGCGCGCCTCGGGCGTGAACTCAAGGTCGGCGAGCGCATAGACGCGCTCGATCGTCGCCATCTGATCCGCCATATAGTCGTGAAAGCGGACGTCGATCGCGTCCGGCACCGCGTCGCGTTCGGCAACACAGCGCTGGAGCAGCCGCTCGATCCGCGCGATCCAGTAGTCGGCGAGTTCCGCGACATCGATGCGCGCGCGCCGCAGGCGATCGCCATAGCCGATCATCGTGATCGCCGACTGGATCACCGCCAGCGGATCGCGGTGGGTGATGACCACCGCCGCGTCGGGATACACGCGGGCGAGCGCGGCGAGATTTTCCATGTGCGGCGGCGATTTCAGCACCCAGCGATTGGGTCCGCGCGACCAGCTCATATATTGGAGCAGCCGTTTGGCATAGGCATAGTGCGGCGTCTGGTCGTGCGCACTGAGATAATCGCGCAGCCGCCAGGCGCGGCTCACCCATTCGGGCACATAGCCGGAAAAATCGGGACCGAGCAGCTCGACATCCTCATGCACGCTGTCGGGGTCCATCTCGTGCATCGCCGGCATCAGCGGCAGCATCGTCTCGAACATCGTCCACATCGCCTTGCAGTCGTGGCGGCGCGGGTCGTCCCCGGGCGGTGGCGGCGGCTCGCTGCGCGCGACCGGCTCCATCGATTCCCACAAGGGCATCGAACGCAGCCGCGGGTCGGCGGCGAGCAGGTTGACGAGATGCGTCGTTCCCGAACGCGGCAGCCCGGCGATCATGATCGGCCGGTCGATCATGACATCGGCGATTTCGGGATGCGCTTTCCACCGGTCCTCGAAGCGCAGCCGGGTTGCGGCCTGGCGCACGCAGTCGTTGAAGCCGTTCATCCGCCCGAGCGCGTTGAGCCCGGCATCCTCGGCAAAGCTCCTCAGCCAGATATCGAGCCGGGGAAGAAAATCGGGCGAGCCGAAATCGTCGAGCCCGGTTTGCGCGCGCGCCGCGGCGAGAACGGCGTCCCGCGAGAGATCAGGCTCGGGCGTCGCCGCGATCGCGCCCTCGATCATGGCGCCGCGCTCGGGATTGCCGAGGTCGGTGATGCGGATGCTGTCTGCCGCCACCGCTTCAGCCCATCACCGTATAGCCGCCATCGACCATGATGGTCGTGCCGGTGATCCAGCTCGCGCCGGAACTCGCCAGAAACAGCACCGGCGCGGCGATATTGGCGGGCTCGCCGAGCCGCCCGAGCGGGGTGCGAGCGATCGACGGCGCGAGCCATTCATTGCCGCCCTGGAACACGCCGCTCGTCATGCGCGTATCGACAAGTCCCGCCGCGACGACGTTGACCCGTATATTGCGCGGTCCCAGGTCAACCGCGAGCCCGCGCGTCATGCCGAGGAGGCCGGTCTTGCCTGCGCCATAGCCGAGCGTCACCGCCATCCCCATGAAGCTCGTCACCGACCCGATGCCGATCACCGATGCGCCGCCCGGACGCTGGCTGGCGGCGAGCCGGTCGGCAAGCCGCCGGGTCAGGCGGTAGGGGCTGGCGAGATGGATCTGCAATGCGCGCTCGAACACGTCGGGGTCATGCTCGTCGAGCCCGTGGGTGAAAAAGGACATGCCGGCATTGTTGACGAGAATGTCGAGCGTACCGATCGAGGCGGCGAGCCGGTCAATTCCTTCGCGGTCCTCGACGTCGAGCCGGTGATAACGGTAGCCTGAAAAATCCTCGTCATAGTCCGATGCCGAGCCGCGCGTTCCGGTGATCGCCACCTCGGCTCCGGCCTCGGCAAAAGCCTGCGCGGTGGCCCGCCCGATCCCGCTGGTGCCGCCGGTCACGAGCACACGCGCGCCGGCAAAATCAAACTTGATGTCGGACCACATCGGGCATCTCTCCTCTACTTTACGGATTCTCCGTTTCGCAGAGTTTTGATGAAACAATCTGTATAGTCAATAAAAGATGTAGGTGCAGGCTATGCGGTATCCACCAGCGCCATCCATTGTGCCGCAATTTCCTCGATGTAGGCGTCGGCATGGGGCAGGCGGCGGTGCACCGCGATCTCGACACAAATCCGGTCAAGCATCATCAGCCAGAGGTCGATCCGCGCGGCGAACGCGGCCGCTTCGGGCGAATCGCCGAGGGCCCCTGCGAGCGCCGGATCGGCTTGCGCCAGCATTTCAACCAGCCGCATCCGGTCGGCGCGCTGGCGCCGGTGAAAACCGGCGTCGCTCGCCCCGAGCATCATGATGAGCGCGGACGCTCCGCCATTGCGCCGGTAGATGGCGATCAGCTGCTTGACCCACCGCACCATCCCGTCTCGCTCACGGATTATCGACAGGCCGCGGAAATGACCGATCGCGCCTTGCATCGTCATGTCATTGAGCGCGATCGCGACCTCGCGCTTCGTCTTGAAATGACGGTAAAAAGTAGCGCGGCTGACGCCAGCCTCGCCCAATATATCCTCTATCGCGATATCGTCGAAGAGCGCGCGATCGAGCAGGCGGCGCAAGGCCAGAACGATCGCCTCCCGGCTCGCCTGCCGCTGCGAACGCTGGAGGTCCGACAACTGGCCGGGCCGTGGCCCGCGCGGGCTGGAAGGACGCGGGCTGGAAGGAGCGGTCTTCATTCAGGCCTTCCGGTTTTCACCAGGCCGGACATGGCGGTTATACGTCCAGATTGGCGACGTTCAGCGCATTGTCCTGGATGAAGTCGCGGCGCGGCTCGACCTCGTCGCCCATCAATTGCTCGAAAATAGCTTTCACTTCGTCTTCTTGTTCACCCGTGTTTACTTGGAGGAGTGAGCGATTGGCCGGATCGAGCGTGGTTTCCCACAATTGTTCGGCGTTCATTTCACCCAAACCCTTGTAGCGCGAAATCGCAAGACCCTTGCGACTGGAGGCGAAAATCGCTTCGAGCAATTCGCTGGGGCGGCTGACGATGGCACCCTTGGCGTCTTCGACCGCAGCCATCGTGGCATCATCGAGACCGTCGGCGTCTTCTGCCAGGTTGCTGGCATTGGTCGCTTCGGCAGCTTTTTCCGCGGCAACGGCGGCGGCAGAGAGCTTTACCAACTTCGTCGTCCTGGCATAATCGTCGCGCCGTTCGGTTGCGAGCGCATGGAGGCGCCGCGCTTCCTGTGAACCAATGAACGCCGCTTCGATCGAATGTTGATCCGTTACGCCGCGCCACAGTCGTTCGAGATGATAGCCCCCGCTTTCGGTGCGCCGCGCCGACCAGCGACCGTCGTCATCCGCGCCGGTTAGCCATTTGGCCGTGGCCGCCAGCGCTGTATCGCGGGCGGCTTCGTTGGCATCGGGATCCAGCGCACCATTGAGGGCGAGCGCTTCAATCAATGCGCTATCATAGCGGCGCGGGACATAGCGCATCAGGTTGCGCATGCGGCGGGCATGGTCGATCAGATCGCGCAGGTCGTTGCCCGAACGCGCGCCGCCGGTGGTTTCGAGCCGCAGCGCGTCGATTCCGGCATCGACCAGATACTGGTCGAGCGCCGCATCGTCCTTCAAATAGACCTCCGAACGGCCCTTCGCGACCTTGTAGAGCGGCGGCTGGGCGATGTAGAGATAGCCGCCTTCGACGATTTCCGGCATCTGGCGGTAGAAGAAGGTGAGCAGCAGCGTGCGGATATGCGCGCCGTCGACGTCGGCGTCGGTCATGATCACGATCTTGTGATAGCGCAGTTTCTCGATATTGAACTCGTCGCGGATGCCGGTTCCCATCGCCTGGATCAGCGTGCCGACTTCCTTGGAACTGATGATGCGGTCAAAGCGCGCGCGCTCGACGTTGAGGATCTTGCCCTTGAGCGGCAAAATCGCCTGATAATGACGATCGCGGCCCTGCTTGGCCGAGCCGCCTGCGGAGTCCCCTTCGACGAGGAACAGTTCGGACTTGGCCGGGTCGCGTTCCTGACAGTCGGCGAGCTTGCCGGGCAGCGAGGCGATGTCCATGACGCCCTTGCGGCGCGTCAGATCGCGGGCCTTGCGCGCGGCTTCGCGCGCGGCAGCGGCATCGATGATCTTCTGCACGACGGCCTTGGCATTGGCCGGATTTTCCTCGAGCCATTCAGCGAGCTTGTCGGCCATCAGGCTCTCCAGCGGCTGGCGCACTTCGGAGGAGACGAGCTTGTCCTTGGTCTGCGAGCTGAACTTGGGGTCGGGCAGCTTGACCGAGACAATGGCGGTGAGCCCCTCGCGCATATCGTCGCCCGTCAGCGACACCTTTTCCTTCTTCAGCATCCCCGATTTTTCGGCATAATTGTTGAGCGTACGGGTCAGCGCCGCGCGGAACGCGGCGAGGTGCGTACCGCCGTCGCGCTGCGGGATATTGTTGGTGAAGCACAGGACATTTTCATAATAGCTGTCGTTCCATTCGAGCGCGACCTCGATGCCGACGCCGTCACGCTCGGAGGAAATTGCCACCGGATCGGGGATGATCGGCTGCTTGTTGCGGTCGAGCCATTTGACGAAGGCCGCGATCCCGCCCTCGTAGAACAGGTCATGCTCGACCGGCTGCTCGCCGCGCTTGTCGGCGAGCAGGATGCGTACCCCCGAATTGAGGAAGGCAAGCTCGCGGTAACGATGCTCAAGCTTTTCGAAGTCGAACTCGGTGACATTCTTGAAGGTGTCGGTCGAGGCGAGAAAGGTCACGCGGGTGCCGCGCTTCGGTTTCCCGTCCACCAGCGGCGCATCGCCGCGCACGACGAGCGGCGCTTGGGCATCGCCATGGGCGAAGCGCATCCAATGCTCCTTGCCGTCGCGCCAGACGGTGAGCTCGAGATATTCCGAGAGCGCGTTGACGACCGACACGCCGACGCCGTGCAAGCCGCCCGAGACCTTGTAGGCATTGCCCTCGGTGGTATTCTCGAACTTGCCCCCCGCATGCAGCTGGGTCATGATGACCTCGGCCGCCGAAACGCCTTCTTCCGGGTGGATATCGACCGGAATGCCGCGGCCATTATCCTCGACCGAGACCGATCCGTCCGGATTGAGCTGGATCAGCACATGGTCGGCATGGCCCGCCAGAGCCTCGTCGATCGAATTGTCCGAAACCTCGAACACCATGTGGTGGAGGCCCGAACCATCGTCGGTATCGCCGATATACATGCCGGGGCGCTTGCGCACCGCATCGAGACCCTTCAGCACCTTGATGCTGTCGGCGCCATAGGCGGTCGCGCGAGCCGGATTTTCGGGGGTTTCGGAAGGATTTTGGGCGTTGTTGTCAGTCATGCGGATTCTATACAGATGCCCCCACCAAAGCCCAAGCAAAAAGAGGTCTGTTGGCGGGGAAAGACGCACCCGCCTCCCTTCCAGGGAGGGCAGAGCGAAAACCGCCATGGCCGGCGGCTTGACCTTGCGGAGCCGCGGGACTAGGCCGATAAATCTCTACTAATCCGGTAAGGACTGGCGCCCATGCTGTCGCAGAAGACCCGCTATACCATCCGCGCGTTGCAGCATCTTGCCGACCATGCCGGGCGCGAGAATCCGGTGCCGCTGGCGGAGATTTCGGCGGAACAGAATATTCCCTCGAAGTTCCTTACCGTTATCCTGTCCGAAATGAGCCGCGAGGGCATTGTTCAGTCATTTCGCGGGCGCGACGGCGGCTACAAGCTCGCGCTGCCGCCGGTCGATATCAGCTATGGCGACATCGTCCGGCTGACGCGTGGCTCGCTCGCGCTGGTCCCGTGCGCCAGCCGTTATGCACATGAAAAATGCAAGAATTGCGTCGCCGAAGAAGAATGCCGCCTGCGCAGCCTTATGCTGAAAGTGCGCGATGAAACGGCCGCGGTGCTGGACAAGATCACGCTCGCTGACCCGATCGCACTGGAACCCGCAGGATAAGGCATCCGTTCGGCGCACGGCAGCTTCATACGGCCGCAGCACAATTGTCAAGCAAAATAGTTGAGTTAATCCATCTCTGTCAGGTACAGGCCGGCGCACAAAAAAATCGCTGGATAATTGAACACCCTCCCGGCCAGCGAACTCCCATCGCGCGCCTGTACCTGACAACCTTCCTGCCTGGCACCTTCCTTTACGTAACGGCAATGGTCTGCCGCTAAGCAGGCGTTGGCCTCGCTCGTTATTTCCGGTAGAGCGTGGGCATTGAAGGGGGATGATCTTGTCTGCGCCGCAGCTGGCCATTGTTGTTGATGCCGAGGAGGAGTTTGACTGGTCCGCGCCCTTGTCGCGCGACAACCGGTCGACCTCGTCGATCGTGCAGCAGGACCCGCTCCACGCCATCTATGACCGGCTGGGGGTGGTCCCCACCTATGTCGTCGATTATCCGGTGGTGACCGACCCGGCGGCGGTCGCCTATCTCGCGGCGCTCGAGCGAGAAGGCCGGGCCGAAATCGGGACCCATCCGCACCCTTGGGTAACGCCGCCTTACGAGGAGGAAGTGAGCGCCGCCAACAGCTATTTGTGCAACCTCCCCGCCGACCTCCAGCGCGCCAAGATTGTTACCCTGCACCGCGCGATCGAAAGCGCCTTCGGCCTGAAGCCGGCAATATTCAAGGCGGGGCGCTATGGTTTTGGCAGCGCGACGCAGGCGATCATCACCGATCTTGGCTACAAGGTCGATTGCAGCCATGTGCCGCACACCAATTTCGACCGCGATGGCGGGCCGGACTATCGCGGCACGCCCGAACATCCTTTCTGGCTCGACCGCGACCGCGACCTGCTCGAAATCCCGATGACCGCCGGCTTTTTCGGGGTGGGGGCAAGCGTCGGCTGGCGGATTTCCGGCCTGTTCGACAGCCGCCGCGCGGGCCGGCTCCGCCTTCCTGCCCTGCTTGGCCGTTCGGGTATTGTCGGGCGGGCGCGCCTGACGCCCGAGGGCGTATCGGCGAATGAACAGCGGCGTCTCATCCGGGCGCTGCATGATCAGGGCCAGCGCATCTTCATCCTCAGCTATCACAGCCCCTCGCTGGTGCCGGGGCATACCCCCTATGTACGCGACGCGGCGGGACTGGCGGTCTTAGTGCAGACGATCGAACAGGTGCTGAGCTGGTTTCGCGACGATCTCGGCGGCCACTTCACCACGCTGACCCGCATCCACGCCGATTTCAGCAAGGCGTCGCCGCGCGATTGATACGCCCGATACCGGGCGCTGACGCTCTTGGGAATTCCGCCTTTCCCCCTATATAGGGCGCCATGTCCGGCTTTCATGCTTCCACCGCAGTTCCCCCCAGTCCGGCGCAGGCGGCGGCGGGCGGCACGCTGGCGCCATCGCGCGAAGCGGATTTTGCGACGCTGAAGCGTTTTCTTCCCTATCTCTGGCCGCCCGGGCGCGGCGACCTCAAGCTGCGGATCGTTGGCGCGATGCTGCTGGTGCTCGCCTCGAAGGCGGTGCAACTGTCGATGGCGTTCATCTATGGCGCCGCGATCGACCGGATGAAGCCGGGGCTCGAACCCGGCGTCCTCCTCGCGATCGGCCTCGTGCTGAGCTATGCGCTCGCGCGCTTCGGCGGGGTGTTGTTCGACAATGCGCGCAACTGGATTTTCGAACGCGTCGGCCAGACCGCGACCGTTCACCTCGCCGAACATGTGTTCGCCCATCTCCACCGGCTGTCGCTGCGCTTCCACCTGTCACGGCGGACGGGTGCGGTCACCAAGGTGATCGAGCGCGGTACCAAGAGCATCGACACGATGCTCTATTTCCTGCTGTTCAACATCGCCCCGACCGCGATCGAACTGACCGTCGTGCTCGGTATCTTCTTCGTCAAGTTCAGCTGGCAGCTGGCGCTCGCGACGATGCTGATGGTCGGCCTCTATATTTTCTTCACCCAGCGCGTGACCGACTGGCGCAATGCGCTGAGGAAGGAGATGAATGATCTCGACACGCTCACCGTGTCGCGCTCGGTCGACAGTCTGCTCAACTATGAAACGGTCAAATATTTCAATGCCGAGGATCGCGAGACCGGCCATTATTCGCAGGTCGCGCGGCGCTATGCCGATGCCGCGGTCAAATCGGAAAACTCGCTGGCCTTCCTCAATGTCGGGCAGAGTTTCATCACCAACGCGATGCTCGGCGGGGCGATGGCTTTCACCGTATGGGGCTGGTCGAAGGGGCAGTTCACCACCGGCGACGTGGTCATCGTCAACACGCTGCTCAACCAGCTGTTCCGCCCGCTCGACATGCTCGGCATGGTCTATCGCACGATCCGCCAGGGGCTGATCGACATGGCGGCGATGTTCGACCTCATCGATACGCCCGCCGAGATCGTCGATGCGCCGGGCGCGCCGCCGCTTGGCGTGGGCGCAGGCGATGTGCGCTTCGATAATGTCCGCTTCGGCTATGAGCCCGACCGCGAGATATTGCACGGGGTTAGCTTCCACGTCCCCGCGGGCGAGACGCTCGCCATCGTCGGGCCTTCGGGGTCGGGCAAGTCGACCATCGCCCGGCTGCTGTTCCGCTTCTACGATCCGCAATCGGGAACCATCACCATCGACGGCCAGCGGATCGATGCCGTGACCCAGGCAAGCCTGCGCGCTGCCATCGGCATCGTCCCGCAGGACACGGTGCTGTTCAACGAGACGATTGGCTACAACATTGCCTATGGCCGCGACGGCGCGAGCGCGGCGGAGGTCGCGGCGGCGGCGGAAGGGGCGGCGATCGCGGGCTTCATTGGCGCGCTGCCGCAGGGCTATGACACCGAGGTCGGCGAGCGCGGCCTCAAGCTTTCGGGCGGCGAGAAGCAGCGCATCGCGATCGCCCGGACCCTCCTCAAGAATCCGCCGGTGCTGGTGCTCGACGAGGCAACCTCGGCACTCGACAGCCGCACCGAGGCGGAAATCCAGGCGACGCTCGACCGCATCGCCGAAAGCCGCACCACCATCATCATCGCCCACCGGCTCTCGACCATCGCCGATGCCGATAATATCCTCGTGCTTGATGGCGGCACCGTGCGCGAGCAGGGTACCCATGCCGAACTGCTCTCGCGGCGCGGTCTCTATGCCGAAATGTGGGCGCGCCAGCAGGCGGAAAAGGAAGAATTCGAGCCTGCCTGACCAGTTGACGCGCGGGCGTATAACTGACAACAATGTCAGCCATGTTCCGTACCCTCGACGCCCGGTTTTTCGCCGCCCCCCAGATCGCTCTCGATGATGTCGCGCGCGCAAGGGAGGCGGGTATCGTCCATATCGTCAACAATCGCCCCGACGGCGAAGATCCGTCCGCGCCGCAGGGCGCGGAGATCGAAGCGGCGGCGCGGGCGGCGGGGCTTGGCTATAGCTATATCCCGGTGACGCATTCGGGCTTTTCGGCGGCGCAGCTTGACGCGTTCGACGCCGCAGTGCGCGAAGCGGGCGGGCCGGTGCTCGGCTACTGCCGTTCGGGCACGCGCTCGACGCTGCTCTGGGCGCTCGCGCGCGCAAGAGCCGGCGATGCGGTGGACGAGGTGGCGCACAAGGCCGGAGCGGCGGGCTATGACGTGGCGCCGGTGCGCGCGATGATGGACGCGCTGCACGGGCAGGCCTCCCGGTAGAAACAGGCGCGCCTTGACCGACCTTGTCATTTTCGGCGTGTCGCTGGTGGCGATCCTCGCGGTTGCCGGGCTGGTGCGCCTGTTCGGGCTTGGCGATGATCCGCGCATCCGCTCGAAGCAACAGGCCTTCGCGCTCGCCGACAGCATCATCTGCGGATTCAGTCCCACCGAGGCGGCGGTCGACAAGGCTGGTTATGGCGCGCTGGTGCGCAACGCGAGGGGCCAGCAGATGCTGATCCGTGCGCATGGCAATTTCTTTGTCGGCCGCCTGATCGATTCGAGCTTCAGCGGCCGTCTCGCGCATACCCAGTTGACGCTCGAATCGAACGAACGCAGTTTCGGGTCGACCACGCTCGACCTTGGTAAGGATGCGCAGCTGTGGACCGCGCGGCTGCGCGAGGTGCTGGTCTGATGGAGCCGGTCGTCCTGCCCAATCCCACCACCTATGCGATCCCGGCTTTCATCCTGCTCATCATCGCTGAAATGCTGATCGCCCGGATGCGCGACCGCACCCGCTACGAAGCGCGCGACACGCTGACCTCGCTCGGGCTGGGGCTGGGGAGCACGGTGGCGGGGCTCCTAACCGGCGGCTTCGTGATCGCGATGGCGAACTGGGTCTATCAGTATCGCCTGTTCGACATCGGCTATGTCTGGTGGGCCTGGATCGCCTGTTTCGTGCTCGATGACCTTGCCTATTATGTGTTCCATCGCACCGCCCACCGTGTGCGCTGGTTCTGGGCGGCGCATGTCATCCATCACAGTTCGCAGCATTATAATCTCACAACCGCGCTGCGGCAGACCTGGACCGGCTTTATCGCGCTGACCTTCATCTTCCGCCTGCCGCTGTTCTTCGTCGGCTTTCCGGTGGCGATGGTGATCTTCGTTGGCGGGCTCAATCTCATCTACCAGTTCTGGATTCATACCGAGGCGGTCAAGCGCCTGCCGCGCTGGTTCGAGGCGGTGATGAACACGCCCTCGCACCACCGTGTCCACCACGCCACCAACCCGCGTTATCTCGATTCCAATTATGCCGGGGTCTTCATCGTCTGGGACCGTATGTTCGGCACCTTCGAGCCCGAACGCGACGATGAGAAAATCCATTATGGCATCGTCAAGAATCTGGGGAGCTTCAATGTCCTGTGGGCCGCCTTCCACGAATGGATCGGCATCGCGAAGGATGTATGGCGCGCGCCCACGCTGGCAGCGAAATGGAATTACATGGTGAAGCCGCCGGGCTGGAGCCATGACAACAGCCGGGACACCAGCGACACGATCAAGGCGCGCTGGCGCGAAACAAGGCCGCAAGAGCCGGACGGGATCGAACCAAAAACGGGAGAGGCGGGGGAATGGACAGTTACGACATCATAGTCATTGGCGCCGGGTCCGGCGGCTGCGCGGCTGCGGGGGGCCTCGCCGAAGATGGCAGCCGCACCGTCTGTGTGATCGAGGCGGGCGGGACCAACGACAGTTTCTTCATCCGCACCCCCGGCATGCTGGTCGCGCTCCCCAAGAAGGCCAACTGGGCATTCGATACCGAGTGCATGGAGAGCCTCGGCGGGCGCGCAGGCTATCAGCCGCGCGGGCGCGGCCTTGGCGGATCGAGCGCGATCAACGCGATGCTCTATATTCGCGGCAATGCGTGGGATTATGACAATTGGGCCAATCTCGGCTGCACCGGCTGGCGCTATTCGGACGTGCTGCCCTGGTTCAAGCGCTGCGAGAATAATGTGCGCGGCGCCGATGCCTTTCACGGCAACAAGGGCCCGCTCCATGTCGATGACCAGCACTGGCCGAGCCCCGGCAGCCGGGCCTTCGTCGAAGCCGCGACGCGGCTGCAATATCCGGAAAACCGCGACTTCAACGGCGGGCGGCAGGATGGCTTCGGCCTCTATCAGGTCACGCAATATCAGGGTGAGCGCTGGTCGGCCGCGCGGGCCTTCCTCGACCCGCTGAAGGGACGCGCCAATCTCGATATCCGCACCGATACGCTGGTCGAGCGCGTGCTCATCGAAAATGGCCGCGCCACCGGCGTGGTCGTGCGGCGCGGCGGCAAACAGGAAACATTGCACGCCCGGCAGGCGGTGATCGTTTCGGGCGGCGCGTTCGGCAGCCCGCAGACGCTGATGCTGTCGGGCATCGGCCCGGCGGAGCATTTGAAGGCCATGGGCATCGAGGTCGTGCTCGACAAACCCGCGGTCGGCGCCGACCTTCAGGACCATTGCGACAATATCATCGCCTATGACGCCGACAGCCCGGACTTTTTCGGCGGGTCGCTCGCCGCGATGTGGCGGATGCTGAAGGCGCTGATGCAATATCGCCGTGACAAGTCCGGGATGATGACCACGCCCTTTGCCGAAAGCGGGGGTTTCTGGAAAATCCGCGCGGATGCGCCCGCGCCCGATGTCCAATATCATTTCATTCCGGGGATCGTGCAGAATCACGGGCGCGACAAGGTCAGGGAAAGCGGCTTTTCGGTCCATGCCTGCGCGCTGCGACCCAAAAGCCGCGGCACGGTGCGGCTCAGGAGCAATGATCCCGCGGCGGCACCCTCGATCAACCCCAATTTCCTGTCCGATCCCGGCGGTGAGGACATCGCGCTGCTGCGCGACGCGACGCGGCTGATGGTGCGCATCTGCGAAACCGAGCCGATGAGCCGCTACAAGGGCCGCAACCGCCACCCGGTCGATTATGCCGACGATGCCGCGCTAGACCAGCTCATCCGCGACCGCTGCGACACCATCTACCATCCGGTCGGCACCTGCCGCATGGGTCCGTGCGCGGATGATGTCGCCGATCCTGAACTGCGGGTGCGCGGCGTCGAGGGGCTTTACGTCGCCGACGCCTCGATCATGCCGCGTCTCATTTCGGGCAACACCAACGCGCCGTCGATCATGATCGGGATGCGCTGCGCCGATTTTGTGAAGCAGCATCTTGCCGCATAAGAAGCGGCCGGAACATCGCTGTTCCGGCCGAGGAGGTTCGCAGGAGGAACCTGGTGACGGGGCGGCGGTGGCGCCGCCCCGAAGCGCTTAATAATTATAGGCGCGCTCGCCATGTTCGGCGAGGTCGAGCCCTTCGCGTTCGGCGTCGGCAGTGACCCGGAGGCCAGTGACGGCCTTGGCCGCATAGATGGCGATGATCGTGCCGATGCTCGACCAGACGATGGTGGTGAGTGTCGCCATTGCCTGTACGCCGAGCTGCGCGCCGATCCCGGTCGATCCGTCGCCCGGGCCGCCGAACTGCGGGGCATAGACGATCGCGGTGCCGAGCGCCCCGACGATCCCGCCGACGCCGTGAATGCCGAAGGCATCGAGCGCATCGTCAAAGCCGAGCTTCGGCTTCAGCTTGCTCACCACGTAGAAGCATATCAGCGAGGCGATTGCGCCGAGGATGATCGCGCCAAAGGGGCCGCTGTTACCGGCGGCCGGCGTTACCGCGACGAGTCCCGCGATGATCCCCGAACAGAAGCCGAGCGCCGAACCCTTGTGGCCCGCAATCCGCTCGGCCGCCATCCACACGAGGCCGCCTGCTGCGGTCGCGACGAAGGTGTTGATCATCGCAAGCCCGGCCGAGCCATTCGCTTCGAGCGCGGACCCGGCGTTGAAGCCGAACCAGCCGACCCACAGCAGGCCGGTGCCGACCGCGGTCATGGTCAGCGAGTGCGGCGCAAGGGCTTCCTTCTGATAGCCGATGCGCTTGCCAAGGATAAGGCAGGCGACCAGCGCCGAAACCCCGGCATTGATATGCACCACCGTGCCTCCGGCAAAATCGAGCGCACCCATCTCGAAGAACAGGCCGCCTGCCGCCCATACCATGTGCGCGATGGGATAATAGACAATGGTGAGCCAGATCGCGGCAAATACCATCACGGCGGCGAACTTCATCCGTTCGACCACCGATCCCAGCACCAGCGCGATGGTGATCGCCGAAAAGGTCATCTGGAAACTGATGAAGACATATTCGGGGATGACCACCCCGTCAGTGAAGGTCGCCGCGGTCGAGGCGGGGGTTACGCCGGCCAGGAAGGCCTTGCCGAGGCTCGCGATGAAAGGCTTGAGTCCGTCGGACGCGTCAGGCCCGAACGCCATACTGTAGCCGAATGTGACCCACATCAGCATCGCCAGCGCGGCAACCGCGCCGATCTGTGTCATCACCGACAGCATGTTCTTGGTGCGGACAAGGCCGCCATAAAACAGCGCGAGGCCGGGGATGATCATGAGGAGGACGAGCAGGGTCGATGTCATCATCCAGGCGGTGTCGCCCTTGCTGATGGTTTCGGTGGCGGCGGGCGCGGCTGCCTGGGCATGGGCAAGGCTGGCGGTCGCCAGCGCGGCGAGCCCGCCGGTCAGTCGTGCGAGTCGGTAGCGGTTCATATCTGTCCCCTTTGTCTGCGTGGTTCCCGCGCTACGGCGGGCTATCGTCATGATGCAGTGCAACATGCGTGCCAGCAGGAGCCGCCAAGCGGAAAACGGGGATTTCGAGGGGGACAGGTCAGGGTGCCGCCCGGTAGGCAGGCAGCCCCGTGCCTGATCTGCCTATTTTTTAGGCAGCTGGATCTGCGCCCAGATCGGGAGATGGTCGGACGCGCGCGCGGCAATGCTGCTGTGATGGACCCCGCAACCGTCGATTGCGATATCGTTGGAGACGATGATGCGGTCGAGTTCGCCGACCGGGCGCCGGCTGTGAAAACTGCGCCCGGTGCGCAGCACCTGGTGGTCGAGGCCGAAATCCTTGAGGCAGCCGCGATTGGTCCATTCGTTGAGGTCGCCCATCATCACCGTCGGCATGGCGCGGGGCAGCGCGTGGAGATGGTGGAGCAGTGCTTTCACCTGCCGCCGCCGCCACAGGCCGGACAGGTCGAGATGCATGCCCACGACGCGCAGGGGTTCGCCGTTGATCGCAAGTTCGGCCATCACCGCGCCGCGCGGCTCAAGCGTTGGCAGATAGACCGGCTCGCAATGTTCGACGCACACATCCTTCTTCACGAGGATCGCGTTGCCGTGCCAGCCGATGCTCTGCGGCCGCATGTCGAGATGGACCGGCTTGTAGGGGCTGTGCTCGAACAGCATGTGGACGGGGATTGCCGCCGCGCGCCCGCCGAAACGCCGGTCGGCCTCCTGCAGCGCGATCACGTCGGCATCCAGTTCGCGCAGCACTTCGAGCGTGCGCTCGGGCATGCGCTTGCGGTCAAGCCCGATGGCTTTGCGGATATTATAGCTGGCAACCTTGATCGTCATCGTGCGGCCGCGCGCCTACCAGTTCTTGCCCTGTTCAATCGCTTCTTCCTCGCCCGGCCGGTCCGCCCGGCCCAGCGCGGCGTTGCGATGCGGGAAGCGTCCGAACTGGTCGATGATGACGAAATGCCGCTGCGCATAATCGCCATATTGGGCGTTGATACTATTCATCAGCCGCACCGATTCGCGCTGGTCCTCGATATCCTCGCTATGTTCGAACGGCATGTAGAGGAGCGCGCGGGCATCATCGTCAAGCCCTGCATCATAAGCTTTCTCGACCGCGCCGCGCGCGATCTGCACCGCAAGTTCGTCGGTGGCAAAGGCTTCGGCCGACCCGCGATAGAGATTGCGCGGGACCTGGTCAAACAGCACGATCGCCGCGCGCGCGGTATCGGCATCGGCGAGGAAATGGGAGGCGGGCAGGCTGCGCAGCGCGGTGCGCCAGTCCGCGAAGCGTGCGGCCTTTTCATCGAACGCGGGTCCGCCGCCGAACCAGTCATCGCGGCCATGTTCGTCGAACCAGAAGCCAAGCAGCTGCCGCGCCCAGTCGGCGGGAACGCTGTCGGGGGAGATGAAGGCTTCTTCGCCCTCTTCGTCTTCATGAATCATCCGTCATTCCTTCCAGTCGCGCGATCACCGCCTCACGGTCGTCATATTCAATACGGAAAAGAGCGGACAGTCGTTCCACCGTTTCAGCGGCCGTCAGATCCTCTTCCTCCTTGCGCCCGTCGGCATGATAGGTGGTGAGGTGACGGTTGAGCATGGCGTAACGCCGGCCCGGCGGCGCGAGCGCAACCCGCAGGATGTGGCGGAACTTCGAGTCCGGATGGGTTGATACCCACCAGTTGGCCTGAACGAGGTCGATCGGATAAACCGCTCCCGGGCTGAACAGGTAAGTCGGCCGCCAATTACCCGCGATTCCGACCTGCTGTTCCCAGCCGTCGCGGCGTTCGATCAGCCGGAAAGGGCCGTGCGGCGTCTGCTGCTCCATGCCGCTTACGAAATCGAGCACACCGGTCAGCACATTGCCCCCGAAACCGACATCGGCGAGCCAGGGCACGCCGCCTTCGGGCGGGGTTATCTTGAGCGCCATATGGGTGCGCGGCTTCGTGGCGGGATCGGGATCGTCCCACAGGACACGCGCGAGCAGCGGCTCAACGCGGTAGCCGAGCGCGGTCAGCACCTCGGCGAGCAGGATATTCTGTTCAAAACAATAGCCGCCGCGCCGGCGCCGGACGAGCTTGTCGATCACCGCCGCGGGCGTCACATCGACCGGCTGATGGAGCAGGCAGTCGATATTCTCGAATGCGATGGCCGCGGTGTGAAGCGGAATCAGCGCTTCGAGGATCGCACGCGCGTCGTTGCCTTGTCCCGTGTCCGCGCCGGGCGGCGCGCCGTTCCAGCCGATGCGTTCGAGGTAAAGGCCGAGCCAGTCCGGCAGCCCGGCCCCGCTCGTCGCATGATTCACGCCGCCGTGCCTCCGACGGTGAGTCCTTCGACCAGCAGCGTCGGCTGCCCGACTCCGGCGGGGACCGACTGGCCGCCCTTGCCGCACACGCCGATGCCTTCATCAAGCGCCATGTCGTTGCCGATGCCGATGACCTTGGTGAGCACGGTCGGCCCGTCACCGATGAGCGTCGCGCCCTTGATCGGCGCGCCGAGCTTGCCGTCTTCGATGCGATAGGCTTCGGTGCAGGAAAAGACGAACTTGCCCGACACGATGTCGACCTGTCCGCCGCCAAAGCTCTTGGCGAAGATGCCTTTCTTCACCCGGCTCATCAGTTCTGCGGGGTCATCCTTGCCGCCGCGCATGAAGGTGTTGGTCATGCGCGGCATCGGCGCATGGGCAAAGCTTTCGCGCCGCCCGTTGCCGGTTGCTGGCACGCCCATCAGCCGGGCGTTCAAACGGTCCTGCATATACATTTTGAGGATGCCGTCCTCGATCAGGATATTTTCCTGCGTGGGCGTGCCTTCGTCGTCGATCGAGAGCGAACCGCGCCGGTCGGCAATGCTGCCATCGTCGATCACGGTGACGCCGGGCGCGGCCACCCGCTCGCCGATGCGGCCGGAAAAGGCCGACGTGCCCTTGCGGTTGAAATCGCCTTCGAGACCGTGGCCGACGGCTTCGTGGAGTAGCACGCCGGGCCAGCCGGGGCCGAGCAGCACGGTCATCTCGCCCGCCGGCGCATCGACCGATTCAAGGTTGACCAGCGCCTGCTTGAGCGCCTCGTCGATCGCGCGCTCGGCGGTCGCATCCTCGAACAGCTTGCCATAGAGATAGCGCCCGCCAATGCCGAAACTTCCGCTTTCGCGGCGGCCATTCTGTTCGGCGACGATCGAGACGTTGAGCCGCACCAGCGGGCGCACGTCGGTCGCGACAAAACCATCGGCGCGGACGATCTCGACCACGCTCCACGATCCCGCGAGCACGACCGACACCTGCGACACGCGCGGATCGCGCGCGCGCGCTGCGGCGTCGATCTTCTGGCACAGCGCCACTTTTTCGGCGAAGGGCACCAGATCGAGCGGATTGCCGTCGGTATAGAGGTGGCGGTTGGTGCGGATTGGCGGCAGCGATGCCTGCGCTGTCGCCGGGTCGAGCAGCGCCAGCGTATCGGCCGCGCGCCGGATCGCGGCCTCGCTGATCTCGTTGGCATGGGCAAAGCCGGTCATCTCGCCGGTCACGCCGCGCAGGCCAAAGCCGCCATTGGTTGAATAATCCGCGCTTTTCAGCCGTCCGTCATCGAACACGAAGCTCTCATTGGCGGCATATTGGAGATAGAGTTCGCCGTCATCGGTGCGCGCGAGCGCGTCTGCGGTGAGACGCAGCGCCGTATCGGGATCGAGCATGCCGGGGCGATAGAGGAAGGAGCGCGGATCAGTCATGGCAACCGATATAGGTGGGGGTGTGCGAACTTCCTAGCGCAAACCGCGCCAAGGCAGGGCCGGGGCGAAGGCTCGCGTTCAGGCGTGGTCGGCGGGGCCGCCCTGCAGCACGAAACGGCGGTCGCAATAGCCGCATTCGACAAAACCCTTTTCGTCGATTTCCAGCCACACGCGCGGATGGCCGAGAGACGCGCCGCCGGGAATGTCGGTCGCCCCGTCGCAGGATACGCGGGCCTTGGTTACGCGAATGGTTTCGGGAGCGGTATCGTGGTGCATAGAAGCCCGGCTTTAGCAACTCGCCCGGCGGCTCGCAAGCGCCTGTGATGGCCGAAAAAACGCCCGGTCCGCATGGGGCGCGGCCGGGCGTCTTCTGGTTCATTGCGGTTTAGAGGTAGCGGCTGCGCTCCTGTGCAATCTGGTCGTCGGTATAAGGCGCCGCTTCGGGGTCGTAACGGTCCCAGCCTTCGTTGCGATAGGCCGCACCGCGCGCTGCGGCATCAACGCCGCGATTCTGGTTGAGCACCGCGTCGACATCGGTGGCGCGGCTGTCGTCAGTGCGGACCGAGACGAGCGTCCCGCCCCGGCGCACGCCTTCAGAATAGACATGGGCTTCTTCCTCGCTATGGCCGGCATCGGTGAGCGCACCGAGGAGCCCGCCGGTCACGCCGCCAGCGGCTGCGCCAAGTCCGGCGCCCGCGAGCGTCGCGCCAAGCCAGCCGGCAGCGGCGAGCGGGCCAAAACCGGGAATTGCAAGAAGGCCAAGGCCGGTCAGCAAACCGCCGACCCCGCCGATCGCGGCACCGGTCGCGGCTCCGGTGGCGGCGCCTTCGGCGGCATCCGATGCCGGATTGCCATCAGCGTCATAACGATATTCGCCAAGGCCCGCCGTATCGGTGCCGCGGCTCATGATGCTGATGTCGCGCGAGGGGACGCCCGCGCTTTCCAGCGCCGAAACGGCGGCGGTGGCATCGGCATAATTGTCAAACAGTCGGGTTCGTGTCGTGGTCATGAATCATCTCCGGCATGTGTCTAAGGAACCCGCTCATGCAGAAGTAAGGGGCCAGCCGGTCGATGGTTCCGCGATTTAACCGAGGTTAGTCGCTTCTTTAGCGGATGCGCCGGATGTGTCGTGGCCTCCTTTTCGAGTCAGGCGAGTAGCGGATGATGCGCGGCAGTGTGCGATGACGCGCCCTTGAGACACAGCCGCAGCCCGAAGGCGAGGTTGTTGCGTAATGTCTCTATGGTGCAAAGCCCTCTCGTCCATTCGAGCACCGCGCCGCTCAGCAGATGAACGAACGCGGTCGTCAGCCGGTCCGCCGGAATCGCCGGATCAATCAGGCCATCGCGCTCCAATGCACCGATCAGTGCCAACCAGACTGCGATACCGGGATCTGGGCCTCCGGCATCCTGCACCCGTCCCGGGCCATAGAGCTCCGCCATAAGGGTGCGGTGATAGTGGGGGCGGGCTGCCAGATTATCGCAATAAAGGTCGAGCGCCTCGAACAGCCGGGTAAGGGCGTCGCCGCGAGTCCTTTCGCCAAGCTGCACCAGGAATGCATCGCAGTCCTGTGCATAAAGGGCCGCGACGAGATGGCGCTTGATCCCGAACAGATTATAGGGCGTCGCTTCGCTCACTCCGGCACAGAGTGCCAGTGGCCGCATTGCGATCTCGCCCTCTTCGAGCATGGCGCGCGCACAAGCGAGAATACGTTCGCGCCGGCCTTCTTTGGCGCTTTCCCGCCGTCCGGCTTCGGAGACAGGAATTTTTCGGATCCTTGCTGGCGGCATAATAAATTTATAGCATGATATAAATATTTGCGTTAGCCTGTTTGCTAAGGCCCGGAGAAGGGATGGTCCACAGGAGAGCCGCCATGAAATTTTCCATCTGTTTCGAAGCGCAAATGGTCGACACCTCGCGCGAAAGCGAACGCCAGACCTTCCATGATTCGGTTGAACAGGCCATCTATGCCGAACAAATGGGGCTCGATGCAATCTGGGCGGTTGAGCACCACGCGTTGACCCAATATTCGCATATGTCGGCGCCGGAGACATTTCTCGCCTTCGTCGCGGGCAAAACCGAACGCATCCGCATTGGTCACGGGGTGGTGTGCCTCCCGCCCGCGATGAACCATCCGGTCAAGGTCGCCGAACGGATCGCCATGCTTGACATCCTGTCGCGCGGCCGCGTCAATTTCGGTATCGGCAAGGGCGGGACCCAGCAGGAGGCCGGGACGTTCGGCTATGACCTTGCCGAACTGCAGCCGATGATCGATGAATCCATGTATCTCATTCCCAAAATCATGGTCGAGGACGAGATCGAGCATAACGGCACGTTCATCAAAATCCCGCGCCGTCCGATCCATCCAAAGCCCGTGCAGCATCCGCATCCGCCGATGTTCATGGCCTGCACCCGCAACGAATCTCTCATCACCGCAGGATCGCGCGGCCTCGGCGCCATGGTGCTGGGCTTCAACACACCAGACGAAATCGAAGAGCAGAACCGCATCTACCGCGATGCCTTTGCCCGCCGCGATCCGGCCCAGCAGGTGCCATATCAGGCCAATGAATATCTCGCGGTCGGCTGTCCGTTCATCGTCGATGAAGATGGCGACAGGGCGCGGCGCATCGGCTTTCGCGGCCAGCGTTTCTTTGCGCAGGCGATCCACCACTGGTACGGCGGCGGGCCCAAGCCAGAAGTCGAGGATCTGGCGCCGGAAGAGCATGTCCGTCAGGCCAAGCAAGCCGAGGAGATGACGATCGCCTATCTCAACGAGGCAAAGATCCCGGTCACGCCGGCTGCGACCGAAATGTTCAACCTTGATCACGCCTATGGCACGCCGCAGGAAGCGATCGCCTATCTCGAGCGGCTGGAGGCGGCGGGCGCGGACGAGGTCCTGATGCTGATGCAGATGGGCACCGTTCCGCATGAAGCGATCATGACCAGCCTGCGGCATCTCGGTGAAACCATTATCCCGCATTTCCGCGCCAGGCAGCAGGCGGCCGCATGAGCATTGAGCCGTTCCGGATCGCGGTTTCGCAGGAACGGCTTGACTGGATCGGCCGGAGGCTGCGCGACGCGCAATGGCCAACGCCATCGGCGGGTGATCCGTGGGCCATCGGCACCAGCGATGCGGCGATGCGGGAACTCGTCGATTACTGGCTGACCCGATATGACTGGCGCGTGCGTGAAGCGCGCATGAATGCTCTGCCGCAATTCATCGCCGAAGTGCCCGGCGACGGACGTGACTGGCGGGTTCATTTTATCCATGTGCCAGGCAAGGGACCGGCGCCAAAGCCCGTGATGATGATCCACGGCTGGCCGGGTTCCTTCGTCGAGTTCATGGATGTCATTGGTCCGTTGACGGATCCGGCCGCGCATGGCGGCAAGGCCGAAGACGCCGTAACACTCGTCATTCCGTCGCTGCTGGGTTACGGCTTTTCATCCAAGCCGTCCGCGCCGGTCGGCCCCCGCACGATTGCGCGAGCGTTCGCCGCGGTGATGCGCGAACTCGGCCATCACAATTATATCGCGCAGGGCGGCGACTGGGGATCAAGCGTCAGCGGTTGGCTCGGCTATGAAGCGCCCGCATGCAAGGCGGTCCATCTCAATTTCACCTTCGGCTGGAGCGCAGCCGATGCTCTTCCCGAGACAGATGAGGAAAACGCGGCCATGGCGCGGCTGGCGGACGTGTGGCGCACCGAAGGCGCCTATATGGCGGTGCAGTCGACCAAGCCGCGCAGCCTCGCCTACGCCATGATGGATAGCCCGCTCGGCGTGGCGGCCTGGATTGTCGAAAAATTCCATGGCTGGTCGCCGCTGCTGCCCACCAATATGTGGGATGCTTTCTCGCGTGATCAGGTGCTCGATAATATCATGATCTATCTCGTCACCGGCACTTTCGATACCGCCAGCTGGCTGTATCGCGGCGTGTTCGACGAACCTGTCCCGGCCGGCGCGAGAGTCGAAAAACCGACGGCCATCGCCAATTTTCCGGGCGAACTTGCCGCTTACCCGCGTTCGCTGGTGGAAAAGAGTTTCAACGTGGTGCGCTGGACTGAAATGCCACGCGGAGGCCATTTTGCGGCGATGGAGGCCCCCGCCGATTTTGTTGCCGACATCCAGGCCTTCGCCCGCGACGTCCGTTTCTGACACAGGCTCAGGCTTGTTCCGGTCGGTTGACTTGCCAGGGGCTGGCGACGATGCGCTGGCGTTGTTCGCCGAGGCCCTCGATACGCGCGCGGATTTCGTCACCTTCCTTCAAAAATACCGGCTCGGGCTTGATCCCGCCGCCGACGCCGGCCGGCGTGCCGGTGGCGATGAGGTCGCCCGGCATCAGGGTGAAGAAGCGGCTGACATAGGCGACGATCGCGGCGACATTGAAGATCATGTCGCGGCTGTTGCCGTCCTGCCGGCGTATGCCGTTGACATCGAGCGTCATGGCGAGACCGCTCGCATCGCCCAGCTCGTCACGCGTCACCAGCCAGGGGCCGACCGGGCCAAAGCCGTCATGCCCCTTG
This sequence comes from Pseudomonadota bacterium, assembly GCA_023457895.1. Taxonomy (GTDB): domain Bacteria; phylum Pseudomonadota; class Alphaproteobacteria; order Sphingomonadales; family Sphingomonadaceae; genus JAFAFE01. Next base: position 64,944 of record JAEXAY010000003.1, read on the forward strand.
CCCTTGTCCCAGCTGCCGCCGCGCTGATGCTGGTCGAACCGTTCCGAAAGGTCATTGACGAGAACATAGCCCGCAACATGATCAAGGGCTTCCGCCTCGCCGATATAGCGCGCCCGCTTGCCGATCACGACGCCGAGTTCAAGTTCCCAGTCCATCGTTTTTGAGCCGAGCGGCAGGGGCACGTCGTCATAAGGCCCGCCAAGGCAGGAAATGGCCTTCATGAAGATGATCGGTTCGGCGGGCGCTTCCATCCCGCTCTCGGCGGCATGGTCGGTATAGTTGAGGCCGATGGCGATAAATTTGCCGATCCCGCTCAATGGAACGCCGATCCGCGCATCGGCATCGGCGAGCGGCAGGCTCTCGGGATCGATACCCTCCAGCGCGGAAATTGCATCCATGCTGATATCGCTGACCAGCGCGCTCGCGTCGCGCAGCTTGCCGTGGCGGTCGACCAGCGCCGGTCTTTCCGCTCCGATCGGGCCAAAACGTGCAAGTTTCATGTCGCCTCCCCATCCCTTGCGCCAAGCGCCCTGGCGATATGCGGCAACAGCGTGGCCGCATCGCCCACCGCTCCGGCTTCAGCATAGCGGAAAATCGGCGCCTCGCGGTCGGAATTGATCGCGATGATGCGCGTCGCGCTGCCTATGCCGGCGAGGTGCTGCGGCGTCCCGGAAATACCGGCGGCAAGATAAATCTGCGGCGTCACGAACTTGCCGGACTGGCCGACCTGTTGCGAGACCGGCGCGAGACCGAGGTCGATGGCAGGAAGGCTCGCTCCCACCGCACCGCCGAGCGCATCGGCGATTTGTTGCAACTGGGCAAAGCCTTCGGCATCGAGCCCCCGTCCACCGCTGACCACAAGTGCGGCGTCATCTAGCGCGGTGCGGCGGTCGGGCAGCGGGCGTTCGTCGATAGCGCGCTCATCCGCCTGTCCGAGCCGGATGGTTTCCTCGGCTGCGTCGAAATCATTGGTTGTGGCAATCACGAGGCCGTCGCTTGCCTCGAGCCGCAGCGCAGCGCGGCCGCCAAAGGCTGAACGGGTCAACGTCAGGCGCGCGCCATCGATCCGGGCCGACAGGATACGCCCGCCGAGCGCTGCCCCGGTGGCCGCAGCGGTGGCTCCCGCCAGAGCTTCGCCGTCCGCGTCGGCGGGAAACAGCAGCAGCAGCGGGCGATGATCGATCGGCAATGGCGTCGGTTCCGGCCCTGCGCATTCGACCTTGACGATGCGCCAGTTCATGCGGGGGCCGCCTGCCGCAGAAGAGCCGCGACCGCTTGCGCCTGCTCGACCGTGCTGCCTTCGATCCAGCGGCAATTGACGGGCGCCCGGGCCGCTGCGAGCGTGTCGACCCCGCCCAGGCCGATGGGCGAAGGCGCGGAGGGCGGTGCAACAATTTGGGCAACCGCCGCCTGCCGGGCCATCATCACATTCTTCATCAACGGCTTGCGCAAGCGGTTGCGGCGGTCGTTGGTGACGCTGGCGAGGGTCGGGCCGCTGACGGCGAGCCATTGTTCGCTGGCGCCCGCTTCGCGCATCAGGCGGATGTCGCCGCTGGCCTCCACCGCCTGTACGCGGCCGAAGAAATGGCGTCCGGTGAGCGCCGCGGCCATCGGCGGGACGAGCCCGTCGTCACAGTCGCCGAATTCGCGGCCGATGAGAACCAGATCGGCCTCGCCGCACTGGCTCGCAAGCTGCGTGGCGACCGCGTTCTGGTTCCACGCATCGCCGAGATCGAGCAGCGACACATCCGCAACATTGAGTGCGAGCACGGTCCGCGCGATTTTTTCCGAAGCGGGACTTCCGGCGACGATCGCGCGGATCTGCGTGCCGGGGTTTGCGTCACGAATCCTGAGCGCGGTTTCGAGTGCACTTTCATCGAACGGGCTCATGACCACGCGATCGGGCTGCGTTTCGGGAAGCGCGCCCTCGCACAGCGTCAACGGCCATTTGGGATCGAGCACCCCCGCCAGAAACAGGACGATGTTCATGCGGCGGCCGCGCTTTGTCCGGCGATCTTCCCGAACACCACCGCCTTGCCGAGCGCGGAGCCGGTCATATAGGCCGCGCCGTGAAAACCGCCGGTGACTTCTCCGGCCGCGTAAAGGCCCTCGATCCAGCTGCCGTCGGCGCGCCGGACCTTGGCGCTGCTGTCGACCCGCAACCCGCAATAGGTGCCGAACACGACCGCGGTCGATGGATAGGCATAGAAGGGCGGGGTTTCGATTTTCCGCAAGGCGCCGTGATGGTGGACCAGATGGGTGCGGCCGAACTCCGGATCGCGGCCCGCATCGACCGAGGCATTGTAGCGGGCGACGCTGTCCTTCAGCACGCCGGGTTCGATTTCAATCTGCTGTGCAAGCCCCTCGAGACTGTCCGCGACATAGAACAGGCCTTCCTCCAGCCGCCGGCCGAAATCGAGGATGCGCACGCGGTCATCGCCGGTATCGAAAATGCCCTGATCCATGATCTGGTAGGCGGTGTGCCAGGGCTGCGCCATGACCGCATCGCCGAGCAGCTTGTAGGATATGCTTTCGTCGACGAAACGATGCCCGTCCTGATTGACCGCGATCGCGCCCTTGTACACCGCTTGCAGGCTGTGATCATTGGTTTCGTCGGTGGGATGTTTGCCGAACGTGCCCTTGACGAACGCCATGTCGCGCAGCTCCGCGCCGAGCGCCTGGCCCATGCGCAGGCCGTCGCCCTGCGATCCTGCCCCGGCGACGAAAACCGCATTGGCATAATGCGGTGCATAATGGTCGAGCATCGCCGGGTTCTTGGCAAAGCCGCCGCTGGCGAGGATTACGCCCTTGGACGCGCCCAATGTTTCGCCATCGCTCAAACGCACGCCGGTCACGCGGCCACCATCATCCTGCACCAGCGTATCGGCGGCGGTGCCGGGACGGTAAGTCACATGGCCGGTTGCTTCGGCCGCTGCCTTCAGTGCATCGATGATCGAGGCATGATTGAGCTGATCGGAGACGATCGCATCTTCTGGCGAGAGCAGGCATTCGAACACACCGCCATTGGCATCGAACGCCGCCGCGAACAGGATCGCATCGTCATAGCCAAGATAGCCGGCGATCTCGCGTTCGAGCTGTTTGTGGATCATTTGCGTCCCGCAAATGAAACGGACGGATGCAAGACCCGCCCCCCATTGCTGGGTCGCTTCGATCGCGCCCGCTACAACGCGTTCATCGTCGGCGAGCCCAAGATAATTGTTGGCGCAAAGATTGATGATCGGGCGCCCCTCGACCCGGACCTCGGCGCTCTGGGGCGATTGCAGGACGCGCTCCGGCTTGAACAGGCCTGCGCTGGTGATGCCCGCAAGTTCCGCGTCTATGCGTTGATAGAATTGCGGGTCCATTGCCCTCTCCCTCTCATCGGGAGATACGACATATTGGAAAACTCGTCTATGATGCTAGAAAATTATAAGAAAAATTCACAATATTTGCATATTGTTATAATTAAGTTTCAAACATGCGTATTTGTCGTCATGACAAGCAGCGCTCGTGCACGCTTGTTGCGCCGATTGCGGATTGCGTGCGGTAGGTCGGCAGGATAACGGGCCGTGGCGCCTTCTGTCACTTCGACGATCTGGTCGCCCGATGTCACTTCCACCGTTCCTTCAAGCACCGTCAAATGCTCACGCATTCCCTTGGCGTGCGCCTTGGATTCCAGCGATCCCATGGGAAGCAGAACCAGATCATACCATTCGAGCAGTTCCGCATGATCCGGCGGGCTCAAGATCCGCAAGATACAGGATCCATCCTCGGTCTTCATTTCCGGCGTAAAAGAAGCCGAGGACAGTTCGATATGCGAGCGGCGATCGGTGACGCTCCCGGTCACAAGCTCCGATATATCGACCTTCAGCGCAATTGCGAGCGACCAGACCGTGGCGAGGGAGGGATTGGCCTGACCGCGTTCGATCTGTGACAACATCGAGCGTGAGACACCGGATATTTTCTCCAGATCGTCGAGGGTCAGCGATTGGCTCTTGCGATAAGCCTTGATAAAAGGACCGATTTGAGGAGAGGCCGCTTCCGACATGGCAGCCTTATAGTTTCTCATCTGCGCGAAGCCAAGCGGTCGGCCTCGCGGCGGCGGCCGGAGAATGAGCGCTGAGGTAAAAGCGCGTTTCGGTGCTGGTGGAAAAATTGGCCCAGCGGCTGAATTGGTGCGGTCGAGAAGACTCGAACTTCCACGGGATTTCTCCCACAACGACCTCAACGTTGCGCGTCTACCAGTTCCGCCACGACCGCACTTCAATTCAGCTGGTTCCAGCCGGAATGGACTCCGGCCGGTGGGTAGGCGAGCGCGCTTAGCACTGCCTTTGCCGCTATGCAAGCGCCGTGGCGCAAGAATCTTGCGGAAGCTCAGGAGCCGCCGAGCGCCCAGCCGATGGTGAGTTCCTGCGCGGCGTCGGGAATGTCGATCTTGGCCTCGTTGAAATTGGCCTTTTCGCCCGGTGCAAGGCTGCGCACCGGCGGCTTGATCACCCAGCTGTAGACCACGCGCCCGCTTGCATCGCGCAGCTCGGCGAGCATCGGGGGCACGGTCTGTTCGCGGTCGGCCGGGTTGATGATCGTACCGCTCGCGGCGAAATAGATGGTGCCATCGGGCAGTTCGCGATGTTCCTGATTCTTGGCGAGCTCGATCACGAGGTCGGGTTCGGCGGCGGTTCTGGACAGGCCGCTTGCCCAGCGCGGCAGGCCCCAATACCATAAAGAGGCCGCTATCCCCGAAAGCACGAGCGCCGCCGCGATCGCCGCCATTGTCCACATCCGGGCGGGATTGCGGCGCGGGCGGAAGGGCGGTTCGAAATGGCGCTCGTCATCGGCCGGAAAGCGCATCGGCGGCGGCGGATCGGAGGAAAAGGGCGTCGGCTCGGCGCTGGCGCTCGCATAATCGCCCCAGGCATGATCCTCGACCCCGGCAGCAGGCACCGGTGCGATGATCGGCGGCGGGGCGTCTTCGACGGTCGCATCGGCTGGGCCGGTGTGCGGAAAAGGCCTTTCCTGCGGGGCGGGTGCTTCCGGAAGATCGCGGGCCAAAGGCGGCTGCGGCGCGCGCGGCGTCTCGTCGGCTGGCGCGGCCTCGTGGGCCGGGACGGCTGGAGCGGGGGGCGGGGGAACATGGGATGGAACCGGGGGAGGCGCCGCAAGCGGGCTCGTCCCGGCGCGTTCGATCATGCTCGGCCGTTCGGGAGCCGGAAATCCCGATGCGGTACGATCGGATGTGGTATCGGCTTCAGGCGAAGAGCGCGGACCCGGTGGCGGGCTTTCCGGCCGGACCGGTGCCGGCTGCGGCGGCGGTGCCGGGGCAGGAGCCGGAGAGGACGGCGCGCCTTCAAGCGCCCGGCCGGTGGCGGGTGCTGCGGGCCGGGGCGCGGCGGGCTGGGCCGGAGCGGACGCTGGCGCTTCGGCCATGCCGGTGCCCGGCTGGAACCAGTTATGACGGCAATTGGCGCAGCGCACCGACCGGCCCTTGGGGCCGATCGCGGTGTCGGGTACGACATAACGGGTGTTGCAGGCGGGGCAGGTGAGGATCATGGCCCCCCTCTAAACACGCTCTCCGGGCAAGAGGCAAGAGTCTGTCGCGCGAGGGGCGGCGAAGTTTGGCGGACGGCGGGCGCTTGGCCGGTTTCGCTTTGCGCTCCGGCATAAAATTCGTGCATTGCGCCGGGCTTTGCGGCAAGAGACCCACGCGATGAGCGATGATGCACTGAGGACCAGCGGCGAGGCGGCGTTCGGCGGCCACGGCGACAGTGGAGCGATCATGAGCCGGGGCGCAACTGCCGAAGGGCGGGGGATGCGGCTCGGGCGCAAGCGGCGCGCCGACGCGGCGGAACGCTCGCCCGAAGCCGGCATGGTCCAGTTCGATAATGTCGGGCTGCGCTATGGCACCGGCGCCGAGACACTCTCCGACCTCAGCTTTACGCTCCAGCCCGGCGGCTTCTACTTCCTCACCGGCGCATCGGGTGCGGGCAAGACGTCGCTTTTGAAGCTGCTTTATCTCGCCCAGCGCCCCAGCCGCGGCCTGATCAAGCTGTTCGGCGAGGATGTGGTGACGATGGCGCGCGAGCGGCTTCCCGGTTTCCGCCGCCGGATCGGTGTGGTGTTCCAGGATTTCCGGCTGGTGCCGCATCTGAGCGTGTTCGACAATGTCGCCTTGCCGCTGAGGGTGTCCGGCGTTCGTGAGGAGGACCTCCTCGGCCCGGTCGCCGAGATGCTTGACTGGGTGGGTCTTTCCGACCGCACCGATGCGCGCCCGGCGACGCTGTCGGGCGGTGAGCAGCAGCGCGTCGCAATCGCCCGCGCCGTCATCGGCCGCCCCGAAATGCTGGTCGCGGACGAGCCTACCGGCAATGTCGACCCCGACATGGCGCTGCGCCTCCTCTCGCTGTTCGAGGCGCTCAACAAGCTCGGCACGACCGTTGTGGTCGCGACCCATGATGTCCACCTGATGAGCCGCGTTCCCGGCGCGCAGATGATGCGGCTCGACAAGGGCCGCCTTGCCGATCCGACCGGCGTGTTGCGCTATCCGCCGCGCAACGGGGCAGGGGGGAACGTGGGGTGATTCCGCTGCTCTCCGGCAACCGCCATGAAAATTCGCTGCTGCCCGAAGGCCGCATGTCGGGACCGATGCCCTGGGTCATCGCGATCATGATGTTCCTCACTATCCTTGCCGCCGCGACCGGCCTGTCGCTGACGCGCGCCGCGGGGTCGATCAGCAGCGCGATCGCCGGGCGCATGACGGTGCAGGTGATGGATGCCAATGCCGATCGCCGCGCTGCGCAAGCGCGCGCCGTCGAACAGACGCTGAAGGGGCATCCGCGAGTCAGCCGGGTGGTGCCGGTCGATGAGGCTGCGATCGCCGCGACGATGGAGCAATGGCTCGGCAAGGATGCCGAAGCGCTCGGCCTTCCCATGCCCGCCCTCATCGACGTGGACCTGAAAGGCGCAGCGGATGCGGCTACCATCGACCAGCTTCGCCGCGCGGTCCGGGCGGCGGCGCCGTCTGCCCGGCTTGAGCCGCATTCCAACTGGCTCGGGCCGGTGGCGCGGCTGATCCGGTCCTTCGCCTGGATTGCGGGGGCGCTGGTGCTGCTGCTCGGCTTTGCTGCCGGGGCGATCGTCATGCTGACCGCGCGCAGTGCGCTCAATATCCATCATTCGACGATCGAGGTGCTGCATCTCATCGGCGCGACCGATACCCAGATTGCGCGGCTGTTCCAGCGGCGGATCGCGCTCGACGCGCTGTTTGGCAGCCTGGTCGGTTTCGCTGCGGCGGCAGTGGTGCTGCTTCTTCTTGCCGGGCAGTTCCGCAGCCTCGGTGCGGCCCTGCTCGCAGACGCGGCGCTCGGCTGGCGCTGGCTCCTGCTGCCGTTGATCCCGGCGGTGCTGGTGCTGCTCGCCAGCCTTACCGCGCGCTACACGATCACAGGAGCGCTGCGCCGTGTGCTGTGATCCGCTGGGCGCCGCAACACCGCAGGCCGGACAATTTCAATCCTATACAATGGTTTATTACCCTTTTGACGATATAGGCATTTCATGATTCGCCGCCTTCTCGCGCTTGTGATGCTCTTGTGGCTGCTCGGCTTTGCCGGGTTTGCGCTGCTGTTGCCGCAGCCGCTCGGACCGCGCCGCAGCGATGCGATCGTTGTCCTCACTGGCGGCAACAAGCGCATCGATCGCGGGCTTGAGCTGATGAACCAGGGGCAGGCGCAGCGCATGCTGATTTCGGGCGTCGGCCGCAATGTGAAGCCGGAAGAACTGGCGGCGCGCTATCCCGGATCGGAAAAGCAGTTCGCCTGCTGCGTCGCGCTCGGTTTCGAAGCGGTTGACACGCGTTCGAATGCGCTCGAGGTCGCCCGCTGGATGGCGCGGCGCGGCTATAAATCGCTGCGCCTCGTGACCTCGGACTGGCACATGCGCCGCGCCAAGTTCGAACTGGAGCGCGCGCTTCCGGCCGATGTCGCGCTCTACGCCGACGCGGTTCGCACCCAGCCCTCGTTCGGGCAGCTATGGGTGGAATATCACAAATATCTGCTGCGGCGGCTCGGCGCGCTGGTCGGTGCCTGATGGCTCTTTTTCGCTCGCTCCTGTTCACGCTCATTTTCTACCTGGGCTCCGCGTTGTTCGTCATCGTCGCGATGCTGGTATCGCCCTTCTCGATCGAATGGCTGAAGCGGATCAGTGCGTCCTGGGGCGCGTTCCATCGGCTGTGCTGCCGCTACCTGCTCGGCCAGAAGGTGCGGGTGATCGGAGCGATGCCGGACGGCCCCTATCTTTACTGCTTCAAGCATGAATCGGCATTCGAGACGATGGAGCAGCTTACGCTGTTCCATCGCCCCGCGGTGATCGCCAAGAAGGAACTCACCGATATTCCGCTGTGGGGGCGTGTCGCGAGGATGCAGGGGCTGATCCCGGTCGAGCGCGATGCCGGACCCAAGGCGATGCGCGAGCTGATGACGGCGGCGAAAGCGGCTCTGGCGCAGGGGCGGCCGATCTGCCTGTTTCCCGAAGGCACGCGGGTCGAGCGCGGTCAGCGCCCGCCGCTCCAGGCGGGCTTTGCCGGACTCTACAAGATCCTTGGCGTGCCGGTCATTCCAGTCGCGATCGACAGCGGCAAGCTGTCGCCGCGCCGCCGCTTCATCAAGAAGGCCGGGACCATCACCTATCTGGTCGGCGAAACGGTGCCGCCGGGCCTGCCGCGCGAGGAAGCCGAGGCGCGCGTCCATGCGGCGATCAACGCGCTCAACGACTGACGCCGGGCTTCAGTCGCGCACGCTGGCTTCAAGCGCGTAGATTTCCTCGTCGCTGTAACCGAAATGATGCGCCACCTCATGCACCACGACATGGGCGATGAGTTCGGCAAGCGGGATGCGACGCTGGGTCGCCTCGGCGAGAATCGGCTGGCGGTAGAGATGGATGGTGGCCGGCATGGTGCCCGATTCCCACACCGATTCTTCGGTCATCGGCCGGCCGGTATAGAGGCCGGACAGACCCCAGGGACTATCAAGGCCAAGGCCATCGAGCGTTTCGGCGTCGGCAAATTCCTCGATGCGCAGCACGACGTCGCCCAGATGGCGGCGGAACGGTTCGGGCAGCGCCGCGATCGCCGCTTCGGCCATCTGTTCAAACTGCCCGGCATCGGTGCGGTGCGGGGTAAAAGCATCGTTCATGATGGGAATATAGGGGCGCGGACCGCACGATAAAGAGGCCGTCAGGCGACCGAGCGCGCGCCCTGCAGTTCGGCCAGGGTTTCAGGCGCCCGCGCTCCGCTGAAATAATAGCCCTGCACCTCGATGCAGCCTTCCTGTTCGAGCCGGGAGAGCTGTTCGGGATTTTCCACCCCCTCGGCTGTGGTGTCCATGCCGAGCGAGGAAGCGAGCGCGGTCACGGCGCGCACGATGGCGCGGCAATCCTCGTTATTGTCGATGTCCTTGACGAAACAGCGGTCGATCTTGATCTTGTCGAACGGGAAACTGCGCAGATAGTTGAGCGACGAATAGCCCGTGCCAAAATCGTCGAGCGCGATCCGGACGCCCATTGCGCGGAGGCGATGCAGCGTTGAGAGCACCACCTCATTTTCCTGCATCAGCACGTTTTCGGTGATTTCCAGTTCGAGCCGGTTGGGTGCGATGCTGCTGCTCGCCAGCGCCTGCATCACCGTGGTGACGAGCGCCGAGGTGCGCAGCTGGGTCGGGGAAAGGTTGACCGCGACCCGCAGATGCGCGGGCCAGCTGGAGAGTTCGGCGAGCGCCTGGCGGATCACCCATTCGCCGAGCTGAACAATATAGCCATTATCCTCGGCGATCGGGATGAACTGGTCGGGCATGACGAGGCCGCGGACCGGATGCTGCCAGCGGATAAGCGCCTCATAGCCGCTGATCTCGCCGCTGCGGATGTTGACGAGCGGCTGGTAGCCGCTGCATCTCGCCATTGCCGAGCGCGACCATCAGGTCCATTTCGAGCGCGCGCCGTTCCTCGATCGCATCGCGCATGGTCGGTTCGAAACAGCTGAAACGCCCGCGCCCCTCGGCCTTGGCGCGATAAAGCGCAAGGTCGGCATTTTTGAGCAATTCGTTGGCGGTCGCGCCGTCGCCGGGCGCAAAGGCGATCCCGATGCTGGTGCCGGTGACGATGCGGTGGCCGTCGATCATCGCCGGCTCGCGCAGCCGCCGGACGATGCCACGGGCGGCGGCAATGATCTTGTCGCGCGGCGTTCCACGCGCAAACAGCACGGCAAACTCGTCACCGCCAAGCCGCGCCACCATGTCGCCGGCATGGAGATTCTGCTCGATCAGGCGCGAAACATGCTTGAGCACCTGGTCGCCCACGGCATGCCCCAGCGTGTCGTTGATCAGCTTGAAATGATCGAGGTCGATATAGAGGAAGCCGATGATCTCGTCTGCCTGGCGCTGCGACAACACCCAGTCGATTGTCTCGTTGAGCATGAAGCGGTTGGGCAGGTCGGTCAGCGCATCATGATGGGCCATGTGGGTGACGCGCGCCTCGGCCTGCTTGGCCTCGGTGATGTCGGTGGCGACACCGCGCATTTCGGTCAGTGCGCCGCGATGATCAAATTCGGGGCGGCCGGTGACACGCCAACAGCGGATGCCGTGCCGGGTCGAACGCGTGAGCACAAGGTCGCGGAACGGTTCACCACTGACAAGCGCGCGCGCCAATATGTCGGTTTCCGGCCGGTCGTCGAACAGCGCGGCGAAGCGCTGCCCCTCCATCTGGGTGGTCCCGGCCGCTTCAAGAAAGCGCGGCGATGGCGCGACGATACGGCCAGCGCCGTCGGTCTGCCACAGCCAGTCACTGCCCTGCTCCTCATAATCATTGAGCAGCATGCGCACCGTTTCCGAACTGTCCTCCAGTTCGAGCTGGCTGATGACCCGCCCGCTATGGCTGCGGAAATTAAGCATGATCCCCTGATTCAGCACCACCAGATAGGCAAGGATCATCCCCTGCGCCGCCCAGCCGTTCCAGTCTTCAAACCGCGTCAGGAATATGAATGCGCTGATCGCGATCGGGACGATAAACCCCCGCGCCGCCATTGGGACGGTGACGCAGGTGATGGTGGCGGCTGCCATCATGCCGGCGGCAAGCAGGCTCAGCATCATCAGCTGCAACTGGTTGGCACTCAGCATCAGGTTGAAAATGGCGATGGCCCAGCAGCTGCCGATACCGAACGCCATGATCGCGGCGTGGCGCAGGATCTTGCGCGCCTGATCCGGCCGGACGTGACGGTTGCGGTGATGAAAGCTGAGAATGGCTGCAACGCCAAGCAAGATTGGTGCAGCGCAAAGTGCGAGCCGCAACGGCGGCTGGTGGCCGATGAACGGCAGCAAAAGCATGACCAGGTTGAAAATATTGCCCACCGCGGCGGTCGGCATGATCTCCAGATGCGCTTTCAGCAGCGCATGGTCCAGCGTCTGCCGGTCGCTTTCGCTGAGGCCCTTTATGGTCTGATCTGCTGTAGCCACCATGAAGTTGGTCGATTCTGGTCCTGAGCTGCCCGCATGATTCCAGTATCAGCCGTAACTGCCATAAACTTAATAAGATGTAAGCAATCAAAAGAAAGGGAGAGCCGAAGCTCCCCCATTCTGGACGTAATTTCTTGTAAAATCCAGGGCTCAGGCGTCCTTGCCGCCCGGTGTCGGTGCGCCCGGCATCGGCGGAACCGGTTGCGGGGGCGTGTCGGCATCGTCCTCATGGACATCGATGATGCCGCGGCCGACATGGCTGTGGCGATAGCCATAGACGAAATAGAGAAGCAGGCCGACGCCGCCCCAGATGGGCAACACCATCTTCGCGTCGAACGGCAGGTTCCAGTAGAGGAACACACAGCCGAACGCTGCAACCGGCGCGACCACCCACACCAGCGGCGTGCGGAACGGACGATGGCGGCCGGGCTCCTTGATGCGCAGCATCAGCACCGCGATCGACACCATGAAGAAGGCAAACAGCGTACCGGAATTGGAAATATCGGCGAGCTGGCCGACCGGCAGAAGCGCGGCCGCGATCGCGACGAAGATGCCGGTGATCGCGGTCACGATATGCGGGGTTTTCCACTTGGGGTGAACGCTCGCAAGTTTCTCAGGGAGAAGGCCGTCACGCGCCATCACGAAGAAGATACGGGTCTGGCCGAACAGCATCATGAGAATAACCGACGGCAGGGCGATATTGGCGGCAAAGCCGATCGCGTCGCCCATCGCGGTATAGTTGATGGCGCGCAGCACATGCGCCAGTGCTTCGTCCGAGCAGACCAGCGGATGCTGGCCCTGAGCCGCGAGCGCGGCGCACTGCTGGTTGAACTCGACCGATCCCGGCGCAATGCCAAGCCCGGTGGGCTGGGCCCCGATCGCGCCGACCGCACCCGCCGCAACCAGCAGGTAGAAAATGGTACAGATCGCAAGGCTGCCGATCAGGCCGATCGGTACATTGCGCTGCGGGTTCTTGGTTTCCTCGGCCGCGGTCGAAACCGCGTCGAAGCCGACATAGGCAAAAAAGATCGAAGCCGCGGCGCCGACGACGCCCATACCGGTCGTGCCGGCCGGGCCGAACCAGCCATTAGGGGTAAACGGCGCGAAATGTTCGCGGTCCATGGCGGGCAGGGTGAGTGCGATGAACATGGTCAGTGCGGCAACCTTGATCGCGACGAGCACGGCGTTGACACGCGCGCTTTCGGTCGTTCCGATCATCAGCAGGCCGGTGACGAGCAGCGCGACGACGATCGCCGGGACGTTGATGATGCCATGGGTGAAATCCGCCTGCGGAATCCAGCCGTTCATCGACCAGGCCGGCCCTGCGGACAAGGCGGTTGGCAACTCTATCCCGGTCCAGCTCTTGAGCAGCCCCATGAAATAGCCGGACCAGCCGACCGAGACCGCCGAGGCCGCCACCGCATATTCGAGGATCAGCGCCCAGCCGACCATCCACGCCAGCATTTCGCCCATCACCGCATAGCTATAGGTATAGGCGGAGCCTGAAACCGGCACCATCGATGCCAGCTCGGAATAGCATAAAGCGGCCACCGCGCAGACAAAGCCCGCGATGACGAAGCTCCACATCATGCCCGGCCCGGCCTTCTGCGCCGCCGCGGCGGTGAGCACGAAAATCCCCGTGCCGATGATGGCGCCAACCCCGAGCAGGGTCAGCTGGACGGCCCCGAGCGAGCGATGCAGCGATTTTTTCTCGGCGGTAGCGAGGATAGCGTCCAGAGGTTTGACGCGGTCGAATAACATAAGCATTCCCCTAATGAAGCGCCCTCGTTGACGAGGGTCGCCGGACTGCCCTGGCAATCCTGTGATGGCGGGGAACCTAAACGCTTTGACGCGTCACGCAACAATATTATGCGGGCGCAGCGCGCATTTTCTTGGATTTTGGCAAGGTTTCGACGCGCTCAGCGCGCCAGCATTGGCCCCAGCGGCTTTCCGGCGAGGATATGGACATGGAGGTGCGGTACCTCCTGGTGGCTGTGCGGCCCGGTATTGGCGAGCAGACGATAGCCCGGCTCGACGAGCCCGGCTTCGCGCGCCACATGCCCGACCGCGCGGATGAATCCGGCGATTTCCGCCTCGCTCGCGCGCGCCGAAAAATCATCCCAGCTGACATAGTTCCCCTTGGGAATCACCAGGATATGGGACGGTGCCTGCGGATTGATGTCGGGGAAAGCATAGGCCCATTCATCCTCATAGACCGGGCTTGACGGGATTTCCTTGCGCAGGATCCTGGCAAAGATATTCTGGTCGTCATAGGGCAGCGTCGCATCAACGGGCATGGGTTCATCCTTGGATCGTGGTTCAGGTCCGGCGGGCGGCCTTTTCGGCGTGGCCGGAAGTGCCTTCGCGGCGTTCGAGCTCGTCGAGCACATCGGAAAAGCCCGTCCCGGCATCGGCGAGCAGGCAGGCGAGGTGAAACAGGAGGTCGGCGCTTTCGGACACCAGCGCCGCCCTGTCGCCGCTCACCGCCGCAATCACCGTCTCGGTCGCTTCCTCGCCGACCTTCTGCGCCATCTTGGCGCGGCCCTTTTGCGCTAGGCTCGCGACATAGCTTGCGGCCGGATCGGCGCTGCGGCGGGCGGCAATGGTGGCTTCGAGGCGGGCGAGACGGTCATTCATGGCCCTCAGCATGGCGAGCGGGCGGGGTTGCCGTCAAGCAGAAAGGAGCGGGCCTCGCCCCGCCGTTGCTCCCGCCATGCTAGTCCGGCGCTCCGGAAACATGCGGCGCCTCGCCATTGGGGTAATAGGCCTGGATGATCTCCCACGCCTCTTCGGCGGTTTCGACAAAGCGGAACAGCTTCAGATCCTCGATCCCGATCACGCCTTCCTCGGCAAGCGCGTGGAAATTGACCACGCGTTCCCAGAATTCGCGGCCGAAGAACAGGATCGGCATCGGCTTGATCTTGCCCGTCTGGATCAGCGTCAGCAGCTCGAAAGATTCATCGAATGTGCCGAACCCGCCCGGAAACACCACGACCGCGCGGGCGCGCAGCAGGAAATGCATCTTGCGTAGCGCGAAATAGTGGAACTGGAAGGAAAGCGAGGGCGTCACATACTGGTTGGGCGCCTGTTCATGCGGCAGCACGATGTTGAGCCCGATCGATTCCCGGCCGACATCGTGCGCGCCGCGATTGGCCGCTTCCATGATCGAGGGACCGCCGCCGGAGCAGACGACGAAATGCCGCTGTCCGTCGGCATCGCAGCCGCACAGGCTGGCAAGCTGCGCGAGCCGACGCGATTCGTCATAATATTTCGACTTGGCGACCAGCCGTTCGGCGACGGTCTTTTCCCAGTCGGTCCTGGCTTCGGCCAGCCGCTCGGCGGCATGGGCGGGTTCGGGAATCCGGGCCGAGCCATAGATCACCAGCGTCGAGGCGATCTTCGCTTCATCGAGCAGCAGTTCAGGCTTCAGCAGTTCGAGCTGGAAACGGACCGGGCGCAAATCCTCGCGCAGGAGGAAATCGGTATCCTGGAATGCGAGCCGGTAGGCGGCGCTTTCGGTCTGGGGGGTGGAAACATTCTGCTTGGCGAAGGTCGCATCTTCGCGGGCGCGCGGAAAGCGCGACTTGTGCTTGTCATGTGTCATTGGCGGGGGCCTAGCCGCTTTTTGTGACAAAGGAAAGTTGGACCTCCTCCGCCGCCTCGGCGTCCGCGAGGACCTATTTGCAGAATCCCTTGCCGCTCATGTCGAGGTGGAGATGGTCAGCGTGGGCCGCATTATATTCGGGCGTCAGCACCGTGCCGAAGCGCTTGCACGCCGAACCGGTGATGAGCTTGAAGAAGCGCTGTGCCTCTCGGTCGCCATCCCAGTCGCCGCGCACGCTCACCCGGCGCCCATCGGCCAGGACGAAGGCGGAGACATCGACGGCATTGGCAAAGGCGTGCTGCGAAAGCCGTCCCGACCGGCCGCCATAAATGTTGCGGCAGCTATAGGTGCCCATCGTCTCGATCTTCGCGAGCTTCTGCCCGAACGCGATCTCGGCCGCAGGCTGCACCGCGTAGCGGGTCCAGCCGGCAAAGGTCTTGGCGAGCGGGCAGGTCATCGCGGCAAGATTGGTCGTCGGTGTGCCGAAATCAAGCACCTTGATGCTGTTGATCGCGCTGCAGCCGCCCGCTTCATAGCGATCAGGGAGCGGTGTGAAACGGACACCTGCGGCGGCAAGGTCGGTGACGCATTGGCGCGCGTCGCCCGAAAAAGGCGCATTGCCGATCGCCGCGCCGCTGTGCGGACGGGCTGCGGTGCGCTTGGGCGCGGGTGCCCCTTCCGCGCGCGACTGGGCGCGTCCGGCCTGTTCGTCATCGGGGATGAACGATCCGCCGGCGCAGCCTGCCAGGGCGAGAGGAACGATGGCGGCACTGATCCTGAATAACCGGGTCATGGCTTCAACCTTGCCGTTAACATTCCGGTAACTGTGCGGCCAACATGGTTAACAAAGCGTTACCATTGGCGGAAAAAGGCGACGAGCCGAAGCCGTTACCTCTGAAACCATCTTTCGTTTGACATATTGCGGCGCAACATTACTTCGGCCAGCGGGCCACGCGGTCCCAACGCCGCGCGAGCTCTCTGCAAGGAGACGCAATACATGACTGACGCCGTGAAACCGCAGGCAAAGCCTGCGCGCCCCTTTTTCTCCTCGGGTCCCTGCGCCAAGCCGCCGGGCTGGGAAGCTTCCAGACTCGCTACCGAATCGCTGGGCCGCTCGCACCGCGCCAAGATCGGCAAAGCGCGCCTTGAACGCGCGATCAATCTCACCCGCGAAGTGCTTCAGGTGCCCGATACGCATCGCATCGGCATCGTGCCGGGATCGGATACCGGCGCGGTCGAAATGGCGCTGTGGTCGATGCTCGGCGCGCGGGGCGTGACCACGCTCGCATGGGAAAGCTTTGGTGAAGGCTGGGTCACCGACGTGGTCAAGCAGCTGAAACTCGACGCCACGGTGATGAAGGCCGATTATGGCGCGATCCCCGATTTGTCCGCAGTCAACTGGGACGATGATGTCGTCTTCACCTGGAACGGCACCACTTCGGGCGTGCGCGTCCCCGATGGCAGCTGGATCGCGGACGATCGCGCTGGCCTTTCCATCTGCGACGCGACAAGTGCGGTGTTCGCCTATGACATGCCGTGGGACAAGCTCGATGTCGTGACCTTCTCGTGGCAGAAGGTGCTGGGCGGCGAGGGCGCGCATGGCGTCCTCATCCTCGGACCCCGCGCGGTTGAACGGCTCGAAAGCTACACCCCCGCCTGGCCGCTCCCCAAGATTTTCCGCATGACCAAGGGCGGCAAGCTGATCGAGGGCATCTTCAAGGGCGAGACGATCAACACCCCGTCGATGCTCGCGGTCGAGGACGTCATCTTCGCGCTCGAATGGGCGAAGGATTTGGGCGGCCTCAAGGGACTGATGGCGCGATCGGACGCCAATGCCGCCGCGCTCGACGCAATTGTTGCAGGCCGCAACTGGCTTGGCCATCTGGCCCAGGACCCTGCGACGCGCTCGAAGACGAGCGTGTGCCTCACGGTCGATGGCGCTGATGCCGATTTCATCAAGGCGTTCGCCGGGCTCCTCGACAAGGAAGGCGCGGCCTATGACATCGCTGGCTACCGCGACGCGCCGCCGGGCCTCAGGATCTGGTGCGGCGCGACCGTCGACACCGCCGATATCGAAGCGCTCGGTCCCTGGCTCGACTGGGCCTGGGGCGAGATGCAGGCGCAATAGTTTATCCGTAGCCCTGAGCTTGTCGAAGGGCGTCGCCTTGTCCTGCACCATGTCCTTCGACAGGCTCAGGACTAACGGTTTTCTTATTCAGGATTCACACCCATGACCAAACCCAAAGTTCTCATTTCCGACAAGATGGACCCCAAGGCCGCGGAGATTTTCCGTGAACGCGGCTGCGAGGTCGATGAAATCACCGGCAAGACCCCCGATGAATTGAAGGCGATCATCGGCCAGTATGACGGCCTCGCGATCCGTTCCTCGACCAAGGTGACAAAGGACATCCTCGATGCCGCGACCAATTTGAAGGTCATCGGCCGCGCCGGGATCGGCGTCGACAATGTCGATATTCCGGCCGCCTCGGCCAAGGGCGTGGTGGTGATGAACACCCCGTTCGGCAACTCGATCACCACCGCCGAGCACGCGATCGCGCTGATGTTCGCGCTCGCGCGGCAGATCCCCGAGGCCGATGTGTCGACGCAGGCGGGCAAGTGGGAGAAGAACCGCTTCATGGGCGTCGAGGTCACCGGCAAGACGCTCGGCCTCATCGGCGCGGGCAATATCGGCAGCATCGTCGCCAGCCGTGCGCTTGGCCTCAGGATGAAGGTGATCGCGTTCGATCCCTTCCTCTCGCCCGAACGCGCGGTCGAACTCGGCGTCGAGAAGGCCGATCTCGACGATCTTTTGAGCCGCGCCGATTTCATCACGCTTCACACGCCGCTGACCGACCAGACGCGCAATATCCTGTCGAAGGAAAATTTGGCCAAGACCAAGCCCGGCGTGCGCATCGTCAACTGCGCGCGCGGCGGGCTGATCGACGAGGCGGCGCTCAAGGAAGGGCTGGACAGCGGCCATATCGCGGGCGCGGCGCTTGACGTGTTCCAGACCGAACCCGCGCATGAAAGCCCGTTGTTCGGCACGCCCGGCTTCATCTCGACGCCGCATCTTGGCGCCTCGACCAACGAGGCGCAGGTCAATGTCGCGATCCAGGTTGCCGAGCAGATGGCCGATTATCTCGTCCATGGCGGTGTCACCAACGCGCTCAACATGCCGAGCCTTTCCGCCGAGGAAGCGCCCAAGCTCAAGCCCTATATGGCGCTTGCCGAGGAACTGGGCAGCCTGATCGGCCAGCTCGCCCACGGCCCGCTTACGCAGATTTCGGTCGAGGTCGAGGGCGCGGCCGCCAGCCTCAACCCCAAGCCGATCACCGGCGCGGTGCTTGCCGGGTTGATGAAGGTGCATTCGGATACGGTCAACATGGTCAACGCGCCGTTCCTTGCGAAGGAGCGCGGCATCGACGTGCGCGAGGTGCGCCATGACCGCGAGGGCGATTATCACACGCTGCTGCGCGTCACGGTCAAGACCGACGAGGGCGACCGCTCGGTCGCGGGTACGCTGTTCGGCAACGCCGCGCCGCGCCTTGTCGAGCTGTTCGGGATCAAGGTCGAGGCCGATCTCGACGGTGACATGCTCTATATCGTCAACGAGGACGCGCCGGGCTTCATCGGCCGCCTGGGCTCGACGCTGGGTGAGGCGGGCGTCAATATCGGCACCTTCCACCTGGGGCGCCGCGAGGCCGGCGGCGAAGCCGTGCTGCTGCTCTCGGTCGACCAGCCGGTGCCGCAGGATGTTCTCGACGCGGTGTGCAAGCTCCCCGGCGTCAAGCGGGTCAAGCCGCTCAAGTTCGGCTGAGAAAGGCGCATCGCATGACCTCGCCGCTTCTTCCCGAAGGCTTGCGGGACCGCCTGCCCCCCGAGGCCGAGGCGGCGAGCCATGTGACCCGCGCCTTGCTCGACGAGATGAAGCGCTACGGCTATGCGCGCGTCGCGCCGCCGCTTGCCGAATTTCGCGAGACGCTGGAGCTCGACGGGGTCAAGGGGCAGGGCGGGCGCGACCTCTTGCGCATCACCGACCCGGTGTCGCAGCGCACGCTCGCCATCCGCCCCGACATCACCACCCAGGTCGGCCGTATCGCGACCAGCCGGATGGCGCACGCGGCGCGGCCGCTGCGGCTCTGCTATGCCGGGCAGGTGGTCAAGCTGCGCGCGAGCCAGCTGCGGCCCGAACGAGAGATGCTGCAGGCGGGCGCGGAACTCATCGGCAATGACAGCGTCGCGGCGGCGCGCGAGATCGTCCGCGTGGCGCTCGCCTCGCTCCGGGCGGCGGGCGCGAAGGGGCTCACCATCGATTTCACCCTGCCCGACCTTGTTGAAACGCTGGCGAAATCGGCACTGCCGCTCGACGGGGACAAGGTGGCCGCAGTGCGCACCGAGCTCGACGCCAAGAATGCGGGGGCAATCAGCGCACTCGGTGCCGATGCCTATCTGCCGCTGATCGCGGCGGCAGGGCCGTTCGATCAGGCGATCGCGCGGCTGAAGCAGCTTGACGGCGGCGGCGACCTTGCGAGCCGCATCGCCGCGCTGGAGGCCATCGCGGCGGAGATTGGCCCCGACATCACGGTGACGCTCGATCCGACCGAACGCCATGGGTTCGAATATCAAAGCTGGTTCGGCTTTTCGCTGTTTGCGAAAGGTGCCCCCGGCGCGATCGGCCGCGGCGGCAGCTATCGCATCACCCATGCCGATGGCCGCGCCGAACCCGCGATCGGCTTCTCGCTCTATCCCGATCCGCTGATCGACCTGGGGCTGGGGCGCAGCGCGGAAAAGGACCGGCGGCTGTTCGTGCCGGCCGGTACGGATGCGGAGACGGCGGAAAAGCTGCGGGACGAGGGCTGGTTAACGATATGCGCGCTCGGTGAGGATGATGATGCGGCCGCGCTCGGTTGCACCCACCGTCTGGGCGCGGGCGGGCCGGAAGCTATTTAAGCTTTCGTGTCGCTGGGCTGGTAAGGGTGCCGAACAACCGGGGTTTTGCTGCGCTACATTATACCCGTTAGTGCTGAGCGTGTCGAAGCACGTCCCTCCGCGCTGGCGCAAACCTCTCGATGCCCTTCGACAAGCTCAGGGCGAGCGGGTTTGGAAAAGACGTTGCGCCTTAGTGTTCCGTTTGCGCTGACCCTGAGTCCGCCAAAGCCTCGAAACACCGGCCACCCGTCCAGGCCAGCCGCAATCCTATCCCCCTTGCCTCTCCACCAAATTGCTTTAAGGGCCGGGAACGTCCCCGGCACAGCTAGAATGAAGGACGTTTCAAGACCATGGCCAATGTAGCAGTAATCGGCGCGCAATGGGGCGACGAGGGCAAGGGCAAGATTGTCGACTGGCTCGCCGAGCGCGCCGATGTGGTGGTGCGCTTCCAGGGCGGCCATAATGCCGGGCATACATTGGTCGTCGGCAACGAGGTCTACAAGCTGTCGTTGCTCCCGTCCGGCATCGTGCGCGGGACGCCGAGCGTGATCGGCAATGGCGTGGTGCTCGACCCCTGGCACCTCAAGGCCGAGGTTGAAAAGCTGCAAAGCCAGGGCGTCCAGATCACGCCCGAAACGCTGCACATCGCCGATAATTGCCCGCTGATCCTGCCCTTCCACCGCGACCTCGATGCGCTGCGCGAAACCGCGGCCGGTGCCGGCAAGATCGGCACCACCGGGCGGGGTATCGGCCCGGCTTATGAAGACAAGGTCGGCCGCCGCGCGATCCGCGTGTGCGACCTTGCCCATCTCGACAGCCTCGAGCCGCAGCTCGACCGCCTGTGCGCACATCATGATGCCTTGCGCGCCGGGTTCGGCGAACCGCCGGTCGACCGGGCCGCGCTCATCGCGGACTTGCGCGAGATCGCCGATTTCGTGCTCCAGTTCGCCAAGCCGGTGTGGATGATGCTGGGCGAAGCGCGCAAGAGCGGCAAGCGCATCCTGTTCGAGGGCGCGCAGGGGACACTGCTCGATATCGACCATGGCACCTACCCGTTCGTCACCAGCTCGAACACCATTGCCGGAACCGCGGCGGGCGGATCGGGTCTCGGCCCGTCGGCGGTGGGTTTCGTTCTCGGCATCACCAAGGCCTACACTACCCGCGTCGGCTCGGGTCCGTTCCCGTCCGAGCAGGACAATGACATCGGCCAGCGCCTCGGCGAGCGTGGTCATGAATTCGGCACCGTCACCGGGCGCAAGCGCCGCTGCGGCTGGTTCGACGCGGTGCTGGTGCGGCAATCGGTCGCGGTTTCGGGTGTCACCGGAATCGCGCTCACCAAGATCGACGTGCTCGACGGGTTCGACACGGTGAAAATCTGCACCGGTTATCGCCTTAATGGCGAGACGCTCGACCATTTCCCCGCCCATGCTGCCGACCAGGCCGCGGTCGAACCCATTTACGAGGAAATGGACGGCTGGCAGGACACTACTGCCGGCGCGCGCAGCTGGGCGCAGCTTCCCGCGCAGGCGATCAAATATGTCCGCCGCATCGAGGAGCTGATCGGCTGTCCGGTGGCCCTCGTTTCGACCAGCCCGGAACGCAACGACACGATTTTGGTGCGCGATCCGTTCGCGGACTGAGACACCTCCCGGTCCTGTCCTGCCCTTTCACCCTTCAAAGCTTCATCCGGTTTTTTTCGGAACCGGGCGGAAGATACTGGCGTTCAGCCTTCCGACAGCGAAGAAGGCAAAAGGGCGTTCCATGACCACACGCGAAACGACCGGCCTTCTTTCCCGCAGCCACGCCGACGAGGCGGTTATCCAGACAGTATCGGACAAGGCTCATGTCGCCCTTTATGGCGCGATTGGCTGGCCTTGGCTGCTCAAGAGCCTGCGCGGCGGCGGCAAGGCGGAAAAGCGGCGCCTGCTCGAGCGGTTGCAACTTCCCGCCGATGCGCTGCCCAATCTGGGAAGCTGGAAGGCGGATACCCGCCTGCTGCATCTCATTGTCGATGAAATCGAGCGCATGCGACCGCGCACGGTGGTGGAACTGGGTTGCGGCGCGACCAGCTTGGTGATCGCCCGCGCGCTGCAACTTCATGGCGGCGGCACGCTCCACAGCTATGACCAGCACGCGGATTTCCTCGATCTGACGCAGGGCTGGCTCGCCGATTATGGCCTCAGCGCGGAGATGCGCCATGCGGCGCTGGAGGAGGCGCCGGGCGACTGGCCCGGTTATTGGTACGATCTTAGCGAAGTACCGCTGAGGATCGACCTTCTTGTCATCGACGGACCGCCCTGGACGATCCACCCTTATGTCCGCGGCGCCGCCGAAAGCCTGTTCCCGCGCTTGTCATCAGGAGCGATGGTGCTGCTCGACGACGCCTCCCGTCCGGGGGAGCGTGTGGTCGCGGGCCGATGGAAGAGACGCTGGCCGCAGATCGCCTTTTCCTTCGACCGGCGCGGCACCAAGGGGACGCTGGTGGGACGCAAAGCCTGATACTACTGTCCCATTCCGAGCGGGTGGAAAATATGGGCAACCGGGCGTCGATAAAAGGCGGACTGGGTAACTGGCAATACCCACCCCAAAAGACGTACCGTCTTTTGACCCTCCCTGAAAGGGAGGGTGGCGATTGGGGTTGCAGGCAAATGGCCCTTTCCCCGCCGCCTCAACCCCAGTAAAGCGCTGCCCCATGAAACGCCCGTGGATCGTCATTGTCAGCGCCGCGGCCATCGTGACCTTCGCGATGGGCATCCGCCAGGCGTTCGGGCTGTTCCTGCCGCAGATGAGCGCATCGCTCGACATCAGCCGGGCGAGCTTTGGCCTTGCGCTGGCGCTCCAGAATCTGCTGTTCGGTTTCGCCCAGCCGTTCGTCGGGGCGATCGCCGACAAACATGGTTCGGGCCGCGTCGTCGCGGCCGGCACGCTCGTCTATATCGCGGGGCTCGTCGGCGCCGGGATGGCCTCGAGCGCGCTCGGCCTCCACCTCTCGCTCGGCGTGCTGGTCGGGATGGCGCTTTCGGCGACCACCTTCGTCGTCGTGCTTGGCGCAGTCGGCCGGGTGGTGAGCCCGGAAAAGCGCAGCCTCGCCTTCGGCATCGTCACCGCGGGCGGTTCGCTCGGCCAGTTTCTCGTCGTGCCGGTGGCGCAGAAGCTGCTCGCGGCGTTCGGCTATCATCAGGCGCTCTATATCCTTGCCGCGCTGGTGTCGCTCTGCCTCCTGCTGTCGCTGGGGGTGGCGGGCAAGCCTGCGCACAGCGGCGCCACCGCCCACGGACCCGAACAAAGTCTGACCGACGCGCTTCATGAAGCGGGGCGGCACAGCGGCTTTCGCTGGCTCAACATCGGCTTTGCCGTGTGCGGCTTTCACACCGCCTTCATCGCCACGCACTTCCCCGCCTATCTCGACGACAAGGGCCTGGGGCTCGGCATCGGCGCGACCGCGCTCGCGCTCATCGGCCTGTTCAACATTCTAGGCAGCTATGTCTTTGGCGTCGGCGGCGACAAGCACAGCAAGAAGCATCTGCTGTCGGCCATCTATGGCGGGCGGGCGCTGCTGATCGCGGTCTTCCTGATCCTGCCGCTCTCCAAGCTGACGGCATTGGGCTTTGCCGCGATCATGGGTTTCCTCTGGCTCGGCACGGTGCCGCTGACGAGCGGCCTCATCGGCCAGATGTTCGGCGTGCGGTACATGTCGACGCTGTACGGCATCGTCTTCCTGAGCCATCAGCTCGGGAGCTTTTTCGGCAGCTGGGCGGCGGGCGCGATGTTCGACCGCTTCGGCAATTATGACAGCGCGTGGATCGCCTCGATCGCGCTCGGCCTGACCGGGATGCTGGTCAACCTGCCGATCAACGACAAGCCGGTGGCGCGCATGCGGCAGGTGGCATGACCGGGCTGGCCGCTTTCTTCCGCCGCAACGCGGTGCATTTCGCGATGGGCGCGGTGTTTGTGGTGGCGGCGGTTCTGGGTCTCTACCTGTGGGACGACGAAGCGCTGCCGATCTGGCTCAGCCGCGCGATTGCTTATTGCATGTGAGCTACGACAATCTTCGTCATTCCCCGGCTTGACCGGGGGATCCATCTCCCAACCATCGACCTTTGCGACGCGGTCCCGAGATGGATTCCCGCTTTCGCGGGAATGACGAAGGTTGAGTAGATCGGTACCGCCACCCCCTGTGCAACCCCGGCCTGCCTGCTATAGCCTCACGCCATGCCGCAAAAGAATCATCTCTATCTCGTCGATGGCTCGTCCTACATCTTCCGGGCCTATCACCGTCTGCCGCCCCTCACCAATATTCACGGCCAGCCGGTCGGCGCGGTCTATGGCTATACGACGATGCTGTGGAAGCTGGTCGATGCGCTCGACAAGGCCGATGGGCCGACCCATCTGGCGGTGATCCTCGATCATAGTTCGACGAGCTTCCGCAACGATCTGTACGACCAGTACAAGGCGCACCGCCCCGAGCCGCCCGAGGATCTGAAGCCGCAATTCCCGATGATCCGCGATGCGACCCGCGCCTTTTCGGTGCCATGCCTCGAAATCGAGGGCTATGAGGCCGACGACCTGATCGCCTGCTACACCAAGACCGCGCTCAAGGCCGGGTTCAACGTCACCATCGTCAGTTCCGACAAGGACCTGATGCAGCTCATAGAACCCGGCGTCGACATGCTCGACACGATGAAGAATCTGCGCATGGGACGCGAGGCGGTGATCGAGAAATTCGGCGTCGGCCCCGAACAACTGGGCGATGTGCTCGCGCTGATGGGCGACAGCGTCGACAATGTTCCGGGCGTCCCCGGCATCGGCCCCAAGACCGCGGCCAAGCTGCTGCAGGAATATGGCTCGCTCACCGCCGTGCTCGATGCCGCGCCCGGCATGAAGCCATCGAAGATGCGCGACAATCTGATCGAGCATCGCGCCATGGCCGAACTGTCGCGCCGGCTGGTCGAGCTCGAATGCAATATCGATCCGCTGCCGATGACGCTCAATGAGCTCGACCTCGACGGTATTCCGCCCGAGCCCTTACAGGCCTTTCTCGAGCACCATGGATTCAAGTCGCTGTTGTCGAAACTGGGGGCGCCCGCGTCCGGCAGCGCGTCGGTCGCCTCGCGCGAATTTCAGGCGGCGATCAACGGCCAGTCGGCGGCGCAGAAGCCGATGGCCCGGCCCGACGCGCCGCCCGCCACCCTGCCTGAACTGCCGTCGATCGACCGCACGCAATATGAGCTGGTGACGCGCGACGCGCAGCTCGCGGCCTGGGTCGCCGAAGCGAAAAGGCTTGGCGTGGTCGCGTTCGACACCGAGACCACCGGCCGCGATGCCACCATCGCCAGCCTGTGCGGCATTTCACTCTGCACCGGGCCGGGACGGGCCTGCTACATCCCGCTCGACCACAAGAGCAGCGATGATATGTTCGCCGAGCGCCCCGAGCAGCTCAGCTTCGCCGATGCGCAGGCGATGCTGAAACCCCTGTTCGAGGACGAGACCGTGCTCAAGGTCGCGCATAACGGCAAATATGACCTGACCATCCTCGAACGCCACGGCTTTGGCCGCGCGGCGCCGCTCGACGACACCATCGTCATGAGCTTCAACCTTGATTCCGGCCAGCACAACCATGGCATGGACGATCTGGCGAAGCTCCATCTCGGCCATGAATGCATCGCCTACAAGGATGTGTGCGGCGCGGGCAAGAAGCAGATCGCGTTCGGCATGGTCCCGCTCGATCAGGCGCTCGCCTATGCCGCCGAGGATGCCGAGGTGACCTGGCGGCTGTGGCGGCTGTTCAAGCACCGGCTGCCGCAGGAAGGCGCGACCCGCGTCTATGAAATGGTCGACCGCGCGCTAGTGCCGGTGATCGCCGGGATGGAGCGCGCCGGGATCATCGTCGACACCGCCTATTTGAAGAAACTCTCGGGCGAATTTGCCGACGAGGCGCTGAAGCTCGAAAGCGAAATCCACGGCCTTGCAGGCCAGCCTTTCACCATCGGCAGCCCCAAGCAGCTGGGCGAGATTCTGTTCGACAAAATGGGCCTCAAGGGCGGGCGCAAGGGCAAATCCGGCGTCTATTCGACCGATGTCACCGAACTGGAGCGGCTCGCCAAGGAGGATGTGCCGATCGCCAAGAAGATTCTCGACTGGCGTCAGCTGACCAAGTTGAAATCGACCTATACCGACGCGCTGCAGGGGCAGGTCAACCCGCATACCGGGCGCGTGCATACAAGCTACAGCCTCACCGGGGCGCAGACCGGGCGGCTCTCGTCGAACGATCCGAACTTGCAGAATATCCCGATCCGCACCGAGGTCGGGCGGCAATTGCGCGATGCGTTCGTGGCCGCGCCGGGAAATGTCCTGCTCGCCGCCGACTATAGCCAGATCGAGCTGCGTCTCGCCGCGCACATGGCCGATGTGCCCGCGCTCCGGCAGGCCTTCCTCGACGGCGAGGATATTCACGCCGCGACCGCCGAGGAGCTGTTCGGCGAGGTCAATCGCGATACCCGCGGGCGGGCCAAGACGATCAACTTCTCGATCCTCTACGGCATCTCGCGCTGGGGCTTGGCGCAGCGGCTGGAGATTACGCCCGACGAAGCGCAGGATATGATCAACCGCTATTTCGAACGCTTCCCGGGGATCAGCAATTACATCGCCATGACGCTCGAAAATGCGCGCGAGCGCGGCTATACCGAGACGCTATTCGGCCGCAAAACCCATTTCCCCAGGCTCAACGCGTCGAACCAGAATGAACGGGCAGGCTCCGAGCGCGCGGCAATCAACGCGCCGATTCAGGGGACCAGCGCCGACATCATCAAGCGCGCCATGGTCCGCATGGGCCCTGCGCTCGAAGCGGCGGGCTTGGGCGACGTCAAGATGCTGCTGCAGGTGCATGACGAACTGGTGTTCGAATTGCCGGAGGCGCAGGTCGAGGCGGCCAGCAAGGTCATCCGCGAGGTCATGGAAAATGCCGCCGCACCGGCGGTGGAGTTAACCGTGCCGTTGGGCGTCG
>JAEXAY010000004.1 GCA_023457895.1 Pseudomonadota bacterium
GAGCCGGATAGGACAGCGGAACGGTCTGAGGGGGCTGGCGGGGTGGAGCGGGGGGATAAAGGACCGGCGTGCGGCCATAAGGATCGCTCTGGGCCACGATAGCCGTCGCAGGCAGTACTGTGCCCAGGATCAGTGCTCCACCACCCACCAGCGCGGAAACTACCCGACGGCCGATCGTCGATGTTACCGGCTTTTTCAGATACGTCATGTCGACCCCTGTCATTATTGGCTCAACCCTGTGTTCGTCTGATGAATCGGATGTATTTGATAGACCATGCAATCGCTTCAGAATTATGATCGGAGACCGGAAATCATACCGGAGTGATGGGGTATATCCATCCCGAATGACATTGTGCTCCACACTGGCATGTAACCGAGACTATAGGTGGAAATGTCCGGCGATTGCTCCGTATAATATGGTAGTTTGTCAAGCCTTTGGCCGATGCAACGGAGCCATGTCATCAGCGGCGAACTGAAACCGGCCAGGTTTATTCACTCTCACCGCGGCGCTCCACTGCGGAAAGAGAAGCCATTATCTGTGAGTGTCATCCGGGCGAGATCCATCCCCATTGCTCTGGCGCTCTGATTGACCGCACGCGCAATGGCGGTCAGCTGCGAGGCGTTGCCCGCGGCGGCATCTCGGCTCGCCTCGATCAATGCTGCCTGCACCAGCAGCGCTTCGGCCATTTCCTGTTTGGTTGTAATCGACGCGGCCGTAATTTTTCCGGCGTCCAAAATTGCGCGGGCCGCCTGCTTCTTTACCGCGCTGTACATCGCCGCGCTGGAGCCAGCATCGGTTTGGTGGACGGCTTCCCAGGCCGTAATCCACCAGACGGTGTAGGCATCCGCGACATTGTTGATGCGCAGGCCCGATGGCCGGATGAGAGCACCGATCTGTTCGATGATGTCAGACTGGCTGAACAGCGGTTCCATCTGGTGCATACCCTGCGGGTTTCTCGCCCGGCTTTCCTGGATGAAACGGGCAAGATTTTGTTTCCGCACTATTTTGGAAGGCGTGTAAACCAAGGCGGGTGCGGATACGGGTGCAGGCGATGGTTCTGTTTGCGGACCCCCGTTATCGTGATCATTGCAGCCGGGGCATTGAATGGCCGTTGGGACGCGGGTGCGGGTCACGACCCAATCCATCCCGCCGTTGAACTGGGCGGCGGCTGGCACAGCCAGAAATGCTGTCGCCATCGTCATCACGCATAGGTGCAATTTTCCACCAAGCATCGCTACACTGCGGCCCGCCATTTATCCCCGCTTTGCCAAGCCTTTTCCGATCGCAAACATGCCTGCAAGAAGCCCGGTTCCAGCGATGGCGTAGAGAGTATAACCGCTGCTTCCATCGCTGCCCGCGTTGGTATTATCAGCCGCGAGCTGGGTGTTGTCCGGACCATCACCCGCTTCGCTCCGCCTGCCGCTGCGCGGAACAAAACCATCCTGGGTCAGGGTCATCTTGGTGAGATCCAACCCCATTTTCCTGGCCCCTTGATTGACAGCTTTGGAAATGGCGGCCTGTTGGGTTGCATTCCCGGCGGCCTGGCTGGAGGATGCGGCGATCAACGCAGCCTGAATAAGCATGGCTTCTGCCATTTGCTGCTTCTCGGCATCGCCCGCCGACCGCATTTGTGGTGTTGCGGCCAAAGCAGCTTCGGTTTGGGCTTTGACGGCGTTATACATCGCCGCGCTGCTGCCCATGTCGCGATTGTTGACCGCTTCCCAAGCCGCGATCCACCAAACGGCATAAGCGTCGGCGACATTATCCGCTCTCAGCCCGACAGTGCGCATCATCTGATCAATCTGCGGGATGGCGGAAGGAAGCAAAGCTTTTCCCTTGGCCGCCCCTGCGGGGTCCGTTTTGGCCCAGACATTCACAAACTGGTTGATATTGGCCGCGCGCCGCTGTGATGATACACGATATTGGAAGTTCATGCTGGGGGCGACTTCCCGCTCGGGCGACCGTTGGTTATCGGTGTCGCCAACATCATTCAGCGAACTCATTCGATCATGTTCGAGGGCAATATTCCCCATGTTGATGTTCATCGCCATCATGTCGGGAAAATATAAGTCCTGAGCGTGCAGAGGACTTGCAATGATTGTACCCAAGGCAATCGCGACACCAATTTTCATCCGGTCACTCCTTCAGCAACATATCGACTAAGCCCCTGAAGACCTAGGAGCATACAACATTAAACCTGCATGAACAACAAAGGGAGGGCTGCAGGGCCCTCCCTTCGCGTAACGGCGGTTGCCGATCAGTTCTTGCGTGCCAGCGTCGACTGGGCTTCGCCGACCGACTTGAGCGCAGTCGCGATCAGGTTCTGCAGAATGCTCAATTCCTGAGTGGTCGCCTGCATCAGCGCGTTCAGTGAGCCCAGCTTGTTCTGGTTGGTCTGGAATTCCTGATTGTTTGCTTGCTGAGCCTTGGTGTCCTTCTTGTCGATCTTGTTCATTTTGTCGGTAATCGACTCGCCTTCATGAATTTGCTTGGCGATGCGATCCGACAGCTTGTCCATGTCGTCCATCTTCGAGTCGGCAATGGCACCAAGCGCCTCAGCCATCCGGCGCAAGAAGTTACCCTTCTTGCCGGTTGATTCCGCTTCAGCGACCTGCTTCTTGGAAGCAGCCTTTTCCTTTTCTGCCCGTTCCTTCACGAGATTGTCGGCCAGATTGAAGGTTTTTTGTTCAAAATCGCGTGCAGCCCGCGAAAGTTCGCCGGTCTGGCTCGGGTTGAGGTTGAACTGCTTGGCCAGTCCATTGACAACGTCCTGGACACCGCCGGACCGGCCGAGCGCGCCCGCGGCGACGCCGCCCAGGCCGCCCGCCGCACCACCCAAACCGCCTGCAGCATTGCCGCTTGCTGCATTGAAGGCTTGCTGAGCCACGTCGATGGCGCCCTGAGGCAAGCCGAGCTGCTGGCCAACCTGCTGAATAACCTGCTGGGCGACAGCCGACATGATCGCCTTGGCGATGATGCTGGCCCAGCCCGCCGGGCCCATCGCCAATTGTGCAATGGTCATCGGATTGACCACCGAACCCATAATGCTACCAAGACCAAGTCCCATCGTACTTCTCCTTCTTCCTGTCCTACAGGGCGGGGGGATGCCCTTTGTTTTAATCAGGGTGGGACAGTGTTCTGGCGGGGGAGCCGATCACCGTCCCGTGAAGGCGTTATGGCTCTGTGACAGGGGATTGTCTCTCAGCGATTCGTTTAGATCGCCTCAGCGATTTGCTTAGGCGGTCATGCCGTGAAAGCAGGAATCCGTTTAGGAACAATATTATATTGGCACCGCGCAGAATGTCCCGTCGCACCATGTTGGTGCAACGCGAGGAGTGGGACGGCCTCTTACAAGGTCAACGCGGAAATACCGGACGCTGTCACTGGCCGGCCGTTTCATCCGGGTCGCCGCGCCGGGAACAGCACATCGCATGGCATGGCTTGGTGCCATCCGGGCCATTTTTATACGGTTGCTGCCCCGAATCCCCGATCGGGATCGTGACTTTGCGGTAGACGCCCGGCTCGCTGCACAGCATCACGGTGATGACCTTGCCGTCCTTGACCACTGCGCTCACCGGGTGGGCTGTTAAGGCAAAGGCCGTGCAAAAGCCAAGATGCGCGAGCAGCCGGAAATTGATCCTGGAACGGAACGGCTGGCGGCGCGACGGCAGGAACGGCCGGCGGCGGTCAGACCGCATGGCTGAAGCGCCCCTGATGCCGCGTGCGGTAGGGGTCGAACAGCGCCGCGATGCTGCGGGCATAGGGGAGCGCAGCGGGCGCGAGGGTCAACTGATCGCCCTGGAGCGTGACCAGCTTTCGGAGGAGGAAAGGATCGAGATCGAGGCGATACTCATCGCCGCCCCCGAGGGAGGAGAGGTCTGCGGAGCCGCGACACAGCACCGCCTCGATCACCGCGCCATGCGCGTTATCTGCCGCCGACCGCATCACTCCGAGTGCGGCGGGGAGCCGCCCTTCTCCAAGCATGGTGCGATAGATGCCGCTATTCTTTTCATTCTGCAGCAGCCGGTCGGGAAAACCGCTGATCGCGGTTGCGCCAAGGCCGACAAGGACTTCCGCGGGGTCTTCGGTGAAGCCCTGAAAATTGCGCCGCAGCGTGCCGTTTTGCGTCGCGATCGCGAGCGCATCGTCCGGTCTGGCGAAATGGTCGAAGCCCACCGGGATATAGCCTGCGGCGGTGAAGCGGTCATAGCCATGCGCGGCCATGCGAAAACGGGTTTCCTGATCCGGAAGGTCCGCCTCGCGTATCTGGCGCTGGCGTGGGACCATATTGGGCACATGCGCATAGCCGAACAGCGCGATCCGGTCGGCACCCAGTTCGATGCTCTTGCTGATGCTGTCGTCCAGTTCCTCGAGTCCCTGGTGCGGAAGGCCGTACATCAGGTCAAAATTGATCGATCGCACCCCTGCTGCCCGCAGATATTCAACCCCCTGCGCGATCATCTCATAGGGCTGGACCCGGCCGATTGCAGCCTGCACCTGCGGGGCAAAGGTCTGGACACCGAACGAGACGCGCTGGACATTGGCGCCGGCCAGCATCGCCGCCCACCAGTCGTCGAAATTGCGCGGATCAATTTCAACCGAAATTACCGGGTCCTCGGCATGGAAGGCGACGGTCAGCGTGTCGAGCAGGCGGACAAAGTCGACGGCGGGAAGCGCATTGGGGCTGCCGCCGCCAAACGCGATACGGCGTGCCCGGGCGCGGCCTTCCAGCTTCTTGGCGACGAGCGCGATTTCCCGTTCGAGCGCTTCCATATAGGCGTGCAGCCGGTGAAGCTTGTTGGCCTTTCCGGTATTGCAGGCGCAGTACCAGCAGATTTCCTGACAATAGGGAATGTGGACATAGAGCGAAATGTCGCTGCCGTCCGGCACCATGGCCAGGGCCTCGTCCATGGCTGCTTCGCCAACCCCGGCGGTGAATTCGGCGGCGGTGGGGTAGCTGGTATAGCGTGGCACGGGGCGGGCCAGCAATTCGGGGCAATAAGTCCACATCACCCATCAAGGCTAATCGCGCCCCATTTCCGTTTCTTTGACCATAATCAATTCTATTTTTGCGTTTTGTCAATGAATTGGGCGTAGGGGGCGCTTATCCGGACAGTCGTTGACGCCTGATCCGGCGGAAACAAAATGGTTTAAAGGACATAAGACAATGAAATTCACGACTACCGTGGCGCTGGTTCTGGCCGCAGGTACGGTCGCCGCGACGGGGGCCCAGGCCAAGCAGGGCGATGTACTCGTCCGTGTACGTGCCATCAATGTAATGCCGCAGGAGAAGTCCGGCCCGATCCTTCCCGGAACGACGACTTCGCCTGATATTTCGGCCAACAAGGTGAGCGTCAATAACACGGTCACGCCGGAAGTCGACTTCACCTATATGGTGACCGATAACATCGGCCTCGAAGTGATTGCCGGTACGGCGCGTCACACGGTTTCGGGTGTTGGCCCCGCCATCGGCGGCGCCAAGCTGGTTGAAACCAACGTGCTTCCGCCGACCCTTACCGCGCAGTATCACCTCGCTCCGGAAGGTGCGTTTCGCCCCTATGTCGGCGTTGGCGTCAACTATTCGACCTTCTTCAACACCAAGGCGCAGAGCGATCTCGTAGGCGTTGCCGGTCCGACCAAGGTCAAGATGAAGGACAGCTTCGGCTGGGCCGCGCAGGTCGGCTTCGATATTCCGGTCAACGACAAGTTCTTCGTGAACTTCGATGCGAAATATATCGACATCCGCACCACCGCGACGCTCACCACGCGTGACCTCGGCGTGCAGAAGGTCAAGGTCGACCTCAACCCGATCGTGCTTGGCGTGGGTATCGGCACCAAGTTTTAAGAGATTAAGGCGCGCCTGCCCGCATCGAAGGCAGGCGCTCCTTTCAACTTGCTCCTCCCTGATGGGTGTCAGAACAGTCTGGCGCCCATCTTTTTTTTGGGTCGTTCTCAGGAGGCGGAATTGTCTGGCGGTATATCTTCCCCCGGCCACTCTTCTCCCGGCCACTCTTCTCCCGGGCGATCTTCTCCAGGGCGGTCTTCGTCGTCGATCAGGATGCGCATCGAAGCGCCATCAAGATCGTCATATTGTCCTGATTTCATCGACCAGAAAAAGGCGAGCAGCCCGGTGAAGCCGAGGAGCAGCGCAAGCGGGATGAGGAGTGACAGTCCCGGCATGATCCTTCTATTTCCCTGCGTTCCGGAGCCGTAACGCATTGCCGACCACGATCAGCGAAGAACCCGACATCGCGATGGCGGCAACGAGCGGAGTTACATAGCCAAAGATCGCGAGCGGCACCGCGATGATATTATAGCCGACAGCAAGCGCGAAATTCTGTTGTATCACCCGCATCGTCTTGCGCGCGACGCGCACGGAGGTCACAACGGGCTTGAGGCTGTCGCCCATGAAGACCGCGTCCGCTGCCTGCTGGCCGACATCGCTTGCCGTTGCCGGGGCAAGGCTCACATGCGCGGCGGCGAGGGCCGGGCCGTCATTGAGGCCATCTCCGACCATCAGCACCTTGTGGCCCTCGCGGGTCAGTCCGGCGATCGCATCAAGCTTGTCTTGCGGCGAGGCGCTGGCTTGCGCGGCAAGGCCGAGTGGCTTCGCGACGCGCTCGACGGCTTCGCCACGGTCCCCCGACAGGATCGAGGCGGGCAGTCCCAGCTTGCTGAGCGCCGCCAGTGTTTCGCCTGCATCGGGGCGAACCGCATCGGTGAATGACAGCATCACAGCGGCGGCGCCTTCGACGGTGAAGCTGGTGGACAGGCCGTCGCGCGCCGCGAGACTGTCCTCGCTGCGGCCGAGTGCAACCTTCTTGCCGTTCCATGAGGCGCTGACCCCGACACCGCCGACTTCGACGACGTCTTCGATGGGGGCGCCCGCTACATGATGTTCTTCAAGTGCCTTGCGCAGCCCGGTCGAAAGCGGGTGACGGCTGGCGCTCGCGAGCGCGAGGAGGACGGGCCAATGCTGTCGCGGTACGGCCTCGAGATTATCCGGGCGCGGGCGGCCAAGCGTCAGGGTGCCGGTCTTGTCGAGCAGCACGCGATCCGCCTGGGCAAGCCGTTCGAGCGCGCTGCCGTCCTTGACCAGGATGCCGGCGCGCATCAGGGCGCCCGCGGCAACGATCTGCGACGCGGGAACGGCAAGACCAAGCGCACAGGGGCAGGTGATAATGAGGACCGCGACCGCGATCAGCATCGCATAATGCCATCCCGCGCCTTGGAGCATCCATCCCGCGAAGGAGAGGAGCGCGAGGGTATGGACCGCCGGGGCATAGAGCCGCGCCGCGCGATCGGCGATGCGGACATAGGCGGAGCGGGACTGGCTCGCATCCTCCATCAGCCGCGCGATGTCGGCGAGTGTCGTATCCTTGCCGGCTGCCGTCACCTTGACCGTCAGCGGCGCGGTCAGATTCAGTGTGCCCGCCAGCACCTTGTCGCCGATGCGCACCGGTTGGGGCGCGCTCTCCCCGGTGAGCAGCGACAGGTCGATGCGTGATTCGCCCTGTTCGACCACGCCATCGGCCGCAAGCCGTTCCCCCGCCGCGACGATCATCCGCATTTTGGGCGCAAGTTCCTCGGTACCGCGCCAGCGGGTCGTGCCGTCGCTCGCCCGGACGATGGCGCCTGCCGCGCTCTGCTTGAGCAGCGCCGCGACGCCGCTGCGCGCCCGGCCGCGCATCATGCTGTCGAGCACGCGACCGGTGAGGAGGAAAAACAACAACATCACCACGCCGTCAAAATAGGCATGGGGGCCATGGTTGATGGTTTCGAACAGGCTGAGTGCGGTCGCCAGCACGACGCCGATCGTGATCGGCACGTCCATGTTGGTGCGTCCCACCCGGAGCGCAGTCCAGGCCGACTTGAAGAAGGGGCGCCCGGCGTAGATAACCGTCGGAATCGCGATCAGCGCGGAGATCCAGTGGAACATATCGCGCGTGCTGCCCTCGGCGCCCGACCAGACGCTGACCGACAGCAGCATGATGTTCATCATCGAAAAACCGGCGACCGCCACCGCCTTGAGCAGGGCTTTGGTTTCGCCGCTTTCAAGGTCGCTGGCGTCGCCTCCGTCGGCAAGCGGATGGGCTTCGAACCCCAATTGCTCGATCGCGTGCGTGAGCGTTGGCGGGTCGAGGTCGTTGCTGTGCTGGAGTACCACCTGCCTCGCGGAAAAATTGACCCGGGCCGAGGTGATGCCGTTCACCTGCGCAAGACCCCGTTCGATCTTGGCGATGCACCCGGCGCAATGCATGCCGGGAACGGCGATGCGGGTTTCCGTCGTTTGCGCCCGCCGGGCAGCGTCAGCGCTCACGGCTCCCGCTCTTTTCATTCATGTCGAGCAACAGATTCTTTGTCCGGCCGCCCTGCTGGATCGTGACATGCACCTGCCAGCGGCCCGCCGGAAGCGGCGTTGCGGCGCGATATTGACCCGGCGCTACCTCGGTAAACGCTATGTCCAGTTCGGGCGCGCGGCCCAGCGGGTGCCGGGCCAAGACGTTGATGCTGGCGCCCGCGAGCGGAGCCTTCAGCGCATCAGTCACGGTCACTGTCAGCGTTCCATCGGAACCGCGGATGACCTGCTCTTCCCAGCCCAGTTCCTTCTGCGCCCGCGCTTCTGCCAGCCATCCATTATATTTCTGGCTCGCTACATAGCTATTGTCGACAACCACGCCGCCGAAAGTGCCGATCGCTTGGGTCGCCATATAGAGATTGACCGCGATGATGACCCCGAAAAAGGCGATAAAGATGGCAAGAATATGCTTGCCCGTCAGTTCGCCCTTGGCGCGGGGGAGGGGATCAGGCGCGCTCATTGTGCAGGCCGATCGAACTGGATATTGTCGGATGCCGATCCGCCTTCCTTGTCGAGCGCGCGCACGGTGAAGGAGAATTCCTCCCTCTGCGGGCCGTCAAACGGCGCGGCGGCGAACACGCGGACCTTCTGTACAGCATCGGGCGGCACATCGACCGTCAGGGTCCGGGTGGCCTGGGCTTCGGAGGCATTCTCACCCCAGATTTTCGCCTGTTCCAGACCGATCAGGCCCAGTTCCACCTGCCGCGGGCGATTTTCCATATTGGCGATCTTGATCGTGTAGTTGTTGCGGATGTTGCCGTCCGACAGCTGGACATAGAGCGGATTGCGCTCCTGCAACACGCTGACAGCGAGGCGGTCGCGGGTGCCCAGCATGAACAGCATGCCGATGCCGATTGCGCTCCACACACCCAGATAGGCGAGGGTGCGCGGACGCAGCAGCGTCTTGATGATCGGGGTATGTGCCTCGCCACGCTTTTCGCGCTCGGCATCATCATGGGTGGTATAATCGATGAGGCCACGCGGCCGGCCGACCTGTTCCATCACCTTGTCGCAGGCATCAATGCAGAGCGCGCAGGTGATGCAACCGATCTGTGGCCCTTCACGGATGTCGATGCCGGTGGGGCAGACCTGAACGCATTGCAGGCAATCGACGCAGTCGCCGACCTCGCCCGGATGGGCCAGCGCCTTCTTGACGCTGCCGCGCGGTTCGCCACGCCAATATTTATAGGTGACGAGCAGCGATTTTTCATCGAGCATCGCGGTCTGGATGCGCGGCCACGGGCACATGTAGATGCACACCTGCTCGCGCATGAAGCCGCCCAGGATGAAGGTCGTGGCGGTCAGCACGGCGACGGTAGCATAAGCCACCGGAGCGGCCTGTCCGGTTACGAAATCGCGGAACAGGGTGGGCGCATCGGCGAAATAGAAAATCCACGCGCCGCCCGTCGCCACGGCAATGGCGAGATAGATGAACCACTTGATCCCGCGCTTGGCGATCTTGCCCGGACCCCAGGGCGCATTGGCGAGGCGGATCTGGGCATTGCGATCGCCGTCGATCAGGCGGTCGACATGCTGATAGAGATCGGTCCAGACGGTCTGCGGGCAGGCATAACCGCACCACGCGCGCCCCACTGCCGAGGTGACGAGGAACAGCCCGATCCCCGCCATGATGAGGAGGCCCGCGATATAATAAAATTCCTGCGGCCAGATCTCGATGCCGAACATGTAGAAACGGCGATTGGCGAGGTCGATCAGTACGGCCTGATTGGGGGCATAGGGACCACGGTCCCAGCGAATCCAGGGAGTGATATAATAGACCGCGAGGCACGCCAGCATGATCAGCCATTTGAGGCGGCGGAAGGTGCCGGTGACAGCTTTTGGAAAGACTGCTTTTCGCTTGGCGTAAAGTTCGGGAGCGGGAGAGGGGGATGCCGTGGTGGTCATGCCGGATGTTCACAACTCATTTCAAAAGTGATCCGTGGCTGCGTCTCTCCAGCGCAGCCACGGATGAATGGATAGCCGATCTTAATTGGCAGGGGAAGGTGCCGCCGCCGCCGCGTCGGCCGCCGGGGTGGCCGTAGCGGCGGTTGCCGCAGCATCCGGTGCCGGACTGGCCTGACCGCCGCCGAGCGAGTGGACATACACCGCGAGCATCTTGATCGTCGTGGGATCAAGCTTGCCACCCCATGCCGGCATCACGCCCTGGTGAGAGACGTTGATGCTGGCCGCGACTTCGTCCGGCTTGCCGCCATACAGCCAGATGCGGTCGGTGAGGTTGGGCGCACCGAGTGATGCCATACCCTTGCCGTCCGCGCCGTGGCAAACGACACAGTTGGCGGCGTATAGCGCTGCGCCGCGCTGACTTGCGGCGCTCGCTTTCTGCGCGCCGGACAAGGTCAGGACATAAGATGTCACGTCGGCCACCTCGTTCGGCTTCAGGATTCCGTCCTTGCCGAAGTTGGGCATTTGCGACACGCGCGTTTCGGCATGATCGGGATTGCGGATGCCGTGAGTGATCGAATATTCGATCGACTTGAGGTCGCCGCCCCACAGCCAGTCGTCATCATTGAGGTTGGGATAGCCCTTGCTCCCGGCCGCGCCCGAACCGTGGCATTGCACGCAATATTGCTTGAATGCCGCCTGGCCGCCAGCCTTGGCTTGGTCGTAAAGCTGCTGGTTGCTGGCCAGCTGCTCGACCGGGACGCCGCCCAGTGCCGCCATCATCGGGGCCCGGCGCTGCTTTTCCTTTTCGAGTTCCGCTGTCAGCTGGCTGCGGCTGGTCCACCCGGACGTGCCCGCCGTCGCGCTGTTGGCGAGCGGCCAGGCCGGTTGCCAGATCGTGTAGAGCACACCCCAGACGATGGTAATATAGAATAGCCACAGCCACCAGCGCGGCATCGGGGTATCGAGTTCCTCGATGCCGTCCCATTCATGACCTACGGTGGAAGTGCCCGTTGCTTCGTCGATGCGCTTGTTGTCAGCCATCTTGATTGTCCTCGTCAAAGATCATGTTGCCGGCGTCGCGATAATGTTCGCGCGCGCCGGGACGCAGCACCCACGCCACGAAGCAGATGAAGAGAAACCCGAGAAAGAGCAGCCCCCAGCTGTCCGCAAAATGCCGTGCCGTATTATAATCCATCTTACTTCGCCTTCTCCGCCGGTACCGCGACATTGGTCGAAGCGGCCGGCGCGGTTGTGGCAGCATTGGATGGCGCGGTGGCCGGAGCGGCCGCCGGCGCCTTCGTCGGAACCAGCTTGGTCGCCGGTTGCTGCGCGCTGCCCTGTTCAAGCCCGCGGGCCGATTCAAAATCGACCAGCGTACCCAGCATCTGCAGATAGGCGATGAGAGCATCCGCTTCGGTCAGCCGGTCCGGATTACCGTCAAAATCGCGCACCTGCGCCTTGGGATAACGCTTCTGCAGGTCCGTCGGATCCGTATCGGCGCTTGCCTGCGCCTTGAGATCGTCATTGGCCGATTCGATATCCGTTTTTGTATAAGGGTTGCCGAGGCTGGCCAGTGTCTTGAGGTCGCCGCGCATGTCGCCCGCGTTGAGATCGCGTTCGAGCAGGAACGGGTAGGCCGGCATCACCGATTCCGGCACCACCGAACGCGGATTGAGGAAGTGCTGGCGATGCCATTCGTCCGAATAGCGGCCGCCAACGCGCGCGAGGTCGGGCCCGGTACGCTTCGAGCCCCACTGGAACGGGTGGTCGTACATCGATTCCGCGGCGAGGCTGTAATGGCCATAACGTTCGACCTCGTCCCGGAACGGACGGATCATCTGGCTGTGGCAGTTATAGCAGCCTTCCTTGATGTAGATGTTGCGGCCCGCCAGTTCGAGCGGCGTGTAGGGACGCATCCCCTCGACCTTCTCGATGGTGGAGTCGATCCAGAACAGCGGAGCGATTTCCACGATGCCGCCGATCGCGACGGCAACGAAGGAAAGGGCGCCCAGCAGCGTGATGTTGCGTTCCAGTTTCTTGTGGTTTGAGGCAAAGCCCATGATTGGGGTTCCTTATTCTGACTGGATTATTCTGCGGGCACCGGCGCCAGCGGGCGATCGGCAGCTTCATTGTGCGGCGTTTCCGTCATCGGCGCTTCTTCACGCAGCTTGCCCTTGAGGGTCATCACCACGTTATAGACCATGACAAGGCCACCCGCGAGATACAGCAGACCGCCAAGCGTGCGGATGATGTAATAGGGGTGCATCGCTGCCACCGTCTCGCTGAACGCGTAGACGAGATAGCCGTCCGCGCCATATTCGCGCCACATCAGGCCCTGCATGATGCCCGCGACCCACATGGCCGAAGCGTAAAGCACGATCCCGGCCGAGGTCAGCCAGAAGTGCCAGTTGATCATGCGCATCGAATACATGCGCTGGCGCTTCCACAGGCGCGGCGTGAGATAATAGATCGCCGCGAAGGTGATCATGCCGTTCCAGCCGAGCGCGCCCGCGTGGACGTGGCCAACGGTCCAGTCGGTATAGTGCGACAGCGAGTTGACCGCCTTGATCGACAGCATCGGGCCTTCGAAGGTCGCCATGCCGTAGAAAGCGAGCGCCATCACCATCATGCGGATGATCGGGTCGGTGCGGATCTTGTCCCAGGCGCCGTTGAGCGTCATCAGGCCGTTGATCATGCCGCCCCAGCTCGGCATCCACAGGACAACCGAGAAGACCATGCCGAGCGTCTGCGCCCAGTCGGGCAGGGCGGTATAGTGGAGGTGGTGCGGACCCGCCCAGATGTAGAGGAAAATGAGGGTCCAGAAGTGGATGATCGACAGGCGATAGCTGTAGATCGGACGTTCGGCCTGTTTCGGCACGAAATAATACATCATCGCGAGGAACGGCACGGTGAGGAAGAAGGCCACGGCATTGTGACCATACCACCATTGCGTCAGCGCGCTCTGCACGCCCGCCATCACCGAATAGCTCTTCGAGCCGAAGATCGTCACCGGAACCGACAGGTTGTTGACGATGTGGAGCATCGCGATGGTCAGGATGAACGACAGGTAGAACCAGTTGGCAACATAGATATGCGGCTCCTTGCGCTTGGCGAGGGTGCCGACGAACACGATGAGATAGACGACCCAGACGACCGTCAGCCAAAGGTCGACATGCCATTCGGGTTCAGCATATTCCTTGCTCTGGGTGACACCCATCAGATAGCCGGTGGCGGCCAGAACGATGAACAGCTGGTAACCCCAGAAGACGAAACGGGCGAGGCCGGGGAAGGCGAGCCGGGCTCGGCTGGTGCGCTGCACGACATAGAAGCTGGTCGCGATCAGCGCGTTACCGCCAAAGGCGAAAATCACCGCCGAAGTATGCAGCGGCCGCAAACGCCCGAAGCTGGTGAAGTCCATGCCGAGGTTGAGATCGGGGAAAGCCAGCTGGCTGGCGATGATCACCCCGACAAGGAAACCGGCGATGCCCCAGAATATGGTGGCGATCACCCCCCAGCGGACAGGATCGTCATCATATTGGGTTTCATCCGCCGGCATCTTGAAAATACCGCGCGCGACCGCCGAATAATCCTTCTGGCTGATGGCGAACCATGCGGCCAGCAACGCGGCGACACCGCAAATCCCCATATGGACGGCATAAGGTGTGTCGACGGCCATCGCCGCCGCAAACCAGGCCACCAGAGCGAGGAAAAACCATCCCCCCGCTTTCATGACTGTACTTTCCATGACTACTCCCCGAGCAATACCCGGCCCTGCCCCCGGTTTACGGATTTTGAAGCAAGGCAAATAATCCGTTCAGGATTATGCGGTGAACGTGGGCCGTGCGTCAATCATTGACCCAGGTCAAAATGAAAAATTCATAAGAAAGAAGGATAATTTAGGCCAGAATCAGTCTGAATTTCCGCTCAGCTGTTCAAGCGCCGGCTGGTTGGTGATGACGATCCGGCGGCGGTCGGGGATTTCGATCACCCCATCCTGCTTCATCGCGGTCAGCTGGCGGCTCACCGTCTCGATGGTGAGCCCAAGGATATCGGCGATCTGCTGCCGGCCAAATGGCAGGTCAAAGGCCGTCGCAGCGCCGTCTGCTACATCGTCGCAGCCCTTGGGCGCGAGCCGGTCCGCCATTTCGAGGAGGAAGGTCGCAATCTTCTCGGTCGCCGTCTTGCGGCCAAGCAGCAGCATCCAGTGGCGCGCGCGGTCGAGTTCGGTCAGCGTGCGTTGCAACAGCTTGTGTTCGAGCGCAGGATGTTCGCGTGCGAAGGTGTCGAAGCTTTGCCGCGGAAACACGCACACCCGTGCATCGGTGAGCGCGGTCACGCTATGGTGGCTCTGCTGGCCGAACGGACGGCCGATGAAGTCCGATGGATAGACGATGCCGACAATCTGCTCGCGGCCGTCACCCAGCGTCGTCGAAAGCTTGAGTACGCCGTCGATCACGTTGGCGACGACCAGCGCTTCATCGCCTTCCCACAGGATGGTCTGGCCGCGCGACAGCGTCTGGCGCCGCCCAAGCTGGTTGAGCGCATCCAGTTCGTCTGCGCTCAAGCCAGCGCAGATAGCCCGGTTCCTTATTACGCAAGTGTCACAACTGCTCACGGCGCGGCGTATAGGTGGCTTTGACCGGGCTTACAATGGCCAATCCCGGCCGCGGGCGGCTTTATGCGGTCAATTCTTGCCCGCGTTGAAGCTCGTATTTCCGGGGCGGTCGGTGTAAAGATAACCCGGTTCGAACTCGGCAATGCGATGCAACCGGTCGATGTGGTCAATTTTCACCACACCGCTGCGGAAGGTCATGATTTCCTGTTCGCGCAGGTCGCGCAGCACCCGGTTGACGTGAACCGTCGTCATGCCCACCGCTTCAGCAAGGTCGTTCTGGGTGATCGGCAGCGCGAAACTCTTTCCGTCGCTGCGCCCGACGAGC
The DNA here is from genome assembly GCA_023457895.1 of Pseudomonadota bacterium. Lineage (GTDB taxonomy): Bacteria > Pseudomonadota > Alphaproteobacteria > Sphingomonadales > Sphingomonadaceae > JAFAFE01. Next base: position 15,206 of record JAEXAY010000004.1, read on the forward strand.
AGGAGCCGCAGGTTGATCTCGGCGAAAAAGTGCGCGATCCGGCCCGCGGCGTCGAGACGGCCAAGCCGGAAAATCCATTCACGGTGCATCGCGGCATCGAGCAATGTCGAAAACCACAGCATGCGCGCGAGATGCGGATATTGCTCCATGATCTTTTCGAGCGCGCTGTGGGGGACGATCGCGACCTGACATTCGGTGATCGTCGCAACATCATGGTCGAGATGCTTGAGAGGAAAGGCGTGGAGATCGACAAAATCGCCCGGGACCTGGAGCGCGACCAGCTGCCGCATTCCCTGCCGGTCGTCCATGTAGCGGCACATCGTCCCTTCGAGCAGCAAAGTGCTGAAATCGATCGGTTGTCCGGCGACAATCACATTGGTCCGGGCGGGGACGGTGCGGACCTCGACGATCAGATCTTCGACGGCCTGCAATTCTTCTGCCGAAAGCTCTTCGCGCCTCCGGCCTTTGAGGAAATCCTTACTGCGCACCCTGCTGTTCCTTTATGTAGTAGGGGCCTGTGTTTTCTAGGATAATGCCCCCGGTTTTCGCGCGATTAGATGTAAAATCATGATCGCGCCATTGATTGAAGTTAAGTTGCGCTATCTTTTGCCCGTTTGCAAATTAACGCTGATACTCAAAGGCTTATAGGGTCATGTGGGCGGGGCCGGCAGCCTAGCGGCCGGGTTGCCAGCTTTCCACGACATCGTCCCATATCGGTCGCGGCCTTTCTTCAAGCGGCCTTCCGGGAGAACCCAGGAAAAGAAAACCGGCGATCCGGTCATCGGGACCGGCCGCGCCAAAAGCGGCGGCAACCTCGCGGCTGGTCGAAGGCCATCCGGTGATCCAGCCGCCGACAAAGCCGAGTGCATGCGCGCCATGGAGCAGGTTCATGCAGGCTGCGCCCATCGAAAGCTGCTGCTCCCACAGCGGAATCTTGCTTGGCACGACGGGTTTGAACAAGGCGACAACGAGCGCCGGGGCCTGTCGCGCGAAATTGTCCATCGCCTCGATTTCAAGCCGGCCGGCGTCCGGCTTTTCACGCTGATAGGCTCCCGTCAGCAGCGCGGAGAGCGCATCGCGCTGGTCTTCCCGCACGACGACGAAACGCCAGGGTGCGAGCTTGCCATGATCGGGCGTGCGCGTGGCGGCCCCTAGTATTTCCCGCAACTGCGCCTCATCCGGACCGGGCGCGACCATGTCGCGCGGCCGGCCTGAACGGCGGCTGTGGAGATAGGCGATCAAGGATGAAAGATCGTTGAAAGCGCGTGAGTCCGGAGCACTATCCATGGCGTTGTTTGCAACCAAACTTGTCGCAAACGCAACAATCTTCTTCCCACGCGCAATTTTTTCGTTAGGGTTGTGCGCCATCGCCGCGCATGAACGCGCGAAATATATGAAACAACAAGAAACATATTCTGAGGGGTTGTATGGCCACACAATATGCGGAGAGCGGTGACGCCCGGGGAACCTTCCTTGGCCACCCCAAGGGCCTGTTCGTCCTGTTTTTTGCCGAAATGTGGGAGCGTTTTTCTTATTACGGGATGCGCGCGCTGCTCATTTTCTACCTGACCAAGCATTGGCTGTTTTCGGACGAAAAGTCGGGTATCATCTACGGAGCCTATACCGCGCTGGTCTATATCACGCCGGTGCTCGGCGGCTATCTCGCCGACCGCTGGCTGGGGCAGCGCAAGGCGGTGCTCTATGGCGCGGTTCTGCTCACCTTCGGGCATTTCCTCATGGGATTTGAAGGCACGGGCGGGCAGGATGCCGCGGCGCTCAACATATTCTGGCTCGCGCTGGCCTTCATCATCGTGGGGTCGGGTTTCCTCAAGGCCAATATCTCGGTGATCGTCGGCCAGCTCTATCCCCGCACCGATGTGCGGCGCGATGGTGCCTATACGATCTTCTACATGGGGATTAACCTTGGTGCGGCGCTCGGTTCGCTCCTCTGCGGCTATCTCGGCGAAACCTATGGCTGGTCCTACGGCTTCGGCGCGGCGGGTGTCGGCATGCTGCTCGGCCTGATCGTGTTCGTGCTGTTCAAGCCCTATCTGCTGGGCCGCGGGGAATCGACCAATCCCGAAAAGCTGGCATCGCGCGTCGCGGGCATCAAGTTCGAATGGCTGATCTATCTCGGCGGCCTGATCGCGGTCGCGGTCTGCTGGTGGATGGTGCAGAACCAGGCGCTGGTCGGAACCTTCCTCGGGATCGCGGGCGGCATATTGGTGCTCTACGTTCTTTATACCGCTGTCGCCAAGCTGGCGGCGCACGATCGCGACCGCATCTTTGCCGCGATGTTCCTGATCATCGGCTCGATCCTGTTCTGGGCGCTGTTCGAACAGGCCGGATCGTCGCTTAACCTGTTCACCGACCGCCATGTCGACCGCGCCGGGGTTCCGGCATCGGTATTCCAGTCGCTGAACGCGATCTATATCGTGCTGCTTGCGCCGCTATTTGCGTGGCTGTGGACCGCGCTGGGGCGCAAGGGGCTCGAGCCTTCCGCCCCTGCGAAGTTCGGTCTCGGCATCATCCAGCTGGGCCTCGGATTCCTCGTCCTCGTCGCTGGCGCGGCGGCAACCGGATCGGGCGCGATGGTGCCGGTGATCTTCATCTTCCTCATCTATCTGCTCCACACCATGGGCGAGCTTTGCCTTTCGCCGGTCGGCCTGTCGGCGATGAACCGCCTTGCGCCCGCGCACATGGCCTCGCTCATCATGGGGACGTGGTTCTTCGCCTCGGCGACCGGCAATTTCGTTGCCGGTCTGATCGCGGCGGCGACGGGGTCGGAAGCGGCTTCGGGCGAAAATGCCGGCCGCGAAACGGTGATGGCGGTCTACAGCCAGATCGGCTGGATCGCGATCGGCGTGGGTGTCGCGGTGGTGGTGATTTCGCCGCTGATCAAGAAGCTCATGCATCTCGATACGCTGCGTGATGCCGAAGAAGAGGCGGATGACGTCATGCTCGGTCAGCAGCAGATCGGCGAACCGCAGGCCGCGGGTGTCAACACGACCACGGAGACGCGCTGACATGACTATTCGAACCCGGAGGGCTTCGGCCCTCCTCTTTCTATCGGGTGCATGCCTCGCGCTCGGCGCCTGTGCCAGAACCACGAACGACCAGCCCAAGAGTGCGTCGAACTCGACTGCCAAGACAAGTTTCGACAAGAATCCCTATCCTTCGACCTACAGGCCCTATCCCGGCGTGGTCACCGCGTTGCGCGGCGCGACCATCCTCGATGGCGAGGGTAACGAAATACAGGGCGGGACGGTGGTGTTCGGCGACGGCAAGGTGATCGCGGTGGGCGATGCCTCGACCGCCATTCCCGAGGGCGCGACCATCGTCGAGGCCAATGGCAAATATGTGACGCCGGGCATCATCGACATCCACAGCCATCTTGGCGACTATCCCTCGCCGGGCGTCGACGCGCATTCGGACGGCAATGAAGCGACCGCGCCGACTACGCCTGATGTCTGGGCTGAACATAGCGTGTGGCCGCAGGACCCCGGTTTTTCCCGCGCGCTCGCCAATGGCGGGGTGACCGCGCTCACCGTCCTTCCCGGCTCGGCCAACCTCATGGGCGGGCGCGGGATCACGCTCAAGAATGTGCCGGCGCGCACGATGCAGGGGATGAAATTCCCCGGCGCGCCCTATGTCCTCAAGATGGCGTGCGGCGAAAACCCCAAGCGCGTCTATGGCTCCAAGGGCCGCATGCCTTCGACCCGCATGGGCAATGTGGCGGTCAACCGCGCGACCTGGGCCAAGGCGGCGGCGTTCAAGCGCAAGGCGAGCGGAGAGCGCGACTTCGCGATGGAAACGCTGGCGGGTGTGCTCGACGGTGAAATCCTCGTCCAGAACCACTGCTACCGTGCCGACGAAATGGCCATCGTGATGGATATGGCCAAGGAGTTCGGCTACAAGGTGTCGGCCTTCCACCACGCGGTCGAAGCCTACAAGATCGGCGACCTGCTGAAGACCAATGACGTCTGCGCGGTGGTGTGGGCCGACTGGTGGGGCTTCAAGATGGAAAGCTATGACGGCATTCCGGAAAATGCCGCGATCCTCCAGAACACAGGCACCTGCACGATCGTCCATTCTGACGATGCCAACCAGATCCAGCGCTTGAACCAGGAAGCCGCCAAGGCGCTCAGCAACGGCCGCCGCATGGGGATGCAGATTTCCGACGCGACCGCGATCCAGTGGATCACCCGCAACCCGGCGCGCGCGCTCGGCATCGAAAATGTCGCGGGCAGCCTCAAGGCGGGCAAGATGGCGGACGTGGTGCTGTGGAACGGCAACCCGTTCAGCGTCTATACCCGCCCCGAACGCGTGTGGGTCGACGGCGCGCTCTTGTTCGACAGCGCCGATCCCAAACGCCGCCCGGTAAGCGATTTCGAACTGGGCCAGCAGGGTGAGGGAGATGTGAAATGAGCAAGCGTTTTGCCTCTCTGAAAATCCGTAGTGCCGAGCTTGTCGAAGCACGTTTCTCAACTCAAGCACGCCCTTCGACAGGCTCAGGGCTTCGGGTTATTCTGGCTGCCCTTTCGCTTGTCTCCACCCCCGCACTCGCGCAGAATGTCGCGATCACCGGGGGCAAGGTCGTGCTCGGCGATGGCTCGGCGCCGATCGAGGGCGGCACGGTGGTGATCCGCAACGGCAAGGTGGTCTCGGCAGGGCAGGGCGGCGCGCCCGGCGGTATGCCGGTGATCGATGCCGCCGGCAAATGGGTGACGCCGGGCATTTTCGCTGGGTTCAGCCGCATCGGCATCATGGAGGTCGAGGCGGTCGATGAGGTCAACGACATGGGCGCGCCGCGCTCGCCGTTCACCGCCGCGATCGATGTCGCGCCCGCGCTCAACCCGTTCGGTGTGCCGGTGCCCTATGCCCGCGCCGCGGGCGTGACGCGCGCGCTGGTGTTCCCGGGGCGCTCGAGCGGGCTGTTCTCGGGGCAGGGCGCGGTAGTCGACCTCGGCAGCGACAATAATATGCTGACCCGTCCGCGCGCGTTCCAATATGTCGAATTCGGCGAGGCCGGGGCGGGACGGGCAGGCGGCAGCCGCGCCGCGACCTTCCTCACCTTCAAGGCGATGCTTGCCGAAGCGCGCGACTATGCACGCAATCCGGCGGCCTATGACGGGCGCTCGAAGGACAGCCTGCTGCTGCGCGCCGATGCCGAGGCGCTCGGCCAGGTGGTGAACGGCGCCCAGCGGCTGATGATCAAGGTCAACAGCGCCAATGACATCCTGCAGGTGCTGCGTCTCAAACAGGAGTTTCCGGCGATCAGGATGACCCTCGTGGGCGTCGCCGAAGGCTGGCGCGTCGCGCGCGAAATCGCGGCGGCGGGAGTGCCGGTGATAGCCTCGGCGCTGCGCGACCTGCCCGATGCGTTCGAGGCGCGCGCCTCGACCCAGTCGAACATCGGCCGGATGAAGGCGGCCGGCGTCAGGGTCGCGCTTGGCCAGGTCGATGACGAGGATACGCTGCGGCTCAACTATACGCCGCAATATGCGGGCAATCTGGTGGCGCTGACCCGCGTCCCCGGCGCGACCGGGCTCAGTTGGGACGAAGCCTTCGCGACGATCAGCTCGGGGCCGGCCGAAGCCGTCGGCATGGCCGGCCAGTTCGGCGTGCTGAAGGGCGGCGCGGCGGGCGATGTGGTCATCTGGGACGGCGATCCGCTCGAACTTTCCAGCCGCGCGGAAAAGGTCTTCATCGACGGGCAGGAGCAGCCGCTCGAAACCCGCCAGAATCGCCTGCGCGACCGCTATCGCAATCCGGTTGAGGGAGCGTTGCCGAAAGCGTACGACCGCTAGTAAAAAACTCCGTTAGTCCTGAGCTTGTCGAAGGACGGGTTAAAGAGCCCCTCGTAGCCGATGGACGTCCTTCGACCCTTCGGCAGGCTCAGGACTCAGGACTAACGGGTCCTATTTCGCGTCGCATGCCGCTTGCGTTGGCCCTTCCTTGCAAGGCATAAGCTTTGGCATCCGCTTTCGGGAAAAGGGCCACGCCGGATGCCTCCGATGACTCAGCTTATCGTCGCCAGCCTGCTGTTTGTCGGCACCCATTTCCTTATGTCGCACCCGCTGCGCGCACCGCTGGTGCGGGCGATGGGGCAGAACGGATTTCGCGGGCTCTACAGTCTCGTCGCGCTCGCGACGTTCGGCTGGATGATCTGGGCACTGACCCGGATCGGGGGCGAGACCATCGCCGAACCGCCGGGCGATACCGCCTGGATGGTCGCCACCTTCGTGATGTGGTTCGCGAGTATTTTGCTCGCCGGGTCCTTTTTCAGCAACCCCGCCTTTCCCGCGCCCGAGGCGATCGCCCGGCGCGACGCGGCAAAGGCACCGCGCGGCGTCTTCGCGATTACGCGTCACCCGATGATGTGGGCGATCGCGCTATGGGCGCTCGTTCACATGGCGCTGTGGCCGACCCCGTCCAACCATGTCTTCGATAGCGCGCTGCTCGTCCTCGCGCTTGGCGGCGCGTGGGGGCAGGATCACAAGAAGCGCGCGCAACTGGGCGAGGCCTGGGCGCAGTGGTCGGCGCGGACCAGCTATCTGCCCTTCGCTGCGCTTGTCAGTGGCAGGGCGCGCTGGAGCGAGATGCTGCGAGGGCTTGGCATTGCCTTTGTTGCCGGCACGATATTCTTTTTCGCGATCAGCTGGGCGCATCCGATGTGGGGCGCACCGCGCGCCGGTTTCTGGAAGTTCATCGGTTGAACGGGTAGGCGCGCGCTTTCCAATCCGCTAAGCGCGCCTTCATGGCCAGCGAAATGCTCATGGTTAAGGTCGCCGCAATCGGCCTCATCGGGATCGGCGCGCAATGGGTTGCGTGGCGCACGGGACGACCCGCGATCATCTTTCTGCTGGTGGCGGGGCTGCTGGCGGGGCCGGTGTCCGGACTGCTCGATCCCAAGTCCGATTTTGACGAATGGCGTCAGCCATTGATCAAACTGGCGGTGGCGGTGATCCTGTTCGAAGGCGGGCTGACGCTCAAGTTCGCCGACCTGCGCGAAGCGGGCGCAGCGGTCAAGCGGCTGGTGTTCCTGGGCGTTCCCGTAGGATGGCTGCTCTGTTCGCTCGCGGTGCGCTATGGCGCGGGGTTAAGCTGGGATCTGTCCTTCCTGTTCGGCGGCATCCTCGTGGTGACGGGACCGACCGTGATCGGGCCGATGTTGCGGGCGATCAACGTGCCACGCCGCGTTGCCGACACGCTTAAGTGGGAAGCGATCGTCAATGATCCTATCGGGGCGATGCTGGCGATCCTCGTCTATGCGTTGATGACCTATGACGGGGGCACGATAGCGGGCGTCGGCGTGTTGCTTAACGTCCTGCTTGCCTCGACGCTGGCGGCGCTGATGGGACTGGCGCTTGGCTTTGCCATTCCGTGGCTGTTTTTGCGCAACATGGTACCGGAATATCTGAAAGCGCCGCTGCTGCTGGTGACGGTGATTGCCTCGTTCGTCCTTGCTGACAAGATCCAGCATGAAAGCGGTCTCATCACCGTCACGATCATGGGTGTCGTGATGGCCAACCGGCCGACCTTTTCGAGCGCCGCGCTGAGGCGCTTCAAGGAGGATCTCACCGTGCTCCTCGTCTCGGGCGTGTTCATCATCCTGTCGGCTTCGCTCGACTGGGCGGTGATCAGCCAGCTGAAGGCGCGCTTCGTTTTCTACCTCTTGATGTTGATGTTCGTCGCGCGCCCGCTGACTGTTCTGTTGAGCCTGACCGGCAGCGACATGCCGATGCGCGAGCGGCTGTTCATCGCCTGGGTTGCTCCGCGCGGGATTGTCGCGGTTGCGATCACCGGTGTATTCGCGCTGCGCCTCACCGATGACGGCATCCCCGGCGCGGAGCTGCTGGTGCCGCTTGCCTTTGCCACCGCGATCACGACCATCGTTGCGCACGGGTTCACCGCGCAATGGTGGGCGCGTCTTCTCGGAATCGATCAGGGGGAAGGACGCGCGCTGCTTCTGCTCGGGATCAACCGCTGGTCGCTCGACTTTGGCGAAGCAATGCAGAAAGCGGGCGTCAAGGTCGCGATGGCCGACAGTGGCAAATTTGCCAACTGGCGCGCCAGGAAATCCGGTATCGAGGGGCATCAGGGCGATATGCTTGACGATGATTTCCGCCATCACTTCAACTGGCCGAGTTATCATAATGTCGTCGCGACGTCCGAAAGCGACGCGTATAATGCGCTGGTATGTACCGAACTTGGCCCGGAGCTGAGCTTCTCCAAGGTGCTGCAGGCCGCGCCCGACAGCCGCGGCGGGATGACCGTCCCGCGCGGCGGCATGATCTTTACCGAGCCGCCGAGCATCTATGACCTGTTGACCCGCCATACCGAAGGCTGGGTGTTTACCCGGACGCGGATTACCGACCAGTTCGGCTATGGTGCGTTCCGCGCGCAATTGAATGCCGAAGGCGCGCCGCTGGCCGTGGTGCGCCCGGATGGTTCGTTCGATCTCTTCTCGACGCTCGGCAGCCCGATGGTGATGGTGGGAGATACGGTCATCGCCTTCACCCCGCCGCCCAGTGCCGAAGAGCATAAGGCGCGGCGGGAAACCGTCAAGCGAGCGAGGACGGAGCCGGTTTAGAGCCGCACCATCTTCATGCCCGCTTCGCTATAGCGCAGGCCCGCGGTTCCGCCGACCGGCGCGGCCGTGTCCAGCGTCGCCAGATCGTCGGTGTCGAGGTTGACGTTGACCGCAGCGACACTGTCTTCGAGCGTGGCACGGCGTTTCGACCCGGGGATGGGGACAATGTCCTCGCCCTGCGCCAGCAGCCAGGCGAGCGCGATCTGGGCCGGTGAAACGCTGTGCTTGTCGGCGACGCCGCGCACCACCTTGACCAGTTCCATATTGCGGTCGAAATTTTCCTTGCTCATGCGCGGATCATTCTGCCGCCAGTCATTGGCGTCGATCTGGTCGTGGCTGGTGATGCTGCCGGTAAGAAAACCCCGGCCGAGCGGGGAATAAGGCACGAAGCCGACGCCAAGTTCGCGAGCGGTGGGGAGAATGTCGGTTTCGACCTCGCGCTCCCACAGCGAATATTCGGATTGCAGCGCAGTAATCGGCGCAACCGCTGCCGCCCTGCGCAATGTCTCGGGTCCTGCTTCGGACAGGCCGATATGGCGGATCTTGCCTTCCTTCTGAAGGTCGGCAAGCGCACCGACGGTTTCCTCGATCGGCACATTGGGGTCAACGCGATGCTGATAGTAAAGGTCAATCACGTCGATGCCGAGCCGCTTCAGCGAGCCTTCCACCGCACGCCGGGCATTGGCGGCGCTGCCGTCGACACCCGCCATCTTGCCATCATTGAAGCGAAATCCGAACTTGGTGGCGATCACCAGCTTGTCGCGCTGGTCCGCCGAAAAGCTTGCAAAGGCCCGGCCGAGCAGTTCCTCATTCTTGTAGGGACCATAGACTTCGGCGGTATCGAAAAAGGTCACGCCCAGTTCGACCGCGCGCTGGAGCGTGGCGATCGCCTCCTCTTCATTCGCGACGCCATACATGTTCATTCCAACGCCTGCCATCGGCATACAGCCAAGGCCGAGCGCGGAAACCTTGAGGTCCTTGCCAAGAGTGCGATATTGCATAAGCCCAAGTCTCCTTGATCGTTCAGATTTGCGTGTGGCTGACGAGGTCGGGCGTATCGACCAGGTCATCGGCGCTTTGCTTGTCGATTGCCGCGGTCAGCGCGACATCCATCGTCACATTGCCCACAGTGCGGAAAATATCGGGGATGGTTTCGACCGCAATGAGGAGCGCAAGCGGTTCGACCGGCAGGCCCATCGCCACGCAGATCGGCGCGATCGAGGCGACAAAGCTCACCGTTCCCGGCAGGCTGACCGAGCCCATAGTAGTCACCGCCGCGGTCGCGACCCCGGCGGCGATCTGCGCGGGGGTCAGCTGAATACCATACCAGTGCGCGACATAGAGCGCGACCGCAAGGTTCATCGACGGGCTGGTGGCGCGGTAGAGCGCGACGGCGAGCGGCAGCACGACGTCGGCGATCTGCCGCCGGACGCCGAGCATCTCGGTACCGCGCAGCATCGCGGGGAGCGAGGCGAGCGAGCTTTGCGTCGAGATCGCGACCGCCTGTGCCGGTACCGCGGCCCTGGCAAAACTGCCGAGCGGCAGCTTGGCGGTGACAACCGCGAAGACATAGGCGAACAAGAGAACGAGGATGCCCATCGAGGCGACGATCGCGACATAATGGGCGAGGGCGCCGAGCGCCGCCGCGCCCGTCTGCGCCGCGACCACATAGGCGAGCATGAACACGCCGACCGGCCCCGCCAGCAGCACCCAATGGATCATCACCACCATCGCATCGGTCATCGCGGCGAAGAAATTGGCGATGATCCGGCGGAATTCCGGCACGATCCGGGTGACGGCAAAGGCGAACAGGGTTGTGAAGATGATGAGTGGCAGGATCTTGTCCTCGCTCGCCGCCTTGAACACGTTGGAGGGGATGAGATCGCGCACGAAATCGGCGAAGGTCGGAACCTGCTTGATCGTATCCGCGCCCGACAGCGTCGCCTTCAGCGCCGCCGCCGATTCCTGTGGCATCGGGAAGATCGACAGGATGGCGGGAATATAAAGCGCGCAAAAGATCGTGCTCGCCCATAACAGCGCGACGAACCACAGCACGGTGCGCGCGGTGATCCGCCCGGCCTTCGCCGCCTCAGCGGTCTGGACGATGCCGGTCACGAGCAGGCCGACGACCAGCGGCACGATCGTCATCTTGAGCGCGTTGAGCCACAGTGAGCCGATCAGCTCGGCCCAGGGCACGGTGGTTGCGGCAAAGGCCTTGCCCTGCCGCGCGACGATGATCCCGGCGATCAGCCCGAGCGCCAGCGCGATCAGGATGCGTGCGCTGTTGGTTTTCCAGAATGGGGTTGGGCGGCTGGGTGCGCCCGCGGCGGCGATGTCATCATTCATGGCGCGATGGTTTGCCTTAATTGCGCGGGGCCGCAAGCAAATAATCTTGCCTGTGGCGGGTGTAAAACCCTAGAAGCGCGCTTATCGCTTTCGGGATGCGGGCGCTCCATGCCCGCGTCGGAGCTTCTTATGTCAGCGGCGCGAGCCGCATAGCGGAGACAGGATGGGAAGAAGATTTTTCGGCACGGACGGTATCCGGGGGCTGACCAACGCCTCCCCGATGACCGCCGAGATTGCCATGAAGGTCGGGATGGCCGCCGGCGCACATTTCCTGCGCGGCGATCACAAGCATCGCGTTGTTGTCGGCAAGGATACGCGGCTTTCGGGCTATATGCTCGAAAATGCCATCGTTGCGGGGTTTACCAGCGTCGGCATGGATGTGGTGCAGGTGGGGCCGATGCCGACGCCTGCAGTCGCGATGCTGACGCGCTCGATGCGCGCGGATCTCGGCGTGATGATTTCCGCAAGCCACAATCCCTATCATGACAATGGGATCAAGCTGTTCGGGCCCGATGGCTACAAGCTGTCCGATGCCGACGAAATCCGCATCGAGGAGCTGCTGGCGTCGGATGTCGACCTCGCGCTTCCCAATGATATCGGCCGTGCCCGCCGCATCGAGGACGCCCGCGGGCGCTACATCCACGCGGTCAAGCAGTCGCTCCCCGAGCATGTCCGCCTCGATGGCCTCAAGATCGTGGTCGATTGCGCCAATGGCGCGGCCTACAACACCACGCCGACCGCCTTCTGGGAACTGGGTGCAAGCGTGACCGCGATCGGGGTCAATCCCAATGGCCGCAACATCAATGATGGCTGCGGCTCGACCTCGCTCGGCCAGTTGCGCGAGCGGGTGGTGTTCGAACAGGCCGACATCGGCATCGCACTCGATGGCGATGCCGACCGGCTGATCGTGGTCGATGAACAGGGCGAGGTGGTCGATGGCGATCAGATCATGGCGCTGATCGGATCGACCTGGAACGAGGCGGGGCTGCTGCGCGGCGGCGGTGTCGTCGCGACCGTGATGTCCAACCTCGGGCTTGAACGCCATCTCCAGTCGCAGGGGCTGATGCTGGTGCGCACCGCCGTGGGCGACCGTCACGTGCTTGAACGGATGCGGTCGGGCGGGTTCAATGTCGGCGGCGAGCAATCGGGCCATATGATCCTTTCCGACCATGCGACCACCGGAGACGGCACCGTCGCGGCGCTTCAGGTGCTCGCGGCACTGGTCGAAAGCGGCAGGAAGGCCTCGGAATTATTGCATCAGTTTGATCCGGTTCCACAACTTCTTAAGAATGTCCGGTATAAGAAGGGCTCGGCGCCGCTCGAAGCGGAGCCGGTCAAAAAGGCAATCGCGGACGCGGAACGCGATCTCCAGGGGGAAGGGCGGCTGGTTATCCGGGCATCGGGGACCGAGCCGCTGATCCGGGTCATGGCGGAAGGCGACAATGCCGGCCGCGTGACGGAGGTCGTCGACCGTATCTGCGCGGCGGTGGAGAAGGCCGCTGCCTGAGGCGGGGAAGTTTGAATGCTTGAGATGCGGCCAGATTGCGAAAGATGCGGCACCGGCCTGCCCGCCGATGCGCCGGGTGCGTTCATCTGTTCGTTCGAATGCACCTTCTGCGCCGCGTGCAGCGAGGCGCTGGACGACATCTGCCCCAATTGCGGCGGCGAACTGATGGACCGGCCGGTGCGCCGGACCGAATTGCTGGCGCAATATCCGGCCTCGGTCACGCGCAAATATGAGGGTGGGGGCAGCAAGGCATGACCATGAACGATCCCATGGCGCGCGTTCTCATCATCGCTGGTTCGGACAGTGGCGGCGGCGCGGGCATTCAGGCGGACATCAAGACCGTCACCATGCTGGGCGGCCATGCCATGACCGCGATCACCTCGGTGACGGCGCAGAACACGATGGGGGTGGTCGATGTCCACCCGATCCCGACCGATATGGTGCTGGCGCAGATTGACGCGGTGGTCGATGATATTGGCTGCGATGCGGTCAAGATCGGCATGATCGGCTCGGCCGCGACCGCGCATGCGGTGGCCGATTATCTCGAGCGCTCGGAGCGGGTTCCGGTGGTGTTCGATCCCGTCATGGTTTCGACCAGCGGCTCGGCGCTGGCGGATGCGGATACCATCGAGGCCTTTGCCCGGCTGATGCGCGTCGCGACGATCGTGACGCCCAACCTGCCCGAACTCGCGGCGCTTTCGGTCGGCGATGATGAAGTCGCCGCCGCGCTCAACCTCGTGTCGCAATATGGCTGCGCCGTCCTCATCAAGGGCGGGCATGAAGAAGGTGACGTGCTGGTCGATGCGCTGGTCGAGGAAGACAATATGACCAGCTGGCAGGCCAACCGCATCGTCACGCGCAACACCCACGGCACCGGCTGCACCATGGCGAGCGCGATCGCGGTGCATCTGGCGCAGGGGATGGATCTGCCCGCCGCGGTCGACCGCGCGCGCGAATTTGTGCGCATCGCGCTGATGGAGGCGCCCGACCTTGGCGAAGGCCACGGCCCGATGGGGCACGGCCGGGTGCGGCTCGACGTCGGCAAGGCGCTGACGCTCAACCAGATCACCGTCTGCATGTCGGATTATGACGCGTCCTTTGCCTTTTACGAAAAGTTCGGGCTCCGGCCGATTGTCGGCAAAAAGCCCGATTATGCCCGGTTCGAAACCGCGGGCGGGGCGACGCTTTCTATCCATAACGATCCGGATTGTGCTGGCCCCGGCGGAACCCACATCTATCTCGAATGTCCCGATCTCGACGCGACGGCGGAGCGGCTGGGCCGCGAAGGCTTCCGCTTCGAACATGGCCCGGTGAGCCAGCCCTGGCTCTGGCGCGAGGCGCGGCTGCGCGATCCGTTCGGCAATATCATCTGTCTTTACAAGGCCGGTGAAAACCGGCGCTTCCCGCCGTGGAGAATCCGCGATAAGGACTGACGCCATGAAGGCGTTTGCATGATAGTCGGGGTGGATGAAGCGGGAAGGGGCCCCCTGGCCGGACCGGTGGTCGCGGCGGCTGTGGTGCTGTGCGGCAAGGAAATCCGCGGACTCGGCGACAGCAAGCTGCTCAATCCCGCGCAGCGCGCCCGGCTCGAAGCGCGCATCCTCGAACGCTGCCTCTACGGGATCGGCATCGCCACTGTTGCCGAAATTGACAGCATTAACATTTTCCAGGCGACCATGCTCGCGATGACCCGTGCGGTCGAGGCCCTGTGCGAGGCGGCCGGCGCGGAGCCGCTGCGCATCCTGATCGACGGGAACCTCACCCCGTTCGGGCGCAATCCGGGCTGGCGCTGGGCATGTTGCGAGGCGATCGTCAAGGGCGATGCCAGCGAACGCTGCATTTCGGCTGCCTCGATCCTCGCCAAGGAGGCGCGCGACCGGATGATGCGCGATTATTGCGCGGCGCATCCGGGCTATGGTTTCTCCCGGCACAAGGGCTATGGTACCCCTGAGCATCTGAGGGCGCTGCGCGAACTCGGGCCGACCCCGCTCCACCGCCGCAGCTTTGCCCCCGTCGCCCAACTGGAAATGTTTTAGGCGCCTCTCACCCTCCCTTTTTCAGGGACGGTCAAAAATTGCGGCGCGATTTTCGGGGTGGATAAAACGCGGCTTGGGTAAACCCGCAATACCCACCCCAAAAAAGCTGCCGCTTTTTCGACCCTCCTGGAAAGGGAGGGTGGCCGGGCAAGTTTTTTTCCGGCGAGTCCTTTGCGCCACACCACAAGGGATGGAGTCTGGGTGAAGAGTTCATAAACCATATGATGTGGGGACTCGTTTCGTTCTCAAACTGTTAACCATTTTGTCAGGCTTGTTCCCTAAGCTTTTGAACTTGACGCAAAGAGTCCGTGGACTCAGTTTGCCGCTCCGCGACCAGAAGGGGGCCATGATTCAATGGGTGTGATCGACAAATTTACCAGCCTGGATGCCCGGGCCACAAAGCCCGCGCGCAAGGCTGCGGCCGCGAAAGCCGCGCCCGCATCGCTCCCGCTCAACAGCATATTGAAGGGCGACTGCGTCACCCATATGCGCGCGCTCCCCGATGCCTCGGTCGACATGATCTTTGCCGATCCGCCCTATAATCTCCAGCTTGGCGGCGATCTGTTCCGCCCCGATGGCAGCCAGGTCGATGCGGTCGACGATGATTGGGACAAGTTCGATACCTTTGCCGCCTATGATCGCTTCACCCGCGAATGGCTGGCCGAAGCGCGCCGTATCCTGAAACCCAATGGCACCATCTGGGTGATCGGCAGCTATCACAATATCTTCCGCGTCGGCACGGCGGTGCAGGATGCCGGCTTCTGGATTTTGAACGATATCATCTGGGTCAAATCCAACCCGATGCCCAATTTCAAGGGCACGCGCTTCACCAATGCGCACGAAACGCTGATCTGGGCGTCGAAGGCGGAAGGGTCCAAATATAAGTTCAACTATCGCGCGATGAAGACGCTGAACGACGAATTGCAGATGCGGTCCGACTGGAATTTCCCGATTTGCGGCGGGCAGGAGCGGTTGAAGAAAAACGGCACCAAGGTGCACCCGACGCAGAAACCCGAAGCCCTGCTCTACCGCGTGCTCCTCTCCTGCACCCAGCCGGGCGATGTCGTGCTCGACCCCTTTTTCGGGACCGGCACCACCGGCGCGGTCGCCAAGCGGCTCGGGCGCAACTGGATCGGCATCGAGCGCGAGGATGATTATATCTCCGCCGCGAGCGAGCGCATCGCGATCGAAATGCCGCTCGACGAATCGGCGCTCAAAACGATGCAGTCGCCCAAGGCCGCGCCGCGCGTCGCCTTCGGCACGCTGGTCGAGGTCGGCTATCTCCAGCCGGGCGCGGTGCTGACCGATAGCAAACGCCGCTGGAAGGCGGTGGTACGCGCCGATGGCAGCCTTGAATGCAATGGCGAGACCGGCTCGATCCACGGCATGGGCGCCAAGGTGCAGGGCGCGCCGAGCTGCAACGGCTGGACCTTCTGGCATTATGAGGATGTGAAGGGCCTCGCGCCGGTCGACAAGTTGCGCCAGACCTATCTGCTCGCTACCGAGATTTGATGATCGCACCTGCCGACCGGATTTATTTCCAGCCCGCCGCCTTTGTCGCCCGCCCGCATGGGCTGGAGGGCGAGGTCCATCGCCTGCGCGACGGGCTGCTCTGGTTTTCCGCCTATCAGGTGAGCTGGCGCGATGCGGCCGGCGGCGTGCGGAAGGGCGAGCGGCTGGTGCCGGTTGCCGGTCTTGCTGCCTTTCTTGAAAGCCTGCCCGCACCCGCGCGCGCGCGCGCCGACCGCCAGCTTGCCCATATCCAGTCGCCGACGCGGCCGCTCCAGCTTGGCGAGCGCGTGATCCGCTTCGATCAGCCACGCGTCATGGCTATTCTGAACGTGACGCCCGACAGTTTTTCCGATGGCGGCAAGCATGCCGATATCGAGGCCGCGATCAATGCGGGCTTCGGTATGGCCGAACAGGGCGCGGACCTCATCGACGTCGGCGGCGAATCGACCCGGCCCGGCGCGCCGCTGGTGTGGGAGCAGGACGAGATCGCCCGCATCCAGCCGGTGGTGGAACGGCTCGCGCGCGGCGGTGTCGCAACCTCGGTGGATACCCGCAAGGCTGCGGTCATGGAGGCGGCGCTGGCGGCGGGCGGCGGGATCATCAACGATATATCCGCGCTGCTCTATGACGAGCGCGCGCTCGCCGTGGTACGCGACAGCGGCGCTCCGGTGGTCTTGATGCACGCGCCGTCGCAGACGAGCGATCCGCATCAGGGTGCGGACTATCGCGATGTGCTGTTCGATATATTCGATTGGCTGGAAGCGCGTGTCGAAGCCGTGACCGCGGCAGGCATCGCGCAGGACCGCATCATCGTCGATCCCGGCCTTGGTTTCGGCAAGGGGGTCGGGGATAATCTCGCGCTGGTGAACGGTACCGCGCTGTTCCATGCGCTCGGCTGTCCGCTGCTCATCGGCGCGAGCCGCAAGCGGCTGATCGGTGCGCTCGACAATGAAGCGCCGGCCGACCGGCGGCTGGGCGGTTCGCTCGCGCTCCATCTTGCGGCGATCGCACAGGGCGCGCAGATCATCCGCGCGCATGACGTGGCTGAAACGGTGCAGGCTATCCGGATCTGGCGCGGCCTGCGCGATACGGCGCTCACCGCACCTTTTACTGAAGGCTGAGCAACCGGTTCCATCCTCCTTGCGTTTTCGCTACGGGGCCGCCATCTCGTGCCCGTTAACAAGGAGAAGAATAAGATGGACATCAAACATGGTACGATCGTCGCGGTGGCCGATGGCGAGCATTTCAAGCTGTACCGCAACGTATCGAACGACGCGCGCGCGAAGCTCGAGGCTGTCGGCGAACCCAAGGTCGACGACAGCAACCGCAGCGCGGGCGTGCATCGCCCCAATACCGGCGCGACCGGCGAAGACAGCCGTGGCATGGAAGAAGCTGGCCACGCCGCCGGTACGGTCGAATATCTCAACCAGCGGGTGTTGCAGCACAAGATCGACAGCCTGATCATCATCGCCGACCCGCGCTCGCTCGGCGAGATGCGCCGCCATTATCACAAGGAACTGGAGCGCGTGTTGCTCGGCGAGATTTCCAAGGACCTGTCGAACAGCCGCATTCCCGATATCGAGAACGCGATCTCGGCGGCCTAAGCGGCGGTATCGATTCCGAGGTCGGCGAGCTTGCGGTAGAGGGTCGAACGCCCGATCCCCAGGCGGCGCGCGACCTCGGACATGCGGCCGCGATAATGGCCGATGGCGAGGCGGATGACATCCGCCTCAATCTCCTCCAGCGGGCGCAGATTGCCGTCCGCGAGATATAGCGTCACGCCAATCCCGTCGCCGCGCCCATTGCGTTTCCCGGCGGTCAGCGACGATCCGCTGATGAAGCGCGAAATCTGCGGAAACTCCGCCGGGGTGAGCGCGTCCCCGTCGCACGCAATCGCCGCGCGGAACAGCGCGGTCTGCAACTGGCGTACATTTTCCGGCCACGGATAGGCGAGCAGTAACTGCATCGCGTCATCGGTAATCCCGAGGCTGCGCATCCCCGGAAGCGAGCCGATGCGCGCGAGCAGGTGCCGGGCAAGCGCTGAGATGTCGCCGCCCCGGTCGCGCAGGGGCGGCAGGCTGATCTGCACCACGCCGAGCTTGTAATAGAGATCCTCGCGAAATTCGCCGCTCGCAATCCGCGCCTTGAGCGGCGTATCGGCCGCCGCGATCACGCGGACATCGACCGGAACCCCGCGCGCTCCGCCGATCGGCTGGACCTCGCCGCGATCCAGCATCTCGACCAGCCGTGCCTGCACGTCGAGCGGCATCTGTTCGATCTGGTCGATGAAGATAGTGCTGCCGTCGGCCTGGTGAAGCTTGCCGGTCTGGCGGTCAAACGCGCCCGGAAAGGCGCCGCGTTCATGGCCGAACAGGGCGGAACCGATCAGCCCTTTGCCGACCGCCCCGCAGTGCAACGTCACCATCGGATTGCGGCTGCGCGGCGAGGCGGCGTGGATCGCGTTGGCGATGACTTCCTTGCCGGTGCCGGTTTCGCCTTCGATCAGCACCGGGACGCGCGCGCGCGCCGCCTTGGCCGCAATCGCGAGTGCGTTGCGGAACTGCGGGGCGGACCCGATCAACTCCTCGATCGCGAGCGCGACCGGCAATTTTTCGGATAGCGGACGCAACTCACCCGCGGAACCCTGCTGTCCGGTGCAGCGGTTGAGCGCCCTGACGAGCAGTTCGGGTGCGACGGGCTTGTGGATATAATCGGTTGCGCCCGCTTTCATTGCCGCGATGGCCGATGCCGGCGCGGTATCGCTCGTCATGACGATGAGCGGGAGCGCAGGGCGGTCGACGCGCAGATCCTGAACGAACTCGGCCAGTTCCTCGCCGGGTTTCCACTGGTCGGCGAGTATTGCATCCAGCATCATGCCGTCCTGTGTGCCGAGCATGGCGAGCGCGGTCTCGGTGTCCGCCGCGCAGATGGTTTTCCATCCGCCGCGCGACGCCAGCGCCGTGATCAGCCGCTGTCCGGCCGGCTCATCGTCGATGAGCATGAGCATCGGCATACCCTGCGGCGTAACCATGTGTCCTGAAAACCTCCCGTCGACCAAATCGTCCTGTTTTAGGACAGAAACTGTAAAGAAGCTCTTAACGAATAGCAAACGAGGCCTGACTTTTGTTCCAGTGGCGGCCGGTATGAAAATCGCGAACAGGGCTTGAGGCATTATAGTGGCTTGGTTAAGGGATGAGCGTCAGAATTATGCATGAGGGGATATTTATCCATGGCCGAACAGGACATGAAGCAAGCCAACCAGAGCTATGCCGGTTTTCTCAACCTGCTGAAATGGGGCACGGCCGCTACCGTGATCGCTACGGCTATCGTCATTCTGCTCATCGCCAACTGATCCGGAAGGTCAGCCAATGAAGATTGCGGTCCTCAAGGAGCAGGCCGAGGGCGAAAGGCGCGTGGCCGCTATCCCCGAAACCATCAAGAAGTTTGCAAGCCTCGGCGCGACGCTCGCGGTCGAGCAGGGCGCGGGCGAAACCGCGACGATCAGCGACGCCGACTATCAGGCGGCGGGCGCGAGCGTGGGCTCGCGCGCCGATGTGCTGCAGGACGCTGACATCGTGCTCGGCATCCAGGGGCCTTCGGCGGACAGCATCAAGGGCATCAAGCCCGGTGCCTGGCTTGTGGCGGGGCTCAACCCGTTCGGCGAGCGCGCCCGGGTCGATGATTATGCCGCGCTCGGCATCGACGCGCTGGCGATGGAATTCATGCCGCGCATCACCCGCGCGCAGTCGATGGACATTCTCTCCTCGCAGTCGAACCTCTCCGGCTATAAGGCGGTGATCGACGCGGCGGCGGAATATGGCCGTGCTTTTCCGATGATGATGACCGCGGCCGGCACGGTGAGCGCCGCCAAGGCGTTCATCATGGGCGTCGGCGTTGCGGGGTTGCAGGCGATTGCGACCGCGCGGCGTCTCGGCGCGCAGGTTTCCGCGACCGACGTGCGCGCGGCGACCAAGGAGCAGATTGAATCGCTTGGCGCCAAGGCGATCTTCGTCGAAAGCGTCAAGGGCATCGAGGGCGAAGGCACCGGCGGCTATGCGACCGAAATGTCGGACGAGTACAAGGCCGCGCAGGCCGAGCTGGTTTCCGCGCACATCGCCAAGCAGGACATCGTCATCACCACCGCGCTGATTCCGGGACGGCCCGCGCCGCGCCTGATTTCGGATGCGCAGCTTGCCAGCATGAAGCCGGGGAGCGTGATCGTCGATCTCGCCGCCGAACAGGGCGGCAATGTCGAAGGCTGCGTTGCGGGACAGACGACCGAGATTCACGGCGTCAAGGTGATCGGGGTCAAGAATATGCCGGCGCGGCTCGCGGCCGACACCTCGGCGCTGTTCAGCCGCAACCTCTATAATTTCCTCTCGGCCTTCTGGGACAAGGAGGCGGGCAAGCCCGTCCTTCCCGACGACGATGAAATCACCCAGGCGATCCGCCTTACCCAGGGCGGCAAGGTGGTCAACGAGCGGTTGCTGGGGTAAAATATGCCTGTTGCGCGCACCTTGGCCGAACTAAAGTCGCTGGAGCCCGCGCTCCGGGCCGATGGCATTTGCGCACTCTATCTGTTCGGCTCTCATGCGCGGGGCGATGAAGGTCCGCAGTCGGACGATGATCTGCTGTTCGGGCGGAGAGCGGGACACCCCTCCGTCAGCCTGACGGTTCCCACCTTCCCTCGCAGGGGAGAAGTTTGATGCTGCAAGGTCATGCCGGAGTAGGTGACCAGGCGCGCGAACTGCGCCGTCGCATGTCGCTGCCGGAAGTGGTTTTGTGGCGCGAGTTGCGCAAGAAACCAGCCGATCTCAAGTTCCGCAGACAGCATCCGTCCGGTCCCTTTGTTGCCGATTTTTATTGTCACGAAGCGCGGCTG
This sequence comes from Pseudomonadota bacterium, assembly GCA_023457895.1. Lineage (GTDB taxonomy): Bacteria > Pseudomonadota > Alphaproteobacteria > Sphingomonadales > Sphingomonadaceae > JAFAFE01. Next base: position 36,085 of record JAEXAY010000004.1, read on the forward strand.
GTGATCGAAGTTGACAGCTTTGCGCATGAGACCGGTGATCGTCCGCAACGGGACAGGGTACGCGACAGTTGGTTTGCCGAACGGAATATCGCAACCCTCCGCATTGCCGCGAAGGATGTGTTGAGCGATCTCGCCGCCGTTGTTCAGCATATTAGCACAACAGCGCGCGCGCGCATCAATCCTCCCCTGCAAGGGGAGGTGGCAGCGCGTAGCGCTGACGGAGGGGCGTCCCCCTTTCCGGACAGCGTGACACCCCTCCGTCTTGCCCTTGCGGGCAATCCACCTCCCCTTGCAGGGGAGGATTGAAGGAAACATCATGGACTTCATTTCAATTCTTTCCATCTTCGTGCTGGCCTGTTTTGTCGGCTATTATGTCGTCTGGTCGGTGACGCCTGCGCTGCATACGCCGCTGATGGCGGTGACCAACGCGATTTCCTCGGTGATTATCGTCGGCGCACTGATTGCGGCGGCGGCATCGGCGATGGGCGAGGGCGGCGTGGCGTCGAAGTGGCTCGGGCTCTTCGCCATCGTGCTTGCTAGCATCAATATTTTCGGTGGGTTTGCCGTGACCGCGCGCATGCTCGCCATGTACAAGAAGAAGGAGCGCTAAATGCGCCCTCAACACTTACACCGTTCGCCTCGAGCGAAGTCGAGAGGCGCCGGCATGACGCTGCCGTGTCTCGACTGCGCTCGACACGAACGGACGGGGGATAATGATCATGCATGAAGTTGCAGCCACACCCGCCTGGGTCAGCATCGCGTACCTGATTTCCGGCGTGTGCTTCATCCTTGCGCTGCGCGGGCTTTCGTCTCCTTCGACGTCGCAGCGCGGCAACCGGCTCGGCATGATCGGCATGGCGATTGCCGTGCTGACCACCATGGTCACGCATATGCCGATGACCGCCGCGCCGCTCGCGGTGGACGGCAATGTCGCGCTCGATGTGACGACGCTCGGACTGATCCTCGGCGCCATCGCTATCGGTGGGGTGATCGGCTGGGTCATCGCCAAGAAGATCGCGATGACCGACATGCCGCAGCTTGTCGCGGCGTTCCACAGCCTCGTCGGTCTCGCCGCGGTGCTGGTGGCGGCGGCCGCTTTCCTCAACCCGCAAGCCTTCGGGATTGTCGGGGCCGACGGCGCGATCCTGCCCGTAAGCCGCGTGGAAATGGGCCTTGGTGCCGCGATCGGTGCGATCACCTTTTCGGGTTCGGTCATCGCCTTCCTGAAGCTCGCCGGCAAGATGTCGGGCTCGCCGATCCTGCTGCCGATGCGCCATGTCATCAACCTTGGCACGCTGGCGGCGATCCTCGCGCTCACCGCCTATTTCACGCAGGATCAGGCGCCGTGGATCTTCTGGACGATCCTCGTGCTCAGCTTCATCATCGGCTTCCTGCTGATCATCCCGATCGGCGGCGCGGACATGCCGGTGGTCGTCTCGATGCTCAACAGCTATTCGGGCTGGGCCGCCGCGGCGATGGGCTTCACGCTGCATAATACGGCGATGATCATCACCGGTGCGCTGGTCGGCTCGTCGGGCGCGATCCTTTCCTACATCATGTGCCGCGCGATGAACCGCAGCTTCCTTTCGGTGATCGCGGGCGGCTTCGGCGCCGAAGCCGCCATCGCCGGCGGCGAGGCCAAGGAGCAACGCCCGTGGAAGCGCGGCTCGGCGGAAGATGCCGCCTTCCTCATGAGCCAGGCCGACAATGTCATCATCGTCCCCGGCTACGGCATGGCGGTGGCGCAGGCGCAGCATGTGCTGCGTGAAATGGGCGACCTCCTCAAGAAGGAAGGCGTCAACGTCAAATATGCGATCCACCCGGTCGCGGGACGTATGCCGGGCCATATGAACGTGCTGCTCGCCGAGGCCAATGTGCCTTATGACGAGGTGTTCGAACTTGAAGACATCAACAGCGAGTTCGCGCAGGCCGACGTCGCCTTCGTCATCGGCGCCAACGACGTCACCAACCCGGCGGCCAAGACCGACAAGACCTCGCCGATCTACGGCATGCCGGTGCTCGACGTCGAAAAGGCCAAGACGGTGTTGTTCGTCAAGCGCTCGATGGGCGGGGTCGGCTATGCCGGCGTCGACAATGACGTGTTTTACATGGACAACACCATGATGTTGCTTGCGGATGCCAAGAAGATGGTCGAAGAGATTGTGAAGTCGCTGTCCGGTTCGGGGCATTAATCACAGTCGCGGAGATTTCATGCGCAAATTGGGTCTGATCGGGGGGATGAGCTGGGTCTCCACCGAGATGTATTATCGCCACATCAACACGATGATCCAGCGGCGGACGGGCGGCATCTGCAACGCGCCGCTGCTGATCGAGAGCCTGAACTTCTGCGACTTGCAGCGCCTCGAAACCGACGAGCAATGGGCTAATGCCGCCGACGTGCTGAAGGCGGCGGCCGCGCGGCTGGAGGCGGCAGGCGCGACCGCGATCCTCATTTGCGCCAACTCGATGCACCGGGTTTATGATGAAGTGCAGGAAGCGGTCAAAATCCCGATCCTGCACATCGTCGATGCGATCGGCCGCAAGATGCACGCGGACGGGATGCACAATGCGGCATTGCTTGGCACGCATAATGTGATGACCGGTAAATGGTATCGCCAGCGGCTCGTCGGGCACGGCGTCACGTTGATGCCGGTTGAAGCCGAAGACGCGGAAATGCTCGACCGCATCATCTATGACGAACTGATGCAAGGCAAGGTCACGCGGCAGGCCGAACGCGATCTCAAGACCTATATCACCAGCATCGATCAGGCGGATTTTGACTCGGTGGTGCTTGGCAATACCGAACTTGCGCTGGTGGTCGACACCAAGGCCAACGTCCTGCCAATCTATGACAGCACCGAACTCCATGCGCGCGACGGGGTCGAATGGATATTGGGCGACGCGCCCTGAGCGAGCGACGGCGCGGAGACTAGCGTGCCCGTGTCCAGGTCCGGCTCTGGCAGATGAAAGTCCAGCAGCCTTTGAGGTTGAGCGAGCCATTGGGGTTCAGCGACGCGAACGACTTGAAAATCTTTCCGCGCGTCGGGTCATAAATCTGCCCGCGCCATTGCTTTCCGTCGGGCACCATCCCCGAAATCAGGCGGATGCCCTTGATCGGGCGATTGCGTAGCCTGGGGTCGGGATTGTTGATGTCGCGCTGGTCCTTCTGGCCGGAAACCTGATCGGTGACCGTGCCGCACAACGCATCGCCGCACGGCGCGATGGTGACGATAATGCTGCCCTTGGGGTCGGTCGCGAGCCAACGCCCCGCGATCGAGGCGGGCGCTGCAGCCGCTGGTGCGGCGGCCACCATCATCAGCATTATCGGTCCCAGGACAAAAGCCGTCTTCATGCCGCCTGCGCTCCATCATTGTTACACCCGTCAAGACATGCCATGAGCGGAGCCGCTTTACCAGATGATGAACAGGAGAGGGTAGCAGGAGCGCATGGCCATCACACTTTATGACTATTACCGCTCATCCGCCTCCTACCGCGTGCGGATCGCGCTCAATCTCAAGGGCGTTGCCTATGCGGCGGTCGATACCAGCCTGATCGACGGCGCGCATCGGGCACCAGAGCATCTCGCGCGCAATCCGCAAGGTTTCGTGCCGAGCCTAGACACCGGCGACGCGGTGATCAACCAGAGCCTCGCCATCATCGACTGGCTTGATGCCCGCTATCCCGAGCCGCGCCTGATCCCGGAGGAGGCCGGCGCGCGGGCAAGAACACTGGCCGAGGCGCTGGTGATCATTGCCGACATCCACCCGGTCAATAACCTGCGCATCCTCAAATATCTCAAGAAGGAATTTGGCGCGATGCAGGAGCAGGTCGACCAATGGTATCGGCACTGGATCATCGAGGGGTTCGGCGCGCTTGAGACCATGGCGCCTGAAACCGGCCTGTTCGGCGGCGATGCGCCCAACCTCGTTGACGTCTGCCTCGTGCCGCAAATGTATAATGCGCGGCGCTTTTCGACCCCGCTCGACCCTTTCCCGAAGCTGGTGCGGATCGACGCCGAGCTCACCACGCTCGACGCCTTTGCCCGCGCCGCGCCGGAAGCCGTACAGCCGCAATGAGATATATCGCTTCATTGTCGTTGCTCCTGGCATTGCCAGGTGGAGTCCAGGCCCAATCCGCTACGACGGAAGAGGATGACCCCGCTGTTCTGGCCGCCGATACCGGTACCATCATCGTTGAAGGTGGGCTTCTGCCCCTGTCGGGGCCGGATCGTCACATGCCGATAACGACCATTCGTCCCGTCGATCAAGCCGCGGGCGTGCGCGTTGAGCAGCTGGTGCGTGATATGCCCGGCTGGCAGCAGTTTCGCCGCAGCGATGCCCGTTCGGCGCATCCGACCAGCCAGGGCCTGACCGCGCGGGGACTGGGCGGCAATGCATCGAGCCGCGCGCTGGTGCTGCTTGACGGTGTGCCCCAAACCGACCCGTTCGGCGGCTGGGTCAACTGGACTGCGTTCGATGCCGTGCGGCTGGCCGGGCTGCAGGTCATTCGGGGCGGCGGAAGCGGGGGTGATGGCGTCGGCGCGCTTGCCGGGACGGTGCATCTTGTTTCCAGGGCGGAAGGGCGGGAAGCGAGTATCGCTTATGGGTCGCGCGACAGCGTCGATGCAGACGCCCACTGGTCGGTCCGCGCCGGAACGGGCAGTATCGCCCTGACCGGCAATTTCAGCCGCGGCGATGGTTTCATCCCGCTCGTTCCGGAACAGCAGGGCAGCATTGACGAAGCGGCGGCCTATCGCAGCTATGGACTTGGCGCGCGTTTTGTCATGCCGATTGACGCGCGGCACCACGATTCCAGGGTCGAGGCGACGGTGCGCGTGTTCGACGATCGCCGATCGCGCGGCGTCCCTTATACCGGCAACCGCAACAGCGGCCTCGACGCCAGCTTGCGGCTCGTTGACAACGGTCCGGACGCATCCTGGCTGGCGCTCGGTTATTTGCAGTTGCGCGAGCTTTCGTCCCAATTCTCGTCGGTCAATGCCAGCCGTAGCAGTGCGACGCCTACGCTCGATCAATATGATGTTCCGGCCACCGGCATCGGATCGCGGGTGGAATACCGCCGCAATCTGCATGGTAGTGCCAACCCGTTGCGGCTGGGTGCCGAGTGGCGGCGGACCAGCGGTGAAACCCGCGAGAATTTCACTTATGTTGGCGGGCGCCCGACCCGAGCGCGCTTTGCCGGGGGCGAAACCGATATGTTCGGTGCCTATGGCGAACTCGGCGTCTCACTGGGACGCGTCGATCTGGCATTGTCGGGGCGTCTGGACCGGTGGACGATCCGTGATGGCCATCGGCGCGAGGTCAACATCGGCGGCAGCGTTCGTTCCGACGATCGTTTTGCCAACCGTTCCGGCTGGGAGCCGACCGCCCGGCTTTCGGCGCGCGGCCTGATCAGCGAGGGGCTGGAGCTCAAGGGCGCGGTCTATCGCGGCTGGCGTTTGCCAACGCTCAACGAGCTTTACCGTCCGTTCCGTGCTGGCGCCGATGCTGTAGCCGCCAACGAGCTGTTGCGGCCCGAGCGCTTTCATGGCGGCGAACTATCCCTCACCGCGAGGCAAGGGCCGCTAAGCGCGGACGTAACGCTGTTCCGCAACATCCTCAGAGATGCCATTGCCAATGTGACGGTCGCTATGGGGCCGGGCAATTTTCCCGGCGTCGGTTTTGTCGGCGCTGGTGGCATCTACCGCCGGCGCGATAATCTCCCCCGTCTGGAAACGCAGGGGATTGAAGCGGGTGTAACGGTTGGACTGGAGCCGGTGCAAATCTCCGCCGGCTATAGTTATGTCGACGCGCAGCTGGAACGCGGTCCGCTGGCGGGTAAACGTCCGGCGCAGGTGCCGCGCCACAGCGGCCGGTTTGGTGCGAGCTGGCATGAAGCAGGATGGAAAGCCGACGTCACCGCCCGCTATCTTGGTGCCAGCTATGAAGATGACCTCAACCTGATCCGGCTTGCGCCGGCGCTGACGTTCGATGCCGGTGTGCGGATAGAATTTGCACGCCGCTGGTCATTCGAATTGCGGGGTGAGAATCTGGCCAACAAGCGGGTCGAAGCGGCAATCAGCGGGGCGGGAATTATCGAACGCGCATCACCGCGGACCTTCTGGCTGGGCTTGCGCTATGCTGTTGATTAAGCGAAGATGGCTGGGCGAATGATAGGACAAGCGCTATGGCGACGAGCGAACTCAATCTGTCAGGTTTTACCCCTTACCGGCTGTCCGTCACCACCAATGTGGTCAGTGATCTCATCGCCCGCGAATATCAGAGCCGCTTCGGCCTGAAGATTCCGGAGTGGCGGGTGATGGCGGTGCTCGGCGAGGGCGACGCGCGCACCCAGCGCGATCTCGTCGATGCAACGCATATGGACAAGGTGACCGTCAACCGCGCGACCAAGGCGCTGGTCGACCGTCGCTTGCTGACCCGTACACCGTCGGCTGTCGACGGGCGCTCGCACCATCTTGAGCTCAACGATGCCGGGCGAGCGCTCTATGACGAGATCGTGCCGACGGCGCTTGCCATGGAAGCGCGCATTCTGTCGGTCCTCGATGACGACGAACGGACAACGTTGCTCCGTCTGCTCGACAAGATACAGACGTCGGCCGAGCATGCAGCCGGGCGGATGTGAACGGCGGAAAATCACCCGTCGCGATCCACACTATATGGGTCGGTCAATATGGGATTTGAGCGCCACCCGTCTCCTGAACCGATGATCCATCATGGGGACCGGGGCCAAACTCGTCCCTTGCACGCTGTCGCAGGCGATGATAAGTTGGTTTCAAGTGAAACCAATAAAGCATGATGAGGAGTGGCATGGCCGACCTGTTTGAAAATCCGCTGGGCCTCGACGGGTTTGAATTTGTCGAATTTTCCGCACCCGAAAAGGGCGTGCTAGAGCCAGCGTTCAAGGCGATGGGCTTTTCGCATATCGCGCATCACCGCTCCAAGGATGTCGACCTGTGGCGGCAGGGCGGCATCAACCTCATCGCCAATTATGAGCCGCGCTCACCGGCTGCCTATTTCGCCGCCGAACATGGCCCCTCGGCCTGCGGTATGGGTTTTCGCGTGAAGAATGCGGCCCGGGCCTATGAGGAAGCGATTGCGCGCGGGGCCGAACCCGTGCCCACCGCGACCGGGCCGATGGAACTGCGCATCCCCGCGATCAAGGGGATTGGCGGCGCGCTCATTTACCTTATCGACCGCTATGGCGACGAATCCAATCCCGATGCGCTTTCGATCTACGACATTGATTTCGAATATTTCACCGGGGCGGAGCGTCATCCGGTGGGAGCGGGCTTCAAGCTCATCGATCACCTCACCCACAATGTATATGGCGGGCGCATGGCCTATTGGGCCGATTATTATGAGCGCATCTTCGGCTTCCGCGAAATCCGCTATTTCGACATCAAGGGCGAATATACCGGCTTGACCTCGAAGGCGATGACCGCGCCCGACGGCAAGATCCGTATCCCCCTTAATGAGGAAGGCAAGGCCGGGGGCGGCCAGATCGAGGAATATCTGCGCGCCTTCAATGGCGAGGGCATTCAGCATATCGCGTTCATCTCGGATGACCTCTTGGGATCGTGGGATAAATTGAAAGCGACCGGTACGCCGTTCATGACCGCGCCGCCCGCGACCTATTATGAAATGCTCGAAGAGCGCCTGCCGGGTCATGGCGAGCCGGTCGCCGAACTGCAGCAGCGCGGTATCCTGCTCGATGGGTCGACCGACAATGGCGACCCGCGGCTTCTGCTCCAGATTTTCTCCGAAACCCAGGTCGGGCCTGTGTTCTTCGAATTCATCCAGCGCAAGAAGGACGAAGGCTTTGGCGAGGGCAATTTCACCGCGCTGTTCAAATCGATGGAGCGCGACCAGATGCGCCGTGGCGTGCTGGAAGCGAAGGAAGACGCCTGATGCCGGTGACGCCCACCACGCTCCAACCGGCGGAGGAAGCGCCCGCCGTGCCCTTCAGCCTGAGCCGCATCCACCATGTCGCCTATCGCTGTCATGACGCCAAGGAGACGGTCGAATGGTATGGCCGCGTGCTCGGCATGGATTATGTCACCGCCTTTGCCGAGGATCATGTGCCCTCGACCGGCGCCTATGACCCCTATATGCATATTTTCCTTGATGCCGGCGGCGGCAATGTGCTCGCTTTCTTCGAACTGCCCGAACAGCCGCCGATGGGGCGCGACACCAATACGCCCGAATGGGTCCAGCACCTCGCCTTCGAGGTGGATTCGGTGGAAACGCTGATGGCCGCCAAGGCGCATATTGAGGGGCAGGGGATAGAGGTGCTGGGGCCGACCTATCATGGCATCTTCCGCTCGATCTATTTCTTCGACCCCAACGGCCACCGGCTCGAACTCGCGGCCAATATCGGCACCGCCGAACAATATGCCGAACTGCGCACCGTCGCGCCGCTGATGCTCGAGGAGTGGAGCCGCACCAAGAAGGCGCCGCGTCACGCCGAATGGCTCCATAAGGAAGAGATTGTCGTTCCGGAGTGAGCGAAACCCTTGTTTCAATCAGCGCAAACCCTCTAGATAATCGTTCGGGCGGAGCGTGTCGAAGCGCTCTGGCTTAAACCTGCCCTTCGACAGGTTCGGGGCGAATAGGAGAGGGCAAGAAGGAGAAACCTCATGAAACTCGCGTCACTTAAATCGGGCCGCGACGGCAAGCTGGTCGTCGTCTCCAAGGATATCGCCTGGTATGCCGATGCGAGCCATATCGTGCCGACGTTGCAGGCCGCGCTCGACGATTGGGATCGCTACGCGCCGGACTTGCAGGCGCTCGCGACCGACCTTGAGCATGAGGCGATCCCGCGCGAACGCTTCCACGAACATGATGCCGCCGCCCCGCTGCCGCGTGCCTATCAATGGGCCGATGGCTCGGCCTATGTGAACCATGTCGCGCTGGTGCGGCAGGCGCGGGGCGCGGAAATGCCGGACAGCTTCTGGCATGACCCGCTGATGTATCAGGGCGGATCGGACGCCTTCCTCGGACCGCGCGACGATATTCCGCTCGCGGACGAAAGCTGGGGCTGCGATCTGGAGGCCGAGGTGGTCGTGGTGACCGGCGACGTGCCGCTCGGCGCCAGCCGCGAGCAGGCGCTTGATGCCATCCGGCTGATCGGGATCACCAACGACGTCTCGCTGCGCAACCTCATCCCCGGCGAACTCGCCAAGGGCTTCGGCTTTTTCCAGTCGAAACCCTCGAGCGCCTTCTCGCCGGTGTTCGTGACCCCGGACGAACTGGGCGAGTGCTGGCAGGACGGCAAGCTCAAGGGCGCGCTTAACGTCGATCTGAACGGTCAGGCCTTTGGCCGCGCCGATGCAGGCGAGGACATGACCTTCGATTTCGGCACGCTGATCGCGCATGCCGCCAAAACGCGGCGGCTGGGGCCGGGCACGATCATAGGCTCAGGGACCGTCTCCAATCGCGACGCCTCCGGCGGTCCCGGTAAGCCGGTGGGCGAGGGCGGGCTGGGCTATAGCTGCATCGCCGAGGTACGGATGGTCGAGACCATCCAGCAGGGCGAGGCGAGAACCCCGTTTCTCCGGAAAGGCGACACGGTCCGCATCTGGATGGACGACGAGCATCATCATCCGATTTTCGGGGTGATCGAACAGCAGGTGGATTGAAAAAAGGGGGCCGCGAAGCCCCCTTTTCTCTCATTGTTTTGTGGTTGATTAGGCCCCGCCAAACGAACCACCTTTCATCGCGTCCTTGATCGAACAGGCGGCCGGGCCCAGGATCACGACAAACAGCGTCGGAAGGATGAAAAGGATCAGCGGGACGGTCATGATCGCGGGAAGGCGAGCTGCCTTTTCCTCCGCACGCATCATACGCTCGTTGCGGAATTCGGCGGAAAGAACGCGCAGCGCTGACGCCAGCGGGGTACCATATTTTTCCGTCTGGATCATGGTCGTCGTGACACCCTTGATTGAATCGAGATTGACGCGATAGGTCAGGTTTTCGAATGCTTGGCGGCGCTCGGTCAGGAATCCCAGCTCGATCGCGGTCAGGGCAAATTCTTCACCCAGCTCCGGATAAGCCTTGCCCAGTTCCCTTGCGACGCGATTGAATGCGGCGTCGACCGTAAGACCAGCTTCGGCGCAGATGACCAGAAGGTCGAGGGCGTCCGGCAGTCCTTTGCGGATCGCATCGGTCCGTTTCGTACGCTTGTTTTGGATGAAGAGATCGGGCGCCTTGTAGGCGAGGATCAGCGGCACCGCGAACGCGCCGAATTTCTTAAGCGGCGACCAATCGATCACCGTGTCGGTTCCATAGACAATATAGGCAGCCAGAGAGCCAATGATAATTGGCAGGACAAGGCGACCGAAGATCACGGTGATGGCGACGTCCTTCGACCGGATACCGGCCTGGGCCAGTTTTTGCTGGATGTCTGCTAACTGCTCGGTCTGCAGCACCTTGATCTTACCGAGGAAGAGACGCATCCGGTCGGTGGTTTCATTTTTCTGAACCAGCTTAGCCCGCCGCTTGGCTGTCGATGCGGTGATACCCGCCTTGAGCTGCTCGCGCCGGTCGTTTAGCGCCTTGACCCGCTTGGCCATTGGATCCCGCACTGTGGCGGCCGCGTAAATCGCCACGAGAACCGCAAACGTGCCGAGCGCCGAAAAGATAGTGGCGACCCACAGCACATCTATGCCGAGAAGAGTAGGGCCTTGAACAGGGGGAGTCATATTCGCTGTTCCTGTTTCAGATTTCAAAATTGATCATTTTTGCCATGATGGCGACGCCGATGCTCATCCATACCATCGCGCCTAGACCGGTAGCGATAAGCGTGGGATCGGTGAAGAAGCCGCCAATATAGTGGGGGTTGACCATATAAATCAGGGCAAAGATCACAAACGGAAGACAGCCCAAAATATAGGCCGATGCCTTGGCTTCGGATGACAAGGCCTTTACTTTGAGTTTCATCTGGGCGCGCTTGCGCAATACGTCCGACAGATTTGCGAGCGTTTCGGCAAGATTGCCCCCCGTTTCGCGCTGGATAGCAGTTGTAATGCAGAAAAACTGGAATTCGGGCGTATCGATCAGGTCCGCCGCTTCTTGCAGCGAAGCGTCCATACTTTTGCCGATACGGATACGCTCGACAATGCCTTTGAATTCTTCGCCGACGGGGCCCGGGATTTCCACGGACACTACCTGCAGTGTTTCAGAAATCGGAAGGCCAGAACGCAAACCGCGCACGAGAAGGTCGATAGCATCAGGGAAATTCTGAACAAATTTGCTTACCCGCTTCTTGATGAGGAAACTGACGGCCATGTGGGGAACGCCGATGCCGATCGCGAGCGCGCCAAACAAGGCGAGCAGTAATGGTGCGCCAAGAGATTTGAGGAAGATCGCAACGCCGATCACGATGCCCAGATTCACCCACAGAAATCTGTTAAGGTGCCAAGGTTTTCCGGTGCGCTGCAAACGGAGGGCGAGGAGCTGGCGGTTGGGCAACAGCTTTGCAAGCGAGCTATCCGCCTGCACGCGCATCGCCACGGTCTTGCGCATTTGCGCTTCCATCGCGGATTCATGTGAAGCGCTGTGACGCTCGCGAATCTGCGACAGGCGGCGGCCTTGGGATTTCGCTTCTGACGGGCCGGAAAAGGCCAGCAGAATGATAATCAGGAAAAGAGCACTCCCGCCAAACATGATCATCATTTCAATGGGCATTTATCTTATCATCCTGCCGCTTCATGTTCCATACCTGTTGCGGGAAGGCCGGCCGGATGCCGCTCGCCCCGCAACACCACCTATTTCTTCTTTGAAAGGAGCGACTTCCAGCCACCCTTCATGCTTCGGCTTGCAGACTGCTGCTTCTTGTCTGCCGCCGCATCGTCCGCATCTTCGCCGTCAGAAACAGACAGAATACGGCTGGCTAGAGCAGCCATCGTTTGACCGGTCTTGGCCGATTTTGCGACTTCGCCCACGGTCTTGCCGAGTTTGGCGGCCTGAACGAACACCTTGTTGTCTTCGCTGAAGACAAAATCCAGCGGCCGCTCAATCGATTCCTCGAACTCTTTCTGGCTGATTTCAGTCGGTCCGGCAGGTATGCGATTAGCGACGAGGATGAGCTGCGCTTGCGGCGCATTGGACCGGAACCAAGACAACAACCGGATGGTGTCGCGCGCGGCCGCCAAGGTCAGTTCTGTCACGATCGTTACGGATTGCATATCTGCCATGAGATGCGGATACTGGATCAGCATATTGCGCGGGAGATCGACAATTGTCGTTTCAAACCCGGCCTTGAGCTCCTCCTGAAGCTGGAAGAAGGCAGATCCATCGGAGAGGATTGGCTGATGGATCGGTGCTTCGGCGGATAGGATCGAGAGATGCTCGCTCGCCCGCACCATGGCGCGTTCGATAAACAGGCCATCGATGCGGCTGGGATTGTCAAGCGCGTCGGTAAGACCGCGGCCCGGTTCCAGATCCATGCTGAGTGCGCCGGTACCGAAGTGAATGTCGAGATCAAGCAGTGCCGTATGACGGCCGAGTTGCGAACTCATCAGCCATGCGAGCGACGTCGCCAGCGACGATGCGCCAGCGCCTCCGCGCACGCCGATAACGGCGGCCAGGATATGCGGGCGATCGGCACCGGATTCAATCGCGCGGGGCGCACTAAATACCGCTTGGGCTTGCGCAAGGGAATCTCGCAGCTGATCCGGCGAAAAGGGCTTCAACAGATAATCCTGTATCCCGCTACCTAGAAGGTCGCGGTAGAGACGCACATCATTGACCTGACCGGTTGCGATCACGACGGTACCCGGCTCGCAGACTTCAGCTAACGCGTTGATGTCGTTGAGCGGGTCGCCGCTTTCGGACAGGTCCACGAACAGGATGTTCGGGCTGGCCGAAATGGAGAGTGACTGAACCGCGTTGCGGAGGCCGCCCTTATAGCATTTTTCGACCTGCCAGCCCATCTCTGCCGCAATGGGACGCACGACATCGAGTGTGTCCTCATCACAGACATAAGCCGAAAACTGATCGCGCAGGCCCGCAGCTTTAAACGGTGCGTTCATTTAATTGCCTCCCCGAGTGTCATTAGCCTTGAGGCCGCTTTTACCAGTGGGTTCAGCGTCTCTATACGCCTTGATGGCTTTCGCCGCGGACACCGGATCGGACAGCGTGCCGGCCGATCCCTTCACGAGATCCTGCGGATCGGCGATCATTGCGGCAAGGTTGGAATTGGTCGCGCATCCATAGTTGGAACCGGTCGCGCTGGAAAAATCAGTCGACGACTTTGACGACCAGTCCGGGCATCCGGGCACGAACGCCTGCGACCGGGTAATGACCACACGCATAAAGCCGGGCGCTACGGCACCGGCGGTGATCGGCGCTGCGTCAGCCATCACCATGCCATGACGGGCCACCAGCTCGGCAACAGCATCATATGCTGCCCGGTTTCCGTAAGGCGCAGGATCGTCAATTGCGATGCGATCCCCGTAGCCGACGTTCATCGCGCGGAACCAGTCGGAAAGACGCTGCTGTTCGCTGGCGGACAGCGCACCGCCCCCGGTTTCGACATCCATTATGAAATGGTTCTGGCTGACGACCGGTTGATGCACAGAATCCAGCATCCGGTTGGTATTGTTGCTCAGAAGTCCCCCGCAGCCGCTGAGCAGTAGCGGCAAGGCGATAGCTGAGAGTACCGTAGTTTTGTTATGAAATAGCATGATCAAACTCCTGCGCTATCGGGCATTATTTCATTGAAAAGCCAGGACCGGACTCGTTGCTGGCGGGTTGCCTGGTGCGGCGGTTGGCGTCGGCGGCATTGGCATGTGGAAGAACATTTCCAGCAGGAACGGTGCGATTTTCGATCGTGGGCATCGGCCGAGCCTGTCCGCTGTTGCCATCCGCGTTCTGGTTCATCAGCACGCGCTGAATGTCCGTCGGGGACTTGAACGCGTCGGTCGGAAGCTTGATCTGGTCGGCTGAAACCGGCTTTACCAGGTACGGTGTGATCATGATCACCAGTTCGGTTTCGCCGCGCCGGAAGCTGTCGGACTTGAACAGATTGCCGAGGATCGGGATATCGCCAAGGCCGGGCGCCTTGCCCAGCTGTCCGATCGACTTGTTGTTCATCAGGCCAGCGATCATGAAGCTTTCGCCAGAGCCCAGCTCGACTGTGGTTTCGGTGCGCCGGACCGTCAGCGATGGCACCGCGTAGCCATTGATTTGCAGAGCGCCTTCGGTCGACAGCTCAGACACTTCCGGGCGAACCCGCAATGAAATGCGACCGTTCGACAACACGGTCGGCGTATAGGACAGACTGACACCAAATTTCTTGAAAACGATCAGCGTGCTATTACCCCCCGGATCGGGCATCGGTACCGGGAATTCGCCTCCCGCCAGGAAATCGGCCGTCTCACCGGACATCGCGGTAAGGTTGGGTTGCGCAAGGGTGGCAACCAGCCCGTTGCTTTCGGCCAGATCCAATTGTGCGTTCAGCACTTGCCCGAGGATGCGTCCGCCGAATCCGATCGAAGTGCCGTTACTGGCCTTCATAAATCCGTCGATGAAGCCGTCTTTATCCTTGTGCATCGCTGAGTCGTTGCCAGAATAAGTGCTGAAATAGGGATTCTTCCGAGGACGGCCGGTAACCGGATCGATTTGCGGTGAATTGATAAGGCTGACGCCAATATCCTTGATCAGGGTGCGGTTCACTTCTGCAAAACGTACCTGAAGGTTGACTTGCAGCGGCGTTGCGGTCTGAATGCGCGATATGACCTTGGTGCCATCGCCTACCATCGCCTGCACCAGGCGGTCAGCTTCCGCCGCATCCTCCGGCGAAGCAACGGTGCCCGTCAGGAGCACGAAACCATTCATCGAGTTGATCGAGATATTCGCGTCCGGCATCGCGAGACCGAGCATCTGATCCAGCGTTTCCAGATTGTTGGCAACGCGGATCACGCTCGAATAAACGACGCGGCCTGCTGCATCGGTCGCATAAACGCTGGTTTCGCCAGGCGTCTTGGCAAAGACATACAGCTGGGTCGAGGAGCGGACTTGAACGTCGGCGACCTTGTCGTTGGCGACGAACACGTCCACCATCGGACGGGGCAGGGTGATCAGCCGCCCGCGGCCGACCGAGAGCGCGAGGTCGGCGGCGGCGTTGGAGCGCGGCGCTGCCGTTGCCGCAGTGGTCAAGGCTGCGTTTGCCCACACCGCGGTTACGGCGGCGAGCGCACCAGCGAGTAACATGTTCTTGGTCTTATTGCGGATCATCTTAATTTCCCCCAACCGGAATTTCGGTAACCTTGTCGCCGCGAACGACCCGGACAGTCGGTCCCTTATAGACGGGCGCCACGGTACCACCTGCGGGCGCAGACGCGGCGGGCGCTTGCGGAGCCATTTGAGGCGCCGGAGCGCCGCCTGACGGAGCGCGGGCGGGGCGCGGCAAATAGCTTAGCTGATAGCGCGAAACCTGGCCGCCCGTGGTGACGGTCGAGCCCTTGTCGATCGGACGCTGGGCGAGCTGCTCAATAAGGTCACGTTCGGTCTTGGCATCCGCGCCCTGCGGCAACTTGATTTCACCCGAGGCAAGTGCGCGCTCCAGTTCGGCCTGCGTGTCGGCGAGCGAACGCAGCGACAGCGATAACCGTCCGATGCGTTCTGCGACGGCAATCTTTTCAGCAATCACTGGCGTTGCTTCAAGTGTTACAGTCGCGAAGACCTTGACCACATCCTTGCCTTCGTCGTTCTTGCTGTCGACGCGCTGGTCGGTTGCCAGGACACGAATATTACGGATGATGGTCTCGCCCGCGACAAAGTTGCGATTCTCGCCTTCACCAGACGCTGCGAGTTCCGAAGACATGATGAGATCAACACGGTCGCCCGGGAAAATGAAGCCGGCAACGCCTGTATCGGTACTGACCTTGATCGTGACGGCGCGCATGCCCGGACCAAGCGCCGCAGCCAGGAAGCCGCGTTCGCCGGGCTTCACCAGCGATCCCTGGGTCACCGGCTCACCGGCGGTGAGTGCATTGCGCACGACCGATCCGACGAGGTTGTTCACGTCGGTCTGATCCTTCACGAAATAGGCATTTTCCATCAGATCCTTGGGCCACGGCTGGAACCGGACCATTTCGGGATTGAGGATCGTGCCGACCGCGAGCGGACGCGTGGCGACCATCACCATCGGACCTTGAAGCTCCGGGGCGGCCGCGGCCTGCGCCTGCGGCGCAGCGGCGCCCCGCATCATCGTGTTGACGCCAAAGGCCATCAGCCCTGCGAACAGCAGCGCACCGACGACCAAGAGAATTTTTTTTCTATCCATGACGATTATGGCCTCCAAAGCGCGATCGATCGATCACGCTTCCTTTTCACACAAAGTGGTTAATATATTGTTGGTGAAGCGCCCAAAGTCCGCCCGCGGCGATCGAAACGCCATAGGGAACCTTGGGATTCCAGCTGTTATGCCGGACGCGCTGATAGACGATCATGAAGAGGGTCAGGAGCGCGCCCGCCAGTGACATGACGATGAGGAACGGCAGCACCAGCCCCGGCGGGAGCCACAGCGCGATCGCCGAGATGAACTTGACGTCGCCGCCGCCCATCTTGCCCATCGCGAACGGTATCGCGAACAGCGCAAAGCAGGCGATGCCGATGCCAAGCTGCAACGCCATGTCCGGCCACGGAGCCAATCCCACCGCGAACCAGTAAGGCACCGCCAACAAGGCGATTGCAGCATTGAGCCGGTTGGTTATGATGCGTTGCCGGATGTCGCTGAACGCGGCCGCCAGCATCATGACGGCGAACAGTCCGATAAACGCGTAGATATATTGATTCCCACCCATGGCGATGTTCCTTAATCGCCATGACTTACCAAAGCGTAACCATAGGCCATGAAAGCTGACAATATCGTTCGCCGCTCGATCCCGTCGGATGCGAAAGTCGAGGAATTCCGCGCCAGAGACGGGTGGAGCCTGCGGCGCTTTTCATGGCCCGCGAGCACGCGGCCGTCGCGCGGATCGATTCTTTTTCAGGGCGGGCGCGGCGATTTTTTTGAAAAATATCTGGAAAGTTTCGACCACTGGCACCGGATCGGGTGGAATATCGAAAGTTTCGACTGGCGCGGGCAGGGCAAGTCGGGGCGGCTGATCGAGGGCCTGAATTTCGGGCACATCACCGATTTTTCGATCTGGGTCGACGACCTCGCCGATCATTATGCGGAGTGGGCCGCGCGCACGCCGGGGCCGCATGTGCTGATCGCGCACAGTATGGGCGGACAGATTGTGATGCGTGCACTGGGCGAGGCCCGGATCGCGCCCGAGGCGGCGGTGCTGGTTGCACCGATGCTGGGTTTCAGGAACCCCGTTCCCAATGCGATCGGCCACCGGGTCGCACGGGCCATGAGCAGCCTTGGCGGAGGCGCGCGCGCGGGCTGGCGTCACAGTGAAAAGCCGGGCGAGAGCGAGGCGTTCCGCAGCGGCCTGCTGACCCGGAGCGCGGACCGTTACGCCGATGAACAATATTGGTGGGAGCAGGATCCCGGACTGCGCACCGGCCCTGCCAGCTGGCAGTGGATCGAGGCGGCCTACCGTTCGATGATCGCGGTGCGCCAGCCGTCCTTCCTCGCCCGGATCACCACGCCGATGCTGATCCTGTCGACCAGCGCCGACAAGCTGGTTGACCCGGCGGCGATCCGGCACGCTACGCGCCACCTTAAAAATGCCCGGCATCACGAGTATGGGGCTGAAAGCGCCCACGAGATTCTTCGCGAAGATGACGGGGTGCGTGATGACGCCCTCGGCCGTATTGATGCCTTTCTCGATCAATATGCCGCAATGAAAGACGGATAAGCTTCATGAAATTCGATATCGTGATCGTTGGCGCCGGGATGGCCGGTGCGAGCCTTGCGGCTGAACTGGCAGGGAGCGGGCGCAGCATCGTCATGCTCGAAGCCGAGGACGAGCCCGGCTACCATACCACCGGACGCTCGGCGGCCTTCTGGCATGAAAGCTATGGCGGCCCGCTGGTGCAGCCGCTCACCACCGCCTCGCTGCCCTTCCTGCGCCAGCCGCCGGCTGCGCTGTCGGAGCATGGCTTCCTGCGGGATCGCCCCGCGATCACGCTCGGGCGCGAGGAGGACCGGCCTGCGCTGGACCGCTTCCACGCTGCCTTTGCCGGAAGCGCGGTGGAGATGCAGGAACTGGACCGGGCGGCGCTCGACGCGGTCATTCCGGGACTTCTGCCCGCATGGACCCGCGGCGTGGCCGAGCCCAATTGCGCCGACATCGACGTGGGCGGGCTCCACGCCGCCTATCTGCGCTATGCGAAACAGCATGGTGTTGAACTGAGGACGCGCAGCCGGGTCGAGGCGATGCACCGGACGGAGGCGGGGGAATGGCGGCTGGAAACCACCAGCGGGCCCATCGAAGCCGGGCTGGTGGTCAATGCCGCAGGCGCCTGGGCTGATCAGGTCGCCCGGCTGGCCTCGGTCGCGCCGGTCGGTATCACCGCCTATCGCCGCACGCTGCTCCAGCTCCGTGTCAACGCGCCCGTTACCGCCGACCTCCCGTTCATCATCGACGTCAATGGCGAATTTTATTTCAAGGGCGAAAGCGACGGCAAGATCTGGCTGTCGCCGCATGACGAAATCCGCGACGAGCCGGGCGACGTCGCGCCCGAGGAACTCGACGTCGCGATCGCGATCGACCGGCTGGAACATGTCGTCGACTGGCCGATCGCCGCGGTCGAACGCAAATGGGCGGGCCTGCGCAGCTTCGCGCCCGACCGCCTGCCGGTGGTCGGCTTCGATCCGCTGGTGCCCGATTTCTTCTGGCTGGCAGGGCAGGGCGGGGTCGGCATCATGACCGCGCCCGCGATCGCCGCGCTCGCCGGCGAGGCGATTGCCGGAAAACGGTCCGGGAGCCTGCATAGCGGCTTGTCAGGCTTTCCGCCGATCGAGCCCTTCTCGCCCGACCGTTTCGACCTCTGATCAGCGTGGGTTGACGAGGAAGACGACATAACCCTTGAACGCCGGGTTGCGCGCCGGATCGGTTGCGGGACACCATTCGCCGCCCTGCACGATGCCAAGGCGGAAGGGCAGCTTCATCCGGTCGAGCCGGGCGATATAAGCATCATAGCCGGGCACCGTGCTGCGACCCTGATAGGTTTGCAGCACGACCTCGTCGACCGTCTGCCCCAGCCGGTTGAGCGCGGCCGAATCGGCGTTGGCGCTCCAGTCCATGAGGCCGGTGACGCTGAGTTCAAAGCGGTCGGGCACATCCCGGCGCAATTGTTCGAGGAAGGCGGCATAGCCGTCGAGCGCGCGGGTGCGGGCGTCGAAATCAATCTGTAGCCCCACCACCTTGTTGCCCGCGCGTTCCCAGCGGGCCAGCGCCGCGATTATCGCCTCGCGCGTTCCTGGCGCCCAGTCGAGCGTCTCGACGCGGATAACGAGGAACAGCGGAATATCGCGCGTACGCGGGGTCGGCCCGCGCTGGGCGAAGAGCCGCCCCGGCGCACCGCGCACCTCGCCTTCGAGCACATAGACGCGTTGCGCCTTGTCCAGCACCGGCTGCGGTTTGACGCCGGCCCACAGCCAGAAGGCGTCATAGTGCCGCGCGTCCACCGGCGCGCAGTTGCGCTTCGTCTGCGGGCTGCAAGCCGGTAGCAGCAGCGCGGCGAGCAACAGCCATCGAAGGGCGGGCCGGCTCACCAATAATATTTGAGCGAGGTCGCGATCGGGTTGTTGGGATAATCGCGCTTCAGTTGCTGGAACCATGCCCTGCGCTGGCTTTCCGGAATATCCTGATCGCCGCAATGGTTGAAGCCGCTGCGTTCGAAACAGCGAATCGCGCGGTTGAGCGCCCAGGCCCGGTCATTGCCGGTGACGCGCGGATTGGCGAGGAGCTTCTGATAGACCGCCATGCGCGAATAGGGTCTTGCGTCGAGCGGCGAGCGGGTCGAGCCGAGCGACCCGTCCTTCGCCTCGGGCGTCCATGAGGAATAGCTGTCGAGCCGCTGCCGCATGAAATCGGCAAGGCACAGCTGCCCCTTGGTGTCGTTGGGGTTCGCGGCCAGCGTGGTGACGAGCGATTTCAGCTGCGGGCAGGGGTAGAGGCTGCCGCTCACGCCGCCCGCGAAGACGCCGAGCGGGACCTTTTTCTGCTCATAATAGGTGTCGATATAGCCATTCTCCTCGGGCGCGAGACCCGCCGGCAGCAAGGCCAGATCGGACAGGAATGGTTTGTAGAGACCGGCGCGCAGCTGTTTTTCCAGCAGCGTGAACAGCGCCACGTCGCGCTCGTTCTGCGAAACCGAACGGTCCTTCGCCTGCGCCCGCAACAGCGCCGCATCGGCGGAATTGCGCAGCAGGATCCGCCGGATGGTGGTGTTGGTGACCGGCGAATCCTTGGCGAACACGCGCGCGATCTGCCCGCTCTTTTCGTCAAGATCGGCGATCGCCAGCTGGATCAGGCTGCGCTGGTGCACCGACTTGGCGCCGGGGAGCATTTCCAGCCAGAAGCCGCGCGCGTTGCGATCCTTCGTTGCGGCCAGCGCTTCGCCGCGCAGCATTTGCCGCGCGAACTGGATATGGCTGAATTCCTTTTGCCGCGCGGCGTCGGGAATGAGCCGCAGAACCTCGGCGGGGTTATTGGCGACGTAAAAGGCCTGCGCTGCCTTGAGATATTCGAACAGCGCCGGATGCTGGCGGAATATGTCCGCCTGACCCGCCAGTTCCTGCGCCGTCAGCGGCTCCTTGCAACAGGCGTCATAACCGTAGGAGCCGCCGCGCATCCGGATGAGGTCCATCACCGCGAGCAGCATTGGGTGCTGGCTCGCCGGGGCGTTGGGGAGGAATTTGAGGTCGATTTCCTCGACCAGCCCCGGCATTGCAATGCCGGTTTCGCCGATAAGGCGCGCATATTCGGCTTCAAGCTTCTTGAAGTCGCCCCCGAGCCAATAGACGCGGCGCAGCAGCCCCCGCGCCGAATCGCTGTAGCGTCCCTCGGGATAGGCCTTGAGATAGGCGTTGAATGCGTCCTCCGCCGCCCTGACCCGCGCATTGTCGACCGCGACCTTCTCGTCGCGATAGCCCCAGCGGTCATAAAGTCCTTCGGATGCCGCGTTGAGTGCGGACCGGGCAACCATGTAGCGCGCGGTTTCGCGCAGCCATGCGTCCTTCCCCGCCGCCGCCTTGACGAAGGCGGCGCGCGCGGCCTCCTGACGGCCTTCGTAAAAGGCGAAGGCGCCGTCGAGATAGGCGGCAAAGGCCTTCGCTTCCGCGCCCGAAAGCTGCGCCAGCAAGTCCGCCGGGGCGATGGCTGCGCTGCTCCCCTTGTCGCAATCGATCGTCAGCCCCTTGCGCGCATCGACGAGCGCGGTGCGTTCGGCTTCGCCGACATTGCGCGCGGCGCCAACGGCAGCGATAAAGGCTTGCCGGCCGCTTTCATCGCTATTGCACCGGCTGCCGCCGCGGACGTGCTCGCTGGCATCGGCCGGCAAATAATAGGAGCGATATTCGTCCCATGTGAAGAAAGGGGCGTCGGCCGGATAGGAATAATATTCATCCTTGGACCGCGCGGGCAGGCGGCCGGTCGAGGGCGCAATGCCCCGCGCATCCAGCATCATCGACAACAGGCTGATGCGGGTGTCGTTGCCCGGCTGCAGCATCGCGACGCTCGAACAGCCATCGAAACCGGCCGAAGTGACCGACCATGTAGGGTAGCAGGTGCCGTCGGAGCTGGCTTCGGCGCTGCTGCTCCAGCCGAGCGCGCCCAGCGCGGCGGCCGAGGCCAGAAGGATCGAGGCGGAACGGTACATGCTAGTCTCCCCTGTAAATCTCACTTCAAAGAATGCCACGCGATCCGTCGAGGTCAATGCGCAATACGCTTAGACCGGGTTCGCCGGGACGGTGGCGGATTTTTCGCCGCGCTGGATCGCGATTGCCGCGTCGGAGGCGAGCTTGTCGGCAATCTCGTTATCGGGATGGCCGGCATGGCCCTTGACCCATTCCCAGCTGATCCGGTGCGGCTTCACTGCGGCCAGGAGGTCCTGCCACAGATCGGCATTGGCGACCGGTTTCTTCTGTGCGTTCTTCCAGCCATTTTTCTGCCATCCGTGGATCCAGCGGGTGATGCCGTCGCGGACATAGACGCTGTCGGTCGCAAGCGTGACATCGCACGGCCTGGTCAGCGCATTGAGCGCCTCGATTGCCGCCTGCAGTTCCATGCGATTGTTGGTCGTGTCGGCCGCGCCGCCTGAGAGCAGCTTTTCATGCGCGCCAAAGCGGATCACCGCGCCCCAGCCGCCGGGGCCGGGATTGCCCTTGCACGCGCCGTCGGTGGCGATGTGGACGTGCGGCCGCTTGATGGGGGATGCGCTCATGCCGCGCCGAACAACCGCGCCTGATCGCCCGTCCGGTAGGTTTCGAGCCGCCGCCAGTAAGCCAGCGGGTCCTTGCGCGTCACCAGCGCATCGGCCGGCGTATGAAGCCAGTCATAGACCCGCGTCAGGAAAAAGCGCAGCGACGCACCCTGGCACAATACCGGCATCGCGGCGCGTTCGTCGGGGGTGAGGCCGTGGGCTTGCTGATAGCCCTGCACCAGCGCGGCCGCGCGCGCGGGATAGAATTGCTGGCCGTCATGGCTGAAGCACCAGCTGCTGTGCGTGACCGCAAGGTCATAGGCGCGGATGTCGGAGCAGGCGAAGTAGAAGTCGATCAGGCCCGTTACCTCGTCGCCGACCGACAGCACATTGTCGGGGAAGAGATCGGCATGGATCACGCAATAATCGAGCCGCCCCGGCCATGCGGTGAAGATCGCTTCGGCGGCCTTTTCGGCCTTGGCGGCAAGGCCCGGCTGGACCTCGTCGAAACCCTTGTCGATCTTGTCCATGAGATCGGCCCACCCATCGGGGCCGAGCGCATTGGCGCGCATCAGCGGAAAATCGGCGACCGCCTTGTGCAGCGTCCCCAGCGCGCGTCCGGCGGCGTGGCACTGGTCCGGGGTTGGTTCGGTGACCGAAATGCCGGGGAGGAATTCGATCAGGCAGGCGGGGCGTCCGGCGAGTTTCTGCAAGCGCGTGCCGTTGCGGTCGGGAATGAAGCGCGGCACCTTGCAGCCCTTGGCGGCGAGATGATCGAGCAGGGCGATGAAGAAGGGGAGGTCGGCTTCATCGACGCGCTTTTCATAGAGCGTCAGGATGAAACGCCCGCTCGTCGTCTCGACCAGATAATTGCTGTTCTCAACCCCTTCGGCGATGCCCTTGGCGACGCGCAGCTCGCCGACATCATAGCGGGTGAGAAACGCCGCCATCGCCTCGGCGCTGACCTGGGTATAGACCGCCATCACGCGTCTTCCATCAGGCTGCGCGGCAGCTTGAACACCATCTTTTCCTGCGCGGTTTCGACCGTCTCCTCGGTCACCAAAAAGCGCGTCGCGAGCGTGTCGATCACCTCGCGCACCAGCACCTCGGGGGCGGACGCCCCGGCGGTGAGGCCGAGCGTGTTGACGCCTTCAAGCCAGCCAAAATCAATCTCGCTGCCGCGCTGGATCAGGTAGGCGCGCGCGCCCTCGCGTTCGGCGCATTCGCGCAGCCGCACCGAGTTGGAGCTGTTGGGTGCGCCGATCACCAGCACCACCTCGCATTCGGCGGCGATTGCCTTGACCGCCGCCTGCCGGTTGGAGGTGGCGTAGCAGATATCCTCGCCCTTGGGGCCAACGATGGCGGGAAAGCGGCGTTGCAGTGCGGCGACGATCGCGGCGGTATCATCGACCGACAGCGTGGTCTGCGTCAAAAACGCCAGATTATCAGGGTCGGCCGGGGTCAGCGCCTCGACGTCCTCCACCGTCTCGACCAGCGTCATCGCACCTTCGGGCACCTGCCCCATCGTGCCGATCACTTCCGGATGGCCCGCATGGCCGACGAAGATGATGTGGCGTCCGGCCTCGACATTGCGTTCGGCCTGGCGGTGGACCTTGCTCACCAGCGGGCAGGTCGCATCGAGATAGAAGAGGCCGCGCGCTTCGGCCTTGGCCGGTACCGCCTTGGGGACGCCATGTGCGCTGAACACGACCGGCACATCGTCGGGCACTTCGGCCAGCGTTTCGACGAACACCGCGCCTTTCCGTTTCAGCGCGTCGACGACATATTTATTGTGGACGATCTCGTGGCGGACATAGACCGGCGCGCCATATTTTTCGAGCGCGAGTTCGACGATGGTGATGGCGCGGTCGACGCCGGCGCAGAAGCCACGCGGCGCGGCGATGCGCAATTTGAGCGGGGGCAGCGGCGCGGCGGCGGGCGATGTTAACGGTGCAGTCATGTTGCTCCGCGCTTTAGCTAGTGCCGGACGTAAAGTCTAATGGTTGCGCGCGCCGCGCTGCGCCGATAAGAAGCGCCAACCAGAGCCCGAGCTTAAGGACTATATAGATCGCCATGCCGCAGATTCACCAGCGCCGCTCCATCATTTCCACAACGCTTGCGTTCGCGGCCGCGGCGCTCGCGCTGAGCGGCTGCGCGCGCACCGGCGAGATCGACATTGAATCGGGCGTCGGCATCACCGCCAGCCGTTCGGCCTGCCCGGCGGTGGGCGTACCGCTCTATACCGGCGATGTGACCCTGTTCGACCCGGCGGCGAGCCGCGATGCCCGCGCGATCGACGTGGTCGCCTCGATCACCAATGTCCGCCCGGCGTGCAACGACCAGGGCGAAAAAATCTACAGCATCGCGACCTTCGACGTGCTCGCGACGCGCCGCGATGCGGGTCCGGCGCGGCAAGTGACGCTGCCTTATTATTCCACCGTGGTGCAGGGCGGCACCTTCGTCGTTTCAAAGCGCCTCGGCGACATCACGCTCGATTTCGCCCAAGGGCAGACTCGCGCGCAGGCGAGCGCGAAGGCCGCCGCGCATATCGACCGCGCCGCCGCGACGTTGCCGCCGGAAATCCGCGAAAAGATCACCCGCCGCCGCAAGGCGGGCGATGCCGATGCCGCGCTCGACCCGATGGCGGACCCCGAGGTCCGGGAAGCGGTCGCCAAGGCGAGCTTTGAATTGCTGATCGGCTTCCAGCTCACCGACGCGCAGCTGCAGTATAACGCCACGCGCTGATGGCGGCGGGATCCCGCCCGTCACGATTCCTTGCGATCTGCCTCGTTGCGGGATTGGTCCTGACGCTGCTCACCATCTGGGTCGAGCGGTATGAAACCTTGGCCTGTGACACCGATGCGGGCGTCTGTCATCAACTGGTGGTGGGTTATCCGCTGGCCTATGGGGTGGATCACTGGGCGATTTCGCCGGTGAACAATGTCGCCCTGCTGATGCTCCTGCTCGGCGAGGACATCATGCGCTGGCCCTATTTCTTCGGAGACTGGGCGTTCTGGACGCTGATCGCGTTCCTCGCGGGCCTACTGGTCAAACGCCGCCGCCGCGCGTAAACGCGCCGCCAACGAATCCCCTGTTTCAAGCGAGCCAGTAAGAACTGCCATGACCCTTTACGTCCGTTTTGCCGACCATATCAACGCTGCGCTCGATGCGCTGGAAGCCGCCGGAACGCTGCCCGCGGGCCTGCCGCGTGGGCATGTCACGGTCGAACCGCCGCGCGATGCGAGCCATGGCGATCTTTCGACCAACGCGGCGATGGTGCTGGCCAAGGGCGCCGGCACCAATCCGCGCGCGCTGGCGGAAGCCATCAAGGGCGATCTTGCAAAGATCGCAGAGGTCGACAGCGTCGAGATCGCCGGACCCGGCTTCATCAACCTGCGGCTGAAGCCCGAGAGCTGGACCGGCGAGCTGGAGGCGATCCACAAGCTCGGTGCCGCCTATGGCAAGTCGGACAAGGGCAAGGGCGTTTCGGTCAATGTCGAATATGTTTCGGCCAATCCGACGGGGCCGATGCACATGGGCCATTGCCGCGGCGCGGTGGTCGGCGATGCGCTCGCGACGCTGCTCGAGGCGATCGGCCACACGGTCACGCGCGAATATTATGTCAATGACGCGGGCGGGCAGGTCGATGTGCTCGCGCGCTCGGCGCATCTGCGCTACCGCGAGGCGCTGGGTGAGGATATTGGCGAGATCCCGGAAGGGCTTTACCCCGGCGACTATCTGAAGCCGGTGGGGGAGCAACTGGCGGCCGAATATGGCGACAAGTTCGCCGCCGCGCTCGAAAGCGAATGGCTGGTGCCGTTCCGCAAGGCCGCGGTTGCCGCGATGATGGAGATGATCCGCGCGGACTTGAAGCTGCTCGGCATCGAGCATGACCTGTTCTCGTCCGAGGCCGAATTGCAGGCGGCGGGCAAGCCCGAGGCCGCGGAGAAATGGTTGCGCGAGCATGACCTCGTCTATGATGGCATGCTCGAAGCGCCGAAGGGCGAAATGCCCGAGGACTGGGAACCGGTCGAACTGCCACTGTTCCGCTCGACCAGCTATGGCGACGACCAGGACCGGCCGATCAAAAAGTCCGATGGCAGCTGGACCTATTTCGGCGCCGACCTTGCCTATCACTACCAGAAGGCGCAGGCGTCGGACGAGCTGATCGACATCTGGGGCGCCGACCATGCGGGAACGGTCAAGCGCATCCAGGCGGCGGTCGCCGCGCTCACCGGCGGCAAGACCCGCTTCGACGTGAAGCTGGTGCAGATGGTGCGGCTGCTGCGCGACGGCGAGCCGGTCAAGATGTCGAAGCGCGCGGGCAATTTCGTGACGCTCGCCGACGTGGTGCGCGAGGTCGGCAAGGACGTGGTGCGCTTTACCATGCTCACCCGCAAGGCCGATGCGCAGATGGATTTCGACTTTGCGAAGGTGGTCGAGGCCTCGAAGGACAATCCGGTCTTCTATGTCCAATATGCCCATGCGCGCATCCGCTCGCTGCACCGCAAGGCGGAGGAGGCGGAGATCGGCCTGTCGGCCATCGACCTTGCGCGCCTCAACGCGGACGAACTGGCGCTGGTCAAGCTCGCCGCGCAGTTCCCGCGCATCGTCGATGGTGCCGCGGCGAATCGCGAGCCGCATCGAGTCGCTTTCTATCTTGGCGATCTCGCGGCGGCCTTTCACAGCCTCTACAATATGGGCAATGACCGGCCCGAACTGCGGATGATCGTGGTTAACGACCCGGTCATCACGGCAAGCAGGCTTTTCTTGGCCGCGGGAATCGGGCAGGTAATCCGGAATGGCCTGTCACTGATGGGGGTCGAGGCCGTCGAGGAGATGCAGTGATGACGGAATATGGGCGTGCGGACGCACCCGCCGATACGCTGGCGCTGGAAGAGGAAGACCGGCTTCCATGGCTGGAGGCGGTCGATAATACCGAGGATGAAAACGCGGTGTCGCCGGGGCGGCTGATCGGGCTGGTGCTGGGCGGGCTCGGCGCGCTCGCGCTGCTCGTTGGCGCGATCTGGTGGATGCAGAGCCGCGGCGGCGCGTCGAACGGCGAGGGCGAACTGATCGCGGCGGCCGAGGGCGACTATAAGGTTGCGCCCGCCGATCCCGGCGCCCGTACCTTCCAGGGCGAAGGCGATGCGAGCTTCAAGACCAGCCAGGGCGGTGAGGTCAACGGCAAGATCGACCCTACAAAGGCGCCCGAAGCGCCCGCAACCGCCGGGGCCGCGCCAGCGACCGCGTCGGCGCCTGCCGCCAAATCGGCCAGCGCTACGCCGGCCGATCCCAAGGCCGTCGTTCCGGGCAAGGGCCCGCCTGCCGCACCCGCCGCGCCTGCCGTTCCGGCGGGTACGGCAATGGTCCAGCTCGGCGCGTTCGATTCCGAAGCGGTGGCCAACAGCGCCTGGGCGAACATGTCGCGGCGCTTCGCCTTCCTCAAGGGCGCGAGCCACACCGTCACCGCGGCGACCGTCGGCGGCGGCACCGTCTATCGCCTGCGCGCCTCGGCGGGCAGCGCAGCACAGGCGGCCGACATCTGCGCGAGGATGAGCGCCGCCGGTGAAAACTGCATGGTCGTGCGCTAAATCGGCAACAGCTTCTGCATAAACTGCTATAATCACGACGAAAGGGGCGGGCGCCGGTTTGCGGGGCCTGCCCTTTTTGTTATGCAGGACGCCGGTCGCACAGGCAGGATAGGGTGAGGCATGAAGCCGGTAATTTTCGGTATGTCAGGTGAACAATTGACCGCCGACGAGCGCGCGTTTTTCAAGGCGTCGGAGCCTGCGGGCTATATATTGTTCGCGCGCAACATCGCGAGCAAGGCACAGGTGCGCGCGCTCACCGACGAGCTCCGCGCACTTCACGGCCGCGACGATCTGGCGATCCTGATCGACCAGGAGGGCGGCCGCGTCGCCCGCATGAAGGCGCCGGTGTGGCCGGAATTTCCCGCAGGCGGCGTGTTCGACGCGCTCTATGAAACCGCGCCCGCGAGCGCGATCGAGGCCGCGCGCGTCAATGCGCAGGCGCTTGCCACCATCCTGTCCGAAGTCGGCGTCACGGTGAACTGCCTGCCGCTGCTCGACGTGCGCCAGCCCGATGCCGATCCGATCATGGGCGACCGCTGCCTCGGCATGGACCCGATGCGCGTCGCCGCGATCGGCCGCGCGATCCTCGACGGGCTGATTGCGGGCGGGGTGATGGGCGTCGTCAAGCATATGCCGGGGCATGGCCGCGCGACGGTCGACAGCCACAAGGAACTGCCGGTCGTGACCGCGCCCGACAATGAACTCCAGCACGACCTCGCCCCTTTTGCCGCGCTGAAGAACGCGCCGATGGGGATGACCGCGCATGTCGTCTATACCGCGTGGGACAAGCAACGCCCGGCGAGCCTTTCCCCCTTCATCATCGAAAAGATCATCCGCGAACGCATCGGCTTCGATGGCCTCCTCATGTCGGACGATCTCGACATGCAGGCGCTCTCGGGCTCGGTGCCCGACCGTGCGGTGGGCGTGGTCGATGCGGGCTGCGACCTTGCGCTCAACTGCTGGGGCCGGATGGACGAGATGGTGGAGATGGCCGACCGCCTGCCCGATATCCGCCCCGAAAGCCGCGCCCGGCTCGACCGTGCGATGGCGCGGGTCGCGGGGCAGCGCCGCGAACTGCCGCCGCTTGCCGAACTGGTGGCCAAGCGCGACGCGCTGCTCGCGGTGGCCTGACAAGGCGGGCGATGGCGGACATCGACCTGTTCGAGGAGGATATCGCCACCGGCACGCTCGCCGGCGAGGATGTGCTGCAGCTCAATATCGATGGCTGGGAAGGGCCGCTCGACCTGCTGCTCGCGCTCGCCCGCAACCAGAAGGTCGACCTGAAGCAAATCTCGATCCTCGAACTGGTCGAGCAATATCTCGCCTATATCGAGGGCGCACGGGCGCTGAAGCTGGAGATCGCCGCCGATTATCTGGTGATGGCGGCGTGGCTTGCCTATCTCAAATCCGGCCTGCTGCTGCCAAAGGACCCCACCGTCGATCCCTCGCCCGAGGAACTGGCGCTGCGGCTGCAACTGCGTCTCCAGCGCCTCAATGCGATGCGCGATGCGGGCGCGCGGCTGATGGGCCGCGACCGGCTGGGCCGCGACGTGTTTCCCAACGGGGCGCCGCAGGGGCTGCGCACGATCCGCAAGGCGCGCTGGGAATGTTCGCTGTTCGAACTGATGAGCGCCTATGGGCAGGTCCGGCTGCGCACCGAGCCGGTGGTCCACATGGTCGCGCGGCGTCCGGTAATGACGCTCGATGCCGCGATCGCGCGGGTCAGCCGCCTGATCGGCATCCACCTTGAATGGACCGCGCTTGAAGCCTTCCTGCCGCCCGAGTTCGAAGGCGAATTGCGCAAGTCGGCGCTGGCCTCGAGCTTCGTCGCCGCGCTCGAACTCGCGCGCACCGGCAAGCTCGACATAAGGCAGGACGGCGCGTTCGAGCCGCTTTACCTGAAGGCCGCGGGATGAGTGGGTCGCTGTGGCAATCGCGTCTCCCAAATCCTCCCCGGTACGGGGAGGGGGACCATGCCAAGCATGGGGGAGGGGGCTCTCTGCCACGGCTGCGCTTGCGGACAACCCCCTCCGTCATGCCTTCGGCGTGCCACCTCCGCGCGCCGGGGAGGAATTATGGGCAGAGCGGCGAGGTATCGTCATGATCTCCGATTTCGAACGTGGTGTCGAAGCCACGCTGTTTGCCGCCGAACAGCCGATGTCGCTTGCCGACCTCCAGGCCTATGTCGGCGAGCAGGGCGATCTCAAGGCGGCGCTCGCTGCCATCCGCGAACGCCACACCGGAACCGGCATCGAACTGGTCGAGCGCGGCGGGCGCTGGCATTTCCAGACCCCGGCGGACCTTGCCTATCTGCTCCGGCGCGAGCGCGAGGAGCCGCGCACGCTGACCCGCGCCGGGATGGAGGTGCTCGCCATCGTCGCCTATCATGAGCCCGTCAGCCGCGCCGAGATCGAGGCGATCCGCGGCGTCCAGACCTCGAAAGGCACGCTCGACGTGCTGATGGAGGCGGGCTGGGTGCGCCCCGCCGGGCGCCGCGAGGTGCCGGGCCGTCCGCTCATCTACAAGACCACGCCCGACTTTCTCACCCATTTCGGCCTCCAGTCGCGCCGCGACCTCCCCGGCATCGACGACCTGCGCGCGGCGGGGCTGCTCGATCCGGTCGACACCGCGATGGAGCAACTGGAACTTGAAACGGAAATCGAAACGGAACTGGAAAGTCGCGGCGAGAGCGACTAGATGGGGATAAACAGCGGCGCATTCAGGCGCCCGCACGGAGAAATGTCATGGGTAGTTTGAGCATCTGGCACTGGCTGATTCTGGGCCTCGTCGTCCTGTTGCTGTTCGGCAAGGGCCGCTTTTCGGGGATGATGGGCGACGTCGCCAAGGGTCTCAAGGAATTCAAGAAGGGCATGGCCGAGGACGATGTACCGCCCGCGTCGACCACCCCCGGATCGACCACTAACGTCCCCCCGCGCATCGACAATGCGCCGCAGCAGCCTTCGGCCCAGCAGACCACGATCGAGGGTCAGCCGGCGCAGCCGCACGATCCGCGCAGCTGATTAATCCGCGGGAGCGCCGCTTCGTAAATGTTCGATATCGCGCCCACCGAATTGCTGGTCGTGGCGATCGTCGCGCTGGTGGTGATCGGCCCCAAGGACCTGCCCAAGGCGCTGCGCTTCATCGGCAACTGGGTCGGCAAGGCGCGGCGCATGGCCGCGCATTTCCGCGCCGGCGTTGATAACATGGTGCGCGAGGCCGAACTTGAGGACCTCAAGAAACAGTGGGAAGAGCAGAACCAGCGGATCATGGCGCAGTTTCCCAACGATGCCGACATGAACCCGGCGATGCGCGAGACCAATCCCGGTTTCCCGGCGGAAGGTCATAATCCGCCCGCCGCTGGCACGGGCGATGCGGCCGTTTCACCAGGCGCGGGCGACCCATCGCCGGCCGATCCGGCAGCGAGCGATAGCAGGCCGCTGCCATGAACGCACTGACCGACCCGCCCGCCGATCCTTACGCGCCGCTGCCGGACGATGATATCGACGACAGCAAGGCGCCGTTGCTCGACCATCTGGTCGAATTGCGGCGGCGGCTGTTATGGTCGCTCGCCGCGCTGCTGGTGGCGTTTCTCGGCTGTTTCTATTTCGCCGACCAGATTTTCGCCTTCCTCGTCCAGCCGCTGCTGCGGGCGGGGCAGGGCAAGCTCATCTACACCCAGCTGTTCGAAGCCTTTTTCGTCCAGGTGAAGGTCGCGTTGTTTTCCGCCTGCATGGTCGCCTTTCCGGTGGTTGCGATGCAGATCTGGAAATTCGTCGCGCCCGGGCTTTACCGCAACGAAAAGAAGGCGCTGCTGCCCTTCCTGTTCGCAACCCCGGTGCTGTTTATCGCGGGGGCGGCGCTGGCCTATTATTTCGTGATCCCCACCGCGCTCCATTTCCTGCTCGGTTTCCAGGGCGATCTTGGCGGGGTCGAGCGCGAGGCGCTTCCCGCGATCGGCAATTACCTCACCTTCATCATGCAGTTCGTGATGGCGTTCGGCATCGCGTTCCAGCTGCCGATTCTCGTCATGCTGCTCGAGCGCGCGGGGATCGTCACCTTCGACCAGCTCAAGAGCGCGCGCCGCTACATGATCGTCGCCGCCTTCGCCATCGCTGCGGTTGCCACTCCGCCGGACCCGATCAGCCAGCTGATGCTCGCGATTCCGCTCTGCCTGCTCTACGAAGTCGCCCTCATCGCCATCCGCATCACCGGCCGCAAGAAGCCAGCCGAAACCCCCGCCTGACCACCCTCCCTTGCCAGGGAGGGTAGAGAACGTACCCCTGCGAAGGCAGGGGTCCAGGGCGATCATGCGCTGCGCAACCCGCGGCTCCTGCCTGCGCAGGAGCACAATGCAATTGCCAAATTATGAGGAAAAAAACAGGCCCGACGCGCTTACAAAAGGGGGAGGAAGCGCAGCCGGGCCTATATATCTGGATGACGAGAGCGGGGGGCTAAGTGCGCCATCCGAACTATATAAAGCACGGGCGCTGCATTGGTTCCGCCAAAACAATGTAAAATGATTCTTTTTTTGACTTTTTTATGCGTCAGAAACTGAGCCGCACCGTCGCCCGGATATCCCGCCCCGCCATCGGCACATAATCCTTGGTAAAACTCGCCGCGCGGCGAGCTTCGACGTCGAACAGGTTATTGCCCGAAAGCATCAGCGTTACCCCGCCCGCCTTGCCCATGGGCCGCCAGGCGAGCGAGGCGTTGACCAGCGTGAACGCCGCGGTCGGCGTCTCGAAAGCCCCGGTGCGGTTCTGGGCAAAGCTGCGCTCGACCTCGACGCGGCCATCGAGATGCTCGCTCTGTGCCTCGAGCCCGCCGAGCAGGCGCAGCGGCGGGATGCGCGGCACCGGCGACTTGCTGCCATCAGCCTGCCTGATGCTGGCATGGACATAATCGGCAACGCCATCGACGAGGAAGGTCCAGTCGCGGCTGTGCGCGAACGCCCAGCTCGCCTCGGCCTCGAAGCCATAATAGGTGGCGTCACGCTGGACATATTGGAACACGGGGAAATCCTCGACCGTCGCGCCGGTCGCGCTGTCATAGATATAATTGTCGAAGCGCGTGCCATAGCCGGTCAGCGATGCATCGAAATCGGGCGTGTCGACGCGCAAGTACAGTTCGCCGCCCCAGCTTTTCTCGGTGCCGAGCGCGGCATTGCCCCGCACATAGCTTTGCGTCGCGACGTGGATCCCCTCGGCATAAAGTTCCTCGGCCGAAGGCGCGCGCACCGCGCGGGTGACATTGGCGCCGACCTTGATGTCGGGATGCAGCTTGTACGAAAGCCCGAGCGCGCCCGACAGCGTATCGAACCCGCGCGACAGGTTCAGCGTCTGCGCCGAGACCTTGCTATGTTCATAGCGCAGCGCGCCTTCGACGCCGAGATTGCCAAGCTCCCATTCCTGCAGCGTGAACAGGCCGAGCTGCTCGGTCATGTTGGGCGGGACGAAGGCTTCCTCGCCGACCGCGCGCATGTCGCGGCTGAAATAATGGACCCCGCTGGTGCCGTTCCAGCCGCCGCGTTCGCGCTGCGCCAGTTCGATCCGCCCCTCGATCCCCTGATTGTAGAAGGTCGTGCCGACCTCGCCGCCTTCATATTCGGTGTGCTGATAGTCGGCAAAGCCCGCGCGCACGCGGATCGCCTCGAGCAAGCCGGAGCCGACCTTGACCTCGCCGCGCAGGTCGGCGCGCCATTGCTTCATGCCGATCGTGACCTCGCCATGATCGTGGCCGCCCTCCTCTTCATGGTGGTGCGCCAGCGCGGGACGCGAGGGGATGCCGTAATCGGTGTCATAATAGCCGACCGAGATGCCGAGGCTGCCGCCATCGTTGATGAGCGCAATGCCGGTGCCGGCGCTCTTGGTTTCGGTCGCGCTGTTGCGCACACGGCCGCGGAGGCCCGCCGCTTCATAGGCTTCGGCCGCCTCTTCAGGCTCGCCTTCGGCCATCGCCTCGTCGCCGAGTGCGGTCAGCGCGGCGCGGAACTGGGGCGAATAGACATGGCCGCCGACGCGCAGGTCGCCTGTCTTGCGGTATGTCCCGTCGACATGCCACATGAACTGGCTTCCCAGCGGGACGTCGAGCGAGGCACCGGCGCTGCGTTCCTTCGCCGCGCTGCCATAGGTCGCGAGCGCATCGACATGGACCGCATGATCGGCCATCGAGCGCGGGATGCGGCGGTCGAGCACATTGACCGCGCCGCCCATCGCCGAGCTGCCGTAGAGCAGCACTGCGGGGCCGCGCAGCACCTCGATGCGTTCGGCGGTGAGCGGATCGATCGTCACCGCATGGTCGGCCGAGGTGTTGGACACGTCGATCGACCCGATCCCGTCGGTGAGTACGCGCACACGCTCGCCCTGGAATCCGCGCAGTACCGGCCGTGAGGCGCCGGGGCTAAAGCTCGTCGCCGACACGCCGGGAAGCCTGGTCAGGCTGTCGCCGATCTGTGGGCGCACATCCTGCGCCAGTTTTTCGCCCCCGATCACCGAAACCCCGGCGAGCACGTCGAGCTGCTTCACATATTTGCCGGTTACGACAATCGCATCGTCATTGTGGAAATCATCGGCCGGCGCGGACTGGTGGCTGTGCGGATCGGCAGGCGCCGCCGCGTCCTGCGCCAGGGCAGGCGTCCCCCCCGCCATCATCGCGGCAACCAGCAGCAGCGCGGAGGAGGTACGCAGGCGGACAGAAGCGCGCGCGCAGGGGAGGGCAGGAACGGAACGGGCAGGAAAGAACAAGGCAAACATCTCCGGGAAACGGACAGCAATGCCGCGCTTGTAATGATATACAATTACCTTTTCAAGACGATTGAACGCAATCTCCGTGCATTCTGGCGCGAGCGCTGCGGCGGTCATGCACCGCAAAGGCATGCAGGGGATCCCAATCATGGGGAACCGTCATTGTGAGCGGAGCGAGTCAAAGGCGACCGCAGGTCAACCAATCCAGAGCCGCTCCTGCGCCGACTCCGGATTGCCAACGCCGGATTCCCAGCCCTGGATTGCCGCGTCGGCTTCGCCTCCTAGGAATGACAGGGGAAAGCGAAGCGCTGGCTTCGCGATAGTGCGGGAGGATATGGATCCTGAAACGGGTTCAGGGGGACGGCCGAACAAGGGCACCCCTCATACCCCCTCTGTCCTACACATCCGCTCCTGCGCCACGCTTCCCGTCCAGCCAGCAGGAGTCGTTTCATGACGCAGCTTTCCCGTCCCGCCGCGGGGCCTTCCGCGCTCGCCTTCATTCCCCATGTCCCGCACCGGCGGAGGGCGGATGGGTGGTCGAGCTATTTCCAGCGATTGTTTATCCGCGAGCTGGCGCGGCATGGGTCGGCTTCGGCGGCGGCGCGGGCGTGCGGGCGGTCGGCGCAATCGGCTTACCGCTTGCGCGAGAGGCCCGGCGCGGAAGGTTTTGCCGCGGCGTGGGCGCGGGCCGTGCGGATCGGGACCGCCCGCACCCGCCAACGGCTGGCGGACCGCTATGGCGATGGCGAGGAGGTACCGGTCTTCTATCGCGGGCGGCAGGTCGGCACCCGCCGCGTCTTTCGCGACCGCGTGCTGGTGAGCCTGATCGGCAGCCTCGCGCAGCGGGGTGGCGGAGACGCGGCGTCGCGCGGCCGCCAGCTGACCGAGCTTGAAGCCTGGCACGCGCGGCTCCAGCGCTGGGAAGCGCGGCTGATCGGGCGCGAACGGGCGCTCGCCGCTGGCGGCGCGCCCGAGGCAGGGGTGGACCCGAAGTCCACGGAAACGCCCGGCGTGGGGCTGGCCGCCGGCAAGGATGCAACCGAACCGCCCTCCCGCTCTGGTCCCGCCGGGTTGATCCATGCGCTCGCCGCCGAAGTGCTGGGCGGCGCAACCCCGGCGGAAGGGCGGCCGGATGAGGATGGGCCGGATGACGATGGGCCGAATGAAGATCGGCCGGAGTGCGGGCCGGATGCCGACGCGGCACCCCCAACGGCTTGTGGTTCCAGCCAAGGCGCTGAACCGGCGAACACCTCTCACCTTTATCAACCTAAGGAGGTGTTTTTGGCGGAAAACCGGGATTTTCCTGAAAATCACGCAACGGCACAAGATATGGTGGCGGCCGTGCTCGGCGGAGCCTCATTGTGCGCCGGGAGCAAAGCTGGGCTTGGGCTATCCAAACAAGCGCCCGGTTGCGCGGCCCCGCCTGCTTCGCCTAAACAGGCGCCATGACCATCAGCCCCGCGCCCGCACCGCTTACCCACAGCCTCTCGCTCATCGGCAACACGCCGCTGGTCCGCCTCGCCGGAGCGAGCCGCGAGACGGGCTGCGACATTTTCGCCAAGTGCGAATTCGCCAATCCGGGCGCCTCGATCAAGGACCGCGCCGCGCTGTATATCGTCGAGGATGCCGAGGAAAAGGGCCAGCTCACGCCCGGTGGTACGATCGTCGAGGGGACCGCGGGCAATACCGGGATCGGGCTGGCGCTGGTCGGCAATGCCAAGGGGTACAGGACGATCATCGTCATGCCCGAAACGCAGAGCCAGGAAAAGAAGGACACGCTGGTCGCGCTCGGTGCCGAACTGGTGCTGGTGCCGGCCGCGGCCTATGCCAATCCGGGGCATTTCGTCCACACTTCGCGCCGCATCGCGGAAGAGACGGACAATGCAATCTGGGCCAACCAGTTCGACAATATCGCCAACCGCAAGGCGCATATCCACGGCACGGCGGAGGAAATCTGGCAGCAGATGGAGGGCCGCATCGACGGCTTCACCTGCGCCGCCGGGACCGGGGGCACGATCGCGGGCGTAGGGCTGGGGCTCAAGGCCAAGGATGAAAATGTCACCATCGCGCTCACCGACCCGCATGGCGCGGCGCTCTATAACCATTATGCCTGCGGCGAATTGCGCGCCGAAGGATCGAGCGTTGCCGAAGGGATCGGGCAGGGGCGCATCACCGGCAATCTCGAAGGCGCGCCGATAGACACCCAGTTCCGCATTTCGGACGCGGAGGGGCTGGCGCAGGTCGAGGCGCTGCTGCGCGACGAGGGGCTTTGCGTCGGCCTGTCGTCGGGGATCAATGTCGCGGGCGCGATGGCGCTGGCGCACGAGCTGGGACCGGGCAAGCGCATCGTCACCATCCTCGCCGATACCGGTTTCCGTTATCTGTCGACCCTGTTCAACCCGGCGTGGCGGGCGGAGAAGGGCTTGGCAGAAGGGGATAAATGAGGCAGAATCACACCATGCCCTTGCGCTCCATAGAACAATATCGCCGCCTCCAGATCGGCGGGATCGGCCTTGCGGGGGTGATCCTGCTGGTGGTGCTTGCCGGGATATTGAGCGAGCGCAACATTGCGCCGGGCACCAGCGGCGCTGCCGAAAACGCTGCGCCGGCGGGCAATGCCAAGAAGCCGTCCGAGCCGCTGTCCGAACTCGGCGTGCAGCCCGCGCCCGCCGCGCAGGCAGAACAGGCACCTCCGGCTACCGAGGCGCGGCCGGCCCAGCCCGAGCGCAGCGAAACACTGCCCGAAATCAAGCCGGGCGAACGCGTGCCCGATCTCCCCGCCACCGCCACGCCGCCCGCGCAGTAAGCCGCCAAGATGCTTTCCTCCCGGCGCCTGGTCGCGGCGGCTATCGCCTTTTTGCTGGTCGACCTCATCGTCACGACCTTCTGGACCGGGTGGCCGGTCGACAAGCGGCTTGACCCGCTGCTCGCGATCCCGCCGCGGATCGTCACGCTGACTTTGCCGGTGCTGCTGCTCGCGGGGCAGGGGCAGCGCGCCCGGCTGGGTTTTTATGCCGGGCTGGTCGCCGTGCTCGGCTTTCTCGGCATGCTCGTCACCGCGATGTTCGGCGAGCGCATGGGCTGGATGCAGCATCTCGTGCTCGCCGCGGTCAGCCTTCTATGGATGATCCTCGCCGGCGCGCTGCTCGCCCGGGCGCGCCAGCGCTGGCCGCGGGCAGGGGCGTTTGCTGCCGCCGCGCTGCTCGCCGGTGCGCTGGCGGTCGCGCTCTGTGCCGGGTTCGCGGTGCGCAAGGCCTATATGCCTGCCGCCCGCGCCGCGCCGCTCACGCTGATGACCGGGCTGCCGCTGATCTGGAGCGGTGACGGCGCGGCTGCGGGCAGCAAGCTGAGCCTTGATGTGGACGCGTCCCCGGCGTTGCGCGCGCTCGGCCAGCGCTACGATGTGAGGCTGGTCGATGCGCTCACCGGGGACAGCCTGCCCCGCTCCGGGCCGCTGCTGCTTGCCCATCCGCGCGCCATGGCTCCGGCGGAGCTGGTCGATCTCGATGCCTGGGTGCGGCGCGGCGGCAAGGTGCTGATCCTCGCCGACGCCTTCCTCGCCTGGGAGCCGCCGCACCCGATCGGCGATCCGCGCAACCCGCCGATCACCAGCCTGCTGACGCCGCTGCTCGACCATTGGGGGCTCGATCTCGTCCTTCCCGCGAACGGCCCCGAAAGCCCTGCGCGGACGATCAAAGACGACGGGCGCCGGCTGCGTCTTGCCGCGGCCGGTCTGTTCGCGACCAAGAAGCATGACGAGGCGGTCCATTGCCAGATCAGCCTTGGCGGGGTCCGCGCCGATTGCGCCATCGGCAAGGGGCGGGCGGTGCTGCTGTCCGACGCCGACATGCTCCATCCTGCGTTGTGGCTGTCGCCCGCGCTCGTCGGGAGCGGCGATCTCGACCTGTCGCCCGGCCTGTGGCGCGCCGACAATATCGGCTGGATCGAAACCCAGCTCGACGATCTGTCGGGCACCGCCGCCACCGCGCCACCGCTCGCGCGCCCGCTGTGGATGGAAACCCGCCGCTGAGTCTGTGGCAGGCTCCTTGAGTCTGTTTCACGGCTCAAAACCGAACATATTGAGAACATTAATCTTCCCGCCGTCAGCTGTGGAGGCATGGCATGGACAAATTCCTCTGTTTGCCCCGGATTTTGCATCATTTTAACGCTATTTCCCCTATTTTCCCCAAGTTTCCCCTTTCCACCCCGATTAACCCTTGATATGCATGCGGGATGAGAGGGGCTCTCTCTTTACCCAACGACCAGCGAGTCGAGCGGCAGCCGGACCGTTAACGCCGGCCTGCTTTTCGCTGAGGGGAGGTTGTGCCCCGCTCCCGGATCGATCGGTTGAGGGGTTAGGGGTTTCAGTGGCGCTTTCGGGTATCTATTCCGGGCCTGCATTATCGGCGATCGACGACAAGGGTCGTCTCGCCATCCCTGCCACCCTGCGCAACTCCATCCCCAAGTCCGATGGCAACATCCTCTGTGTCACCAAGCATGAGAAATCCGACTGCCTGATCGCGTTTGGCCCCGAACGCCTGCAGCGCATGCTTGCCGACATCGAGCGCGAGGAACAGAACGCCATCGCCCGCGGCCTCGATTATGACCGTGACGCCGCCAACCGCCGCAAGTTCGGCCTGACCGAACAGGTTTCGCTCGACGGGTCGGGCCGCTTCATCCTGCCGCCGGTGCTGAAGATGCTCGGCAAGCTCGACAAGGCCGTGTTCCTCCACGGTGCAGGCGAATATTTCGAAATCTGGAACCCGGAAACGCTGATGGCTGCCGATGACAGTTATGCCCCTCTGAAGGCGGCAGCCCAGTATCTCCTCGAACATGGAGGCAAGCGCAAATGAGTGCCGCCGCCCTCCATGCTGATGATCCGCGCCACGCGCCGGTGATGCGTGACGAGGTTGTGGCCGCGCTCGCGGTCGAGCCGGGCGACGTGGTGGTCGACGGCACCTTCGGCGCGGGCGGCTATAGCCGTGCGATCATGGCGGCGGGCGGCGCGGTCATTGCGATCGACCGCGATCCGGATGCGATCCGCGCCGGTCAGGCTCTGGCCGAAGCAAGCGATGGCAGGCTCACCCTGCTGTCTGGCCGCTTTTCCGACATGGCGGCGCTGGTGCGCGAGGCCGGGCATGAGCAGGTCGATGGGATCACGCTCGACATTGGCGTGTCCTCGATGCAGCTCGACGAAGCGGAGCGCGGCTTTTCCTTTCAGGGCGACGGGCCGCTCGACATGCGGATGGAGCAGGCGGGCATGAGCGCAGCCGAATGGCTCAACAGCGCGCCCGAGGCCGAGATCGCCGACGTCATCTACCAATATGGCGAAGAGCATCGCTCGCGCCGCATCGCCACGGCGATCGTTGCCGCGCGGCCGCTGTCGCGCACCGGCGAACTCGCTGCCATCGTGCGCAAGGCGGTGGGCCACAAACCCCACGACAAGAAGGACCCGGCGACGCGCACCTTTCAGGCGATCCGGATCCACTTGAACCGCGAGCTTGAAGAGCTGGACGATGGCCTGCGTGCTGCGGAAGCGGTGCTGAAGCCGGGAGGACGCCTTGCGGTCGTCACGTTCCACAGCCTCGAGGATCGCATCGTCAAACAATTTCTGAAACGCCGGAGCGGGGCGCAAGGGGCCGGCTCGCGACATCTGCCGCCGACGGCAGAGCGCGGGCCGGACCCGACTTTCGCATCCGTTTCCAGGGCCGTGCGCCCGGGCGAAGCCGAACTGGCGCGCAACCCGCGGGCACGCTCGGCAACATTGCGGGCCGCCGTGCGGACGGCGGCTCCGGCATGGGAGGTGGCTTCATGTTGATGGCAGCACGCAAATTGCAGGGCATCGGCCTGGTTCTGCTCGTTCTCATCCTCGCGATGACGCTCTATCCGGTTTCGCTCCGTGTCGCATCCAAGCGCAGTGAGCTCGCGCGGGTCGAGCGTGACATCCGCAACACGCGCGACAATATCCGCTACCTTGAAACCGAACTCGGCGCGCGGGCGAGCCTGCGCCAGCTTGAGCGCTGGAACGCGGAGAATTTCGCTTATTCCGCGCCGACCGCCGAACAATATCTGGATGGCGAACGGCAGCTTGCCAACCTTGGCTCGTTCGATGGCGCGCGTGAGCGGCTGGCGGTCGTCGCGCCCGTCCAGGTCGCAAGCGCGATGGTCGTCGAAACCGGTTCCGCCGATGCAACCGCCGTTGCGGCGAGCGGAGCCGCGCAGATTGCCAGCGACAGCGAAACGGCGAAGGCGGCGGTTCTTGCGACCCAGCTGCGTGCTGCGGCGGCCGCCAACGCGGTCA
The DNA here is from genome assembly GCA_023457895.1 of Pseudomonadota bacterium. Taxonomy (GTDB): domain Bacteria; phylum Pseudomonadota; class Alphaproteobacteria; order Sphingomonadales; family Sphingomonadaceae; genus JAFAFE01. The sequence continues at coordinate 77,066 of JAEXAY010000004.1, forward strand.
AATCGGCGGCCAAGTCTGACATGAAGGTTGCGGTTTCCGCCAAGCCGACAGCGCGTGACCGCTATGCCGAACGGGCGCGGATGATCGACACGCTGCTCGAAAAGGAATCGCCCGTCGGCAAGACCGCGGCAGCGGTGAAGGCGCGCTCGGAGGCGGGTGCGAAAAAGACCCCGGTGAAGTCGGCCGCAGCCGACACCAAGACCCCTGCCAAAAAGGCCACGCCCAAGACGGAAACCCGTGTCGCAGCCAATAGCGCGGAACCGAAAAAGGCCGCCGCCAGGTCTGCTACGCCTGAAAAAGCGAAGACTGCGCCGAAAAAGATCGCATCTGCTGAACGGCCGAAAGGGACCAAGCAGCAATGACGACACTGGTTGCACGGCCAGACCGGATTCGTCTTGCAGGACAGAAACAGGCCGCGATGGCATTGGCGCAGCAGCGCCTGATGATCCTGATGCTGCTGTTTATGGCGGTCATTTCGCTGATCATCAGCCGCATCCTGTTCTTCGCGCTGTTTGAATCGGCGGATGATCGTAATGCCAATGCGGCGCTCTACGTGCCTGCCCGTGCTGATATCGTCGACCGCAACGGCGTGCCGCTGGCGCGCACCATCGATGCCTGGTCGGTGCGGGTGACGCCGGAAAAGATCATGGGTGACAAGCGCGTGATCGCGGCCAATCTTGCCGATATCTTCCCCGATGTCAGCGCCGATGAATTTTACGCCAAGCTGACCGCCAGCCGCCCCTCCTATATCCGCCGCCGCGCGCTGCCGGAACAGGTCGCCGCGGTTAACGCGCTGGGTGAGATCGCGTTCGACTTCCCGCGTGAAAAGGAAAGGCTCTATCCGCAGCAGACCCTCGCAGCGCATGTCCTCGGCTTCACCAATATGGACGGCCACGGCGTGATCGGGATGGAAGGCGCGCTCGACGAGCGGCTGCGCGATCCCAAGCTGCGCGCCAAGCCCGCCATACTCTCGATCGACAGCCGGGTGCAGGCGGCGCTCGAAAGCGAGCTTTACACTGCGATGACCGGCATGGAAGCGCAGGGCGCGGCTGGGATCATCCTTGATGCACGCACCTCCGAAGTGCTGGCGATGGCTTCCTTCCCGGTGTTCAATCCGAACCAGATTTCGTCGGCACCCGAAGAAGCGCGCAAGAATGCGGTGACCTATAATCTGTACGAGCTGGGTTCGACCTTCAAGCCGCTAAGCTTCGCCAAGGCAATCGATGTCGGTACGGTGACCAGCATGTCGCGCCGTTATGACGCGACCGCGCCCTTGCCGGTCGGCGGCTTCCGCATTCGCGACAGCCACTCGTCGGGCCGCTGGCTCAATGTACCCGAAGCGCTGGTCCACAGCTCCAACATCGTGACGGCGCGGATCGCGGACGAGATGGGTCGCGAACCGCTCGAAAAGCTGTTCCGCGATCTCGATTTCGACAAGCGTCCGGCGATCGAACTGCGCGAAGCCAGCCGCCCGCTCTGGCCGAGAGATTGGGGACGCGCGACCACGATGACAGTCGCCTATGGCCATGGTATCGCCGTCACGCCGCTGCACCTGGCCAGTGGCTATGCGGCCTTGATGAATGGCGGCATCTATCGTCCGGCCACGTTGCTCAAGATTGAGGACGGGAAGATCCCGCAGGGGCGCCGCGTCTACAAGGAGGCAACGAGCGCGCGCATGCGGCAATTGCTGCGCATGATTGTGTCCGAAGGCACCGGCCGGTCGGCGAATGCCGAAGGCTACCGTGTCGGCGGCAAGACCGGATCCGCCGAGAAGCCGAGCGCCGGGGGTTATGCTCGCCATTCGGTTGTGGCGACATTCGCTTCGGGCTTTCCGATGGACAACCCGCGCTATGTCGTCCTCGTGATGATCGATGAGCCCAAGGGTAACGCCTATAGCCGGGGCCAGCGCACAGCAGCCTATACGGCGGCGCCGGTCGTCAAGAATGTGGTGTCTCGGATCGGCCCGATGCTCGATGTGGTCCCTGACGACAGCCGCGATGTCGATCTCAGTGAACTGAAGCCACTCCTCTGGAAAGCCAAGGGGGGGGATTGATGCGACTGGCGCAACTGGCGGATGATATTGCCGAACCCTATGCCTCGCAGACCGTCACCGGCTTTGCCATCGACCATCGCAAGGTCGCGCCCGGCACGGTGTTCGGCGCGTTTGCCGGGGCCCGCGTCAATGGCGAAACCTTCATTCCCGAAGCAGTCCGTTCCGGTGCGATCGCCGTGGTCGCCCGCCGGGAGGTGGTTGTAGATGGCGCAGCCCATCTCGTCGCCTCCGAGCCCCGCCAGCGTTTCGCCCGGCTTGCCGCCCGCTTTTTCGCGCCCTTTCCCGAAACGGTGGTCGCGGTCACCGGGACGAACGGCAAGACCTCCAACGTCGAACTGATCCGGCAATTATGGAATCTCGCGGGTCATCACGCGGCCTCGATCGGCACGCTCGGCGTCACCACCAGCCGCGAACAGGTGACGACCGGCCTCACCACGCCGGACATCGTGACATTTCTGGCCAATGTGTCGGGGCTTGCGGCGGAGGGTGTAACGCATCTCGCGTTTGAAGCATCAAGCCATGGCCTGGAACAATATCGCACCGAGGGACTGCCGGTCGTCTGCGGTATCTTCACCAATCTCAGCCGCGATCATCTTGATTATCATGGCGACATGGACGCCTATTTTGCCGCAAAGATGCGGCTGTTCGACGAAGTAGTCAGCGTCGATGGCACGGCCGTGGTCTGGACCGATGATGAATGGTCGTCCAAAGTCATCGAGCGGGTCCGGCGGCGGGGCTTGAAACTGCTGGGCGTCGGCGAAAAGGGCGATTTTCTTCAGCTGGTGGAGCGAGTGCCGACGCCGCTCGGGCAGTCGCTCAGGGTCAAGGTTGAAGGTACCGAATATCGCATCAATCTTCCGCTGATCGGTGCCTATCAGGCTGCCAACGCGCTGACCGCCGCCGCCGCCGTCATCGCGACCGGCGGCGCCATCAGGCAGACGCTCGATAATCTGGTTCGGGTGCAGACCGTGCGCGGGAGACTGGAACGGGCAGCGATTACGCGGGCGGGGGCGCCCATCTATGTCGATTATGCGCATACCCCGGATGGGCTTGAAGCAGCCATTGCAGCACTTAAGCCGCACACGAAGGGACGGTTGATCGTCGTCTTCGGTGCGGGCGGCGACCGCGACGCCGGAAAGCGGCCAGAAATGGGCGCAATCGCGACCAATCATGCGGATATGGTGATCGTTACCGACGATAATCCGCGTTCGGAGGACCCGGCAGCAATCCGCGCGGCGATCCTCGCGGCGGCACCCGGCGCGCGTGAAATCGGCGACCGGCGGGAGGCGATTGCCGCCGCCATTGCCGAAGCGCGCGAGGGCGACATCATCTGCATCGCGGGGAAGGGTCATGAGCAGGGCCAGATCGTCGGCGATCTCGTGCTGCCGTTCGATGATGTGACGGTCGCACGGGAGTGCGCGGCATGAAGCCGCTATGGACCTCATCGGCGATCGCGGCGGCGGTCGGCGGGACGGCGAGCGCTTCGTTCGACGCCGATGGTGTCGCGTTCGATTCACGTGAAGTCGGTCCCGGCGACCTGTTCATCGCGATGAAGGGGGAAACCAGCGACGGGCATCTCTATCTGGACAAGGCTTTCGCGAATGGCGCGGCGGGCGCGATTTGCGAGCAGGACATTGCCCAGCCGCATGTGCGAGTGAAGGACAGCGCCGCAGCGCTTAACGCGCTGGGCGCGGCCGCGCGGGCGCGCACGGACGCGAAGATCATCGGCGTCACCGGCTCGGCAGGCAAGACCGGGACCAAGGAAGCGCTGTTCCAATGCCTTGACCGGATCGAACCGGGCTCGGCGCACCGCTCCGTCAAGAGCTATAACAACCATGTGGGTGTGCCGCTGAGCCTCGCGCGCATGCCTGAAGAAAGCCGCTTCGGCATTTTCGAAATGGGCATGAACCATGCGGGCGAACTGGCCGGTCTCACGCAGCTGGTGCGGCCTCATGCGGCAATCGTTACGACAGTCGCGCCGGCACATCTCGGCTATTTCCCATCAATCGAAGCGATTGCCGACGCCAAGGGGGAAATCTTCGCCGGGCTGGAGCCGGGCGGCACCGCGATCATTCCGTTCGACAGCCCCTACCGCGACCGGCTGATCGCCGCCGCACGGCCGTATGCGCAAACCGTCATTACCTTTGGCATTGGCGAAGGCGCGGATGCCCGCGCGCTCGACTGGGTTCCGGGGGGCGATGGCGCCACGCTCATCACCGCAAGCCTGCCGGGGCGAACGAGCCTTTGCTTCACCCTCGCGGCGCCGGGCGAGCATTGGGTCGCCAATGCGATGGCGGTGCTCGCCGCGGTACAGGCAGTTGGCGGGGATCTTGCGGCGGCGGGCCTTGCACTTGCCGAACTGCCCGGCCTCGCCGGCCGTGGTGCGCGGCATGTGATCCGGGCAGGCGAGGGTGAAGCGCTGCTGATCGATGAAAGCTATAATGCCAATCCTGCCTCAATGGCTGCGACGCTGGCGCAACTGGGCCGCGAACCGGCGCAGCGGCGCATTGCCGTGCTCGGCGCGATGCGTGAGCTTGGCGCGGACGCCGATCATTATCACGGCGCGCTGGCCGGTCATCTTGCCGGCGCCAATGTCGATCTCACCATCCTGGTGGGCGATGAGATGAAAATTCTCGCCGAGGCTCTTGAGGGCAACCGCGAATTCGCGCATGGGCCGGACGCGGCCTGGGCACTCGCGACATTGCAGAGCGGAATGCGCGCCGGGGACGCCATCCTCATCAAGGGATCGAATGCGGTGGGGCTCGGAAAGATTGTCTCCGCGCTGACGGGTGGAGAAAAATAATGCTGTACTTGCTCGCCGAGCAACTTGGATATCCGGGGGTTTTCAACCTTTTCCGCTATCTGACCTTCCGGTCCGGTGCGGCCATTTTCACCGCCTTGCTGATCGGCCTCGTTATCGGGCCGTCCTTCATCAACATGCTGCGGGTCCGCCAGGGCAAGGGTCAGCCGATCCGCGATGATGGTCCCAAGACGCACCTTGCCAAGGTCGGAACGCCGACCATGGGCGGGCTCATGATCCTGATCTCGATCGCGATCTCGATGCTGCTGTGGATGGACCTGCGCTCGACCTATGTCTGGGCGGCGCTTGCCGTCATGGTGGGTTTTGGTCTCGTCGGCTTCATGGACGATTACGACAAGGTCACCAAGCGCAGCCACAAGGGCGTTTCCGGCAAGGTCCGCCTGATGTGGGAATTCCTCATTGCAGGCGCAGCGGTCTATTTCATCACGCGTACCGCCGGGACCGATCTCTACATTCCGTTCGTCAAGGAACCGATCGCCGACCTCGGCTGGTTCTATATCGCTTTCGCCAGCATCGTGATCGTCGGGTTCGGCAATGCGGTCAACCTGACCGACGGCCTTGATGGACTCGCCACCATGCCGGTGGTAATCGCCAATCTCGCCTTCCTCATGATCATCTATCTTGCCGGTAACGCAAAGTTTGCGGCCTATCTCGGCATTCCGCATGTGCCCGGCGCGGGCGAGCTTGCGATCCTGTGCGCGGCGGTGATGGGCGCCTGTCTTGCTTTCCTGTGGTTCAATGCGCCGCCCGCCGCCGTGTTCATGGGCGACACCGGCAGCCTTGCGCTGGGGGGAACGCTGGGAGTGGTCGCGGTGACGGCCCACCATGAATTTGCCCTCGTCATTATCGGCGGGCTGTTCGTGGTCGAGGCGCTTTCGGTTATCCTCCAGGTGTTCTGGTACAAGCGCACCGGCAAGCGCATTTTCCGCATGGCGCCAATCCACCATCATTTCGAACAGCTGGGCTGGGCTGAACCGACCGTCGTCATCCGCTTCTGGATCATTTCCCTCGTGCTCGCACTGGCGGGCCTTGCGACGCTCAAGCTCAGATGATTACGAGCCCCCTTTTTGCCGGCCGCAACTATGCGGTTCTGGGACTGGCAAGATCGGGGCAGGCCTGTGTCGAGGCGCTGGCCGCGAGCGGCGCTGCGGTAACGGCATGGGATAATAATGTCGCGGCGCGCGATGCTGTCAGTCATCTCGCGACCATTGCCGATCCTATGGAGATCGACCTCTCCCGCTATGACGGGCTGGTCGTCTCGCCGGGCGTACCGCTCAACCGCCATCCGGTAACCGAACGCGCCAGGGCCGCCGGTTGCCCCATCATCGGCGATATCGAACTGTTTGCGCTGGCGCGGGCAACGCTGCCGCCGCACCGCGTCGTCGGTATCACCGGAACCAATGGCAAGTCGACGACGACGGCGCTCGTCCATCATATCCTGCGCAATGCCGGGTTGCCGACGCGTATCGGCGGCAATATCGGATTGCCGATCCTCGGGCAGGAACCGCTCGCGCCAGGCGGTGTCTATGTGCTCGAGCTGTCGAGTTACCAGATCGACCTCTCCCACAATCTCGACTGCGATGTTGCCGCGCTGCTCAACATCACGCCGGACCATCTTGATCGCTATGATGGTTTTGCCGGTTATGCCGCCTCGAAAGCGCGGCTGTTCGCCATGCAGTCGCCCGGCCATGTCGCGGTGATTGCAACCGAGGATGATCAAACCCGGGCCGTGGCCGGCTATTCGGTCGCGCAGGTGGTAACGGTCGAAGCGGCAGATATCCGCCCCGAAGATCAGGCGCGATGGCCGTCGTTGCAGGGACCGCACAATGCGCAGAATGCCGCGGTCGCTATCGCGGTGGCGCGGGCGCTCGGTATTTCGGACAAGGCGATCGGTCAGGCGCTAGAAAGCTTTGCCGGTCTGCCGCACCGCATGGAACGGGTGCGCGAAAAGGATGGCGTGATGTTCATCAATGACAGCAAGGCTACCAACCCCGCCTCGACAGCGCCGGCGCTGGCGGCCTTTCCGCCTGCGCCCGGCAAGCGGCTCCACTGGATATTGGGCGGGCTGCCCAAGGGCGACAATCTTGATGAATGCGCGCCCTGGTTCGGCAATGTCGCGTGCGCCTATACGATCGGCGAGGCGGGGCCACTCTTCTCCGGACTGCTCTCCGGCAAGATGCCGGTCGAACAGTGCGAATTGCTGGTGACGGCGGTTGAACGGGCGGCCACGCATGCAAAGCCAGGCGATGTTGTGATGCTCTCCCCCGCTTGCGCCTCGTTCGACCAGTTCAAGGATTTTGAAGCGCGCGGCGATGCCTTCCGCGCGGCAGTTGAGGCATTGGCATGACCGCAAGTCAGGCAGAGGGGTATCGGGGAAACGTGGCATGAGTGATGGCGCCGAAACAGTGAAGCCGATCATCGCGGTCGCGACCAATCCGCGCAAACGTTCGCCGCGCCTCAGCCGTGCCGACCGCAGTCCGCTCGGTCTGTGGTTCTGGGAAATCGACCGCGTGCTGCTCTCGCTGGTCGCGGTGCTGATCGCGATCGGACTGGTTGCGGTCGCGGCGGCCTCGCCGGTTTCGGCGATGAAGCAGTCGACCACCACCGCGACGATCACCCCGCTTTACTATCTCTACCGCCAGATTGCATGGGTGATCCTTGGTGTGCCGGTGATGCTGGTCATCTCGATGATGCCCAAGGATCAGGCGCGGCGCTTCGGCATCTATGGCGCGATCGCGTTTTTGGCGCTGCTTTTCCTCGTTCCGCTGCTGGGTAATGAAGTGAACGGGTCGAAGCGCTGGCTCGGATCGGGCATGTTTCGCCTTCAGCCCTCGGAATTCCTCAAACCGTTTTTCATCGTGACCTCCGCGTGGATTCTGTCATGGAAGGTGCAGGACAAGACGCTGCCCGTGGTGCCGCTCTCGATCGCGCTCACCGCGATTATCGGCATCCTGCTGATGCTCCAGCCCGACCTTGGGCAGACGATCATCTTCTGCGGCAGCTGGATGGTGCTGATGCTGATTGCGGGCATGTCGTTCCGTATCGTCGGGATGCTTGCCGCCTCGGGTGTCATTGGCATCATCATCGCCTATTTCACCTATCCGGTCGCGCACAACCGCATCAACATCTGGCTCTTTTCCAAGGGCGACGACTTTCAGGTGGTGAAGGCGCATGCCGCGCTGACCGGCGGCGGCCTTGGCGGAACCGGACCGGGTGCCGGCACCGCCAAGTTCCAGCTGCCCGAAGCGCACACCGACTATATCTTCTCGGTCATCGGCGAGGAGTTTGGCCTGTTCGCCTGTATCGCGATTGCCTGCGTCTATCTTGCCATCGTCGTGCGCGTGCTCGTTCGCCTGCTCGATGAAGAAGACCAGTTTTCCATCCTCGCGGTCGCGGGGCTCGTTACCCAGTTCGGCGGGCAGGCCATCATCAACATGGCGGTCAACACCCAGCTTTTCCCGTCTAAGGGCATGACGCTGCCGTTCATCAGCTATGGCGGTTCGTCCTTCCTCGCGCTGTGTATCGGCATGGGTTTATTGTTGTCACTGACGCGCAGAAACCCCTATCTGGTCCGGTCGCCCCATGTCGTGAAATGGAACCGGAAATGAATGTAACCCGTCATTACGTCCTGGCTGCCGGAGGCACGGGCGGTCACATGATCCCGGCCTATGCGCTGGGCGAGGAACTGATCCGGCGCGGCCATCATGTCGCGCTCGTGACCGACGAACGCGGTGCGAAAATTCCCGGCGTGTTCGACAAGGGCCAGGTGCATATCCTGCCCGCCGGACGCATCGCGGGCGGCCCGATCGGCTGGATCCGCGCGGCGCGCGCGATCATGCAGGGCCGGGCGATGGCGAGCCGTCTTTATGAAACCTTCGAGCCCTCGGCAGTGATCGGCTTTGGCGGTTATCCGGCCTTTCCTGCTCTGCTCGCCGCGCGCCGCCGCAAGATCCCGGCGCTGATCCATGAACAGAATGCCGTGCTCGGCCGCGTCAACCGCATGGTCGCGCGCTGGGTCGATGCGATTGCGGTCGCCTATCCCGATGTGCAGCGCCTTCCCGGCAAATGTCTCGGCAAGACCCACCTCGTCGGCAACCCGGTACGCGCCGAGGTGATTGCGCTGCGCGACGAGGATTTCCCGCCGTTCGACGAAGACGGCGTGTTCCGCGTTCTTGTCACCGGCGGCAGCCAGGGCGCGCGCATCATGTCGGAGGTGGTGCCTGACGGGCTCGCTATGCTTCCGCCCGCGCTCAGGAGCCGCCTCCAGGTCACCCAGCAATGCCGCGCCGAGGATATCGACGCGGTGCGCGCCAAGTACAAGACGCATGGCATTCCCGCCGAGCTTGCGACCTATATCACGGACATGCCGAACAAGCTCAACTGGGCGCATCTGGTGATCAGCCGCGCGGGGGCCTCGACCATTGCAGAACTGACCTGCGCGGGGCGGCCTGCCATCCTCGTTCCGCTGCCGAGCGCAACAGACGATCACCAGAGCTATAATGTCAAGGCGATGGTCGAGGCGGGCGGCGCGCGTGCGATTGCCCAGCCCAACTTCACGCCCAAGGAACTTGCCAAGCAGATCCAGAAGATTGCGCTCGAACCGGGCGCACTTGCCAATGCCGCCAACCGCGCGCGCAGCTGCGGCCTTCCCAATGCGACACGTGACCTCGCCGACCTGGTGGAAAGCGCCGGCGGGGCGCCGCTGACGGACGTGATCCGGGTGGCCAGTCCGGCGGCAGCGCAACCTTCCGGCGGGCTTGCGCCTGCCATGCGGGAGGCTGCGCGATGAAGGGCGTCGGCACCGATATAGGCACGATCCATTTCATCGGTATCGGCGGCATCGGCATGTCAGGCATTGCCGAGGTGATGCACAACCTCGGTTACAAGGTTCAGGGCACCGACATCGCCGAAAGCTATGTCGTCGAGGGTCTCAGGAAACGCGGCATTCCCGTGCATATCGGCCATGACGCGGCCAATCTTGGCGATGCGGCGGTGGTGGTTACTTCGACCGCCGTCAGCCGCAAGACCAACCCGGAAGTCGAGGCCGCCTATGAGCGCCGCATCCCTGTTGTCCGCCGTGCCGAGATGCTGGCCGAGCTGATGCGCCTCAAGAACACCGTTGCCGTCGCCGGCACGCACGGCAAGACCACCACCACCTCGATGGTCGCCGCGATGCTCGATGCGGGCGGGCTTGACCCGACGGTCATCAACGGCGGCATCATCAACGCCTATGGCTCCAACGCGCGGCTCGGCGACAGCGACTGGATGGTGGTCGAGGCCGACGAGAGCGACGGCAGCTTCCTGCGCCTCGACGGGACGATTGCGGTCGTTACCAATATCGACCCCGAACATCTCGACCATTATGGCGATTTCGATGGCATCAAGGATGCATTCGTCGAGTTTATCGAGAATGTGCCCTTCTACGGCGCGGCGGTACTGTGCCTCGACCATCCCGAAGTCCAGGCGATCCTGCCACGTATCCGCGACCGGCGCATCATCACCTATGGCTTTTCGACCCAGGCCGATGTGAAGGGGCTGAACGTCACGCCGATCCCGGGCGGCAACCGCTTCGATGTCGCGATCCGCGACCGCGATGGTGAGGTTGAAACCATCGAGGGGATGGAGCTTCCCATGCCCGGGCGTCACAATGTCCAGAACGCGCTCGCGGCGATTGCTGTTGCGCATCATATGGGCGTCGCCAATGACGTGATCCGCACCGGCTTCGCCAAGTTCGGCGGGGTCAAGCGCCGCTTCACCAAGGTGGGCGAGATCGCGCTGGACGGCGGCGCGGTCACGGTGATTGACGATTATGGCCATCATCCGGTCGAAATCCGCGCGGTGCTTTCGGCGGCGCGCGAGGGGGCGCAAGGGAGGGTCGTCGCCGTGGTGCAGCCGCACCGCTTCACCCGGCTGCGCGACCATATGGACGACTTCCAGCAGGCGTTCAACGATGCCGATGTGGTCTATGCGCTTCCGGTCTATGCCGCCGGCGAGCAAGCGATCGACGGGGTGTCGTCCGACGAGATGATCACAGGGATCAAGCAGCGCGGCCATAATGCCGCGAGCGCGCTTTCCGGGCCGCAGGAACTCGCCGCGGTGCTGGCGGGCGACTTGAAGCCGCATGACATGATCGTGTGCCTTGGCGCAGGCGATATCACCAAGGTCGCTGCCGGGCTGGCCGAGGCGATCGGGAAGGTGCGGGGATGACCATTTCCGCCGCGATCCCAAAAGTTGCGGGCAAGCTGACCCCCAAGGCACCGCTTGCACCGCTGGTGTGGTTCAAATCGGGCGGGACAGCCGAGTGGTTGTTCGAGCCCAAAGACATTGCCGACCTGCAAGCCTTCATCCGCGATCTTGATCCTGCCGTTCCGGTGATGGCGCTAGGCCTTGGCTCCAACCTGATCGTGCGCGATGGCGGCGTGCCCGGCGTTGTCGTGCGGCTGGGCAAGGCCTTTGCCAAGGTGGACAAGGTCGATGCAATGACGCTCAAATGCGGCGGCGGCGCGTCGGGCATTCTCGTCTCCTCGACCGCGCGCGACCATGGCATCGCGGGCCTTGAATTCTTGCGCTCGATCCCCGGCACGGTCGGCGGGTTCGTCCGCATGAACGGCGGCGCCTATGGCCGGGAGGTCAAGGATATCCTGACCGAATGCGAGGCGGTGCTGCGCTCGGGCGAGCTCGTGACCCTTCCGCTTGCCGATCTTGGCTATACCTATCGCCACAGCGAATTGCCCGAGGGCGCGATCGTCGTCAGCGCGACCTTCCGCGGCGAACCCGGCGAACCCCAAGCGATCCAGGCGGAAATGGATCGTATCTCGCAAAGCCGCGAAGCCTCGCAGCCGCTGCGTTCCAAGACCGGCGGTTCCACCTTCAAGAACCCGGACGGCGACAAGGCCTGGCGGCTGGTCGACGAAGCGGGTTGTCGCGGCCTCAGGATCGGCGATGCGCAGGTGAGCGAAAAACACACCAATTTCCTCATCAACACCGGCCATGCCACCTCGACCGACATCGAGGCGCTGGGCGAGGAAGTCCGCCGCCGGGTCCGGGAAAAGAGCGGTGTTGAGCTGCAATGGGAAATTCAGCGTGTCGGCAGTTTTGCCGGAGCGCCGGACAGGAAATTGGCGGGAAAGAAGGAAGATAAATGACCAAGGGTCCCTGGCATGTTGCGGTTCTGATGGGCGGCTGGTCGCACGAGCGGCCGGTCTCGCTGATGAGCGGGGCGGGGGTTGCCGATGCGCTCGAAAGCAAAGGACACAAGGTCACCCGCATCGATATGGACCGCGATGTTGCCGCGCGCATTGCGGAGTCCAAACCCGATGTCGTGTTCAATGCGCTCCACGGCGTTCCCGGCGAGGACGGCAGCGTGCAGGGAATGCTCGATTTGATGGGGGTGCGCTATACCCATAGCGGCATGGTCAGCTCGGTCATCGCCATCGACAAGGAGCTTACCAAGCAGCGCCTCGTCCCGGCCGGTATCCCGATGCCCGAAGGCAAGATCGTCTCGGCGGCGAGCCTGTACGAAAGCGACCCGATGCCGCGGCCCTATGTACTGAAGCCGGTCAACGAAGGCTCGTCCGTCGGGGTCGCGATCGTCACCGGGGACAACAATTACGGCAACCCGATCAGCCGCGACGCCAAGGGGCCGTGGCAGGAATTCGAGCAGCTGCTCGCCGAACCCTTCATCAAGGGCCGGGAACTCACCTGCGCGGTGCTGGGCGACCGCGCCCTCACCGTGACCGAACTGGTGCCCAAGTCCGGCTTTTATGATTTCGACGCCAAATATACCGAAGGCATGACCGAGCATGTCTGCCCCGCGCAAATCCCGCAGGATGCGTTTGACCGGATGATGGAACTGTCGCTTGAGGCGCACCGCCTGCTCGGTTGCAAGGGCGCCTCGCGTTCCGATTTCCGCTGGGACGAGGAGCAGGGGCTCGACGGCATTTACCTGCTCGAGGTCAACACCCAGCCCGGCATGACACCCTTGAGCCTCGTGCCGGAACAGGCAAAACAACAGGGGATCGCTTATGCCGATCTCGTCGAAATGATCTGCGAGGAGGCACTCTCGTGACGACAGCAACGATCAAGCGCGGCAAGGGGACGACCCGCAGCAAGGCGCCCGCGCGCGGCGGCCGCACGCCCGCCAAGGCACCGGTGCGTGCGCGCAGCCGCAAGCAGCCGTCGAAGGCCGCAGCGCTGCTCGCCAGATTGCCGGTCAAGCCCAAGACCGTCGAACGCGTTGCCAGCTGGACCATTTTTGGTGCCTTCTGCGTCGGCCTCTACGCCATCGCGGCCACCACCGGCGTGACCGCCAAGGTGAACGAGGAAGTGGCGCAAGCGGTCGGCCGCGCCGGGTTTGAGGTCCGGAAAGTCGAGGTGCTGGGGGTCAACCGCATCGACCAGATGAAAATCTATGACGTGGCGCTCAACCAGAAGAACCGATCGATGGCCGCGGTCGACCTTGAGGCGGTGCGCCGCGATCTGCTCAAATATGGCTGGGTCGAGGATGCGCGGGTGTCGCGCCGCCTGCCCGATACGCTGGTGATCGACATCGTCGAGCGTACCCCGGTTGCAGTGTGGCAGAACCAGCAGAAGTTGTCGCTGATCGACGTCAACGGCGTGGTGCTCGAGCCGGTCACGCTGGCGACCATGCCCGACCTCCCGCTGGTCATTGGCCCCAACGCCAATGCGAAGACCGGTGCGCTCGATGCGCTGCTCGGCGAAGCCCCGGCCCTGAAGCCGCTGCTCGCCGGTGCGACCTGGGTCGGCAACCGGCGCTGGGATCTGCGCTTCCAGTCGGGCGAGACTTTGTCCTTGCCCGAAGGCGAGGCCGAAGCCAGGAAAGCTCTGGCGAACTTCGCGCGCATGGACGGGATGAACCGCCTGCTTGGCCGCGGCATTGTCCGTTTCGACATGCGCGACCCGGCCCGCTTTGTCCTGAAACTGCCCGACAAGAAGGCAGCAGCGGCAGCCGAGGTGGAAGCCGCGGCCGCGCAAAAGGAAGACTCCAAGGGCGAACAGGCCGATAGCGGCAGCAAAGAAGGTTGAGGGGCATGGCGGCACCGCGCGTAGAACGTCTGATCACGGCACTGGATATCGGCTCCTGGAAGGTCTCGGCCCTGATCGCGGGCGAAACCGATAGCGGCGAACTGCATGTGCTCGGCACCGGCCAGCGCCAGAGCCAGGGCGTCAAGCGCGGCTATGTCGCCGACATGGACCGCACCGAGCAAGCGGTGCGCGAGGCGATCGAACAGGCCGAACGCATTGCGGGCCTCAATATCGACGATGTCTGGGTGAGCTTTTCGGCGGGGGGGCTTTCGAGCGACATCGCCAAGGTCGAGGTCGAACTTGGCGGTCACCGGGTCGAGCAGGAGGATGTTGACGACCTGCTTGCGGCGGGGCGCAGCACGATTGATCCCGACGGCCGGATGGTGCTTCACGCCCAGCCCGCTCTCTACACGCTGGATGGGCTTGCGGGTGTCAAACAGCCGATTGGGCTCCACGCCGACCGGCTTGGTGTCGACATCCATGTTGTCCTTGCCGACGGATCGCCGGTGCGCAACCTCGACATGTGCGTACGGCAGGCGCATCTCAACGTCGAAACCATTGTCGCATCGCCAATGGCAACGGGCATGGCGTGCCTGTCGGAGGAGGAGCGCGATCTCGGCGTCGCGCTGGTCGAGATCGGCGCGTCGGTCACCAATGTGTCGCTGTTCGCGGGCGGGATGCTGGTCGGCCTGACATCGCTGCCCTTTGGCGCGTCCGATATTACCGATGACATTGCGTCGGCCTTTGGTGTGCGCCGCAGCCAGGCCGAGCGTGCCAAATGCTTTTACGGATCGGCAACGCCGAGCCCGCAGGACAGCCGGGAAATGGTCGAACTCGCGCCGCCCAGCAGCGCGATCGAAACCGACGGCGTCAAGGTCAACCGCGCCCAGCTCATCTCGGTCATTCGCCAGCGGCTCGATTATATGATGACCGAGATCGGCAAGGCGCTGAAGGATCTGGGCTTTACCGGACCGGTGGGCCGCCAGGTGGTGCTTGCGGGCGGCGGTGCGGACCTGAAGGGCATGGCCGATTACGCGCAGAGCGCGCTGGGGCGCGCAGTGCGCATCGGGCGCCCCAAGGGGCTGGTCGGATTACCCGAGGCGCATGCCGGCCCGGCCTTTGCGACGCTGGCTGGCCTGGTCCTTTATGCCGCGTCCGATCCGGTTGATCTGCGTTCGCTCGCAACCGAGCAGCAGGACGTGGTTCGCACCACCGGTCCGGCGCTGCTTGACCGCCTCGTTGCGGCCTTCCGCAGCAATTTCTGACGAGTTGCCCCAAAAGGGGCATGAAATTTACAGTGCGATTACTAAAACGTTAATTTT
This sequence comes from Pseudomonadota bacterium, assembly GCA_023457895.1. GTDB lineage: Bacteria > Pseudomonadota > Alphaproteobacteria > Sphingomonadales > Sphingomonadaceae > JAFAFE01. The sequence goes on from JAEXAY010000004.1 coordinate 92,307, forward strand.
ATACGTGCTTCCGGGTTCAAATTAGTGCAAGGATAACTGCAACGAGCAGGGGGCTGTTCGAGTTTTTTTAGCCCGTTTCTTCTGCGGAAAAAACGGTGAGGGAGCCAAGTTGAATGAGCATTGACATCCGTCCTCCTCAGGTTGACGAATTGAAGCCGCGTATTGCCGTGATCGGCGTCGGCGGCGCTGGCGGAAACGCCATTGCCAACATGATTGCTGCCAATGTTGAGGGCGTTGATTTCATCGTCGCCAACACCGACGCGCAGGCGCTCAACGCCTCGCCGGCCGAACGCCGCATCCAGCTTGGCCCGGACATCACGCAGGGCCTCGGTGCAGGCTCGCGTCCCGAAGTTGGCCGCGCGGCAGCCGAAGAAACCATCACCACGGTCGAACAGGCGCTCGAAGGCGCGCACATGTGCTTCATCGCGGCCGGCATGGGCGGCGGCACGGGCACCGGTGCGGCGCCTGTCATCGCCAAGGCTGCGCGTGATCGCGGCATCCTCACCGTCGGCGTCGTGACCAAGCCCTTCACGTTCGAAGGCTCGCGCCGCATGCGCTCCGCCGATGCGGGAATCGAGGAGCTGCAGAAGAATGTCGACACGCTGATCGTCATTCCCAACCAGAACCTGTTCCTTGTCGCCAACCCGAACACGACCTTCAAGGAAGCGTTCGAAATGGCCGACGAAGTGCTGCAGCAGGGCGTGCGTGGCATTACCGATCTGATGGTCATGCCGGGCCTCATCAATCTCGACTTCGCCGACGTGCGCTCGGTGATGCACGAAATGGGCAAGGCGATGATGGGGACGGGCGAAGCCGATGGTGATGGCCGTGCGCTCGAAGCGGCAGAAAAGGCGATCGCCAACCCGCTGCTCGACGGCGTATCGATGCGCGGTGCCAAGGGCGTCATCATCTCGATCACCGGCGGTGAGGACATGCGCCTGATGGAGGTCGACGAAGCCGCCAACCATATCCGCGAACTGGTTGACCCCGACGCCAACATCATCTGGGGTTCGGCGTTCAACGACCAGCTTCAGGGCAAGATCCGCGTGTCGGTGGTGGCAACCGGGATCGATGCCGACGCAGACAGCGTTGCCGAGCGCAACACGCCAAGCCGCGCTTTCAGTTTCCCGGCTGCCCGCAAGCCGATGCCGGCTCCGGCGCCCGCGCCCGCTCCTGTGGCTGCCCCGGCGGAAGAGCCCGCTTATACGCCGCCGCCGGCAGATTATAACACGCCCCAGGCTCCAGCTGCGGGCGAAACCGCGACGCAGGCTGATTATGGCTATGACGCGCCGCATGCTCCGGCTGCTGCCTCCGTTCAGGATGAAGCGCCGATTGAACTGACGCCGCCTCCCGCAGCCGATGAGTCGGCGAAGAAGGTCCTGTATGATGATTTCGGCGGCGACATGGATTATGACAATGCCGCCGACGAGCTTGTGCTCGACGCGCCGGAAGCGATCGCGCCTGCCCAGCCGGTGCAGCCCGAACCGCAGCCGGCCGCGCCGCGCGTTTCGACCGGCGGCGGGACGCTGTTCGAGCGCATGTCGAACCTGTCACGCGGAGGCCTGCGTTCCGGGCGGGACGATCATGCCGACGATGCCGATGAAAAAATCGACATTCCGCGGTTCCTGAATCGCCAGAATAATCAGTAAGAAACGCTGATTTTGACGGACCCGGCCGCACCTGCGCGCCGGGTTTGTCTTTTCATTGAACCATAAAGTTAGGCCTGGTTCAGGTGATGATGCTATAGGCTGCACCATGACGAAAAATGCAATGATCAACCGGCCCGGGCAGCGCCGTCTCGTGCGCGCCTCGATGCTGGCCGCCCTGTGTTCCGCGAGCGCTCTGGCTGCGCCGCTTCACGCGCAGATTACTGTACAACCCCCCGCGACGCCGCCCGGCATGCCCCAGATGAGCCAGACCGAACGCGATCAGATCAACGCGCAGGCGCTGCTGACCAGCGCGTTGCAGCGGATCGGTACCAACGGCAACGACGTGAATGCGCTGATCGATGCCGGCTCGGCCGCGCTGGTGCTTGAAGATGCCCGGTCGGCCTATGGTTTCTTCAACCGTGCGCTGTCGCTCGCTCCGTCTAACGGCCGCATCCGGGCCGGGCTGGGTTCGGCGCTGGTACGGCTGGAAAATCCGGCCGATGCGCTCAAGATGTTCGACCAGGCGGTGCAGCAGGGCGCGATCGAGCGCACCTTCATCGCGGATCGCGGCATGGCCTACGACCTGATGGGCGACAATGCGCGCGCCCAGCGCGACTATGACGCTGCGCTCAAATATCAATATTCCGACCGCACGCTGCGCTTCTACGCGCTCTCGCTCGGCATTTCGGGCGAGGCCGACCGCGCGGTCCAGTTGCTCGCGCCGCTGCTCCAGAAAAAGGACCGCGCTGCGTGGCGCGACCGCGCCTTCATCCTGGCGATGAACGGCCGCACCAAGGAAGCGACCGAGATCGTCCGGACGACGATGCCGGCCAATGTCGCCAATGGTCTGACGCCTTATCTGCTCAAGATGAACCGGCTGTCGAACCGGCAAATGGCGCTGGCGGTCCATTATGGTCAGTTTCCGACCAGCGACGCCCAGCTCGCCTCGGTCGGCCGTGGAGCAACGCCCGCGCCAGCCGCCGCCCCCGCAAGGCCTGCGGCGACCGCTACCCGGACGAAAGCCAGTACGCCGCGCTTTGTTGACGAACAGGGGCGGCCGGTCCGGTTATCGCGCGCCGAGCAGCGCGAACTGATCCGCCAGCAGGAAGAAAAGAAAAAGGCGGAGGCCGCCAAGGCCGCGCAGGATGAGCGCGACCGTGTAGCCGCGCTCGCCCGCCAGCAGGAACAGGCGCGGCAGGCGGAAGCCGCGCGTAAGGCGGAGGAAGCCCGTCAGGCGCAACTTGCGCTGGAACAATCGCGCCAGGCGGAGGCCGCACGTCGCGCCGAACTCGCCCGCCAGGCCGAGGCTAACCGTCAGGCTGAGCAGGCGCGTCAGGCCGAAGTGGCTCGCCTGGCCGAACTGCAACGGCAAAAAATGCAGGCCGAGGAAGCGGCGCGCGCAGCGGCAGCCCAATCGACACCGGCCGCGCCCGTGCAGACCGCGATGGCGACGCCGGTCTTGCCGCCGGTGGTTGCCGCAGCCACGCCGCAGGCGCCTGTGTCGGCCCCTGTTCCATCCACCGCCGCTCCGGCAGCAGCACCGGCCGGTCCGGCGCTGATCGGTCCGGTGGATGCGGCCACGCCCGCCCCGGCAGGCGCGATGGTCCAGCCGGTAGCGGTGCCCGCATCGACGGCGACAGCGAGTGCGGGTGTTACCCCTGCCGCACCGTCTGCGAATGTTCCGTCACCACCCGCTGCGGAAAACAGTTTCAAGGCGTTCTCGCTCGACGATCTGGTGAAATCGGTCCAGCCGCCGGGAGACGATCCGGTCCGGAGCGAAACCCCGGTCGACCTGGCCACGCTGGAAAAGCTGCGGCAGGACAAGATTCGCGCTGAACGCGCCGAGGCCGCGCGCGAGGCAGCCGCGAGGGCAAAGGCCGAGGAAGAAAAGAAGCAGCTTGCCGAAGCCAAGGCAAAGAGAGAGGCCGAAGCCGCCAAGGCCAAGGAGGAAGCGGACCGCAAGAAGGCCAATCCGGCGCGCGTCTGGGTGCAACTCGCGACGGGTGGGGCAGCAGGCCTCGCGGGTGATTACCGGCGCTTTTCGGGCGGCAAGAATGCCGAGCTGTTCAAGGGCAAGGGTGCCTATTCCGCCGACTGGGGCCGCTCAAAGCGCCTGCTGACGGGGCCGTTTCCCAATGTCCGCGAAGCCAATGCGTGGCTCGCCAAATATAAGGGTAACGGGGGCGATGGATTTGTCTGGAACAGCGGGGCGGGTGAAGAGGTCAGCGCCATCGGCGGCCGGTAATGGCTGAAGGTGGTAGCCGGCTGGCGTCCTATGCGAGCCATCCGGCGCTGAGCCGAGGGCGTTTGCATGGCGAGCGCAAGACGATGCGCGGGCCGCGTGACGATTTCCAGCGCGACCGCGACCGCATCATCCATTCGATCAGCTTCCGCCGCCTGCGGCACAAGACGCAGGTCTTTGTCGCACCCGATGGCGACCATTTCCGCGTTAGGTTGACCCACAGCCTCGAAGTCGCGCAGATCGGTCGCACGATTGCGCGCGCGCTCAGGCTCAACGAGGACCTGACCGAAGCGCTGTGCCTTGCCCACGATATCGGGCACCCGCCGTTCGGCCATGCGGGCGAACGCGCGTTGCAGCGCGCGCTGGCGGCGCATGGAGGGTTTGATCATAACGCCCAGACGCTGCGGACGCTGATGTTCCTCGAACGGGTCTATCCCGATTGCGACGGGCTTAACCTCAGCTGGGAAACGCTGGAAGGTCTTGCCAAGCATAACGGTCCGGTGCTTGCGCAAAACTGGGCGATGGCCGAGTGCAACGCCGCGTTTGACCTCGACCTCACGCGATACAGCAGCCTCGAAGCGCAGGTCGCTGCGGTGTCCGACGATATTGCCTATGACAATCACGACATTGACGATGGGCTGCGGGCAGGCCTGCTGAGCATGGAACAGTTACTCGAACAACCCTTTGTCCGCGCGACGTGGGAGCGGGTGGAGGCGGCCTGGCCGGGGGTGGATCAGGACCGGCTGCAACGTGAAGTGGTGCGCGACCAGATCGGCCAGATGGTCAATGACGTGATCGCGGGAACGCGCTCGCGGATTGAGGCGCTCGGCATTGAAACGGCGGACGATGTTCGTGCCGCCGGTGTGCCGCTGGGAGGCTTTTCTGACGTCATGACGGCGGAGGAGCGGGCGCTCAAGGGCTTCATGTACGACAATCTCTATCACCATCCCTCGCAGCTCGATGCGGCCGAAGCCGCCGACCGTGTCGTGTCGGGGCTGTTTGTCGCCTATCGCGACGATCCGGCGCTGATGGGCGGGGACTGGGCCGGGCGGCTTCCGCCACAGGATCCCGCCGCTGCACGCCATGTCGCCGACTTCATCGCGGGGATGACGGACCGGTTTGCGCTCACCCGCTATGCGGAAATCTACGGTGCATCGGCGATTCCGGCGACGCTGGCATGATCCGCATCCTGCTCGCCGGCGGGACCGGGCTGGTCGGGCGGCAGACGGTTCCGCTACTGCTCGCGCAAGGCCATGAGGTTCATCTGGTCGCCCGCCGCGATACGGGTCTCGCCGCGCCCGGGCTTCACCACCATATCGGCCCGGCCAGCGATTGGGCGGGGAAGGTTCCCGAGGTCGCGCCAGAGATTGTGATCTCGTGCCTCGGAACGACATGGGCCAAGGCGGGAAAGTCCGAAAGCGCTTTCCGCGCGGTCGACCAGCATCTTGTGACCAGCGTCATGGAGGCCGCGCGCGAGGCGGGAGCGCGACATGCGATCGCCATATCATCGGTCGGTGCGGATGCGCGTTCGCGCAGCTTCTACCTCAGGGTGAAGGGCGAGGTCGAAGCTGCACTCGCGAGCATGGGATTTGACCGGCTCGATATCCTGCGGCCCGGGTTGCTCAAGGGTAATCGCGGAGCCGAGCGACGGCCTGGGGAACAAGTCGCCATGCTGCTCAGCCCGCTGACCGATGCCCTGATGAGCGGAAAGGCGCTGCGGCGTTACCGTTCGATCGAGTCCGCAAGCGTCGCCCGCGCCGTCGCGTCTCTCGCAACCGCGCAGGGATCAGGCCGCTTCACCCATCATCACGACGAGATCGTGGCCTTGGCGCGATAGCCCCCGATCAATCGCGCGCGTCATCCTCGACATGGTCAGGCAGATCATCGGTCTTGGTCGAGGCAAATTCCTCAAGTTCCTTTTCGGTCATCGATTCATACATTTGCTTTGAAGCGCCCTGCAGTTCCCCGACCTTGGTCTCGCCGCGCTTGGCGCTGAGAGCAGCGCCTGCGGCGCGCTGCTGGGCTTTTGATTTTGCCGGCATATGATTTTCTCCCAATAAAAAGCGCCGGATCGAGGATTTCGACCCGGCGCCTTGGCTTTTAGTCAGTCACGGTGTCAGACCGTGGCCTTGCCGGTTTTTGCAGTCGTGGTCTCGGTGGCCGTCGTCGCCGTGGTGGTCGACGATCCGAGTTGCGAGCCATAGCTACCGGTGTGGGTCGTGTCGGTCATTTCCACGCGCAGGTTGTTCTGCACATTCTTGACGCCCGAGATACGTTCCACGCAGTCCTCGATCCGGCGTTTTGCGTGGCGATCATTGACCGTCCCGGTCAGCGTCACATCACCCTTGTCGACGCGCAGTTCGATATTGCGGGCGTCGATCCGCGGATCGTCGGTGAGGCGATCACAGGCATCCTCGCGGATCCGGTCATCGGAGCGGAAATAATCCTTGGGCCCAACACCCGCAAAGGCGCCGCCCTGCGCACCATAGCTCGACGCGCGATACCGTTCGGCGCGCGACGGCGTTCTGCTACGCTGCCATTGCTCACTGCGATACGACGAACGCGACTGCGGATAGGACGCGGTATAGTCCGACGAATAATCATAGCTTGAGCCATAATCCTCGCGATGGTCCATCTCGCGGCGGCGCGCGGCATCGTCATCGCCGAACCAGCTGCGCACTTCGTCGCCAGCACGTTCAAAGAAGCCGCGATCCTGTTCGCCATATTCCAGATCATTATAATCATGGTCGTAAGAGGACGATTGGCGATAGGCCTGATTGGCTTCATAGGCACTGTAGGGCCGGTTGCGGCCATAGGACTGCGTCCCGTAATAATCGCGGTTCTGGCGCGGGGCCTGATAACGGTCACCGCCCATGCGTCCGCTCCGCTCGCCATAGGATTGGGTGCCATAATAGCCGCGTTCGCGCGGCCACTGGTCGTCGCCATATTCCTGGCTGCCATAGCCCACCTGCGGATAATCGCCATAAGCCTGCGGCATCCGGGCGCCATAGGGCCGTTCGTCGCGATCCTGATAGGGGCGATTGAAGCGATTGCGATTTGCCATTGGTATTTCCTTTCGAAGGGTAGGGATGGTGCATCGCAGGACCGCATGCCCGGCTTTGGGAAAGCTATCAGGGGGAACATACGGGCAGGCGGTCTGGCGCTGCATGATAAGGTTACGAACGCAAGGGGCATGCGTTGCTGGTTACAACGCGGCGCGGCAACGGTTCGCCTCAACCCGAGAAAATGGCGGATTTCAGCGAGATTGATCCATGTTTTGCTGCATTGCAGCAAAAAGCAGTGTGCGAAAGGGGTGGTCGTCACGCGGATGGTGATTGACTCGAATCTCCCTGCGCGTCATGGCAAGGGCGTCGCTGCCGCATGGCAAGGACGATGCGGGAGAGCGGGAGTCACATTCCTCCCCACCGAAGGAGCAACCGCCCCGGAAACTCTCAGGTAAATGGACCGCATCGCCCAGACACTCTGGAAAGCGGATGGCCTGCCATCCCACCGAAGGGGTAAGCCCGGCTTCGGCCGGGTCAAAGCTCTCAGGTTCCGTGACAGAGGGGGCATGGCACAGGAGGCGGCGTTGCTGCGTTGTGGTGCCGTGACCCTCGAAGGAGAGTGCAAGTGAGCGACGAAGACCAGCTTCCCGAACCCGAGATCCAGACCCTGCCACTCGATGCCTGGCACCGTGCGCGCGGGGCCCGCATGGTCGCGTTCGCCGGCTACCATATGCCGATCCAGTATGAAGGCATCATGGCCGAGCATCAATGGACGCGCGAGAACGCGGGCCTGTTCGATGTCAGCCACATGGGCCAGTTGCAGCTGTCCGGCGAGGGCGCAGCGGACGCGCTCGAACGCCTCGTCCCCGGCGACATCAGCGCGCTGAAACCCGGCCGCATGCGCTATTCGCTGTTGCTGGGGGAAGATGGCGGCATTCTTGATGACCTGATGATTACCAATATGGGCGATCATCTCTACATCGTGGTCAATGGCGCGGTGAAGCAGGACGATATCGCCTATTTACGCGAGGAACTGCCCGACGAGATCACCCTCAATTATGACGAGGACGCCGCGCTGCTGGCGCTGCAGGGGCCCAAAGCGGCCGAGGTGCTGGCGCGGCTGGTACCGGGCGTCACCGATCTCGTGTTCATGCAGGCCGCGCCGTTCGACTGGAACGGGGTGCGGCTCGGCATCAGCCGCTCGGGCTATACCGGCGAGGACGGGTTCGAGATTTCGGTTCCGGCCGCGCAGGTCGAGGCGCTGGTCGCCTCGCTGACCGCGCATCCCGAGGTCAAGCCGGCCGGCCTCGGCGCGCGCGACAGCCTGCGGCTCGAAGCCGGGCTGCCGCTCTATGGCCATGATGTCGATGCAACGATCGACCCGGTCGAGGCTGATCTCGCCTTCGCGATCTCCAAGCGCCGCCGCGAGGAAGGCAATTTCCTCGGTGCCGCGCGGATTTTCGATGCACTCGCCGAAGGGCCGAAGCGCAAGCGCGTGGGCTTCACCGTCGACGGGCGCCAGCCGGTGCGCGAGGGCGCGAAAATCTTTCTGGGCAGCAATGAAGTCGGCGTGGTTACCTCGGGCGGTTTCGCCCCGACCGTCGGCGCGCCGATCGCGATGGGCTATGTCCAGGCCGCGCATGCCGGGCACGGCACCGCGCTAGAAGCAGAAGTTCGCGGCAAGCGGATCGGCCTTACGGTCACGCCGACGCCGTTCGTCCCCCATAAATATGTGAGGAAGGCAGGCTGAAAAATGGCACGTTATTTTACCGACGAACATGAATGGCTCGATGTCACCGGAGACGAAGTGACGGTCGGGATCACCGATTATGCGCAGAGCCAGCTCGGCGACATCGTCTTTGTCGAAGTGCCGGAAGCGGGCAAGGATGTGAAGAAGGGCGAGGACGCCGCGGTGGTGGAATCGGTCAAGGCCGCATCGGACGTCTATGCCCCGCTTGATGGCACGATCACCGAAGGCAACGCCGCGCTCGGTGACGATCCCGCACTCGTCAACACCGACCCGGAAGGCGAAGGCTGGTTCTTCAAGATGACGCTCGCCGACAAGAGCCAGCTCGACGGGTTGATGGACGAGGCTGCCTACAAGGATTTCGTGGCGGGTCTTTGATTTTTATGTGTCCCTGCGCAGGCAGGGACCCAGTGCGGCACGCGCGGCGCTGGACAACTCTGGGCCCCTGCCTGCGCAGGGGCACAACTCCATTCAGGATTAGCCCATGCGTTACCTTCCCCTGACCGACGATGACCGCAAGGCGATGCTCGATGCGATCGGCGCGGCCTCGATCGATGATCTGTTCCTCGATGTCCCTGCCGAAGCGCGGCTTTCCGGCCCGATCGAGGGCTTGGCCAATCATGCCGGGGAAATGGCGGTCGAGCGCCACATGAAACGGCTCGCGGCGCAGAATATGGCGGCGGGCGATGGGCCCTTCTTCCTCGGTGCCGGGGCGTATCGCCATCATGTTCCGGCCTCGGTCGATCATCTCATCCAGCGCGGCGAGTTCCTCACCGCCTACACCCCCTATCAGCCCGAGATCGCGCAGGGGACGCTGCAGGTGTTGTTCGAGTTCCAGACGCAGGTCGCGCACCTGTTCGGCTGCGACGTCGCCAATGCCTCGATGTATGACGGATCGACCGCCTGTTATGAGGCGATCACCATGGCGGGGCGCATCACCCGCGGCAACAAGGCGATCCTTTCATCGGGATTGCACCCGCATTATCTTTCAGTCGCCCAAACGATGGCGAAGTTCACCGGCGACGAACTTGTTACCGCCGCGCCAGCGCTCACACCCGCCTATGATAGCGAACGTCTGCTCGCGGCGATCGACGACCAGACGAGCTGCGTGGTGGTGCAATATCCGGACATATTGGGCCGCATCACCGATCTCGCGCCGATTGCGCAGAAGGCGCATGAGAAGGGTGCGCTGCTCATCGCGGTGGTGACCGAGCCGGTCGCGCTGGGCGCGATCGAGGCGCCGGGGCATATGGGCGCGGACATCGTCGTCGGCGAGGGCCAGGCGCTCGGTGTCGGATTGCAGTTCGGCGGGCCTTATGTCGGTCTCTTCGCGTGCAAGGACAAATATGTCCGCCAGATGCCGGGGCGCCTGTGCGGCGAGACGGTCGACGCGGAAGGCAAGCGCGGCTTCGTGCTCACCTTGTCGACGCGCGAGCAGCATATCCGGCGCGAAAAGGCGACCTCGAACATTTGCACTAATTCGGGCCTGTGCGCGCTCGCCTTCAGCATCCACATGACATTGCTCGGCGAGCGCGGCCTCACCGAACTCGCCGCGCGCAACCATGCCCTCGCCTGCGAGGCGGCCGACCGCCTGTCGCAGGTGCCCGGCGTGACGCTGCTCAACGACAGTTTCTTCAATGAGTTCACGCTGGTGCTGCCTAGGGAAGCGCGCCCGGTGGTGCGGGCGATGGCGGACCGCGGCGTGCTTGGCGGCGTGTCGCTCGGGCGGCTCTATCCCGGGCTCGACGCGCTGCAAAACGGCCTGCTCGTCGCGGTTACCGAAACCGTGACGCCGGAGGATATCGAAACTTTTGCCACGACGCTTGAGGAGGTGCTGAAATGAGCTCCGAAAAAACCAGCAAGCCCAATGCGAGCGGATGGCGTCCCGAAATGGGCGAGGCTGGCAAGGGCGAAGGGCCCGAAACCTTCACCGGCAACAAGGCGCTGATGCTCGAAGAGCCGCTGATTTTCGAGATTGGCGCGCGCAATGTCACGGGGGTGGATTTTGAGGATTTCGGTGGCACGGCGCAGGGAAACAAATTAGGCAAACTCCAGCGCAAGACCCCGATCAACCTCCCCGGTCTTACCGAGGCTGAAACGGTGCGCCACTATACCCGCCTCAGCCGCCAGAATTACGGCATCGACCTCGGTTTTTTCCCGCTCGGTTCGTGCACGATGAAGCATAATCCGCGTCTCAACGAAAAGGTCGCGCGGATGCCGGGATTTGCCGATGTCCACCCGCTGCAGCCGGTCGATACGGTGCAGGGCGCGCTCGGCGTGATTGCCGAGCTCGGCGAATGGCTGGTGCGCCTCACTGGCATGGCGGGCGTCGCCATGTCGCCCAAGGCCGGCGCGCATGGCGAACTGTGCGGCGTGCTTGCGATCCGCGCGGCGCTCGAAGCGCGCGGCGATGCGCGCGAGGTCATCCTCGTCCCGGAAAGCGCGCATGGCACCAACCCCGCCACCGCCGCCTTTGCCGGTTATCGCACCGAAAATATCCCGGCAACGAAGGATGGCCGCGTCGATGTCGCGGCGCTCGAGGCGCGGCTGGGCCCGGATGTGGCGGCGGTGATGATCACCAACCCCAACACCTGCGGCCTGTTCGAGCGCGATTTCAGGCGCATCTCCGATCTCGTCCATGCCGCGGGCGCGTTCGTCTATTGCGACGGCGCCAATTTCAACGCGATCATGGGCAGGGTGCGTCCCGGCGATCTTGGCGTCGATGCGATGCACATCAACCTCCACAAGACCTTCTCGACCCCGCACGGCGGCGGCGGGCCGGGCGCGGGGCCCGTCGTCCTGTCCGCAGCGCTGCTGCCTTTCGCCCCGCTGCCGATGGTGGAGAAGCAGGGCGAGCGCTATATCCTCGTCGAGGAGGAAACGGCCGCAGAGCATCACGGCCAGAGCTTTGGCCGCATGGTCGCGTTCCACGGCCAGATGGGCATGTTCACCCGCGCGCTGACCTATATCCTCAGCCACGGCGCCAATGGCCTGAAGCAGGTCAGCGAGGATGCGGTGCTCAATGCCAACTATATCCTGCGCAGCCTCGAGGATGTGCTCGATGCGCCCTTCGCCCATGCGGGTCCGTGCATGCATGAGGCGATCTTCAGCGACAAGGGGCTCGCCGAGGGCTTTTCGACGCTCGACATCGCCAAGGGCCTGATCGACGAGGGCTTCCACCCGATGACGGTCTATTTCCCGCTCGTCGTTCACGGCGCGATGCTGATCGAGCCGACCGAGACCGAATCGAAGCGCGTGCTCGACCAGTTCATCGGCGCACTCAAATCCGTTGCGGCGCAGGCGAAGCAGGGCCATCCGGCGCTGAAGGGCGCCCCCCATTACGCCCCGCGCCGCCGGCTCGACGAAACCGCCGCGGCAAGAAAGCCAGTGCTCGGCTGGAAGGAGCCGGTGCCCGAGGCGGCGGGCAGCGGCGCGGGTGCGGGTGTCGGCGGCGGCTAGGCCCGCCGTTAAATCTCGATAACGAGCCGTAGGACCGGCCGGCGAAGTTTTACCGGACCAACCGCCGCGCCACCGCATCCCAGATCATGCCGGGGGTGTTGGTGCCGTTGAACTTGTCTATCGCGACGATGCCGGTGGGTGAGGTCACGTTGATTTCGGTCAGCCATTCGCCGCCGATCACGTCGATGCCGACGAACAACAGCCCGCGCGCCTTGAGTTCGGGGCCGAGCGCAGCGCAGATTTCCTGCTCGCGCGGGGTTAGCTGCGTCGCCTCGGCCGACCCGCCGACCGCGAGGTTGGAGCGGATTTCGCCGTCGCCGGGGAGGCGGTTGATCGCGCCCGCGACCTCGCCATCGACCAGCACGATACGCTTGTCGCCCTTGGTCACGCTCGGGATGAAGGCCTGGATCATGTGCGGCTCGACCCAGATGGTGTCGAACACTTCCATCAGCGCCGACAGGTTGGCGCCATCGGCTTCGACCTTAAAGATCGCCTTGCCACCATTGCCGTGCAGCGGCTTGATCACGATCGCGCCATGTTGGCCAAGAAAGCTGCGCGCTTCCTCGAGGCTGCGGGTGATCATCGTCGGCGGCATGAAGTGCGCATAGTCGAGCACGAAAAGTTTTTCCGGCGCGTTGCGGATCGCGACCGGGTTGTTGACCACCAGCGTTTCGCCCTCGATGCGCTCGAGCAGATGGGTCGCGGTTATATAGCTCAAGTCGAACGGCGGGTCCTGCCGCACCCAGACCACGTCAACGTCCGCGCCAAGATCAATCGTGCGGGGTTCGCCGAGGCGGAAATGATCGCCCGCCACGCGCTGCACCATCTCGACCGGATGGGCGAAGGCCTTGAGGCGATTGTCGCGCCACGTCAGCGCCTTCACATCATAATGCCACACCTCATACCCGCGCGCCTGGGCTTCGAGCATCAGCGCGAAACTGCTGTCGCCGTTGATATTGATCCCGGCCATCGGGTCCATCTGGAAGGCGGTGCGAAGGGTCATGTCATTACTCCGTTGCCGCAAAGGCGCTTGAAATATAGTCCAAAACCCTGAGCTTGTCGAAGGGCGTTGAGAAGGTCATCCAGTGCGGATGGACGTCCTTCGACAAGCTCAAGACTATGGTTATTAACGGCGATCTGGTGACGTGCGGGCTGGTCAAATCGTCACATTGACCAGATGGCGCGGGAGACTGCGCGGCGCAAGCAGGATTACGTCGACGCGGATATCTTCGCCTGTTTTGGCATAGCGGTGGGCAAGATAGTCCGCCGCTTGCACCACCCGGCGCAACCGCCAGGCGTCGATGGCATGGTCAAGCTCGGCCTTGCCCTTCCGTTGCTTTACTTCGACAAAGGCGATGGTGCGGCCGCGTTTCGCTACCAGATCGACCTCGCCGCCATGCACGCGCACGCGCCGGTCGAGGATACGCCAGCCGTGGAGACGCAGCCACCAGGCGGCGACCGTCTCGGCGCGGCGGCCTTGCGCTTCGGCCTGCCGGCGCCTGGCCGAAGGCGCGCTCATTCGCCCTTCAGCTCCATCGCGCGGGCATAGACCTTGTGGCGGTCGAGCCGCAGCGTTTTGGCCACCTCCTTCGCCGCCTTGGCGGGCGGGAGGGTTTCGAGTGCGGCACGGAGCGCATCGTCGAGACCGGCGGCGTCGGGCGGCGCTACCTCTCCGGGCGGCCCTACCATCAGCACGATCTCGCCCTTGGGTTCCTCGTCCGCATAGCGCGCAGCGAGTTCGGCAAGGCTGCCGGTGACGACTTCCTCGAACTTCTTGCTGATCTCGCGCGCGACCGCCGCTTCGCGGGTCCCGAGGAGGCTGGCCAGTGCCTTCAGCGTCGCGCCGAGCCTTGGCCCGCTTTCGTAAAAGACCAGCGTTGCCCGCATCGCGCCCAGTTCGGCAATCGCCTCGGCCTTCGCCTTTTCCTTTGCCGGCAGAAAGCCTGCGAACAGGAAGCGGTCGGTCGGGAGCCCCGCCATCGAGAGCGCGGTGGTTGCGGCGCACGGGCCGGGCAGTGCGGTGACAAAGCGTCCCGCCGCGCGCGCATCGCGCACCAGCTTGTAGCCGGGATCGGAGATGAGCGGAGTGCCCGCGTCGGACACCAGCACCACCACCTCGTCGGCCATGCGCGCGATCAGCCGTTCGCGGTCGGCCTCGCGGCTATGGTCGTGATAGGGCAGCATCGGCTTTTTGAGGCCGAGATGGTTGAGCAGCTTTCCCGTCACCCGGCTGTCCTCGACCGCGATGACATCGGCGGCGGCGAGCAGCGCGGCTGATCGCTTTGTGATGTCACCGAGGTTGCCGATTGGCGTCGGCACGATATACAGGCCGGGAAGAGGAGACGATTCCATGACGGCGTTAATGGCAGACCAGCGGGTGGATGCACAGGGCTATGTTGGCAATGGCGGGAGCGGGATAAGTCGCCGCAAATGGCTGGGGCGCGGCTTTGTGATCGCTACGGCCATGCTGGTCGCGGGCTGTCAGACGGTGGTGCCGAAGGGGCCGCCGGGCACACCGAGCGAGCCGGTGGTGACGCCGGGCCTTCCGACTGATACCGCACGCCACCGCATTGCGCTGCTGGTGCCGCAGACCGGGAGCGGTGCCGATGTCGGGCAGGATCTTGCCAACGTCACGATGATGGCGGTGCTCGACAGCAACACCGACAAGCTGCGTATCACCACTTATGATACGGGAAGCGGCGCCGCGGCCGCCGCACAAAAGGCGATTGCCGATGGCAACAAGCTCATTCTCGGCCCGCTTTATGCCGAGGATGTCAAGGCGGTCGCTCCGGTCGCGCAGGCGGCGGGCGTTCCGATCATCAGCTTTTCGAACGATACCTCGGTCGCGGGCAACGGCGTCTACCTGCTTGGTTATGTGCCGGGGCAGTCGGTGACGCGGGTCGTCACCTATGCGCGCGGACAGGGGATGAGCAAGTTTGCCGCGATCGCACCGCAGGGCGCTTATGGCGAGCGCGCGCTCGCGGCGCTGCGCTCCACGGTTGCGGCCAATGGCGGCACCGTGGTCGCGACCGAAAGCTATGAGCGCTCGGCCGCGAGCGTCACCGGCGCTATCCGCCGCCTGTCGCGGGTGGGCAGCTATGACGCGTTGCTGATCGCCGACAGCGGGCGGATCGCGCTGCAGGCCGCGCCGCTGGTCCGCGCCAATTCATCCAGGACGGCGAAAATCCTCGGCACCGAATTGTGGAACACCGAAGCATCGCTCGCGGGCAATTCCGCGCTGCGCGGAGCCTGGTTCGCCAGCGTTTCGGATGATATGTACCGCCAGCTCGCGGACAAATATCGCGCGCGCTACGGCAAGGCGCCGCACCGTTATGCCAGCCTTGGCTATGACGCGGTGCTGCTTGCGATCAAGATGGCACGCAACTGGAAACCGGGCACGCGCTTCCCGGCCAATAACCTCCACGCCGCCGACGGTTTCGGTGGAATTGACGGCATCTTCCGCTTCAACCGGCAAGGCATCGCCGAACGCGCGCTCGAAGTGACCGAAGTGCGCGCAGGCGGGTTCACCGTGGTCGATCCGGCCGCGAAACAATGGTGATGTCCGGCTGATAGCCGTGCTTCGACAGGCTCAGCACTGCGGACTGATCCGTAGCCCTGAGCTTGTCGAAGGGCGTTTAGCCGCGCGGGCGCCTAGCCGATCTTCTGCCCCGTCTTCGCCCAGTCGGCGAGGAATCCCTCGATCCCCTTGTCGGTCAGCACATGTTTGGCGAGCGCCTTGATCACCGCGGGCGGGGCGGTCATCACGTCGGCACCGATCCTGGCGGCCTCGTGAACATGCATCACATGGCGCACCGAGGCGACGAGGATTTGCGTGTCGAACATGTAATTGTCGTAGATCAGGCGGATGTCGCGGATGAGTTCCATGCCGTCGAAACCATTGTCGTCATGCCGCCCGACGAACGGCGACACGAAGGTCGCGCCCGCCTTGGCTGCAAGCAGGGCCTGATTGGCCGAAAAGCACAAGGTCACATTGACCATCGTGCCATCGCCGGTGAGCTTCTTGCAGGTCTTGAGGCCATCGAGCGTCAGCGGCACCTTGATCGCGACATTGTCGGCGATCTTGCGCAGGATTTCGGCTTCGCGCATCATCCCGTCATGGTCGAGCGCGACCACTTCGGCCGACACTGGCCCATCGACGATACCGCAGATTTCCTTCGTCACCTCCATGAAGTCGCGGCCCGACTTGGCGATCAGCGAAGGGTTGGTGGTGACCCCATCGAGCAGCCCGGTTTCGGCGAGTTCGCGAATATCCTCGATTTCGGCGGTGTCGGCAAAAAATTTCATGGGCGGGTCCTCGTTGACAAGATGGGGTCGGAAAAGATGTGGCGGGCGCGATTCGCGAAAAACTCCGCCTCTCTCTAACCGTTCGCCCCGGGCTTGTCGAAGGACGTCAACGCCCCCTTACTCCGTCATTGCGAGCCGCGCGCCTGAAGGCGCTCGCAATGACGCGATTCTACAAAACCTCTTCTCACAACACTCCCAGTACGCTCATCAGCAGCGGGTCGTTGGCCGAGGACGGATTGGCGCGGATCGCGGCTTCTTCGGCCCCGATCGAATCATAGATGGCGCGCGAAGCCTTGCGGCTGACATCGTCGGCGAGGCCGGCAAAATTGATGCCGGTGGCCTGACGCAGCACTTCGGACACAATCTCGTTGTCGAACATGCGGAGGCCTTCGCCGACGCCCGGAACCAGCGCATTGAACAATGCATCGCCCATCGCCTGCTCAAGCACATCGGTCGCCGCATGCGGTCCGCCGCGGATGATGCCGAGCGCATCGGCGATCTGGATGCCGCGGATTGCATCGATAACCATCGGCGCGGCGCGGCGCGCGCCCACTTCGGCGGCGCGGTTGACCTGCCGGTGGAGCCGGTCGCGCACCAGCGTGCTGGTCAACACGCGCGCGAGGACGTTGCCAAGGCCCGAACCACCGATGTCGGTCGGCACAGCAATGCGCGCAATCTGGCTGTCGTAAAAGCCGTTGGGTTCCATCAGCCGTGCAAAGGCGCGCTGCGAGGAAATGGTGAGCAGGCGGCGGATCGCATCGACGAGGCTGAGGCTTCCGATTCCGGTCGCGCAGCCGGGCAGCGCCAGCAGGCCAAGCAGCGCGGTGCCGCCGATCAGGCTGCGGCGGGTAAGCGGGGTTTCGATGGTCATGATGCGGGTTCCTCCTGCCTGTTTGGCTATACGTCTGAATTAACCCGATTGTTCCTGCCGTACAATCGCTGTGCCGATGCTGAACGGGACGGGCAGGAAGGGGAAAGGATCGGACAGGGGGCGGGGTGTCGGTCGTCGAACCAGCTTCCTTCCCTCGATCAGCCTATCGGCTAGGGTCGAAACTCCGACTGATCGGCGATGATGCTGTCGTTCTTGCAGAAATATCGCGCGACCTCGGTGCCCTTCTGAGCCGCGCTCATGGCGTCCGCATTCCTGAATATGCGTAGCTCTGCGCCAAGGAAACCATCATACAGATCATCGTCGACGGCCAGCATGGCGGCATAGACATAATCCTTGTTTTCATAGCCGGTCATCAGAAACATGCTCATGCTTTGGCCATAGATGCGCTTGTCCACCGCATTGGCATCAATCGCGTTGAAGAAGGTGGTGCTGGGTGTGAAATATAATTCTGCGGGCTTGTAACCCCTGGCGAAAGAATAAGACTTCAGATCACCATGAATCGACGAGGCCGAAGCCGTCTCTTCGGACACTATCTCGTGGCAGAACTCGACCCGCGCGTCATTTTCAAGCGTGCAGGAAAACAGGATCTGCATCGGAAGCGGACAATTGGCCTGTGCCACCGTTCCCCAGCCGGCGAAACCAGCCGCGATCAGAAAATGCCGATATTTCATGGGTTCGCTCTCCTTGCCATAGCCAGCTTCCTGCGTCTTGTTACCAAGCGGCAGCCTTTCCTGTAAAGCGCACCGGCGGGCCTCAATTGACGATATTGCCGGGGAGGCCGGGCGGTTCTTGCAAGGCTCCCTATCCAACCTTTTCGCGTGGCCTTACCCAGCTGTCCGATTCCCGCCAAATCCACTGTACTACATGGGCCGACGTCGTCAGATTGATCGCGCATCGGCATGTCTTTCGGCAGGCGAGGGTCAAGCATTTCATGTCCGGGTCACCATATACCATATATTGTATCGACCAGGGGGTTATCGAAAAAGCGTCTAACATCTCATCTTTATCACCTTAAGAGGGTGTTCTTGGCAGAAATGTGTCGATTCCTGTTTGGAGCAGATCTGCCGGTGATCCGCCACAAGATATAGTAGCAATCGGACGGTGCGGCCCTGCCGGCGACGATGGCGTTCTGATTTTGTTCTTGCGTTGGCAGCCGGGCTTTGCCACAGCCCCCGTATGGCGAAGGCGAAGCGCAAATATGTGTGTCAGGCATGCGGCTCGGTAGCGTGGCGCTGGCAGGGGCAGTGCGCGGATTGCGGCGAGTGGAACACGCTGGTCGAGGAAGCCGCCGAAACGGTGTTTGCCGCCAAACATAATCTCCAGGGAGGCGGCCGGGCGATCGCGCTTGAAGGGCTCGACAGCGAGACCGCGCTGCCGGCGCGCGAATCGACCGGCATCGCGGAGTTCGACCGGGCGCTCGGCGGCGGGCTGGTGGCCGGATCGGCGACGCTGATCGGCGGCGACCCGGGCATCGGCAAGTCGACGCTGCTGCTCCAGGCGGCGGCAAAAATGGCGGCGCGCGGGCTCGATGTGGCTTATATTTCGGGCGAGGAGGCGGCGGGGCAGGTGCGGCTGCGCGCGCAGCGGCTGGGGCTCGGCGCGGCGCCGGTGCAGCTGGCGAGCGCGACCAGCGTGCGCGATATTCTCACCACCCTGTCGGGCGGCAAGCCGCCCGCGCTGCTCATCATCGATTCGATTCAGACGATGCATTCGGACCTCATCGAAGGCGCACCCGGCACAGTCAGCCAGGTGCGCGCTTCGGCGCAGGAACTGATTCGCTTCGCCAAGGAGCAGGGGAGTGCCGTGGTGCTGGTCGGCCATGTCACCAAGGATGGCAGCATCGCGGGTCCGCGCGTGCTCGAGCATATGGTCGATACGGTGCTGGCGTTCGAGGGCGAGCGCAGCCACCAATATCGTATCCTGCGCGCCATCAAGAACCGCTTCGGCGGGACCGACGAGATTGGCGTGTTCGCGATGGCGGAGCAGGGGCTCGACGAGGTCAGCAACCCGTCGGCGCTGTTCCTTTCCGACCGCACCGAGAGCGTCACCGGGGCGACCGTATTCCCCGCGCTCGAAGGGACGCGACCGGTGCTGGTCGAGGTGCAGGCGCTGACCGTGCGCCTCGCCAGCGGGGCAACGCCGCGCCGCGCCGTGGTCGGATGGGACGCGGGACGGCTGGCGATGATCCTCGCGGTGCTCGAATCGCGCTGCGGCCTCAGCTTCTCCTCCTGCGAGGTCTATCTCAACATCGCGGGTGGCTACCGCCTGTCCGATCCGGCGGCCGATCTCGCGGTCGCCGCCGCGCTCATCTCGGCGCTGAGCGAGCGTCCGGTGCCGGCGGACGCGGTGCTGTTCGGCGAGGTCGCGCTGTCGGGCGAAATCCGCCCCGTCGCGCACAGCGCGCTGCGGCTGCGCGAGGCGGCGAAGCTCGGTTTTGCGCAGGCCTCGGTACCGCTTGGGACCAAGGCGGAGGACGGCGCGATCCGCTGCCGTCCCTATCGCACGCTGGGCGAACTCGTTGACCATATGCTCGGGCGCGACTAGACGGGCCGCAAGGGGGATGGCGGCAACAGCCGCATCGCAGCAGCGGGTAATGCAGATGAACGGTTTGACCGGATTCGACATGGTCGTGCTTGCGCTGATCGGCGGCGGCGCGGTGCTTGGATATTTTCGCGGATTCGCGCAGGAAGCGCTGTCACTGCTCACCTGGGCGGCGGCGGTGGTCGCGCTGAAGCTGTTTCACACGCCCGCGACCGAATGGCTGATCCCCCGCGTCGGGACCGACAGCGGCGCGGCGGTGCTGGCCTTTTTCATCGTGTTCGGCGGTGTGCTGATCCTTGGCAAATTTATTGCCGGGCGGATCGGCAAATCAAGCCGCGACAGTTTCATCGGCCCGTTCGACCGCGTGCTCGGCGTCGGTTTCGGGATGCTCAAGGGGCTGGTGCTGTCGACCATCGCGCTGCTGCTGTTCTTCATGGTCTATGACTATGTCTATGGCGTCGAGGCCGAGCGCCCCGCATGGATCAGCGACAGCCGCACCTATCCGCTGCTGCGCGCAACCGGAGTCGAGATCAGCGACCTCGTCAAGGCACAGCAGGACGTGGCGAGACAGGAGCCGGGGAAAGCGGCCGCCAGTCCGGCGCGATAAAGGGGCAGGCGGGCCTTGCCGTCAGCGCCGCTTCGGCCCAAAGGGAAGCCCGATGGCCGAACCGCTCTATACCACCCAGATCCTGCGTCTCGCGACCGAAACATTGCACTGGCCACCGCTCGCTGCACCCGATCGCCGCGCCGAACGCCGCGCGCCGCTCTGTGGCAGCGCTCTGGTGCTCGACCTTGCGCTTGATGATGCGGACCGGATCGCCGCCGTGGGCATGAAGCCGCAAAGCTGCGCGATGGGACAGGCGGCGGCAACGCTGTTCGCCCGTCATGCAGCGGGGAAGGGGGCGGCCGAGATCGCCGCCGCGCATGACGCGATGACGGCATGGCTTTCGGGTGCAAGCGAAACACCGCCCGACTGGCCGGAGATTGAACTGCTGGCGCCGGCCCGCGCCTACCCTGCACGCCACGGCGCGATGCTGCTCCCTTTCGCAGCGGCACGCGCGGCGCTGGAGGATGCGGGCTGATGGAAGCGGCCGCCGACAGCACCGGCTATATCCTGCACGAAGGCGTGGTGATGCTCGGCGCAGCGCTGGCGGCGGTGCTGCTGTTCCGCCGCTTCGGGCTCGGATCGGTGCTCGGTTATCTGATCGCTGGCGCAGCTATCGGGCCGGACGGGCTGGCGCTGATTGGTGGCGGCGAGACCAAGCTTGCGACCGCGGAACTCGGCATCGTCCTGCTGCTGTTCCTTGTCGGGCTTGAACTCAACCCCGACCGCCTGTGGCGGCTGAAGCGCGAGATTTTCGGGCTTGGGCTGTTGCAGGTCATCCTCGCGGGCATTGCGCTCGCGGCGCTGGTTTACCTTGCCTCGGATTTCTCGCTCGCCGCGTCGATCGCGCTCGGTCTTCCGCTTGCGTTGTCCTCGACCGCGCAGGTGTTGCCGGGCCTCAAATCATCGGGGCGGATCAACTCGCCCTTCGGCGAGCGTGCCTTTTCGATCCTCCTCATGCAGGATCTCGCGATCGTCCCGCTGATTACCATCATCGCCGCGATGTCGCGCGCGCCCGATGATCCCAACGCGCCGCCGGGCTATCTGATCGCGCTGTTCACCGCGGGTGCGATCATTGCGCTGGTGCTGGCGGGCCGCTTCATCCTGCGGCCATTACTCCGCCTCGTCGGACGGCTGGGCGAGCAGGAACTGTTTATCGTGGTGGCGCTGTTCACGGTGCTGGCGGCGGCGTCGCTGATGCATGCGCTCAACCTTTCGACCGCCCTGGGCGCCTTCATCGCCGGGGTGATGCTGGCCGATTCGCCCTATCGTCACGAGATCGAGGCCGATGTCGAGCCCTTCCGCCAGATCTTGCTGGGCATGTTCTTCGTGGCGGTCGGCATGGTGCTCGATCTCGATGCAATCATCGCCAATCCGCTGTTCGTTGCCGGGATGGCGCTCGCGCTGGTCGCGGTCAAGATCGCGGTGCTTTATGCGATCGCGCGGATATTCCGTATGGAAAACAAGGCCGCGCTGGGGCTTGCGCTGCTGCTGAGCCAGGCGGGCGAGTTCGGCTTCGTGCTGTTCAAGGAAGCACAGGATGCACTGCTGATCGAGCCCGCCGCCGCGAGCCTGTTCGGCGCGATCGTGACGCTGTCGATGGCAACAACGCCCTTCCTGATGATGTTCGCACGGCGGTTCGAGATGCAGGCGCGCGACGAGGGTGCGGACCTGCCCGGCCCCGAACGCGCCGAGCGTAACAAGGTGCTGGTGATCGGCTATGGCCGGTTCGGTCAGGTCGTCGCCCAGATGCTCAACGCTGCGGGTGCGCAGGTCACGCTGATCGACAAGACGCCGCGTCAGATCGAACTGGCCCAGAAGTTCGATGCCAAGGTCTATTATGGCGATGGCCTGCGGCTCGACGTGCTGCGCCGGGCGGGCGCGGGTGATGCCGAACTGATCCTTTATTGCACCGACGATGCGGCGATGGGCGCGGCCGAACTGCGTCCGATCCTTCATGCCTTCCCGCAGGCAAAGGTCTATGCGCGCGTGGTCGATCGCCGCCACCTGCTCGCGGTCGAAGGCGCGGGGCTCGCCGGGACAGTGCGCGAAGTCTATGAAAGCGCGATCGCCATGGGGATCATGGCGCTTCAGTCGCTCGAAACACCGGCGGTCGAAGTCCATGACATTGAACGCGCCTTCCGGTTGATGGATTCGGAACGGCTCGAGATGCAGATTGCCGAAGGTGATCTCGCGGCAGGACGGCATTTGCGCTTCCAGCCGGGAGATGCGGGTCCGACCTTCGCGGAAGTATTGGCGCGGGCGCAAGGCGGGGGAAAGCCGGCCAAAGCCCCGCCGGTGTTGCCGCGGCTTGATGGAGAATGCGGATGAGACAAACGGCTTTGATAATCGCGGCGGCGCTGTCGGCGGCGCTGGCTGTGGCCGCCGGGGCATTCGGCGCGCATGGCGCGTCGGGACCAAAGGCAGCGGAATGGCTGCGGACTGGCGGCGAGTATCAGATGATCCATGCCGTCGCGGTGATGGCACTGGCGCTGGCCGGGCGTTTTGTCCGGCAAGGCTGGCTGATCCTGGCAGGCGCGGCGATCTTTGCCGGGACGCTTTATGTCATGGCATTGGGCGGACCGAGATGGCTCGGCGCGGTTACGCCCGTTGGAGGCACGCTGATGATCGGGGGCTGGCTGTGGCTTGCGGTCAGCGCGGCTCGGCGTCGAGAAACGCCGTAACATCGGCCATATCGACGTCTCTGGCGAGGAAAGTCTGGCCGATCCCGCGCGCCAGCAAAAAGGGAATACGACCGCCGCTCGCCTTCTTGTCATGCGCCATGTGAGCAGCAAACGCCGCGCCGCTGGCGCTGACTCCGGCCCCCTTGAGCCCGTCCGGCAGACCCGCCGCCCGCAGATGCGCGGCGACGCGCTCGGCGTCCTCCGCTGTGCAAAGACCGGCCCGGACGGAATAACGGAAGGCGAGCGCCATTCCGGCCGCGACCGCCTCGCCGTGGAGCAGCCGGTCCGAAAAGCCGGTGTCGGCTTCTAGCGCATGGCCGAAAGTGTGGCCGAGATTGAGCAGCGCGCGGGCGCCGCTCGTTTCCCGCTCGTCCGCGCCGACGATGCGCGCCTTGGCCGCGACGCTGTGCGCGATGGCATGACGCCGGGCCTCGGCACCGCCGCGCAGCAGCTGTGCGCCATGATTCTCGCACCAGGCGAAGAAAGCGGCATCGTCGATCAGGCCATATTTGACCACTTCGGCGTAGCCCGCCCGGACTTCGCGCTCGGGTAGCGTGTCGAGCGTTGTCGGGTCGATCAGCACCATCACCGGCTGGTGAAAGGCGCCCACGAGGTTCTTGCCCGCAGCCGTGTTGATCGCGGTCTTGCCGCCAACGCTCGAATCAACTTGCGCGAGAAGGCTGGTCGGGATCTGGACGAAGTTGCAGCCGCGCTTGACGATGCTCGCGGCAAAACCGGTGAGATCGCCAATCACGCCGCCGCCGAGCGCGAAGATCGCTTCCGACCGTTCCACACCAATAAGGAGCAGGTCATCGACCAGCCGCGATAGCCTATCCCAGCTCTTGCTGCCTTCACCGGCGGGGAGGGTAAATAGGATGGGCGCGATATGGGCGGCTTCAAGCGATGCCTGAAGGCGCGGTAACTGGGCATTGGCAACATTTTCGTCGGTGACGATGATCGCGCGCTCGCGCGGCAGCCAGGGGGCCAGCACTTCTCCGGCGCGGTCGAGGAGACCGTCCTCGATCAGGATGTCATAGCTGCGGTTGCCGAGCGGCACGGTGATCGTCGTCATGCGGGTCCTTGGCTTTCCTGCCATGCGGTGATGGCGTCGAGAATTGCGCGCACGGCTTCGTCATGGGGTGACCGGTTCGAGGTTACGTGAATATGCGCCTCGGCATAGACCGGGTTGCGCTTGGCAGCGAGATCGGCGAGCACCGCTTTGGGATCCTTGCCAGCGAGCAGCGGGCGGGTGTTGCGTCGCCCGACCCGGTCCGCCAGCACGGCGATATCGGCATCGAGCCAGATCGCCAGTCCCTTTTCCATGATGAGCGCGCGCGTTTCCTCGTTCATGAACGCGCCGCCGCCGGTCGCCAGCACCATTGGCTGATTGCCAAGCAGCCGCGCAATCACGCGGCGTTCGCCATCGCGGAAGCCGTTTTCGCCATAGAGTTCGAAGATATCCGCAACGCTCATGTCGGCGGCTTTTTCGATTTCCTCATCGGCGTCGACGAACTTGAGCCCGAGCCGCGAAGCGAGCCGCTTGCCAACCGTCGTCTTGCCGACACCCATCAGTCCGACCAGCACGATCGGCCGGTCGATCTTGAGCGGCGGCGGCCGGTGCGGGTGGGTGTCTCGACCATGAGATGCAGAAGCAGGCATGTGCCGGGCTATAGAGGCGCACCTTGCCCTGCCGCAAGCTCCATCGCGCTTGCGCAACAGGGCCTGAGCGATTATCGCCTCGGGTCATGTCCCGCCGCCTCTATTATCTGCTGATCGCCGCCGTGATCCTGTTCGGCCTCATTTTCCTGCTGAGCCGGATGGATGGCGAACAACCGCTCAAACCGATGGAAGCGCCGGTGACCGCACCGGACGTGAAACAGGGTTAACTTCCGCGTATCGCGGGTGTAATCGCTACAGGCCATGAAAGCTTCGATCGGCATGAAAACGCGTTCCTTCATCGGGGTGGCCCTTCTCGCAGGCACCGCTTCGCTGGTCTTTTCGCTTCCGGCCGGGAGCCAGGAATCGATCCTTCCGCCAGGCTTTGGCACGCCGGAGAAGGCAGAGCCCAAGGCCAAGCAGGAACCGCGCAAGTCCGAACCGCAGAAATCGGAACGGCGCACCAGCGATCAGCCGAAGAGCGAACCGAAAACCGAGCCTAAGGCCGATCCGGCTCCCCAGTCCTCTGCAGCGCCATCAACCCAGCCCGCACCTCCGGTCACCGGCGATGCTGGCGGCGATGTCCCGCGCATGTCATCGCCTTCGCAACCGGGTGACGGCGGCACGGTCGAAAGTTCTGATCCCGGCCGGGATGATGGAGAAAACGCTTCCGGCGACGAGATCACCCGCGTTCGTAAATATGACCTTCCAGCCGGGTCGCGTCGCTCGCTCGATCGCATCGGACCTCTGACCGCGGCGGAAGGCGGGCTTGGTCCCACCGCCTTCTGGGGCGCGGGCGGCAATTATCTCTCGATCCTCATGGACAAGACCAACGCGCCTTTGGTGTCGCGCTGGGGCTCCATCCTGCTTAGGCGCGCTCTGCTGTCATCGGTGGATACGCCGACGACGATTAATGGCGCGGATTTCGTTGCCGCGCGCGCCAGTCTGTTGCTGCGCATGGGTGAAGCCAACGCGGCGCGCGAACTGGTCCAGAGCGTTGATCCCGACAAGGCCACGCCCAAGCTGCTCGCGGCGGCGTTGCCGATCTATATGGCCAATGCCGACCCCGGCGGCCTTTGTCCGCTGGTGCCCAAGGGCCTGCAGAACAGCAAGGACGGCAAGTGGGAACTCGCGCGTGGCATGTGCACCGCACTGTCCGGCGATGCCAGCACCGCAGGCGTGATCGTCGATCGCGCCGCACGCAAGGCAGACATCGAAGGTATTGACGGGCGCCTTGCCGAGAAAATCCTGGGCGCCAGTACCAATGGACGCCGCGCCGTCAAGATCGAATGGGACGGTGTGAAGCAACTGACCCCGTGGCGCTTCGGCCTTGCGACCGCGACCGGCGTCGATATTCCGGCCAACCTGTTCAACACCGGCGGTTCTGAAATGCGGGCGTGGCAAAGCCTTGCGCCGATGACGTCGCTCAACGGACGAGTGGGGGCAGCGCCGGTTGCGGCTGGCCTTGGCGTGCTGTCCAACCGCGCCTATGTCGACCTCGTGAGCGCGGCTTACGACAGCCAGGACCGCGACGAGAACGTAGAAACAGAGGGAGAATTGCTGCGGACCGCCTATGCTGGTGAAACGCTGGGCGCACGGCTGACCGCGATCCGCCAGCTTTGGGCCGACGGCGGCAAGGCAGGTGATCCCTATTCAGGTCAGGTGCTGACCGCCCGTGCGGCGGCGCGCATCCCGGTCAATTTCGAAGTCGGTGATGATATGGGCAGGCTCATCGCCTCGATGCTGAGTGCCGGGCTCGATGTGAATGCTGCGGCCTGGGCGCCGGTTGCGGAAGAAGGGTCAGACGCATGGGCGCTACTGGCGCTTGCATCGCCGACGCCACTCAAAGGGGTCGATTCAGGCTCGGTTGGCAGTTTCGTCAGCAATGATGACAGCGCGAATTCGCTGAAGAGCAAGATTCTTGTGGCCTCGCTTGCGGGGCTCGGCCGTCTTGACCAGAAATCGCTCACCTCGCTCGCAAGCGAGCTCGAAATGAACTTCTCGCGTCAAAGCGACTGGGCGGTGGCAATTCAGAAAGCGGCCGATGCTGATCAGGCCGGTACAGTCGCGCTGCTCGCGGCGGTCGGGCTGCAGGGCGATGGCTGGGACAAGATGAACCCGCTTCATCTTTACCATATCACCTCGGCTCTGGCCAAGGTCGGCCTGACGGCGGAAGCGCGCATGATCGCCGCTGAAGCGGTTGCGCGCAGCGGGTAGCCGCCTTGGCGCACGACGATGACCGGGCGCTGATCGAGCGATTTCTGGAAATGATGATGGCGGAACGCGGGGCCGCCAAAAACACCCTTGCGGCCTACCGCAGCGATCTCCTGCAGGCAGCGGAAGCCATGCCGGGCGGGCTCGTCGGGGCCGATCCCGCGGCATTGCAGGCGCTGGCTGGCAACTGGAGCGGCTTTGCAGCGTCGACCGCCATGCGGAAAATGTCGGCTCTGCGCCATTTCTACCGTTTTCTCGTCGAGGAACGCGTGATCGCCGATGATCCTTCGCAAGGTCTCGAACGGCCCCGTGCCCGCCGCCCGCTGCCGAAGATTCTCACCCATCAGGATGTCGAAAAATTGTTCGCCCTGCTCGAAGAGCGTACCAGCGGCGAGCATCCGCCAATGGCCGACCTCCGCCTGCTGCTGATGCTGGAACTCCTCTATGGGTCTGGACTTCGCGCGAGCGAACTGGTGAGCCTGCCGCGCAGCGCTATTCAGCCCGACCGGCCGTTCATGATCATTACAGGGAAGGGTGGCAAGGACCGGCTGGTACCGCTGTCCGATCGCGCGAGGCTGGTGGCGGGGCGCTGGGCCGCCTTTGCCGATGCCGACCGCCCTTGGCTGTTTCCGTCCGGAAAATCCCATATTTCTCGGATTCGTCTCTATCAGATGATCAAGCAGCTCGCGGCCGCTGCCGGCATCGATCCGGACCGGATCAGTCCTCATATATTACGCCACGCCTTTGCGACCCATTTGCTCGAAGGCGGCGCGGACCTGCGCGCGCTGCAGACGCTGCTCGGCCATGCCGACATTGCGACCACGGAAATTTACACGCATGTCGACAGCAAGCGGCTGGTCGATCTGGTGAATGCCCGCCATCCGTTGGCGCAGCGTACTATTGGGCGGAGGCCCACAAGCGGCGTTGACGGGAAGGCGGCAGATGCGTAACCGCCTTGTCCCATGGTAAGTTTTCTCGATTTCGAAAAACAGGTCGCGGCGCTCGATCAGCGCATCACCGAGTTGCGCGAAACGGCTGATGACAGCCCGGTCGATATCGAAAACGAGATTGACAAGCTTGAAGTCAAGTCGGGCAAGCTGTTGGCGGATATCTACGGCAAGCTCAGTCCGTGGCAGAAGACGCAGGTTGCACGGCATCCGGAGCGGCCGCATTTCAAACATTATATTGCCGGCCTGTTTGACGAGTTTTTACCGCTCGCGGGTGATCGCGCCTTTGCCGACGATCAGGCCATATTGGGTGGACTGGCGCGGATGGGCGATCGCCGCCTTATGGTGATCGGCCATGAAAAGGGTGACGATACCGCGAGCCGTCTCAAGCATAATTTCGGCATGGGCAAGCCGGAAGGCTATCGCAAGGCAATCCGTCTGATGCAGCTCGCGGACCGGTTCGGGTTACCGGTCGTGACGCTGGTTGATACATCCGGCGCCTTTCCTGGCGTTCAGGCCGAAGAGCGTGGTCAGGCCGAAGCCATTGCACGCTCGACCGAGCAGTGCCTCGCGCTTGGCGTGCCGATGGTGGCGGCGATCGTCGGCGAAGGCGGGTCGGGCGGTGCGATTGCGCTGGCGGCTGCCAACCGCGTGCTGATGCTGGAACATGCGGTCTATTCGGTGATTTCCCCTGAAGGCTGCGCGTCAATCCTGTGGCGCACCGCCGACAAGGCCAGCGACGCGGCGGTCGCGATGCAGGTGACGGCACAGGATCTGAAAAAACTCGACGTGATCGACGAAATCGTCGCCGAACCGGTTGGTGGCGCGCATCGTGACCATGCTGCGGTTTTCGCGAGCCTGTCCGGCGCGATCGGCCGTAACCTCGACGAGCTTGCGGGCAAGACTGCGCAGTGGCTCCGTCACGACCGCGAGGAAAAATTCCTCAAGATGGGCAGCCTTTAGCCGGTCCGTCGAATCGCTGTATCTCCGATGAACTGCGCCGCCACGCAAGGTTCAGCCCGCACGACTTAATTTCAAGCTCCGGAACCCTTCGACCGCGTCATGGTTATAGGGTGGTGTCGATATCATCTTGATGTCAAACGAAAGAGTTGGTCAGAAGAGGGGTCAGCCATGAAGAAGATCAGTATTTTTGGAATCTCGGCAGCCGCATTGGTTTTTGCCGGATGTGCCGCGACAACGGCAACTGCGCAGTCGGGTGCCAAGGCCGGCGCGGTCCAGTCGATTTCTGCCAGTGACAAGCAGGAAGGCGCCAAGGCCCACCCGCAGTTGATGCAGGAGTTTGGCGGCGCCTACACGGCAGGCAATCAGGACGATTACGTTACCCGGATCGGACAGAATATCGCGGTCCAATCGGGGCTGTCGAACGCGCGGAGCGATTTTACCGTAACCTTGCTCAATTCGCCGGTGAATAACGCCTTCGCGATTCCGGGCGGTTATGTTTATGTCACCCGTCAGCTGATGGGCCTGATGAATGACGAAGCAGAACTTGCTGGTGTTCTCGGGCACGAAGTGGGCCATGTTGCGGCACGCCATTCAAAGGCGCGTCAAAAGGCGGCAACCCAAAATTCGATCATCGGCGTCCTGGGCACCATACTTGGCGGCGTGATAGGCGGTGACGGCGGTGGCCTGGGCGGACTTATCGGGCAGGGCCTGCAAAATTATTCAATGCAGTTTGCCCAGATGGCTACGCTGAAATTCTCGCGTACGCAGGAGTTGCAGGCAGATGATCTTGGCATCAATTACCTGCGCAGTGCAGGATATGACACCGACGCGCTTTCATCCATGCTGGCTTCGCTTGCCAACCAGACCAATCTGGAGGCGCGGGTTGCTGGTCAGGACGCGCGATCGTTGCCGGAATGGGCTAGTACTCACCCTGATCCCGCATCGCGCGTGACGCGTGCGCTGTCGCAGGCTCGCAAGGTTGGTGGCACCGAAGGGATTCGCAACCGCGACCAATTCCTCAACGCGCTGGACGGAGTTATGTATGACGATGACCCGCGTCAGGGCGTGGTCGAAGGCCGCACCTTCCGGCATCCGGATCTGAAACTCGGTTTCACGATTCCCACCGGTTTTGCGATGTCGAATGGAACCCAGGCGATCTCGATCGGCGGCAATTCCGGCCAGGCGATCTTTACCATGGCGCAATATAATGGCGACATGCAGAATTATGTCGATACCGCCATGCGCTCGGTGTTAGGGCAAACCCAAGCCCAGTTCGGCGAATTGCAGCGAACCACGGTCAATGGCATCCCGGCTTATTATCGCCTGGCGCGTGTCTCGACCCAGCAAGGCCAGGTTGATCTGACGGTATTCGCATACGAATTTGCGCGCGACCGTGCTTACCACTTTATCACCAAGGCTCAGGCGGGGCGCTCGTCGGTATTCAATCCGATGTTCCAGAGCGTACGCCGCCTGTCGGATTCTGAAGCCGCGGCGATCAAGCCGCGTAAGATTGATGTTGTGACGGTTGGTGCAGGTGACACGGTCTCGTCGCTATCGGCCCGGATGGCCTATCCAGACTATAAGCAGGAGCGTTTTTTGGTGCTTAACGGATTTAAGGCAGGTCAGGCACTGGCCCGGGGACAGCGGGTCAAGATTGTGCGATATTGAAATTAACGCACAATATTAGAGATTTAAAAATTTAAAGAAGAAGACGGCTATTCTTAAGAATAGCCGTCTTCTTTTTTTTGATTAGTTGCCGCTCGGAGTGGTGTCTGCGCCGCTGGCTTCAACTGCTTCATTCATTTCGTTGGCGGCACCATTAAAGGTATCCTTGACGCCATTGCCAACGAAGGTAAACGCCGAAATGCCAGCGACAGCAATCAGTGCTGCAATAAGGCCATATTCGATAGCGGTTGCGGCTTCTTCGTTGCGGATCATCTTCTTCAGGAATGTCATGTTGGTCTCCTTTGTTTCAAGCTTTAATTTACCCGGTTGAAACATGTAAATGTTCAACGATCTTGTCTCTAGAACAGAAAGGTTTTTAATTTATTAATCTCGGGAAAGGTTTATCAGTTGTTCATCGCTTCGGTGGATTCGCTTGCAACGCCGTTCCACACGTTCATCGCTACACTGCCAAAATATTTCAAGCTGCCTAGCGCTGCGATACAGATAAGGGCTGCAATCAGCCCATATTCGACGGCCGTCGCGGCCCGTTCGGACCGCAGCAGGCAGAGTAACTTGGTCATGGTCGCTCGCCCTATATTTATAGTTCCTGAGAATGCCATTATGGGCAGGCCATCGTTAAGAAACTGTTATGACGATAAGGAATTGTAAAAATTTATGCTGATGGTGGTCGCTGCCGCACTGATCGATGCCGATGGTCTGATCCTCGTTCAACAACGCCCGGACGGGACCGCAATGGCCGGGCTATGGGAATTCCCGGGTGGAAAGATCGAAACAGGAGAGAGCCCCGAGAAGGCTCTGGTCCGTGAACTCGAGGAAGAACTCGGCATCGCCGTTGAGGAAGCCACGCTGTTGCCCTTCACCTTTGCCAGCGAGCCGCTGGGTGAGCGATATCTGCTTCTGCTACTTTATCTATGCCGGCAATGGAGCGGGGCGGTAATAGCCCGCCATGCGGCGGCACTCCAATGGTCGACGCCTGAGAACCTGCGTAATCTTTCAATGCCTCCCGCTGATGAGCCGCTGGTCGAGGCGTTGATCGGCTATTTAGGAGAAGGGGAGGCGGACGCCCATCCCGTGAAATAGAGCAGATTGAACTGTTCGGTAACGCGACCATCATGATCTGCGCAGGATGCGAACGCTGTGGCCAACGCGATGCGATCCCGGCGCGAAACCGGATAGACCGGCCCTGCCAGGCAATTGGTGAGGCCGCTCGCCCGCAAATCATTGATCAGAGCCTGAATGCTACCGAACCGAACCTTTAGAGATTCCTGATCAGCCATCGGTAGCACATAGCCGCAGCGTTGCATGAGATCGCCCATCGCGCGGACATCAATTTGCGGATGAAAGCGAGCCACTGCGCCGCCGTTCTCCATTGCGCGGAATATGTGGCGCAGCGTCGAAAGGGTGCCCGCACCAAGCGCAACGCCCAGCAACACGCCGTTCGGCCGCAACAGCCTCCGGCACTGTATGAGCGCGCCGGGGACATCGTTGGTGCTTTCCAGCCCTCCATTCCACAAGATGGCATCGAAGGATGCTGGCTCCAGCGTACTGGTCAATAGCTGATCTTCATCGCACTGGATTGCGCCAGTCGTCGCGGCGAATGTGGCACCGGCATCGGTTAACGTCACGTCGATACCCCGCATACGCAGCATTTCGGCGAAACCAGGGCCATGCACTCCGACCAATAGCAGTTTCTCAATCGCAATCTCGAGATCATCCAGGCGCTCCGCGAGCCGCTCCATGAAGATCGGGGCCAGAAAATCCGTGCTGGGATTACCGGTTCGCGCAATGGCTGCCATCCTGTCGCGCCGCATACGAAGCCGCTGGCGGTCGAATATGTGGGGGGAAACGGTGCTGTCCATGCCGACGGGCTTGTGCCGCGCGGCTTGCTCCTCCACAAGCCCCTAATGCGCGGCTGGAAAGGACTTCCCCGATATCTGTGGCGGCAAATCGTCGATTATGCCCTCCCGCCGCGTTGTCCGAGTTGCGGCGTCATTGTCGATGGCGACGATCAGTTCTGCCTTGCTTGCTGGGAGCAACTCGTTTTCGTCGGACCACCTTGGTGTGAGCGTTGCCAGATGCCGCTCGGCGATACGGCTCTCGACGGAGACTGGTGCGCGACATGCATTGCGGAGGAGCCGCCGTTTGACCGTATCCATGCCGTTGTGCGCTATACAGCGCAAAGCGCCGGCATCGTGATCAGACTCAAATATAGCCGCCGCACCGGCTATGCACGGCTTGTTGCGCGTCAGATGGTGCGTTACGTTCCCGAAGAAAGGGTGGGATGGCTGCTGATGCCCGTTCCCCTCCATGCGTCAAGGCTACGGCAACGGGGTTTCAACCAGTCTCTGCTGATTGCGAGACAATTGGCCGGCATGACGGGGCTGCCCGTGAAAGCGCACGGACTGCAGCGTCACAAGGCTACGCGCCCGCTAAAAGGTCTAAATGCCGCCCAGCGCGACCGCGAAGTGCGTTCAGTCTTCCGAATTTCATCAGATGCGCGCCCACAAATAAAGGGGCGCAATATCCTGCTCGTCGATGACGTGTTGACCACCGGCGCGACTGCCCGGGCCTGTGCCCGGCAACTCAAGCGCGCAGGGGCGGCCGAAGTGCACATCCTGTGCTGGGCGCGTGTTGTTCCCGATCGTGATATGCTTGACTTGAGCGCTCCCGATTCCGATATCGGGTTGGCGCATCTGTCACGGCCGGAAACAAAATATGCCCAAAGTTGAAATCTATACAAAATTCACCTGTCCCTATTGCGCCCGGGCGAAAGCGCTACTCGACCGCAAGGGCGTTACCTATGAGGAATATGAAATCAGTATGGGCGGGCCACGCCGCGCCGAAATGCTGGCCCGCGCCAATGGCCGTTTAACGGTGCCGCAGATTTTCATCGACGGATACCATGTTGGCGGCTCTGATGACCTCGCGGAGCTTGACCGAAATGGTAAGCTTGATCCTTTGCTGGGGTTGAACTGAAGCGCGGATCCAATGATCGTTTATGACCTTGAATGCCGGACTTGCGCGCACCGCTTTGAAGCATGGTTCGGCTCCAGTTCCTCTTATGAGGAGCAGCAGACTCGACACTTGGTCTGTTGCCCGGTCTGCAGCGGAACCGATATCGGAAAGGCACCGATGGCACCCAATCTCGGCAAAGCCATGGCCATCGCCGCCGAGCGATCCGTTGAGGCATCTGGCGGTGTGACCGATGACGCGCGCGCGGCGGCCTTACGCCGGTTGATGAGTGAAGCGGCCTCACTTCAGGCCGAAATGCTGAAAGCTTCTACTTGGGTGGGCCCCGAATTTGCAGATAAGGCGCGCGCAATGCATTATGGCGAAACCGATACCCAAGCCATCCACGGAGAGGTCGACGTCAGGGAAGCCAAGGCGCTGATCGAGGAAGGCGTTACTGTTGCGCCACTACTTTTCCCGATCGTGTCACCCAAACAGCAAAATTGACGCGTGGCTGCGGGCGCTATACGGGGAGATGCGGCGCACCCGTAGCTCAGCAGGATAGAGCACCAGATTCCTAATCGCTCTCCGTTTGGCCGTTTCGCGCTGTTTTTCCCGGTTCCGTGTCAAAAAACGCGCCAGTTACGAGTGAACCGACCATTTTAAACCTGTTCATGGCGTCCGCTGGCGTGATGTGCGCATAGCGTTGTGTCACCGCGACCGATGAATGATCCATCGCGTCACGCAGCCCTAATAGGTCAGCGCCACCCATGCGCGCCCATGACGCGAAAGTGTGGCGCAGATCGTGGAAGCGGAAGTCATCCAGACCGGCACCTTTGACCGCGCCCGCCCACTTGCGCCGGAAGTTGGTAAAGTCGAAAACGCGACCGCGCGGGATGATCGACGTTCCATCTTCCCCTTGACTTGCCGCCCGGTGCATCTGCCGCAACGCATCCAGCATCACACCGGACACTTCCACGCTATGCGCCTTGCCACTTTTCATCCGGTGGAAAGTCACAACGCCGGATTGCAGATCGACCTGCGGCCATGTGAGCGTTCGGATATTCTCGCGCCTCAGGCCCGTTGTGACAGCGAAAAGCAGGAAGGCGCTGCGGACGCATACAGGCGCTGAAACTCGCCCTGCGTGGCAAATCGGATGCGTCCTGGCGGCTCTTTCTCCATCAACTGCTTCCACGCGATGTGCGGGATAGGCTTGCCATAGATCGCGGCGGCATGGTTGAGCGCAGCGCGTAGCATCGCAAAGTGGCGGTTGAACGTGTGGCGTTTGGCTGTCCCGCGATGCTTCTGGCGATAGTCAAGGAGCCGGGCGGCGGTTATGTCAGCAATCGGCAGGTTGTCGCCAAGATGCTCCGATAGCTTGTCGAAAATACTGAATATCTGCGCATGGCTGGCCTTGTCGCTGCCCTTGTCGGCAATATATGCGCCGAACAGTTCCCGAACGCGCCAAGCATCATCGACCGCGCGCCGTTCGGCCTCGGCCTCGTAAATGCGGATCGCCGCTAGTTTTGCATCCTTGTGCGCCGTTTTGCGCGTAGAGCCGAGAAGTCGACGACCGTTGATGCTGAACGAGTATTGCCAATAGGGGCTGTCTGCTCGCTTATAGAGGCGCATTGCTTGGCACTTTCGATATAGGCGCGGACGTCTTGCGGGTCATAGCGGATTGCTCGACCTGCCGGGACATAACGCAGCTTGCCGGACTGGCGCAACTTGCGAATGGTGCGGGTCGAAACGGCCAGCCACTTGGCGACATCGCGCTCATAGAGAAGGTCTTCACGTTGCGCGGTCATGTCGCCTCCGGGGGCGGGAGAAGTATGGGGTTCCCGTTCCTGTCCACAGCGACCCAATCCTTGACGAAACGATGCGTTTCCACAGGGATACCCATAAACAAGTGTGGGGCATGGCCGTGCGATAGTATTCAACATCGCGCCTCAACTTCATTAAGAAGTCATAGGAAACCAAAATTTTCGATGCTCTCTTATTGGCTCGGGCAATCTCGTATAACGCCTTCGTCAACGTGAGGGCCGGAGCCTCGTCCATGTTCGGGTTCCATGCGGTCTTATCGGTCATCGCGGGGATGCTCCTTTGCGAATGAAACAATCATGTATTTTTTGCCGGTGCCGCGAAGCCGTGGACGAAAACCTAACCTGACCAGCACGCTGACTGCTTCCGCTCGGTGAAATTGGGATAGTTCGTTCACAACTTCGAGCGGCAGAGATGCCAACTCTTGATCGGTGAGAGCCAACATAATCACCCAGCCTCCCCGGTCAGCGCGGCGGTGAGGGCTGCGCGGGCGGCATTGAGAAGTTCGTGCTTGCTCTCAACGTGCTGGCCAATGTCATACCAGTCTTTGCCGCCAAACCAGTCGCAATGCGCTCTGGCAGTTTCCTCCACCATTTCGTCCGGCAGATCTGCGGCGAGGTTGGCGAAGCAGCGGGCGGCGCTGGCGGAACTTGAGGCGAAGAAATACGAGCCGCAGCGCATTGGCGATAGCATCGTGCAGATGCAGCCCGATGGGACGTATAAGCCGCTTTATACGGCGCCGCAGAACGAGCGCCCATACCGATGGGAAAGTAATAATGGCTCACTGATGGAGATCGGCCCTGACGGGCAGCCTCGTGTGGTTTATAATGACCCCACGCCGAAGATCAGTTGGGTTCGCGCTGACAATGGCGATGGCACGGTTACGATGGTCCCGATGGGACCGGGCGGGCCGGTTAATAGCGCACCGGCACAAGGCAACCCAACATCGCCCCTTGGCAAACTCAAGCCGCTAGGAGGTCCGTCGCAGTCCGCGACGGGCGGCTTTCTCCGCTGACAACATCACGCGGGCGATTGCCAAGCAGGAAAGCGGCGGGCGCGACCGATACGCAGACGGCAGGCTCATCACCAGCCCCAAGGGCGCGCAAGGGATGATGCAGGTGATGCCAGCCACGGCACGCAATCCGGGCTTTGGTATCCGTCCTTGGGATGGCCGCACAGACGCAGACGGCAATCGGGTTGGAGTCGAGTATTACCGGGCGATGCTGAAACGATATGGCGGCGACTACGCGAAGATGGCGGCGGCTTACAATGCCGGGCCGGGCGCGGTCGATGAGGCAATAAAGCGCGGCGGCGCAAACTTGCTGGGGCGTCTGCCAGCAGAGACGCGGGACTATGTGCCGAAGGTGCTTCGTAATTTGAGGGGCGGATAAGACATGAATCAGCAAATGGTGGATGAAGGGGATAACATCTGGGAAGTTGATGCCGCTGGCAAGCCCGTGCGCTTTGTCGGGCAGCAGCAGCCTGCACCATCGCCAGCGCCACAAGGTCCGCAGCCGTTTACGATTGGGACCAAGCGCGCGCCCAAAGTTGACGTTCCAACCGGATACATGTGGGACGCAGGCGCCGGGCTCGCTGTTCCCATTCCCGGCGTCCCCGTAAAGCAGGACGGCGGCGACAAGCCACCTGCGGGCTTCCGGTGGACCGCTACGGGCGATCTTGAGCCGATCCCTGGTGGACCTGCCGATAAAACTAGTCGAGGCGGCGGCTCCAACAAGTCGATGCGCCAAGGCGATGCGGACAAACTGGAAAGCGCGGTCTCCACCTATGACGCACTGAATTGGGGGCGCAACAGTTTTCAGGATGACTTCGCGGGCAACGCTTGGACTGGCGAAGCGGAAAACTGGGCGCAGCAGAAATTCGGCACAGGGACGCCGGGCCAGCGCGACTGGTGGGCGCGGTTCCGTGCGACGGACAACCAGATCAGAAATGAACTATTTGGCGCGTCTTTGACGGACGGTGAGAAAGCCGCCTATGAGGCGACGACCATCAGCCCCTCGATGCGACCGGAAATTATCCGCGAGAACCTTGCGCAGCGCGAAGCGATTGTCCGCAAGGGGATGCAACGCCGCGCAAATCGTCTTGTCGCTGGCGGTTTCAGCGCGGAGGAAGTGCGCGCGGGCCTTGGCGAGTATGCGGACACGTTCTTGCCGCCTGAGGGCGCACAACAGGCCGAGGCGCCGCAGGCTGCCGCTCCGCAAGCCAACGCAAGCCCGCTCGGCAATGTCGTCGGCCAGTCGCAGGCAACAACCCAATATCCGGAACAACTCTATGGATTGGGCGATAACGTGCGCGAGATGTTCGCACAGCGCCGCAGTGCGGACGAGATCGTGGATTACATCAACCAGTTTGCTCCGGGCATCGGCAAGGCTTCCCCTGAGCAAATCCGGTGGGTCCGTGAGAACGTAGCGCAGCGAGACAGCGATCCGGCTGCGTGGGCGCGTAAAAACGTGAACTGGCGGGGCTTTGAGGCGATGGATGCGCCGGGGCCGACCAGCGGGCCGTCGATGTTGGAAAGCATTGCGATGTCCGCGCCGGGCGCAACGGCAATCAGCGCCGCCAATGCCGTATCTGCCGGGCTTCTGGACGAAATGTCGAGCGACCCGATGATGGCGCAGGCCGTCAAGGATCAGATGCGCGAGGAACGGCCCATTGCATCGCTTGCCGGCGACATCGCGGGCGGGACTATCGGCATGGTGGGCCTTAACCGTGGCATTAGCGCCTTGGGGCAGGGTGGTATGCGCCTCGCCTCATGGGGCGGCGGCATTGCGCCTGATATGATCTACGGCGCGGCCTATGGTGCGGGCGAGAATAACGATAACCGGCTTGGCGGGGCGGCTATTGGGGCGGGCAGCGCGGCTGCTGGCAACTATGTCGGCAACAGGGCGGTTGGGATGTTCGGACGCGGGATGCGGGGTGTAAGCGCTCCGGCTGTGCGCTATCTGACGCAGCGCAATATCCCGCTCACGCTCGGCCAGACGCTCGGCAATAGCGGCCCTATCGGTCGCGGCGTGGCGAAGATGGAAAGCCTGCCAGTCATTGGCGACATGCTCCATGGTCGCCGCATGGATAGCATCCGCGCATTTAACCGTGCGGCCTATGAGGATGCGTTGCAGCCTATCGGCGCTCAAATCCAAGGTGAGGCCGGGCAAGAGGCAGTCGACCAGGCGCAGCAGGCGGTGAGCAATGCTTATCGCAATGCGCTCGAGGGTGTGCGGGTGCAGGCGGAAAACCAATTCATCAACGACATTGGACCGCAGCTTGCCGCAGGCCGCCAAATCCCGACGACCGGCGATGAGTTTGGCTGGGTCATGGATAACCAGATCGGCCCCATGTTTGACAACAGCGGCACGTTGACCGGGGAGACGATGCAGGGGGCATTGCAGAACCTCCGCAGTGCAGGCCGAGACTTTAGCAAGCAGGGTGCGATGGGGAATGCTGCCGCAACCGCAACCCGCAATGTCGAAAACTCGCTGATGGACCTTGTGGACCGGCAGTCGCCGGGGACGACAGCGGCGCTTCAGTCAGCCAATACTGCCAACCGGAACGTGTCGATCCTTGAGGACGCGGGCCTATCCGGCCTGAATGGTGAAGTGGGGACTGGTTTTTTACTCCGGCGCAGCTTGGAAACGCTATGAAGGCGAATACCAAGAAGTTCGGCGGGAAAAAATCAGCGGCGCGTGGTGATATGCCTTTCGCTGACCTGCACCAATATGGAAAGGATGTGCTGCCATCAAAAGTGCCAAACAGCGGCACGGCGGACCGTGGGCTTATGTCCTACGCGCTTCCTGTTGCGCTTGGCGGCTCGGCTGCGGGGCTGGAAACATTCACCGATGCCCCGGCGTCTGTGCCCATCCCGCTTGCAACGCTCGCTGCGTTGTCGAGCAGGCGCGGATCAGCGGCTTATGGTCAATCGCCCCGACGCGATGCGAAAAGCCGGTGAGGCGCTTTACCGGCGCCGCAGGCTTGGCGGGATGTTCGCTGCCCCAATGGCCGTCAGCGTCGGCGTTGGCAGCCAGTAATTCACGGTAGGCCGTGGCATCGTCGTTTAGCTGGGCCTTGGCCGCCTTCCGTTTATCAAGCCAATCAGTGATGAGGACGCGAAAGAAACCGGCGAAGCCCATGGCGATCCCGGTCATAATCAGTTTCTTATCCATACCCTTCAAATACCACACCGGGCCGCCATCGCAAAGCGGCCTTTTTTATTGGGAGCAACCCGCATGGCCGTAACCGACTGGTCCACAAACCCGGCTGAAAATCTGGCGCTCGGCACCATCAACCTCACCGAAGGCGCAACGCAGATCGGGGACATTAACGGCATCGCGCGGCAGATGATGGCCGATGTTCGCGTGATGTATAACGGCCTCCCTGTCGCGGCGGACTTCATCGCCAAGACGGGCGGCACCTTTACCGGGGCGATCTACCGGCAGGCGGCGGGGGCTTATATGCACCATGCTTCGACCTCCGCGCTGTCGGGGCGCTGGTTCGTTCAACCGCTTGGTTCTCCTGCCCCTGCCGGGATGCAAGAGGGCGACTTTCTGGTTGAGTATTGATGCTCAAGGTTAGGCTCGGCGGGATCAACCGCACGTTCCAGAAGATGCGCATCATGCGCGGCGGGACGTTGACCAATGTGCGCCGGGCGCAGTATCACACCGGCACCGGTCTGGAGGTGGTGTTTCTTGGCTCTGATCCGTTGTCGGTCGGAATTTCTCCGGTGACTATAACTGGACACGCAAGCGACCCGGCAAAGGCCAGCGCAGTCATTTCGGGTGGGCGCGGGCCTTATGTCTATCAGTGGACGGCCACCAGCGATCTGGGTCATCTTATCCTGACAGGCGCAACCAGCGCGGCGGTGAATATCAGCGCGCTTCATGGCGCAGACGCGGAAGGCACGGTCGAGGTCACAGTGACCGACGCGGACGGTCAGACGGCCTCTGCTGCCGTCGCAGTTTACTTCACAAATTACAATTAAGCAGGGGGCCTTGATGCACCATTTTATCGGTTATGTTCCCAACGCAGAAAGCGGAAAGCCGCTCAAGGATGTTGTGGCTCGCTTCTATCACGGCATTGTCGAGCAACCCGTTTATTCAGATGAGAGCGGCACGCCTTTGGGGCAGGCCGTATCGGATGAAAAAGGCCGGATCGACTGTTGGATACAGGACGGCACCTGTGACATCACCTACAGCTACAACGGCGAGCCGATTGACACGCAGCTGAAGTATCAGGCTCTTTCGCCGGAGACGGTGGGCGCGGACATCAGCGGCGCTATCGTCAACTCGACACGCTCTTTCGCGACCGCCGCTGCGGGGCTAATCTTGCCGGTCGGCGCGGAATATGAAGCTGCGGGCCGACGCTATGAGCGCGTTGCGGAGTCGCCGGGCTATCAGGACATTGGCCCTGGATCTGCTACAGTATCTGACATAGACCTTCTCAAAGGCCAACGCGTATCTCTGCTGGAATATCCAGTCAACGGGGACGGCCTGTTCGACAATCGCGCGCTCATCGAGCAAGCGATTGCGGAGACGACCGCGGCTGGCAAGGTGCTTTTCATTCCGAAGCCAGAAGTGGCGTGGGCGGCGGCTGACAGTATCCGTATCATGTCGAGCGGCGCCCGGATTGTTTTCGAGGAAGGCGCGTGGATCAGATGCACGGTGACGGCTGCCGGTGGGACGTCGATTGGCGGTGTGTTTCTCATCAACGGCAATCCGACGCGCGTAAGCGACATCATCATTGTCCGCCCGCATATCGACGCCAACTTCAAGCCGGGCGAAAATTGCATATCGGGGACCGGGTGCAGCGATGTTTTCGTGTATGACGCGCGGGTAAAGAACGCACGGCGTCATCCTGCAAGGCTCGGCGGCAAGGGGTTGCAGTTCGAGAACAACACCGTCTCCAACTGCCACTTCATCGGCTATGACGTACAGGACTGTTCAATCGGTCTTGAAGCGCAGGGCTTTGCAGCCGCTCCGACGACGCAAGTTACTTATCGAAACGGGACTATGGGCAATGTGGGCATCCCGATCCACGTTGGCGACACGTCCAGTTCCTCGACCATCTCGCCTGGACCAGACAAGCTGGATGCGACGGTAGATGGGCTTACGCTGCGCAATTGCGGTCGCGTATTGTGGGATGGCTCGACCGATCCGCTGGGTGGCGCTATCGTCTGCGGCGAGCGCGGTCACGGCCTCAAGGTCCGCAACATCTCGGTAGTCAACGATCCGTCCTATGGGCAGATAGGCGCGTTGGTTCGCGG
The DNA here is from genome assembly GCA_023457895.1 of Pseudomonadota bacterium. Classification (GTDB taxonomy): domain Bacteria; phylum Pseudomonadota; class Alphaproteobacteria; order Sphingomonadales; family Sphingomonadaceae; genus JAFAFE01. Next base: position 133,942 of record JAEXAY010000004.1, read on the forward strand.
AACGATGGTTGCGGTCGATGTGGATAACTTCATGGCCGAGTGCGACGTACACGCAATTGTCGATCATCGCAGTTACGTTTGGGGCGACACGACCTCAACCACTTCGGGTGCCTCGTTCCCGAACGAAGTAAACATTCAGGGCCGCCTGCAAGGTCCGTTTGGCTATGTTCTGCGGACCAAGGCGGGCGGCGGAGCGCTCGGGCCGGGCATCATCGACATTACGGTGGACAGCGCGTTGGCTCCTGGAGCGGCAATTGTCGATCCTGCTGCCGGGACTTATACCAACTATCGCATCCAGATCAGGGACGCAGCGAAGGGCTACCAGCCATCGGGCCTCTATACAGCCAAGCAGACACTGGAGCTCGGCAACACCCCGGCTGCGCTTTACCCGGTGCCGACAGTTCTATCTTCGGCTCGCGCAAGTAATGCGAAACTGATACCGGCGAGCACAGCGACCGAGATTATGCGGGTTGCCATGCCAACCGGCGGGCGGGCTTCGATAAACTGGCAGGCAGTGCGTGGGTGGCCGTCCAGCGGAACGACCAGTTCAAGCCAGGTGAAAACGGGTGTTATCGCTGTGACGCGGCTCGACAATCCTGCGCTCGGAAACAGCGGGTTCGGTATCAATGCGGCAGCGGGCGGCAGCGCCTCGGCAGGGACAGCGTACAACCTCACGGTGACTGCCGTGCCGGACGGAGATGCTGTATCTATCCGCGTGGCGCAGGATAGCGCGGCGGCTCAATGGGTGGCGTTCACCGCTGATGTTCTGTTTCTGACTAGTACAGGCCCAGCCCCGGCGAAGGTGACGGCAGCATGAGCATCGACTGGAAAACTGTCCAAAGCCGTATCGGCACTCCTGCCGATGGCATACCGGGGCGCAACACGTTCGCCGCTCTGTTTCGGCATTTCGGCGCTGGGCGGGAACGCGCGGCAGAACTGGCGCTGGCGGCTAATGTCCGGTTTCCAGAATATGGGCTGCTCGACAAGCGGCTGCGTCTCGCACACTTCATGGCGCAGCTTATCCATGAAAGCGGCTCGTTCCGTTACATGGAGGATAGCCAGCGGGCAGGCATATGAAGGCCGGAAAGACCTCGGCAACGTGCAGCGGGGGGACGGCAAGCGATACAAGGGCAGGGGGCCGATCCAGCTTACCGGGCGGTCGAATTATCGGGACTACGGGCAGCGCGTAGGCATCGCGCTGGAAAGTCACCCCGAGATTGTAGCGGTCCCTTCGATCGGGCTGTGGATCGCGTGCGAGTATTGGCGCGTGAAGGGGCTTAACGACCTCGCGGACGCGCACAACATCGAGGCAATCACGCGGAAGATCAACGACGGGCTAAATGGCTTGGCCGACCGCAAGGCTGCTTTCTCGCGGGTATGAAAGGTGCTGGTCTGATGGGCAATTTGCCGTTCCATGAATGGGCGGCGTGATGTACTGGGAGCGGCGAACTGCTCGCGGTCCGCAAGGAGCGGATAACCGACTTGCTCCAAGCGAACGAACAGATGGCCGCAGCCAACGCCAAGCTGATCCGCATTGCTGAACTGGAACAGGAAAACACGAAGCTGATGCAGGACAAGGTGGCGCTCATCGAACAGCGCCACGGCACGCTATCAGAACAACTCAAGCGAATGGAGCAAACCAATGCTGAAGTGCGCGAATATATGGCCCGTCCTGTGCCTCGTGACCTTAAGCGCCTGCTCGACAGCCAGTAAGCCCGCTCCCGCGCCGGTCGCACCGCTCATCTATACGGGCGTCCCGGCTGCGTTGCTGGCGCGCTGCGTGGTGCAGGACGTGGAGATAAAGACGACCGGCGATATTGTTGTGAGCCGGAACCGTTGGAAGGCCGGGTTCGAGAAGTGCGCCGCTCAGGTGGATGCGATCCGGAAGCATGATGCCGAGGCGCGGAGGGTTGTGGAGCAAATAGGGACGCGGGGCTAGACTCCAATCCTGCGCCGAAATGACAGCATGTCTGGACTAATCCGCTTGAGCAGCCGCTTTTCGATCAGATAATGTGTGACAATGCCTGCCGTGACGCCCGCTGCGACTAGAATGATGTAGATAGACCATAGCGGCAAAGGCATCCGCGCGTCCACAACGCGGAGGACTTTGGCAGCTACGGCGAGGACAGGGTAGTGGATCAAGTAGAGGCTGTAGGAGGTATCTCCCAGCACAACGAGCGGTTTCAATCCAGCCGTGTTCCGTTTCTCCCGGTGGGCGGCCACTGCTCCAACCACAAAAATCGAAGCGGCAAGACCGTACATCATTGAGCGGACGTTGGTTGACAGCAGTTTGATCCAGACATCTTCCAGTCCGACGAGAATAAACGCGAGCGCGCCCACCAAGATTAGCGCCGGACTACCCCACCTATTTGATATGAAATAGGCGGACATCCCCATTCCGAACAGGATATTGATCGGAGCGAGACTGTAGTGCGGGGGTTCGAAGAACAGGAAGACTGCGCACATCGACCACCATAAAGCAAGCAACATCGCGCCTGCAGTCCGGTTGATAATCAGCACGGCAAATAGTGCATAGAATAATATCTCGTGGAACAGGGTCCAAGCGACCGCCAGTATCGCGTCGGTGTTGGCGCCGACCAGAAATATACTGTTGAGCATGAGGTGGGACTTTGCGCTCTGCGTAGCTACGTAGAGCGCAAATGTGAGCAGCGTTATCACCCAATAGATTGGATAGATCCGGATAAACCGCTTCTTCGCGTAGTTGATCAGGCGGCCACCCCCTTGATCGTTAGCGTGAATGAAAAATATGATGAATCCGGAAAGCACAAAGAAGAAATGGACGCCGGAATATCCGAATCCGAAGATGCCGCCAAAGACTTCACGCCCCCATCCCTGATCACCCTTTATGAGTTGCGACGCATGGTAGAGTACCACCAATAAAGCTGCGATGCCTCGCCCGGCCTGAATAAAATCATTCTTGCTAGGTTTCGTCGACAAAGGGTATCCAGAGTTTGACTGAGGCGAGCGCGACGAAGCCGAGATAGGATTCCTTTGTTTTGTCGTAGCGGGTCGCAACGCGTCGCCAGTTCTTGAGTTTATTGAACAGTCGCTCGATCAGGTTGCGCCGCTTGTATTTCGCGCGATCATGCCCGGCGGGATTGCGCCGGTTGCCCTTGGCCGGGATCACCGCCTCGACGCCCGCCGCCTCGATCTCCTCGCGGATGGCATCGGCATCGTATCCCCGATCGGCCAGGAAGGCCTCGATCCGGTCGGTTATCATGCGGAACAGTGGAGCAAAGCCCTGCACATCGTGGGCCTGTCCCGGTGTCAGCACGAAGCCGAGCGGGAGACCTCTGGCATCGCACCTTGCGTGGAGCTTGGTGGTGAAGCCGCCTCTCGATCGGCCAAGCGCCTCGGTTTGCTGAGTCCCCTTTTTATGCCGACGGCACAATGATGTGCCCGGACCACTGTGCTATCGATCATGTCGGCGGTGGTATCGCGCCCTGCCAGCTCGGCCAGCGTCTCGAGCATGGCATCGAACACACCGGTCGTGACCCATCGTCGATAGCGACGGAACACGCTGTTCCACTTGCCATACTCGTCGGGCAGATGCCGCCATTGCGCGCCGGTCCGCGCGATCCACATCATGCCTTCAAAATAGGGGCGATTAT
>JAEXAY010000005.1 GCA_023457895.1 Pseudomonadota bacterium
CCAGAATGGAGCGCGGCAGCCAGTTGGTGAATTTCGAAGCGAACGACCCCGAATGCCCGGTGTCGGAGCGATACGATGTTTCCTCGACCCGGTCTTCCGAATAGCGCAGTTCCTGGGAGAAGGTCAGGCCTTCCATCAGTTCAACCGATACCGAGCCAAAAGCGCCATAGGTCTTGAGCTTGCGCGACAGGGTATTGGGAGCCTGAAACTGCTCAGGCCCGATTTGCGGGACCAGAAGATATTCCTCCGAGTTGAAATCCTCGGTGCGGAAATAGCCACCGATCAGCCATTGCAGCGGCCCGTTTCCGCTCGACTGCAGGCGCAGTTCCTGGCTGAAATCATCCGAATCCGACGTTGTGAAGGAGCGGAAGGTTCCGAGCAGCGTATTGCCCGCGACCAAGGGAGGATGGGCGGTAAAATCGCTGTCGCTGTCGGCAAAGGAATCATCTTTGCCATAGCTGCTGATCGAAGCCACACTGACGCTGCCGAAATCGTAATTGAGGTGCAGCGTCGCGCGATAATTTTCCTGGTTTACGCCGGCATAATCGTCAGCATTGTGAGCGATCTGGGAAGGATCACCTTCAAGCACACCGACATACCAGCGCTGGCTGGCGCGGGGACCGGTTTGCGTGTTGGTCGCGACTTGATGCCAGGCCGGCTGGCCCATATGGTCCTTGTTGTATGACAGTCGCAGATAGGCCTCGCCGTCCGCGGCAATCCGCGCGCGCACCCCGGCCACAACCGCCGTGCTCTTTGAATCACCGGTGTCCTTGCCGGTCAGCCTGTTGTTATAGAAGCCGTCAAATTGGCGCCGTTGAGCGGCCAGCGAGACAGCAAGGCCGTCGGTGATGGGACCGCTGACCCGGCCTTCGACGCGGTAAAGGCCGTATTGGGCAATCTCACCGCCAACCTCGCCTTCGAAGGCATCCCAGTTGGGCCGTCGCGAAATATAGTTGATGGCTCCGGCCAGCACACCGCGCCCGAACTGGGTGCTCTGCGGCCCGCGGACAACCTCGATACGTTCGATGTCGAACGACTGGACGTTCACCCCGTTGGCGTTGCCGGTGTCCACGCCGTCGATGAAAATACCGACGGAAGCACGAGCGCCGGTGCGGGGCGCGCCGATGCCACGGATGACCGGTACGCCGCCCCCAAGTCCGAGATTATTGGAATAGGAAAGGTTGGGCGTACGCTTTGCGACATCCTCAAGGTCGGAAATGTCATAACGTTCAACCAGGGTGCGATCGAAAGCGGCAACCGAGATCGGCACATTCTGGAGCGTTTCGCTTCTTTTGCGCGCCGTGACGACAATGTCCTCCACGCCGTCACCTTCAACATCGCCACTGACCTCGGGCGTGTCCACGGTATCCTGCGCCGCAGCAGGAGCGTGCGTCATCATCAGCGCAATGGCGAGAGAGGAAACCAGCCTCGTTTTTCCATCGGCGAACATAATATTCTTCAGCATGCTCCATCCCTTCGTGAATTTTTCTTCACGCCATGCTGGAACCGAGCGCCCCAATCGATGTAAAAAATATGTTTTTTGCCCGCCAGCCGGACAACCGGGATGCTCCAGATCGTATTATTGCAACAGTTTTCTGGTAGGTCGCAGCGCTACATCGCTACCCCAGGCATCGCAGAGCAGCGTTTCTTACTCATGCGGCCTCACGATTGGTTGCGAGGCATATCCTCCCTTTACAGACTTTCAGGCGCCTAGCCCGAAATAGCCATCAGCTGGGAGGGGAAATGATCGACCAGTTTTTGCGCCGATCTCCAATCTTCGCTCAACCATTTTACCTGTTCTCCCGGTCCAAGAATAACCGGCATGCTAAAAACACCCCGGTCGATCAGGGCACTATTCGCATCGGTGGTCGCAATTGCGAAAGCGGGATAATCGGTCGTATCGCGCCAAGTTCCAGCAAAGGCGAAGATCGGATCTGCCTTGACGTGGCACTCGATTGCCTTGCCCTTTGCCCGCAGGGTGAAGCTGGTGGCGGGAACGAGGCAGCGCAGTCCAATGTGGCGCAGATTGCCGACCCAGAAAGGGCTTTCCAGGTTGCGTACGGTGAGAACGGCACCCGCTTGATTTCCGCCGGGACTGCGCGGCGGCGGAAACCCCCAGAAACAGGGTTTCAGCATGCGGCCCCCGCTCGCACCATTGACGATGACCGGAGCCGGGCTCAGCGCGTTGATCGTGCCTTCTTCCCACACATCCTTGCCGATGCTGGCGCGGAAATGTTCGCCAATGGCGCTGGCCGGTGCGTTGAGCTGATATTGGTGCATCAATTAAATTCCGCCGCAAACCATTCCGCAAAAGCATCGCGTTCCGTCTGGCTCATGTGCAGACCGCACTTGGTCCGCCGCCACAATATATCTTCGGATGTGCGCGCAAATTCATGGGCGACGAGATAGCGGACTTCAGCCTCCGTGAGGCCGCCGCCGAAATCCCGGCCGAGGCAAGCGGCGCTGCCGGCTACGCCAATAATCTGCGCAAGCTGTGTACCATAACACCGGAATAACCTGCGGAGATACGCTGGTTCCAGTCCATCATAGCGCGCAATCCAGCGCTGCGCCTCGCCCTCCCTGTCCGCTGCATCGAAATCGCCGCCGGGAAGATGCGCATTTTCCGTCCACGGAAGCGCGTCGGACCGGTCAAGCAGCCCGGCAACGCGTTCCAGCACGGCTTCAGCGAGTTCGCGATAGGTCGTGATCTTTCCGCCGAAAATCGAAAGGATCGGAGCGCCGTCTTCATCGACCTGCAGCACGAAATCCCGCGTTACGGCGCTCGCATTGTCCGCATGGTCTTCATAAAGTGGCCGCACCCCCGCATAGCTCCATATGACATCGTCGGGCTGGATGCCGGCAAGGAAATAGCGGTTGGCGGCCGCGCAAAGATAACCGGTTTCATCCGCCGTGATCGCACTGCCATCCTCGACCGCCTGTACTGCCACTTCGGTCGTGCCAATCAGGGTGAATTGGTCTTCATAGGGAATGGCGAAGATAATGCGGCCGTCATCCTGCTGGAACATATAGGCCCAATCGCCGTCATGAAGGCGCGGCACGACGATGTGGCTGCCCTTGACCAGCCGCACCCTCGCCGTCTCTCCCCTCCCCTTATATTGCGCTACAACCCTGTCAACAAACGGACCTGCCGCATTGACCACCATGCGCGCCACGACGCTAGAGCCATCTCCGAGCCGCGCTTCCCAATGGTCCGGCTGCCGGACGAGTGCTTCGCATGCCGTCCGCGTCCGCACCTCGCCGCCACGTGCGACACAATCCATTGCGTTCAAAACCACCAGCCGCGCATCGTCGACCCAGCAATCCGAATAGGCAAAACCTGTCACCAGATCGCGATGCAGCGGCGCGCCTTCCACCACATGTCGCAACCGCAAGGTCTCGGTCCCGGCAAGCAGTTCGCGCCTGCCAAGATGATCGTAGAGGAACAGCCCCAGCCGGAGCAGCCATGCGGGCCGCATCCCTTCCACCACCGGCAGGATGAAGCGCAGCGGCCAGATGATGTGCGGCGCCGCGCGCAGCAACACTTCACGCTCCCCCAATGCCTTGCGCACCAGCGCGAAATCATAATGTTCAAGATAGCGAAGTCCGCCGTGGATCAGCTTGGTCGACGCACTCGACGTATGGCCGGCGAGGTCGTCCTTTTCGACCAGCAGCACACGGAGGCCCCGCCCAGCGGCGGCGCGCGCGACGCCAGTGCCGTTGATCCCGCCGCCAATCACCAGAAGATCGTACATCCGCACTCCTTGACGCGGGCCAGAGCGCGCGCTCTATTCCCTCTCATAAGGGGATCAGGATGGCTGACAAGAATCTTGGCAAGATTATCGTTCTCGATGAAGGCACCACTTCGACCCGCGCGATGCTGTTCAACGGCGACGGCAGGCTTCTCGGCAGCGCGCAGCGCGAACTCACGCAATATTATCCCGCGCCTGGGCTGGTGGAGCATGACGCTGCGGAAATATGGGACAAAAGCCTCGCCTGCCTCCTCGAAATGGTGGCGGTGGCGGGGGGCGCTGCCGCCGTTGCCGCAATCGGCATCACCAACCAGCGCGAAACGGTGGTGTTCTGGGATCGCGACAACGGCGAACCACTGGCCCGGGCGATCGTCTGGCAGGACCGGCGCACGGCTGACCTGTGCAGTCGCCTGAAAGACGCGGGCCACGAAGCAACGGTGCAGCAAAAGACCGGCCTGCTGCTCGATCCTTATTTTTCCGGCAGCAAGATCGGCTGGGCCCTCGAACATTGGCCGGAACTGCGCGCCGCAGGATCAAGGCTGGCGGCGGGAACGATCGATAGCTGGCTGGTGTTCAAGCTGACCGGCAGAGCCCGCCATCTGACCGATGCGTCGAACGCGGCGCGCACCGCGCTCATGAACATCGATACCGGCGCGTGGGACAGCGAGTTATGCGCACTGTTTGGCGTTCCGCAGGACATCCTCCCCGCGATCAGCGATTGCATCGGTAATCTCGGCCATACCGACCCCAAACTCACCGGTTCAGCCATTCCGATTACCGGCATGGCGGGCGACCAGCAGGCCGCGACCATCGGCCAGACTTGCCTGGCACCGGGTCAGACGAAGGCAACCTTTGGAACCGGCGCCTTCATACTGACCAGCACCGGGCGCGAGCGGCCGCATTCAGCCAACCGCCTGCTCTCGACCATTCTCTATCAGCAGGATGGCGAGCGACGTTATGCGCTCGAAGGCTCGGTGTTCGTGGCCGGATCGCTTATCCAGTGGCTGCGGGACGGGCTGGGCATGATCGGATCGAGCGGGGAAACCGAAGCGCTCGCGCGTTCGGTCGATAATAATGGCGGGGTCACGCTGATCCCGGCGCTATCCGGTCTTGGTGCTCCTTGGTGGCGTTCGAACGTTTCCGCCAGCCTCAGCGGCATGAGCTTCGCAACGCGCAAGGCCCATATCGTGCGTGCGGCGCTGGAAGCGATGGCGCATCAGACGCATGACCTGCAACAGGCCTTTGCCGCCGATGGCGCACAATGGGCGGAACTGCGCATCGATGGCGGAATGGCAGCCAATGACTGGATCGCGCAGGATCTGGCCGATATCCTCGATATCCGGGTCGAGCGCCCGGCCTTCGTTGAAACGACCGCACTCGGCGCGGCCATGCTCGCTGCGGTCGGCGCCGGGCTCTATCCGGACCTCGATGCAGCGACAGCGATGCGCGGCGATACGCGATCGTTCACGCCGAAAATGCCGACGGAAACGCGCCAGCAACGTCTCACCCAATGGCGCGGTGCGCTTGACCGGCTGCTCCTGTGACGTCCAAAAGAAAAGGGCGCCCGAAACGGACGCCCATCCCTTTGCAATTGGAAAAAGCCGCGCTTACTTCTTGAGGGTAAGGCCACCGAAACGCTTGTTGAAGCGCGCCACCTGACCGCCCGAATCCATCAGGCGCTGGTTGCCGCCGGTCCAGGCCGGGTGCGAGGTCGGGTCGATGTCGAGTTGCAGCGTGTCGCCTTCCTTGCCCCAGGTGGATCGGGTTTCGAACACGGTGCCGTCGGTCATCTGGACCTTGATCATGTGATAATCGGGATGGGTTTCTTTTTTCATGTCTTTAGCTCCATTGATGGCTGGTTTCCGACCAGCCGGAAAAGCGAAGCCGCGCCCCTAACGTGGAGCGCGGCCAAAAGCAAGGAAATTCGCCTGAAATCGTGCCTATTCGGGGGCGTCCGCGATCATCGCGGTAAACTCGCACTCGGCGGCAAGTCCGTCCTCCAGTTCCGCCCGGCCGGCAAATTTGCACACGGTGCGCTTTTGCTGGAGGATTTCAGCGTGAAGGTTGAGCAATACACCCGGTTCCACCGGCTTGCGGAACTTCGCGCCCTCGATCGCCATGAAATAAACGAGCTTGCCCGAATTGGCGAGGCCAAGCGATTCCACCGCGAGGACACCCGCCGCCTGTGCCAGCGCCTCGACGATGAGAACCCCCGGCATGATCGGACGGCCGGGGAAATGGCCCTGAAAGAAGGGCTCATTGATCGACACGGCCTTGATCGCATGGATGCTCTTGCCCGGCTCCATCGACACGACGCGATCGACCAGCAGCATCGGATAGCGATGCGGCAACAACTGCATGACCCGCCGGATGTCCAGCGGGCCACGCGTTTCAGACGCGGCGTTTTCCCCTTCCGCCATGTCGCTTAGCGTCCCCGGGGGGCGGGCCTGGCCGGAGCTGGTGCAGCGGCAGGAGCCTGTTGCTGCTGGCCCGGCTGCCATCCGGCCGGCGGAGTAACCGAAACGGTCGGAACCAGACGGCTGAGTTCCGCGCCGATATCCGACGAAATGTCGACATAGGGTTCGAAATAGGTCGTCGCCTGCGCGCTCAGGATGAGATCGACCTTCTTGCTCCGCATCACATTCTTGGTCGCTTCTTCAAGGCGCGGCGTCAACTGCGACTGGACATAAGCACCAGCCAGTTCAAGCGGACGGCGAATCGTTGCCAGTTCACGCTGCGCGGCCTGCTGTTTGGTCTGGAGCGCCTGTGCCGCGGCGTTGATGGTAGCCGGAACCTGCGGTTTTGCGTTGACTGCATTGTTATAAGCGGTTGCGAGCGGCTGAATTTCCGCGACCAGCGCCTGTTCGCGGGTGTTGGCCTGCTGGATCTGGGCCGCATAGGTTGTCTGGATCTGGCGCAGCGCATTCTTGTAGGTCGTCGACTGCTCGATCGCGGTGGGCGCATCGGCAACCGCCACGCCAACGCGCGACTGTGCGGCAGCGGGCGTTGCGACGGCAATCGAACCTGCCGCAACGGTAGCAAAAGCAATGGCTTTGAACATGGTTTTCATCAGAATTGGGTTCCTACGTTGAAAGTGAACAATTTAGTGTCATCCCCGGGTTTCTTGATCAGCGCCTTGGCGACGTCGATGCGGAACGGACCGAACGGCGAGTTCCAGTTGACCCCCACGCCGACCGAAACGCGCGGACTGGCGGTGTTGCCGTAGAAGCGCTCCTCGAACGGATTGAGCGGTGTGAAGCCATTGGCTGAATCGCAGGCCGTCACGGTCTGCGCCGGCGTGGTGCCGGAGGCCGGGATCGTGACCTGCCCGATAAACTGGGTCGCACCGGTTGTCGCGTTACGGCAAAGCGTCTTGACCCTGCCGTCGTTGATACCGTTGCCATATTTTCCGACGGCATTGTCGGTGAAATAGTCAAGCGTTGTGAGTTGAGGACGCTTCACACTCCATACTGATCCCACATCGACAAATACCGAGGGGCGCAGCCCCATCGACTTGCCGCCCGAGCCGAGAGGAATTTCAAGCTCGGCACGGCCCATATAATAAGCGCGCCCGCCAAGTGCGTCATCGACGGCCTGGTCGCGATGCAGGTTGAACACGGGCTGTGCGGGATTGGTGATATCGATCGCAGCCTTGGGATCGGCGGCCGCATAATATTTGAGCACGCGCGGGCCGATTCCGCGGATATCGAAGCCGCGCATCTGCGGTTCACCAAGGAACCAGCGGTCATTCAGCCGGATCTGATCGATGCCAATCCCGCGGCTTTTCTCGAGCGGATGGATATATCCCCCCTGTCCTTGCACAGAAAAGACGAACCCCTTGCCCAGGTTCCAATATTTGTCTGCTTGCGCCGAAGTCTTGAGATATTTCACATCGCCGCCAAGACCGGCAAAATCCTGATTCAGTGCAATACTGTGACCCCGAGTCGGCCGCAGACTGTTGTCGCGCGCATCATACGCAATGGTATAGCCGAGCAGCGAGGTGGTGCGCTTGCCGATGGCATCGCAAAGATAGCGGCCTGCAACGAGCGGATCACAGCTGCCGCCGAAATAATAAAGTCCCCTGTCGAGGCTGATCTTGTCCATGTTGAACGTGTAACGTCCCTGCATCGTAATATATTCGGTAATCGGGACGCCGACCCGGATCGCCATACCGGTGGTCGACTGTTCAAAGGTCGTCTTGCGCTCGTTCGAATTGATGAAGTTGAAAGAGTTGAGGTCGCGCCGGTAGACGCTGCCACTGAGCGCAATATTGCGGTCAAACAGATAGGGTTCGGTGAAGCCGAGTTCTGCGGACTTCGAATAGCTCGACCAGTTGACCGAAGCGCTGAGCTGTTGCCCCTTGCCGCGGAAATTGCGCTGGCGGATCGAACCGTTGAGAATGAAATTCTCGATACTTGAAAAACCGGCTGACAATTGCAGTTCGCCGGTCGATTTTTCCTCGACATTGGCTTCAAGGATGATGCGATCCGGTGCGCTGCCCGGTTTTTGCTCGATCTTGAGATTTTCCTGGAAGTAGCCGAGCGAATTGATGCGGTTTTCGGACCGCTTGACGGCGAAGGTGTTGAACGCATCGCCTTCATTGAGACGGAACTCGCGGCGCACGACCTTATCCTGCGTCAGCGTATTGCCATTGACGTCGATGCGCTCGACATAAACACGCGGAGATTCGCCGACCTTGAACAGGATCGACATCGTCTTCGCGTCCTTGTCGCGCGAAAACTGCGGATTGATGTCCGCGAAGGCATAGCCGAAGGCGCCGGCGGTTTCAGTCAGGCGCTCAACCGTGTCCTCGACCTGCTTGGCATTATACCAGTCACCCGCCTTCATCGGCAACGCGCTCTGTAGCATTTCCGGGCGGAAATCGCGCAGATCGCTTTCGATCTTCACATCCCCGAACTTGTAGCGCTCACCTTCCTCCACCACATAGGTGATGATGAAATCCTGCTTGTCGCTGGTGAGTTCGGCAACCGCCGACACGACCCGGAAATCGGCATAGCCCTCGGTCAGGTAAAACTGGCGCAGCTTCTGCTGGTCATACGCCATGCGGTCCGGGTCATAGCTGGTATTGCCGCTAAGGATCGAGGTGAGGCCAGCCTGCTTGGTCGCCATCTCTCCGCGCAGTTCGCCATCGGAAAAGGCATCGTTGCCGATGATGTTGATCTGGCGAACCTTGGACTTGGGGCCTTCATTGATTTCAAACACGATATCAACGCGGTTCTGGTCAAGCTCGACCATCTTCGGATCGACCGTCGCGGCATAGCGGCCCTGCCGCTTGTACAATTCAAGGATGCGCGCGACATCGGCCCGAACCTTTGATCGTGTATAGATTTGCCGGGCCTGAAGCTTGATTTCGGGGCGGATCTTGTCTTCCTTGAGCCGCTTGTTGCCTTCAAGGATGACGCGGTTGATCACCGGGTTTTCCTTGACCTGGATGACCAGCGCGCCGGCATTGTCGGTAATCTGCGCGTCGGCAAACAGCTCGGTTTCGTAAAGATCCTTCAGCGCCTGATCGAGCGACGCGCGCGTATAAGGCTGCCCCGGACGCAGGCGGATATAAGACAGGACGGTATCGGGTTCCAGGCGCTGGTTGCCAACAACCACCACCGAGCGAATGACGTTCGTTTCGGGCACCGCTACTGGCGCGGTCTGCGTGGCGGCTTGCGGAGCCGCCACGGGTTGCGTTGCCGCAGGATCGGCCGTCTGCGCAGCTACCGGCGCCGCGAGCGACACAAGCACGGTGCCCGTCAGCAAAGTTGCCATAATGCGGCGCGAAAATTGAACCTGGCTGCCGTCCCGGTTGATATTGGCCATCACCCGCATCTGTCCTCTATCCATATCAAATCCATTCCGCCGCTTCGCCATCGGGCGCAACCGGCGTGCTTCCCTGCCCCAAGCGCGCTAACCAATCAAGCCAGCAAGCCGTTTCCAAACCCCAAAACTGTCGAGATCGTTGAACGTCACAACGACAAACAGCATCGCCACCATGGCCAGCCCGAACCGGAACGCCCATTCCTGTACTTTCTGATCCGCCGGTTTGCGGCGAACGGCCTCTATCGCATAAAACATCAAATGCCCACCATCTAACATCGGCAGTGGCAGCAAATTGATGAACCCAAGATTGATGGAGACGAAGGCCATCATCATCACGAGGGGTTCCCAGCCCAGCGCAAGTTGTTCACCGGAATGCTTGGCGATCTTGAGCGGCCCGCCCAGGTCCTTGACCGTGCGCTGGCCGACCACGATCTGCCGCAATCCTTCGACCATCAGGTTGAGAATGCCGCGGATCTGGCGCAGCGCCACGCCCGGCGCCTCGATCAGCGAAACCGGCTTGACCTCTACGCCAGCGCTGCGGATGCCCATGCCGCCGCGCGTCTGGACGTTGCCGAACTGGTCCTTTTCGGTGAACTCCTGCAGCACAAGGCGAACCTGGCGAGCCTGCCCGGCGCGTTCAAAATCGACCGTGACTGGTGTGTTGGCGTGCAACAAGACGGCCTGCGCAAGCTCTTCAAACCGTTCGACCGGTTCACCATCAAGCGCGGTGATGCGATCGCCAGTCTGCAAGCCCGCCTTCGCCGCCACCGAATTCGGCATTACCGCGCCAATGACTGGCGGGGTAACCGACTGGCCATAAGCCATCGCAAAGCCGGCAAGGACAACAAATGCGAACAGGAAATTGATCGCAGGGCCCGCAAACACGATCGCCGCGCGTTTCCACACCGGCTGGGTCTGCAACATCCCGGCCCGTTCCTGCGGCGTTGCGTCCAGCGGAACGTCGCCCGGCTGGCTTGCGGGGTTCATGTCGCCTGCAAACTGGACATAACCGCCCAGCGGCATCCAGCCGAACTTCCATCGCGTCCCGCGCCTGTCGGTAAACCCCGCGATTTCGCGCCCGAACCCGATCGAAAATACCTCTGAACGGACGCCAAGCCAGCGCGCGACAAGATAATGGCCAAGTTCATGGACAAACACCAGCGGGCCGAGCACCAGCAGGAACGCGATAATCGTCATCAAAAGGCCGGGGGATTGGATCAAGCCGCCTTGCTTTCCACCATGATTGATGCAACGCGGCGGGCTTCGTCATCCGCCGCATAAATATCCGCCAGACTGTCCGGCGTGGCGGGGCTATAGCGGTCCATGACGGCTTCCACAATTGCCGCGATGTCGAGAAAGCCGATACGCCGGTGGAGAAAGGCGGCGACTGCAATTTCGTTGGCGGCATTGAGCTGCGCCGGGCGGGCGCCGCCTTCATTGATTGCCTGCCGGGCGAGACGAATGGCGGGAAAACGCACGGGATCGGGCGCTTCGAATTCCAGCTTGCCGATCGTCGCGAGGTCAAGCGGAACGCACGGCGTTTCCATCCGCACCGGCCAGGCAAGCGCCGATGCTATGGGTATGCGCATATCGGGCGACCCCAGTTGCGCCAGCGTCGAGCGGTCGCGAAATTCCACGAGACTGTGAATCACCGACTGCGGATGAACAATGATATCAATCGCATCATGCCCCACCGGGAACAGGTGATGCGCCTCGATCAGTTCGAGTCCCTTGTTCATCATGGTCGCGCTATCGACCGAAATCTTCGCGCCCATCGACCAGTTCGGGTGCGCGACCGCTTGTTCAGGCGTCACGCGGCGCATCTCTTCAAGCGAATGGCGCCGGAAAGGCCCCCCGCTCGCGGTCAGCGTGATGCGGCGTACATCGTCGATGCGGCTGCCGCCAAGACATTGAAAGATCGCATTATGTTCGCTGTCGACCGGAAGCAGCATAGCCCCCGACTTCGCCGCCGCGGCCATCATCAACTCGCCTGCGGAAACAAGCGCTTCCTTGTTGGCGAGTGCGACGGTTTTTCCGGCCTCAAGCGCAGCCATGGTCGGCGCAAGGCCGGCGCAGCCGACGATGGCTGCCATGGTAAGGTCGGCACCCAGCCGGGCGGCATCGACCAGCGCCCGTTCACCACCCGACCTGCCGATATTGGTCCCGGCCAGCGCTTCATCGAGCGCACCGGCGCGTTGCGCATCGCCAATAATGGCGACCTCTGCGTCAAACTCCCGCGCAAGCGCCGCAAGACCGGCGACATCGCTGTTGGCGGTGAGCGCGACGACCCGCCATTGCTCGCGATTGCGGCGAACGAGGTCGAGCGTCGACTGGCCGATCGAACCGGTCGCGCCGAAAATCGAAATGGATCGAGGTGTAGCGGTCACGGGTTCAGGAACCAGATCACAAGACCGATCACGATCGCGACCGGCAACAGCCCATCGAGACGGTCCATTACCCCGCCATGCCCCGGGATAAGCGCGCTCGAGTCCTTGACCCCCGCGCGCCGTTTCATCCAGCTTTCAAAAAAGTCTCCGGCCTGCGCGACAACCGCCATCGGCGCGCCGAGGAGATACAGGCCGGCATCCGATCCGCTCCATTTGCCGATCAGCCAGCTGACCAATGCGGCCGCGACCATGCCGCCGCCGAGACCAGCCCAGGTCTTGGACGGTGAAATCGCCGGAGCGATCTTGGGGCCACCGATGGCGCGCCCGGCGAAATAGGCGCCGATATCAGTCGCCCATACCGTCGCCATCAGCCACAATGCGCCCTTGAAGCCCAACGCTTCACGAACGAAAAACAAGGCCAGCGCCCCAGCTCCGACATAGAGCAAGCCGCCGGCAAGCCAGCCCCAGCGTCCACCGGCGGACAGCGGCATTTTCAAAGTGATCGTGTGCCATTCCCACAACATGGCAAGCGCCGCCAGCAGCGCGAGCGCGGCAAACACCCACCCTCCGGCCCAAAGTGCGGCGACGGCAATCGCGATCATCACCACGCCGGATACCGCGCGGACGCCGAGATCGCTGTTTTTGCTGCCCGGCTGACCCGTGTCCTGTGATGGGACCGTCTGCGTCATAATCCGCCAAATCTCCGGTTGCGCCCGGCGAAGGCCTCCAGCGCGTCCGCCAGATGCTTAGGGGTAAAATCGGGCCACAATATGTCTGTAAAATAGAGTTCGGCATAAGCCGCCTGCCACAGCAGGAAATTGGACAGCCGCTGCTCGCCGGAGGTGCGAATGACGAGATCGAGCGGCGGCAAGTCGGCGGTATAAAGATTGGCCTCGATCGCTTCCGCGGTAATCTCGCCGGCTTCAGCGGCGCGCCGCGACGCGCGGACCAGTTCGTCCTGCGCGCCATAGTTCAGCGCCACCACCAGGGTTGAACCATTATTCGCTGCTGTACGCGCGACGGCGCCGTCAATCATTTTGACAAGATCGGCCGGCAAGCGGCTATAATCACCGATAATTTTTAACCGGACATTGTTGGCGTCAAACTCCTCGATGTCCGCCTGGATAAAATGTTTGAGCAACCCCATGAGGTCGCTCACTTCCTGTTCGGGTCGCTTCCAGTTCTCGCTCGAAAAAGCATAGAGCGTGAGCGCCTCCAGCCCCATTTCCCGCGCCGCGCGCGCAATCTTGCGCACCGTCTCGACACCGGCCTTGTGCCCCGCGAGGCGCGGCAGCAGGCGTTTCTTCGCCCAGCGCCCGTTGCCATCCATGATGATGGCGACATGGCGGGCGGCAGGCTGAGGCAAATTGGAAGACACAGACGAAGAACGGCAGACCCGGCTTACTGGCCGAGAATTTCCTTTTCCTTGGCGGTCGCGGCAGCGTCAGCGTCGGCAATCGCCTTGTCGGTCAACTTCTGCACCTCGGTTTCAAGTCGCTTCTTGTCGTCTTCCGAGATTTCCTTCTTGTTCTCGTCGGTCTTGATGTCGTCCATCGCGTCGCGGCGGACGTTGCGGATGGCGACGCGTGCTTTTTCGGCATATTGCCCGGCGACCTTGGAAAGCTCCTTGCGGCGCTCTTCGGTCATGTCGGGGATCGGCAGGCGGATAGTCTGCCCATCGGTGATCGGATTGAGGCCGAGCCCTGCCGACCGGATCGCCTTTTCCACCGGGGTCATGTTCGACTTGTCCCAGACCTGCACCGAAAGCATGCGCGGTTCGGGCGCCGACACGGTCGCGACCTGGTTGAGCGGCATGTTGGCGCCATATACCTCGACCTGCACCGGATCGAGCAGCGTCACGTTGGCGCGGCCGGTGCGTAAACCCTGCAGGTCGTGCTTCAATGATTCCACCGCGCCATTCATCCGGCGCTCGACGTCGGCCTTGTCATATTTCGGCATGGGATTAATCCTCCTGGTTGCTGACGACCGTGGCAGCCCCTTCTCCGCGCAGCACCCTGGCAAGATTGCCGGATTCGCGGATGTTGAACACTACGATCGGAATATTATTGTCCCGGCAGAGCGCGACGGCGCTCGCATCCATGACCTTGAGATCATCCGCCAGCACCTTGTTGAAGCTGACATGGTCATAACGCCGGGCGGTCGTGACCTTCTTCGGATCGGCATCATAGACGCCATCGACGCTCGTGCCCTTGAACAAGGCGTCGCACTTCATCTCGGCGGCACGCAGCGCCGCGCCGCTGTCAGTGGTGAAATAGGGGCTGCCGACACCGGCGGCGAAGATCACCACCCTGCCCTTTTCCAGATGCCGTTCAGCACGGCGGCGGATGACAGGCTCGCACACCTGATCCATCTGGATCGCCGACTGGACGCGGGTGTGGACGCCCAACTGTTCGAGCGCATTCTGCATCGCGAGTGCGTTCATCACGGTCGCGAGCATGCCCATATAGTCAGCCTGGGCGCGGTCCATGCCCTTGGCCGCCCCGGCCATGCCGCGGAAGATATTGCCGCCGCCGATGACGAGGCAGATTTCAAGCCCGCTATCCTTGGCCGCCTTGACCTCGGCCGCCATGCTGGCGACGGTTTCCGGATCGATGCCGAACTGGTTAGGCCCCATCAGCGCCTCACCCGAAAGCTTGAGCAGGATTCGGCGATAGTCGGGGCGGGTCATCCAGATTATTCCTACAGATTCAGTCAGTTCACGGCGCTTTTGGCGCGCCCGGCAAAACTATGGCGCGGACCATAGGGGAGCCGCGCCATAGTCTCAATTGAAAATAAGCCTGCCCTGAGCCCCGAAGGGCTCAGCATGACGCCATGCAGTAGGGCAGCGCGTTACTTATGCGCCGCCCACAGCCGCCGCGACTTCCGCCGCGAAGTCAGTTTCCTTCTTCTCGATGCCTTCACCGAGCTGGAACCGAGCATAGTCAGTGAGCGTGATCGTCGCACCGGCTTCACGGCCGGCAGCCGCGATCACTTCCGCGACCGGGGTCTTGCCGTCGATCACGAACAGCTGCGAGAGCAGCGCATTTTCCTTGCGGTACTTGGCGATTGCACCATCGACCATCTTGGCGATGACGTCGGCCGGCTTGCCGCTTTCGGCCGCCTTTTCCTCGGCAATCGCACGTTCGCGCGCGATGGTGTCGGGGTCGAGGCCTTCGCCGTTGAGCGCGAGCGGAAATGCCGCCGCGATGTGCATCGCAATCTGCTTGCCGAGCGGTTCGAGCACATCGGCGCCCGCCGAGCTTTCGAGCGCAACGAGCACGCCGATCTTGCCGAGGTTGGGCGCCGCAGCATTGTGCACATAGCTCACGATCGCGCCTTCCTTGACCTCGAGGATCTTGACGCGGCGGACCTGCTGGTTTTCGCCGATGGTCGCGACATTGTTGGTGAGTGCATCCTGCACCGTACCGCCAGCCGGATAAGCGGCGGCCAGCAGCGCTTCGGCATCAGCCGCGCCGGTTTCAAGCGCAACCTGCGTCACGTTGCGGACGAAATCCTGGAACTGCTCGTTCTTGGCAACGAAGTCGGTTTCCGAATTGACTTCGACGACCGCGCCCTTGGTGCCGCTCGTGGTCACGCCGACAAGGCCTTCAGCGGCGGTCCGGCTCGACTTCTTGGCGGCCGCAGCGAGGCCCTTCGAACGCAGCCAGTCGACGGCAGCTTCGATGTCGCCATTGGTTTCGGCGAGCGCCTTCTTGCAGTCCATCATGCCCGCGCCCGAGCGTTCGCGAAGTTCCCTAACGGTAGCGGCAGTGATTTCAGCCATGGTTGTTTCCTTCTTTCATCTGTGCAAGGCGAGGAGCGCTGCGAGTGGTCCTCGCGCGCCCCCCTTGATCATTTCGGTTACGCATTGATGACGGCGCGGTCTTTATTCGCCGCGCCTGTCTTCACCGGTTGCTCAGGCTTCGGCAGCCGGAGCAGCCTCGACCGCCGGAGCGGCGTCTTCATTGACCGGATTTTCCATCGCGCCGATGTCGATGCCGCGGTCGGCCTGACCACGCTGGTTGCCGCGGGTCGCTGCGGTGGCGATCGCCTCGCAGTAGAGGCGGATGGCGCGGCTGGCGTCATCATTGGCCGGAACCGGGAACGCGATGCCGTCGGGCGAAACGTTCGAATCGAGGATCGCGACGACCGGGATGCCGAGGACGTTGGCTTCCTTGATCGCCAGCTCTTCCTTGTTGGCATCGATCACGAACATCACGTCAGGGATACCACCCATATCGCGGATGCCGCCGAGCGAGAGCTGGAGCTTTTCAAGCTCGCGCGTACGCTGCAGCACTTCCTTCTTGGTAAGGCCCGCGGTGTCGCCCGAAAGCTGCTCTTCCAGCGTCTTCATGCGCTTGATCGAGTTCGAGATGGTCTTCCAGTTGGTGAGCATCCCGCCCAGCCAGCGGTGGTTGACGAAATGCTGGCCCGAAGCCTGCGCCGCTTCGGCGATCGGCCCCTGCGCCTGGCGCTTGGTGCCGACGAACAGCACCTTGCCGCCCGAGGCCGCAACCTGCGACACGAAGTCGAGCGCGCGCGCGAACAACGGCACGGTCTGCGACAGGTCAAGAATGTGGATGCCGTTGCGGTCGCCGAAGATATACGGCTTCATCCGCGGGTTCCAGCGATGGGTCTGGTGGCCGAAATGCGCGCCGGCCTCGATCAATTGCTGCATGCTGACGACAGGTGCCGCCATAGTCTTTCTCCTTCCGGTTGGTCCTCTGGAAAGCTAGAACCGCAAGCAACCCTCAAAGGGCACCATTGGCACCGGTATGTGCGCCTTCCATGTGGAATGAGCGGGCCCCTTAACGGGGACGCGCGGAAAATGCAAGGGGGATGAAATGCGCCTGATCCAGGTTGGGCCAGTGGAACCGGGCGACGCGCATGGCCGTTGGCTAGCGATATCCTCCCGCCAGTTGAAAGGCCTGTCCATGCCCTCCCCCCGCAAACCCCGCTCCGCCAAAGTTTCCGATGCCAATGAGGGTAAGGTCGGCGAAACACCGAAGCAGAAGAAGGGCAAGAAGGACGCTGCCCGCAAGCTCTCAAAGAGTGGCGACC
Organism: Pseudomonadota bacterium; assembly: GCA_023457895.1. Lineage (GTDB taxonomy): Bacteria > Pseudomonadota > Alphaproteobacteria > Sphingomonadales > Sphingomonadaceae > JAFAFE01. The sequence goes on from JAEXAY010000005.1 coordinate 17,030, forward strand.
GGCGCAAAGCGCGCAAAGGACAGGAAGCCTCGCTCGAACGGAAGCCGCAATGCCAGCCCGTTTACAAGGGGTCGGAACGTCTCGCGGGTAAGGCCGCGATCATTACCGGCGGCGACAGCGGTATCGGCCGGTCGGTCGCCATCCTCTACGCACGCGAGGGCGCCAGCGTCGCGATCACCTATCGCAACGATGATGTCGATGCGCACGAAACGCTGCGGCTGGTCGAGGCAGAAGGCGCGAAGGGAATCGCGATCGAGGCGGATGTTGCTGATCCCGAAGCCTGCAAGCGCACGGTCAAGGCGGCGGTCAAGGCATTCGGCCGGCTTGACGTCCTCGTCAACAATGCGGGGGTCCAGTACCCGGTCGAGGACATCCGCAAGATCAGCGGCAAGCAGATCGAGGAGACGTTCGCGGTCAACATCTTCGGCATGTTTTACATGGTGCAGGCCGCGCTTGAGCATCTCGAGCGCGGATCGGCCATCATCAACTGCACCAGCGTCACCATGTATGAAGGCTCGCCCAAGCTGCTCGATTACAGCGCGACCAAGGGCGCCATCACGGCCTTCACGCGTTCGTTGAGCGAAAATCTTGTCGAAAAAGGCATTCGCGTCAACGCCGTGGCGCCAGGGCCGATCTGGACGCCGCTCAACCCGCTCGGCGGGGCGGACCCGGAAAAAGTCCGCAGTTTCGGCGAGACCACCCCGATGAAGCGTGCGGGCGAACCCAATGAGGTTGCCCCCAGCTTCCTGTTCCTCGCCTGCGCCGATTCGAGCTATATGAGCGGACAGGTGCTGCATCCCAATGGCGGCACCGTCGTAAACGGCTGATCCAGCCCGCTGCCAAAATGGCGAAGATTGGCGCCTTTTCTTTGATGAGAACAAAAAGTGAAAATACGACTTGACGATCAAGTTCCCATATGGAACATAGAGAGAACATGGAACTGGAAACGCTGGAAATGCGTTAAAATGCCGGCCTTAAGAAGTAACCTGCCCTTATCGGCAGTGGAATGCGGAAGAAGGAAGCGGGGTTACGCATTCAGGTGAATGGAAGGATGTTTTGCTATGGTCGCGTTGATCGCCTCGCTCTTGTTCACTGTTGCCTTTCTCGGATCACTCACGGTCATTGCAGCGATGCTGAACGCTAAGCGCGATGATATTTTGTCCGCCTTGTCTGGAAAGCATCTCCCCGCGTCCGTGCATGCTCCCGTCATCGTCCATGCACCGCGCCACCGGCTGCGCACCGTGCGTCGTCTCGCGCCGCCACCGTCGCCCGTCCAAATTCGTCGCGCGGCATTCGGGTGACAATTCGGGGAAGGCGCGGAGCGTATGACGAGCCTTACCTTCGTGAACTTTCAAAAGGCGTGAACTTTCAAAAGGGCGCACGGTTCAGCGGCATCACCTTTATGAACTTTCGTAAACTTCCATGAAACTTCCGCGCGTGAGATCGAAACGCGCATTGACCTGATCCCTCTGCCTTGAAGGGCCTTACCTTCGTGAACTTCCAGCGTTCAGACCGTGGCCTTTCGGGCCCGGCGAACCTTGGCATAGCTGGCTATACTGAACGGAATGGCAATCAGATAGGCTGCGCAGACGGCCAGCAGCGTGTACCAGGGAGCCGTGATAAGCGCGACGCCAAGGAGGCCAATCGCCGCAATCGCCTCCAGCCGGACCGAGCGGCGCAGGCGGATCGAACTCCAGCTGAAGGTGGCGATGTTCGAGATCATAAGGAAAGCGATCAGCAGCATCCATGGCATCACCAGATACCATTGACGGAACAGGTCATTGCCGGTGACGAACCACGCAAACATCGGCATCAGCGCAAGACCGGCCCCGGCAGGCGCAGGCACCCCGGTGTTGAACCCGGCGGATTTGTGCGGCTGGTCCTCGACGTCGATCCGGGCATTGAACCGTGCCAGCCGCAGCGCACAGCAGACCGCCAGCGCGATCGAGGCGACCCAGCCGAATTTCGGCGCTTCATTGAGCGACCAGAGGAAGATGGTAAGCGCCGGCGCCACCCCGAAAGCTGTCACATCGGACAGGCTGTCGAGTTCCGCCCCGAAGCGCGTGTTGCCCTTGAGCGCCCGCGCAATACGGCCATCCATGCCATCCAATATCCCCGCCGCGATGATGCACAGCAGCGCAGTTTCCCATATCCCGCCCATCGCGAAGCGTACGCCGGTAAGCCCCATGCACAGCGCCAGTACCGTGATCGCATTGGCCGGAACGGCGCGTAGCGGGATATTGCCGATCCGCGCGCCCTTCGCTTCCTGCGCGCCCGGGGGAAGATTGGGGTCGGGCTGCTGCTCGGCTTCCATGCGTGGTCCTTTAATGGGGGATACCAATGCGGTCGGCCGTATTGCCGATTTCGGCAATGACCGTCTCGCCTGCAATGCTGCGCTGGCCCTGGATCACGCGCGGCTCGGTGCCTTCGGGCAGATAGACGTCGACGCGGCTGCCAAACCGGATAAGCCCGACCCGCTCGCCAGAAGCGACCATATCACCGGTCTTGACAAAGGTCATGATGCGGCGTGCCACCAGCCCCGCAATCTGGGTGAAGCCGACCTTTACGCCATCCGCACGCTCCACCAGGAAATGCTGGCGCTCATTGTCCTCGCTCGCCTTATCGAGGTCGGCGTTGAGGAACTTGCCCGGAATATAGCTGATCTGCCGGATCGTGCCCGCAATTGGCGAACGGTTGATATGAACATCGAACACGCTCATGAAAATCGAAACCCGCGTCACCGGCGCGGTACCCAGCGCATGGGCCATTTCAGGCGGCGGCGGCACCTTCTGGATAAGGGTAATAAGCCCGTCGGCGGGCGCGATCACGAGATTTTCGTCCTGCGGCGTGACGCGCACCGGGTCGCGGAAGAACGCCAGCACCCACAGCGTAATCCCCGCCATCGGCCACGCCAGCGTTTCCCACGCCATGAACGCAAAGAACAGGGTGATGGCGGCGGAAATCAGCGCGAACTTGCGGCCCTCGGGATGGACGCTCGGGCGCTCCCACTTGATCCCGGGCGCCGGGCGATTATCATATTTTTGCGGTAAGGACATAGCGCCTAACTAGGCAGAAGTGGCTGGTGTTACAACCGCCATCTCGCACGATTACGCGAAAAACTGCGCATTGCGAGCCCGCTTTTGCCAACAAGGATTGATAGCGGGCAAAACAATGCCTGGCGCGCAAAAATCCCGGCCTCGAAGCCTGCTAGCGGTTGAAACTGCGCCGCGCTTTGCCTAAGGCGCTTGCCATATTCCGATCCAGTTTCCCCAGAAAAGAGGCGTACAACAAGATGGAAAAGATCAAGGTAAAGAACCCGGTCGTCGAGATGGACGGCGATGAAATGACCCGCATCATCTGGCAATGGATCCGCGAACGGCTGATCCTGCCCTACCTTGATATCGACCTGAAATATTACGACCTCGGCGTTGAAAAACGCGACGAAACCGAAGACAAGATCACGGTCGAGGCGGCCAAGGCCGTCCAGCAATATGGCGTTGGCGTGAAATGCGCCACGATTACCCCGGACGAAGCCCGCGTCGAGGAATTCAACCTGAAGTCGATGTGGAAGTCGCCCAACGGCACGATCCGTAACATCCTTGGCGGCGTGGTGTTCCGCGAACCGATCGTGATCCAGAATGTGCCCCGTCTCATTCCGGGCTGGACCGACCCGATCGTCGTCGGCCGCCACGCATTCGGCGACCAGTATAAGGCGACCGATTTCCGCGTGCCGGGCCCGGGCAAGCTGACCATCAAGTTCACCGGCGAGGACGGCGAGATCATCGAGCATGAAGTGTTCGATTTCCCTTCCTCGGGCGTCGCCATGGGCATGTACAATCTCGACGAATCGATCCGCGATTTCGCTCGCGCCTCGCTCAATTTCGGCCTGTCGCGCGGCTGGCCGGTGTATCTGTCGACCAAGAACACCATCCTCAAGGCCTATGATGGCCGCTTCAAGGACATCTTCCAGGAAATTTTCGACGCCGAGTTCAAGGAAGCATTCGACAAGGCCGGCATCGAATATCAGCACCGCCTGATCGACGACATGGTCGCCTCCGCGCTCAAATGGAGCGGCAAGTTCGTGTGGGCGTGCAAGAATTATGACGGCGACGTACAGTCGGACCAGGTGGCGCAGGGTTTTGGCTCGCTCGGCCTGATGACGTCGATCCTGATGACGCCGGACGGCAAGACGATCGAGGCCGAAGCGGCGCACGGCACGGTCACCCGTCACTATCGCCAGCACCAGCAGGGCAAGGCGACCTCGACCAATCCGATCGCGTCCATCTTCGCCTGGACCGGCGGCCTCAAATATCGCGGCAAGTTCGACGATACCCCGGACGTGACCCGCTTTGCCGAAACGCTGGAGGAAGTCTGCATCGAAACGGTCGAGAATGGCCAGATGACCAAGGACCTCGCCATCCTCATCGGCCCCGATCAGCCGTGGATGACGACAGAGCAGTTCTTCGAGGCGATCCGCGTCAATCTCGAAACAAAAATGGCGGCATGGAAGTAAGCCGGGAAATAATCCGGCGCGTCATGCGTTAGAGCCTTCCGAAAGGCGGCGGTCTTATGAGGCTGCCGCCTTTTTCTTGCCGGTCTGCAAAAAGGGATGATCCATGGCTACCACCCGTAGCGCGCGCCTTGAGGTGCGCCCCGCCACCCAGAAGGATGTGCCGGGCATCGCCGCGCTGATCCGCCGGGTGTATGACGAACTGCCCGCCTATACCTATGGCGAGGTGCGCGGGCAGGTCAACAATTACCCCGACGGGGTATTTGTCGCGGTGCTGGACGACAGGATAGTGGGCTATTGCGCCTCGATGCGGATTTCGGGCGCGATTGCGCTCAAGCCGCACGACTGGGAAGAAATCAGCGGTAACGGCTTCGGCTCGCGCCACGACCCCACCGGCGACTGGCTCTACGGCTATGAAATGTGCGTCGACCCCAAGGTGCGCGGCACCCGCATCGGTCGCCGCCTGTATGAAGCCCGCCGCGCGCTGGCCGAACGGCTAGAGCTTACAGGCATCGTTTTCGGCGGGCGTCTGCCAGGTCTGTCGCGGGTGTGGAAGAAGGTCGGGCAGGACCCTGAGGAATATCTGGCGCAGGTGGTCGCGGGCAAGCTCCATGACCCCGTCATCCGCTTCCAGCTCGCCAACGGTTTCGAACCGATCGGCGTACTTAAAAATTATCTCCCGGAGGACAAGCGATCGAAGGGTTATGCCGCACACATGGTGTGGCGGAACCCCTATGTGGACGACGACAAGCCGGTGAAGCACCGCCTGCCGCGTGGGGTGGAATCGGTCCGTCTCGCCACCTGCCAGCTTCAGGCGCGTGCGGTGAAAAGCTTTGAGGAGTTCATCAAGAACATCGAATATTTCGTCGATGTGGCGTCGGACTATGAAGCCGACTTCATTGTCTTTCCCGAACTGTTCACGCTGCAACTACTGTCGTTCGAGGAGCGCGAACTGTCCCCGGTAGAGGCGATCGAGGCGCTCACCAAATATACCCCGCGGCTCAAGAAGGCATTCGCGGCGATGGCGCTCGAATATAATATCAACATCATCGGCGGATCGCATCCGACGCGCGCGGACGACCATGATATCCAGAATGTCGCCTATGTCTTCCTGCGTGACGGGTCGGTCCACGAACAGGAGAAAATCCACCCCACCCCCAACGAACGCTATTGGTGGAACATCAAGGGCGGCGACAAGGTGGAGGCGATTGTCACGGACTGCGGGCCCATCGGCGTGCTCATCTGCTATGACAGCGAATTTCCAGAACTCGCCCGCCGCCTTGCCGACGAGGGCGCGCGCATCATCTTCACCCCTTTCTGCACCGACAACCGCCAGGGCTATATGCGGGTGCGCTATTGCGCACAGGCGCGCGCGATCGAAAACCAGTGTTTCGTCGTGCTTTCGGGCAATGTCGGCAACCTTCCCAATGTCGGCAACATGGACGTGCAATATGCGCAAAGCTGCATCCTGACACCGTGCGACTTCCCCTTCGCCCGCGACGGCGTCGCAGCCGAGGCGACCGAGAATGTCGAGACGCTGACCATCAGCGACGTCAACCTTGCCGACCTCAGCTGGGCGCGCGCGGAAGGCACAGTGCGCAACCTCGCGGACCGTCGCTTCGACCTCTACCGCATCGAATGGGACCCCGACCAGGGCAAGGGTCACGGCAAGAGCCGCCCGCGCGCCGAACCCATCGGAACCGGCAAGCCCGGCGGCGGATGAAGCAGGCTTTTGCCACACCAACAGCAATGAGGCCGGTTCACCCGATTTTTCTGTTCTGCACCGCAGCCGGACAATAAAGTTGCGCCGCGTTTCTTTGTCGAATCGGAAACTGATGAAATCCTTTGCCCTTCCAGCCTCCGTGGCAGTCTGGTACCTCGATCCGGAAACTCCGCGCCTGTGTAGCGTCAGGTTGAAAGGGGGCAGCCGTCATGGCGCTTGATATCCAGCCTACGGGCGGTCTCAGTGATGCGCTGGTTATCCTCGGCGCGGCGGGTATTGTCATCCCGATCTTTGCCCGCTTTCGCATCAGCCCGGTGATCGGCTTCATTCTTGTCGGCTTTCTCGTCGGTCCGTCGATGCTCGGGTCACTGGTTGATGATTACCCGTGGCTCTTCTATCTCACCATATCGAGCCGCGAAGGCATCGCCACCATTGCCGAGTTCGGCATCATTCTGCTGCTCTTCTCCATCGGCCTGGAACTCAGCTTCAAACGATTATGGAACATGCGGCGTCAGGTATTCGGCATCGGCGCGGCGGAGCTTTTCGGTTGCGGTGCGTTGATCGCGCTGATCCTGTGGGCGATGGGCTTGACCGAGCGCGGCTCGATCGGGCTGGGCCTCGCCCTCGCCCTCTCCTCCACCGCGCTGGTGCTGCCAATAGTCGGTACCAAAACCCCCGTTGGCCGCACCGCGTTCGCGATGTTGCTGTTCGAGGATCTGGCACTGGTACCGATCATCTTCGGGCTTGGTGCGATGGCGCCCTACGCCGCACAGGAGGGCTGGGACGGCCTCCTCGAAACTGCGCTGCTTGGCGGCGTCACGGTCTTCGCGCTGTTCATCGCCGGGCGGCTGATATTGCCGCGCCTCTTCGCCCAGGCCGCGCGGACCAAGAGTCCCGAGATATTCCTGTCTGCCAGCTTGCTGGTTGTCATTGGCGCCAGCCTGGCGACCGCGGGGGTGGGACTGTCTCCCATCGTCGGCGCCCTCCTCGCCGGCTTGCTGATTGCCGAAACCGAATATCATGGCGAAGTTGAAGCCATGACAGAGCCTTTCAAGGGTCTTGCGCTTGGTGTGTTCCTGATCACAGTCGGCATGAGCCTCGACCTTGCAATGATCCTGAAACAATGGCCCCAGTTGGTAGCTGCTGTTCTCGGGGTGATCCTGATCAAGACGGTGGTCACTGCGCTTCTTCTCCGGCTGAGTGGCGCCTCAAAAAGCCTCGCTTCAGAAGTCGGCCTGTTAATGTCCAGTCCGTCAGAAACTACGCTCATCGTACTTGCGACCGCCTTGTCAGCCGGAATCATCAGTTCGCAAACCGCGCATTTTTGGCAAATCGTGACTGCTATAGGGCTAACCGTGACGCCCCTGCTCGCCAAACTCGGCCAATTCGTGTCGCGCCGGATCGACCGGCCCGGCGGCGAGTTGCAGCAGGTAGTGGAAAATGAAAACTCCGAGCCGCGCACCGTAATCCTTGGCTTCGGGCGGGTTGGCCGGGTCGTCGCGGACATGCTTGACCGCCACGGTCAACCTTATTTGGCGGTAGACGCCAATATCGATGCCGTGATTGCCGCACGTACGGAGGGGTATAAGGTGATTTTCGGCAATACGGGGCGGCAGGAAATTCTCGCCCGGCTGGGGCTCGAAAATGCCGCTGCGGTTGTCCTCACAATGAACGACCCGGTCCACAAGGTGCGCTTGACCGAGCAGATTCGCAAGCGCTGGCCCAATCTCGCTATCGTCACCCGGGCCCGCGATGCAGACCACGCGGCTGCCCTTTATCGCGCCGGCGCCACCGACGCCGTCCCGGAAACGCTCGAAAGCTCCTTGCAGCTGTCAGAGGCGCTGCTGGTCGATCTCGGCATCGCGATGGGACCAGTCATTGCGTCAATCCATGAACGGCGTGCCGAGATGCGCGAGGAAATCATGACCAAGGGCGAACTCGACTATGAGCCGCGCCTGCGCCGGGTGCAAATGCCGAAACCCGAAACCGGGTCGGCGAATTAACGCATATCGCTACCGGGCCTCGGCTCTTCGGGCAAAACCTGCATGGTCCACGCCGCTTCCGGTACCAGATACTGTTTCGCCATGCGCTGAACTTCCGCCGGGGTGACGCCCGCAATGTCGGCGAGATAGGTGCGCAACGCTTCGAACTTGGCGACTTCGGTGCTGGCTCCTTCCAGTTCCATCATCCAGAACATATTTCCTGATGAGGCGCGGACGACCTGCTCCTTGAGCGGGCCGATCGCGCGCTGCAACTCATCGTCGGTTGGCGGGGTCCTGGCAAGATCACCAGCGATTGATCGGGCAATCTCGTAGAACTTGCTGACATCCTTGGGCTGGAGCAGGCTCGCGACCATCACATTGCCACCGTTCTCCAGACTATCCGGCCACTCGCTCATCGCCTGGGGCGCATAGCTGGCCCCCTGCTCCTGGCGCATGCGCTCGAACATGCGATCGTTGAGGATGGCGGCAAGCACATCGAGGCGGCGCCCTTCCCGCACCCCGGACTGACCGCCCCCAGTCGACCACGCAATCACGGCGGCAGCCTGATTGGCGTCGCCCTTGTGATAGAGCGTTACCGGCGGCCGGCCGCCTACCAGCTGTTTGACGCGCATATGGGCCGGCGGTAATGTCACGCTACGCTGCGGCAGCGCGCCAATGGTTTCCGCAAGCAAGGCCTTGACGTCGATCGAGCGCAAGTCACCAAACAACTGCACTTCAATCGGTCCATTGGCCAGCAATGGCTGCCAGAATTTCTTGTAGCTTTCCGGGGTAAGCGCTTCGATCTGGGCTTTTTCCGGTTGAATCCAGCGCGCATCACCACCTTTCAGAGCACCTTCCAGATCGCGCTTAATGACTTCCATCGCCGACCCGCGCTGGGCATCATAGGCCATCAACTCGCTCGCCTTGATACGATGTACCGGCATTGGGTCCCAGGCAGGCGCAGTCAATTGCGCCGCGATCAAACGCAACTGGTCCTTGAGGTCCTGTGGATTGGTTTCACCTTTCAGTTCAAACGCATCATTGTCGACATCAAAATCGAGATTCATCGTCCGCCCGTTCATGATGCGGTCGAGATCATTCTGCTTCAACTTGCCGATGCCGCTAGGCGCTATACCATAGGGCGCGGTCCACAACAGATTCGGTGCATCCGGTGAAATCGCCCGTCGCCCCCCTCCAAACCGCACATTGACGCGAACCTTGCCGGGTTCGATATCGCTATTATAAACCAGCGCCGTGACACCATTGGTGAGCCGCATCACTTCCATGTCAAATACGGGGATCTTCACATCGGCGGCAACCGATCCCGCCACGCCAAGCGCTGGCAGATCAGCGAAGGTCGCGGTGCTTTCCGTCACCCGTGCATTGCTGTCCGCAGCAATCTTGCTCGTCGCCGCCGCGGCAAGCTTCTTTTCCGCATCGGGGACGGCCGCAGGCGTTGAAAGGAAAGCGCGCACCGCCTTACCTGAAAACAGGCGGCGGGTTGCATCGAGGATCGCCTTAGGCGTTGCCATGTCCTTGACCGAACGAAACAGCCAGCGCTGATTGAATGGATCGGTTGCCGTTTCCCGGATGTCGACAGCGCGGACGAGATCGTCGACCTGACGTGCGCCAGGTTCATTCTGGCGATTTTCAACTTCCTTGGTCAGGAAAGTATCAATCATCACATATTCGCGGTCGATATCGGCCTGCGACGGCGGTTTCGCCATCGCGTCCGCAATCACCCCGCGCACATCGCGCAGTGCCTTTTCCCATTCATTGTTGAGCGGAACAATTGATACCGACGTCAGGTCCGCAGAACGGCTGATCTTGTCGTCCGAAACCTGCGCAACCAGATAGCTGCCGCCGCTACGCGCGCGATTTTCAAGCCGGCGATTAATCAGCTGTCGCGCCAGATAATCGATGTAGAGGCCTTGGGTGTAGCGGATGCTATCGGTCACCTGTCGCCACGGCCGCGCAACATTATAGGTTACCACCATAGGCTGGGTAGGCTCGACGATCACTTTGGCGACCGGCGCCTTCGCGACAGGATCACCGAAAGAAGGATCGACGCCGGGTGCGCCCAAACCTTTCCAGTCACCGAAATATTGCGAAATAAGCGCGGCATAACGCGCCGGGTCACCGTCGCCCGCGATGGCAATCACAACGCGTTCGGGTCGATACCAGCGGTTATGGAATGCAGAAATGCTCTTGGTTGTTGCCGCACCAAGCGTTTCCGGCGTGCCGATCGGAGAACGGACCGCAAGCCGCTGCCCGGCAAAGACATGGCTGCGCGTGGCGTCAGCCTGGCGTTGCTGCGGCCCTTCGGATTCGCGTTGCTCGGCCATCACCACCAGCTTTTCGGTATCAATGATCTGCTGATTGAATTCCGGCTCGCGCACCATCCCAGAAAGAATCTTTAGACTCTGGTCGAGGCCCGCAGCCGTCGCATTGGGCAAGTCGAGTTGATAGACAGTGTGTGTTGGTGTCGTTTGCGCGTTACTATCACTACCAAACGTCGCGCCAAGACGCTGCCATACGCGCTTGGCTTCTCCGTCCTTCACATATTTGGAACCCCGGAACAGAAGATGTTCGAGAAAATGGGCATAGCCGCGCTCACTATCCTCTTCCATAAGCGAGCCGGCATCGATGCGAACGCGGATCGCAACCTGCCCCGGAGGAACGCCATTGCGCCGCACGGCATAGCGAAGGCCATTCTGCAGTGTGCCGAACTGCCATCCCTTATCCTGCGGAATGTCGCTCCCTTTGTAGAGCCATGGCGACGTATCAATGGTACCGTTCGAACTGACAGGCGCAGGCGCCACCGATCCCGCCTCAACGCTGTCGCTAACCGGCACCGGAGGCGTCGATTGCGCACCTGCTGTGGCGGGGAAGAACGCCGTGGTCAGGAGAAGGGAAAGCAAGAGAGCAGACTGCCTCTTGCGCGAGGCCACAGCGCGATGTTTTTTCATGATGGTCCCGTATATAAGCGTGAAGGCTTGCTCGCCAGTGAATATATCAGGCAGGCATAGCGGCGATGCCCATCATGAATACCAGTTGGTTACGGAAAGGTAGACATGACCACGAATGAAAAGGATTCCAAGATATTTCGTGTCGCCATCCTGCAGATGAGCAGCGGGATCGATCCCGCAGCCAATGCCGACACTATCCGAACAGGTTTATTCGAGGCACGGCAGGGCGGTGCGGCGATGCTGTTTGCACCGGAAATGTCGTTGCTCCTCGACCGGGACCGCAGCCGCTCCTCAGCGCATCTCACGCACGAGGCCGACTGCCCTCAACTTGTGGAGCTTCAGAAGGCGGCGCGCGACAGCGGGGTGTGGCTACACCTGGGCTCCGCAGCATTTCTATCGGAGAACGGCGAAGGCAAGCGCGTCAATCGCACGCTGATTATTGACGATGACGGGCAAATTCGCGCCCGGTACGACAAGATACACCTGTTTGACGTTGATCTACCCACCGGCGAAAGCTGGCGAGAATCCGCGACCTATGCAGGAGGCTCCTCCCCCGTCACTGTCGGGACCCCATGGGGAATACTGGGGCTCAGCATCTGTTATGACCTGCGCTTTCCCGACCTGTATCGCGCGCTGACCGATGCAGGAGCATCCATTCTCACCATTCCAGCCGCTTTCACCGTTCCGACCGGCGAGGCACACTGGCATGTCCTGCAGCGCGCCCGCGCCATCGAGGCAGGCGTGTTCGTGATCGCCGCTGCCCAGTGCGGCACACATGCTGACGGACGGCAAACCTATGGCCATTCGCTCATAGTCGACCCGTGGGGCGGCGTGCTGCTTGACATGGGCCGCGAGCCGGGCGTCGGCTTTGCCAATCTCGACTTGACCGAAATCAGCCGCGTCCGCACAGCTATACCAGCTCTGACCAATCGCCGCATGATCGGTCCTGTGACGATGATGTAAGATTCACCAACTACGAGCGGGGCTAGCCCGGACGGCGATCCGATTTTTGCGGACCTCTGCTGCCACCAAATGGCTTGACGCGGGCAGAATAGTTTTTCTTCGACCGGAACGAGCTCCCCCGCTCATTCTGCGCTTCACCACTCCCTGCACCAGTCAACGGATGAAAACCGCCGGCCTTGCCGCTACTTTGGTTACGCGCGTTTCCGCGAAGATGGTCACGCTCCTTGCGGTTTGCATAATCCCGCGGCGGCCGCGCGCTCCCTTCTCCGGCATCCGCACGCATCCGCTTTGGTAGCGGTCCGTCATGCGCAATGCGTGCTGGCTGTGCGCGCCGTTCGCTGCGCGCCTGCCCGCCACCACGGCCACTCCCGCCTTTGCGCGGGTCCGGCCCCTTCCGTACGGGAGCCGGTTTGGGGAGTTTTGCTGCCGCTTCGGCGAAGTTTGCGGGCAGCGGCACCGGTTCGAGCTTAACTCTCGTCATGCGTTCGATGGCCTTGAGATATGCTTTCTCATCGGGCGCGCAGAAACTCATCGCAATACCCTCGCGCCCCGCCCGCCCGGTCCGCCCGATGCGATGGACATATTGTTCCGGAACGTTGGGCAATTCGAAATTGAAGACGTGGCTTAGGCCTGAAATATCGATCCCTCGCGCAGCGATGTCGGTCGCGACCAGAATGGAGATCTTGCCAGCCTTGAAGGCCTGCAACGCCGTCGTGCGCTGGGCCTGGCTCTTGTTTCCATGGATCGCCGCGCAGGCGATCCCCGCTCCCTCCAGGTGCCGTACCACCCTATCCGCACCATGCTTGGTCCGGGTAAACACGAGGGCGCGCTCGATCTCGCTCGAGCGCAGTAACATGGTCAGCAGCGCCTGCTTTTCCGCCTGATTGACGAAGGTCACATATTGCTGGACACGCTCAGCTGTCGTGGCTTGCGGTGTCACCGCGACCTGCACAGGATCGGTCAGGAACTGTCCCGCCAGATTGGCGATATCCGATGGCATGGTGGCCGAAAAGAACAGGCTCTGCCGCTGCTTTGGCAGCAGCCGAACCACGCGTCTGAGCGGGTTGATGAATCCCATGTCCATCATCTGGTCAGCCTCATCGAGCACAAAAATCTCAACGCCCTTGAGGCTGAAAGCCCGCTGGTCGATAAGGTCAAGCAGACGGCCCGGCGTGGCCACGAGCACATCCACCCCGCCCCGCAACTTGCGGATTTGTCCACCAATCGGCACGCCGCCGAAAACTGTTTCTACCGATAGCTGGAGGAAACGGCCATATTTGCGAAAGTTCTCGGCAATCTGCGCGGCCAGTTCGCGGGTCGGTGACAGGATCAGCATCCGGCAGCTCCCCATGGGGCGCGGCTTCGCGTGGCGAGCCAGATAGTCAAGCGACGGAAGTGCAAAGGCGGCGGTCTTGCCGGTACCGGTCTGGGCAATGCCGCACAGGTCGCGACCCTCCATAAGCGCGGGTATTGCCTTTGTCTGGATCGGCGTCGGCTTATCATAGCCCGACGCATCGAGCGCACGCAATATGGGCTCGGCGAGACCGAGGTCGGTAAAGAAGGACATTGGGATCTTCCTGTTCTTCACAAAGGGACAATGGGTGTACCCGTGGCCGGACACATGCCCTCAAGGTTTGGGAAACGCCCCGCGTGAAAAGGGAAGCCTCAGTGAAAGGGCAAGAATGGCCGCCGGAGACCATAGTTTCACGCCGCCTTCAACAACGCAGTCAACCTGCTTTGCCAATCGTACTTATGTAGTGCCGGAACGAATTTTTCCGTGAAACAGATAATGACACCGGAAAACTGTTTCCAAAATAAAAGCCCCCCGCAGCTGCGAGGGGCCCTTATCTGTATCGAATCAGACGAACTGATTACGGGCTGGTCGGCGAATCGTCGGTGCCATCGACAGCGATGACGATACCGGCAATGATTGCTGCTGCAGCAAGCAACGCGAGAATGATGCTGCTGCCACCCGTCAGTTCATCCTGTTCGGTCATGCTTGCCTCAGCACGCGCGATCGGAGCAGCCGAAGCGGCAACCGGAGCCACAGCCATCGAAGCGACAGCGAGCGCAACAGATGCCTTCTTGATGATGTTCATTTTTCAATTCTCCATCCACTGGACGTTATAAAACACCGGAACAAATATAAGCTTTATGGGCCGATGAAAGAGGTACCATCAATCATCTACACATAATTTGCCGCGATGTCAGCATTGCAGCTAGCCGTTTCCCTACGTTTAAGCAACCATGTTGTTCCAAAAAATGACGTGCGTTAGGTTAAACTCCGGTCATCAGGTCAACCATCACCAAACGTAATCCTTGCCTGTAACGGCAAAAATTTCTCGGTTTCATACCGATTAACCGACCTACCGGGCCGTTAGTTGACGAGGGCACCTGTGACAAAAATAACACCAATCGTAGTATGCCCGACACAGGGCACCACCAGGTTCAGCCGCGCTGCATGCTGTGGATGCTTTCGCTGGTCACAGGGTAACCGAGATCCGAATCGATGCACAGATGCCGCTCACCGTCGCGCTCTTCGAAAAACGGGGTGATTGCTCGAATTTCGTGGCGCTGCGCATGGTCTACGGCTTCAGCAAATGAACCGAACAACGCCAGCCGTTCAAGATTCCGCCGTGTCGGATAAATAATATGCCCCTCCTTGCGATCAGCAAGATCGAGCATGGCCTGAGCGCTCGTCCAGAATGCATGGCTATTTTCGCTGGCGTCGACCGTAACTTCTGCCGCCGCAACCGGATCGTGAGCAAGATAGAAGCGCGTATCGAAAATACGATCGAGGCGATGAGCGGGTCGCCATCGCGCGAAGGGGATCAACTGCTCCGGCCGGAGTTCCCACCCCAACTCTCGAATGATCCCGGAAAATTCCGCGCCCTCCAGGACTGCACTGCGGGCATAAGCCAGCGCCGCCGCATCGCCGACGTGCTCGATTCCGACGGCCAGTCCCGTTTCTTCCAAGGTTTCCCGGATGCCAGCGATACGGGCTGCTCCTTCATCTTCATCCATATCCGGTGCGAAAATTTTGGCGAGGTAATGGTCGTCGAGATCAATGCGCCCCCCCGGAAAAACTGCGGCGCCGGCGGCGAACACCATTGTTTCGGCGCGGCGCACCATCAGCAGTTGGGGAGGTCCATTTCCGCTCTCGTCATCGCGGAAGATAACGACCGTAGAGGCTGGGATAGCTTTCTGGACGGGGTGTTCCATATCGATAAATCCGTCAATAAATCCAACGCAAGGGGACTCCCTTGACCTGCTCCATCGAACATTGATTTGTTCAAGGATAGATACGATATTGCCGGGCGATGATACGAAAGCAAGCGGCGGGCGTTTTTTCCGCCTTGTGCTTCAATCAATCGGGAGAGAAGCCCCATGGGTATCATAGAATTGCTCGGCCTTGCCGGAAGCGTCAGCCTGCTATCGGGTTGGCGCCTCTATCTGACAATATTTGCGGTCGGTGCGGCGCGCTACATGGGCTGGATCGACCTACCTGACAATCTCGCCATGCTGAATGTTCTGGCCAATCCTTGGGTGATGGGTGTTGCCGCAGTCGGCGCGATCGCGGAATTTTTCGCTGACAAGGTGGCTTGGCTGGACAGCGTCTGGGACACGGTGCATACGGTCATTCGCCCCGTCGGCGGCGCACTTCTGGCCCTCTCCATCGTAAGCGAACAGGACCCGGCATGGCAGGTGATTGCTTTCCTCTTGGGAGGAGGCGCCGCGCTCCTGAGCCATGGCGCAAAAGCGGGGACACGCGCGGTCGTAAATACGAGCCCAGAGCCCTTTTCCAATGTTGCCGTTTCGACCGGCGAAGACATCGCAACGGGCAGCCTTCTTTTTTTGGCTCTCGCCAATCCAGTAGCCGCCGTAATCATTGCAATCGTGATGCTGATCGCTGTTGTTATAGTGCTTTACTATATGCAACGGTTGCTGAAAAAACTGTTCGGTCCCGGAAAACAGCCTGAAAAACCAGTCCCCGAACTTCCATGAGAACACCGAAAAAATCACGCGAAAGATGGTGGAGCTGAGGGGAATCGAACCCCTGACCTCGTCATTGCGAACGACGCGCTCTACCAACTGAGCTACAGCCCCGCACCGGGAGAGCGCGACATAATAGCGCTTGGGACTACACGCAATGGTAAATATTTCGGCGCGCTTACTAGCCAAGTCAGGCAAGAACGGTATTATAAGTTGCAAATTAAAACTAGACTGAGGAGAGCAAGCAATGGCCCGCGCCTGGTATTTCAAGTCCCGTCCTCACGGCATGCCAACAGCCGATAATTTCGAACTTAAGGAGGTGCCGGACCAGCCTCTCGCTGACGGTCAAATTCGCGTGCAGAACAGCTGGTTGTCGGTTGACCCCTATATGCGCGGGCGCATGAACGATGTGAAAAGCTATGTCTCGGGATTCCAGATCGGCGAACCGTTGCAGGGCGGTGCAATCGGCGAGGTTATCGAAAGCGCCAACCCCGCCTTTGCGGTGGGAGATACGGTTTTTCACATGGGTGGGTGGCGCGACGGTGGTGTCGTCAGCCCTGAACTTATGCCGAGCAAGGTCGACGTGAGCATGCTGCCGCCACAAACCTATCTCCATAATATGGGGCTGACGGGCGGCACCGCCTGGTGTGGCCTGATGAAAACAGCGGAAGCGAAACCCGGCGACGTCGTTTTTGTTTCGGCGGCTGCGGGAGCGGTGGGGTCAGCGGTCGTGCAACTCGCCAAGGCGAAAGGCATGACGGTGATCGGATCCGCTGGCGGGCCGGAAAAATGCAATTGGGTAAAGGAGTTGGGAGCGGATGCTTGTGTCGATTACAAATCTGGCCCAGTCCTGCCTCAACTCGCGGCCGCACTCAAGGCGCTGGGCCAGGACGGTATCGACGTCTATTTCGATAATGTCGGCGGCGAGCACCTAGATGCTGCGTTCGCTACGGCCAATAACTGGGCGCGTTTCGCTATCTGCGGGATGATTGACGTCTACAACGACGGCAAACCGCAGGAGATGAAATATATAGTCCGGACAATCCCCGCTCGCATCCGGATGCAGGGATTCATCTATACCGACTATATCAAGGATTTCCCGGAATTCTATGCCGACATGGGCAGCCTAATCGCCGCCGGCAAGGTTAAGGCGAGAGAAACCGTTCGCGAAGGGCTGGAATCAACACTGGATGCTTTCCTTGGCCTGTTTTCTGGAGAAAACACAGGCAAGATGCTCGTCAGACTGTGAGACATGCGTGCGGGTTCTGGCCACCGCTGATCTTTTTGACATGATGGCAAAGACCAGCCCTGCGTTTGCCGGGAATGCGCCCGTGCACGACGTGCTTCACTAATCAGGTGATGCTGATCGAGAGAAACTCGGGCATCGGTCCATTCCAGGCGCCGTCCTCTTCAGCATCCACCTGCTGATAGCGAGGTTTGCGCGCGATTACTGAATCATGGCGGTCGGTTTTGGCAGCCATTTCCCGTTCGGCTCTTCCCGCCGGCGGTTTTGGGGCGCGGGAATCTTTCGATCGCCGCTGTTTCGGCTGCGGCCTACCCTGCGCTTCCGATGCACCGCCATCATCACCGGGGGTAGCAATCAGGGGGATCTCGCTGCCGATAAGCTTTTGAATATTATCAAGCGCTTCAGCATCATCCTTTGTAACGAAGGTGAACGCCCTGCCCTTCGCTCCAGCGCGGCCGGTACGCCCGATCCGGTGGACATAATCGTCCGGATGCCAAGGGGCGTCGAAATTAAACACATGGCTCACACCCTTGATATCGAGCCCGCGTGCGGCAACATCCGAGGCGACGAGAATGTTGATCGAGCCGTCCTTGAAGCGGCCGAGTTCCTTCAATCGCGCCGACTGGTCGATATCGCCGTGGATTTCGCCGCTGGCAAAGCCGTGCCGCTGCAGGCTCTTGTTGAGTTCACGCACCGTGGTCTTGCGGTTGCAGAAGATAATCGCGGTCTGGACATCTTCGGAGCGGAGCAGCGAGCGCAATATCTCACGCTTCTTGCGCGCATCGACCTTGACCAGATGCTGCGCGATATTGGTGTTGGTCGTGGCGGGCCGCGCGACCTCTATAGTCTTGGGGTTGGACAGAAACTTGTCCGCCAGCTTCTTGATCGGGGGCGGCATCGTCGCGGAAAACAGCAAGGTCTGGCGGCTCGCGGGAAGCTTGGTGCAGATTTCCTCGATATCCGGAATGAAGCCCATATCGAGCATGCGGTCGGCCTCGTCGATCACGAGCAGGTTGCAGCCGGTGAGAAGGATGTTGCCGCGGCCGAACAAGTCCATCAGCCGTCCGGGCGTGGCGATCAGCACGTCGACGCCCTTTTCCAGCGCCTTGACCTGATCGCCCATCGACACGCCGCCGATGAGAAGTGCCATCGAAAGCTTGTGATATTTGCCGTATTTTTCGAAATTTTCCGCGACCTGCGCGGCTAGTTCGCGGGTCGGCTCGAGAATCAGGCTGCGCGGCATGCGCGCCCGGCTGCGGCCATGGGCGAGAATATCGATCATCGGCAGCACGAAGGAAGCGGTCTTGCCGGTTCCGGTCTGCGCGATCCCGATAATGTCGCGCATCATCAACACGGAAGGAATTGCCTGCGCCTGAATCGGTGTCGGCGTGTCATAACCCGCCTCGGTTACGGCGCGCAGCAATTCGTCGGATAGGCCGAGATCGGCAAAGCTCATATATGCAATATTCCGGAAAGGATCAAAAAGACGCCCAAAACACTGGCGCCCAACGGCTTCGCCGTGACGGATTATTAGCAAAAAGTCAATGAAAAGGCTTGAGGTACAGCTGCGCGTTCCGGGATTTTACCGTTCGCGCGGGACCGGCACCAGCCGTGTAAACTTGTCGACATCGCAACGCGCACCCGATCGGGCATGAATCACGTCGCGGTTCGCACACAGGTTCCCGTCCTTGGTCGCGCTCATATAGAAGCCCGAATAAAAGTCGGCGGCGCGGCATTCGCCATCAAGCGCCGCCCGCAACCGCTGACGATCGCGTGTAATGAGGTCGATGCTGCTCCTGCGGGTATATTGCACCCCCAAAATCTGCCGCATCGGCACGCAGCGCGGGGCCTTTTCCTCACGCCATTCAACAGCAACAGGTTCGTCGGCCTCAATCGCCCTGCTACGCGAAAATCCAACGACCTGACTGCGCGACGCGGGAACGCGTATCATGACCTGCTGCTCGACGATTACGGTCTGGTTGGCGATCTCCGATTCAAGCGGAGGCACGATAACCACGCCGCCCTGCTCCATTTGCGATGGAGCGGCAGACGCTGGCAATCCGGCGACGGGTGCCGCTGCTGCAAACAGAAAAAGGAAAGGGGCCGGAAACATCTCGGTCCTGACAGGCTGTAATCAAAGACGGGACACTTATGCCCTTCTTCGTTTGAATATCATATGAATTATCGTGAAAGCCAGGCGTAATATATGGCAAAAAGTGTAAAGCGCGCTTATCGTCACGCGCATGAAACAGGCCGCCCCAACCATTCCGCTAGCGTTGCTCGACGCGCTCAAGGCGTTACTCGGTCCCAAAGGATATAGCGACGACGCCGAGACAATGGCACCTTGGCTGACCGATTGGCGGGGCCGCTACCACGGCAAGGCGGCCGCGATGCTGTCCCCGTCCACTACCCAGGAAGCTCAGCAGATCGTTCGTCTTGCTGGCGAATATGGTGTTCCGCTCGTCCCGCAGGGCGGCAACAGCGGAATGGCGGCTGCGGCCACACCAGACGCGAGCGGGCAGGCCTTGCTGCTCTCGTTGCGCCGGATGAATCGCATCCGGACCATCGATCCGGCAGCCAATCAGGTAACGGCACAGGCAGGCGTCATCCTCCAGACATTGCATGGCGCCGTGGAAGCCGAGGGCCGCCGTTTTCCCCTTACGCTGGGCGGCAAGGGATCGGCCACGGTCGGTGGGCTCGTTTCGACCAATGCGGGCGGGACGCAAGTGCTGCGGCACGGAACGATGCGTGCCCTGGTGCTTGGGCTGGAGGCGGTTATGCCCGACGGCTCAATTCACGACAGCCTGTCCGCCCTTAAGAAGGACAATCGCGGCTATAATCTCGATCATCTACTGATCGGAGCCGAAGGCACGCTGGGGATCGTCACAGCCGCGACGCTGAAACTTGTACCTATGATAGCCCAGCGCCATATTGCATGGACGGCCATGCGCACTCCCCATGACGCGCTGACCGCACTACGCGCGCTCGATGCTGCGCTAGGCGAGCAGTTGGAGGGTTTCGAGATCATGCCCGGCCATGTGCTAGGCAATGTCGTCGCCCACATCCCTGGCAGCAAGGCGCCGTTGCCGTCGAGCCACGCCTGGCATGTGCTGATAGAGGTCGTCGACAGCGTGGGCGCAGACAGCGTCGCGGATAAATTCGAGCAGGCCATCGCAGACCTTATCGACAATAATGTGATTGAAGATGCGGTTCTCGCGAAGAATGAACGCGAAGGCGAAGCGATGTGGCTGCTGCGCGATTCCATTTCCGAAGCCGAACGAGCGATGGGTCCGGCGCTCCAGCATGATATCAGCGTCCCGGTAGAGCGCATGCCCGATTTCCTGATTGAGGATGCGGCGGCAGTCAGTGCCGAATTTCCCGGTGTGACCCTGATGGGGTTCGGTCACCTTGGTGACGGGAATGTTCATCTTCATGCACAACCGCCGCGCGATGGCGCCGATCGCGGGGCGGCTTGGCTCGACCAATATGGCGATGCGATTTCGGAAGCAATCTACCGCCGCGTGATCGCAGCGGGCGGGTCCATTTCGGCTGAGCACGGGATCGGCCGGGCCAAGCGCGATCATTTCCTGCTGCTTGACGATCCGGCACGGATAACGGCCCTGAGGGCAATCAAGCAGGCCCTCGACCCCAAGAACATATTGAATCCCGGTGTTCTGATCTGACGATTGCCATTGTCACCGGAATAGCCCTGGCCTGCCGCTTTCTGCTTGCGCCTGCGCGCCCATCCTCTTAGGGCCAGGCGATCATAAGCGCGGGGCAAATATTCTTCCCTTACTGCTTTCGAAATTGCATGGAGACATAATATGGCCAGCGCGCCGCAAGCTCAGAATCTTCCGCTTTTCTATAACGATCTGGTTCCGCTTTCATCGAACGAGCATGCAGACTGGCGTGCCAAGCCGGCGGAAGCCGCCGACTTCCTGAAGGACCAGCACGCGGTTCCGCTGACCAGCGACGAGTTCATTCAGGCCGCGCGTCATTATCCGATCGTGTTTTCGGTCGGCGACAATCCGGTTCCGCTGGCGCTGATGGGGCTCAATGAAGGCGTCAACGTCTTCCTCGACGAAAACGGCAAGTTCACTGGGCAGGTTTATGTCCCCGCCTACATCCGCCGCTATCCGTTCATGCTCGCCCGGCTGCGGCCCGACAGCGATGAACTGTCATTGTGTTTCGACCCTTCCTCGGGGGTGATCGGCAAGTTCAAGACCGGCGAAAAACTGTTCGAAAATGGCGAGCCCACCCAGCCAGTGCAGGAAATCCTGGCTTTCTGCGAACAGTTTGAGGAAGCTGGCGCGCGCACGGGCCAGTTCATGACCGAGTTGCAGCAGCTTGGCATCCTGATGGAAGGTGAAGTCGCAATCCAGCAGGAAGGCGTTGAGCAGCCATTCATCTACCGCGGGTTCCAGATGGTCGACGAGGCCAAGCTGCGTGACCTTCGCGGCGACCAGCTGCGCAAGTTGACGCAGAACGGCATGCTCCCCCTCCTCTATGCCCATCTTTTCTCGCTGCAACTGATGCGGGAAATCTTTGCACAGCAGGTGCAACTGGGTAAGATGCCGGCTCCCATTCCCGCGCCCGCAGCGAGCTGAAGAGCCAAATGGCCATGGCATAACAAGGGCGCTCAATTGGAGAGTCCTTGTTATGCCGACCCCTGATCGTCCGGACAGCCATGCCGCGGGTATCCCGCGTTATACCGACGTCGCCATTGCCTTGCACTGGATCATCGCGCTCGCGATCATCGCCAATATCGGCTTTGCGCTGTTGACCGAGGATTTGCCGCGCGCTGCGCGCATGCAGTATATGGACTGGCACAAGGCGCTTGGCCTCACGATCCTTGTTCTTTCGGTACTGCGGCTGATCTGGAGGCTGATGCACCGCCCGCCGCCGCTTCCGGCCGAAAGCCCGGCTTGGCAAAACAACGCCGCCCATGCGTTGCATTGGCTGTTCTACGTCCTCATGATCGGCATTCCGCTCGGCGGCTGGCTTCTGGTTTCAAGCGGGAAATCGCCCGGCCCGATTGACTGGTTCGGCTTTTTCGAAATACCCGCCCTGCCAACCGGTCCCAATGAGGGGCTCCATGAAACCACTGAAACGATGCACAAGGCGCTGGGTATCACCTTGATTCCCTTGATCGCCCTGCACGTCGCCGCAGCGTTCAAGCACCAGTTCATCGATCGTGACAAGCTGTTCGCGCGGATGCGCCCGGTGCCATGACGCCGCCGGAATGGGCTCTGACAGCAGAAAATGAGATAATGTTTCATTCCTCTTGAAGGGAAATGCGAGCTGTCCTATATTGAAACTGTGCACCGCTTTTTCCGGGTTCCCCCTTTCCGGACGGTGCATGGATATACTCTCCGGAGTATATCTCCTCCCTGGACCTTGGCCACCTCGTACTCCGGTGCGAGGTGGTTTTTTATGCGCCGGTCCTTATTCGGCGGCGTGCAGCCAATCACGCCCGCCGAAACGGTCCGCCATCGCCATTTCTGCTCCAAGCGCCATGCGCCCGATCAGCGCGCCGATGGACCGGCATGCTCCGCTGATGGGTTCCCCCGCATCGTCGAGGTAAAGGGTGCGATCGACTTCAATCTGGACCGCGAAACGGCGGACATGGGGGCGGCTATGGCGTTCGACGATAAAGCCTCCGGCATATGGCGCATTATGGGCCACGGCGAGCCCGTCCAGCACAGCCTCCGCCTGCATGCGGTCAATCAGCCACGGTGGCGCGCTACCACCCCGGCGATCGCCCAGAACGATCCGGGCGGGATGATGACCGCCGAGAGGTGGCATCGAGTGAACATCTATAAGAAGTGCATAGCCGTGGGTGTGCTGAATCTGATTGAGCTCTTTTTCAAGCGCATGATGATAAGCCTCATAGACTGAGGAAATCCGGCCCGCGAAATCCTCCCAGCTGAACTTTCCTTGCCAGAGATCGCCTCCGGCCACCCTTCTCGGGAAAAGCCCCAGGCCACCACGCACCTTATCGCTGGACCAGAGTAATTGCTTCGCCACGCGCACCCGGTCGTTTTCGGTCAGCATCGCCACGTCAATCTCGTCTTCGCGGCGGTTGAGGTCGATCCAAGCCCGCGCATAGGTTGCGAGTATGATGCCAAACCCCAGATCCCTGGGAGTACCAATCAACCTGTCGGCATAGCGGTCTTCCAGACGCATCAGCCTTTCCGACGGCACACGCAAGCGATCAAGTAACGACGTCGGATAATAGCGCGCCGCATGCGGAACGGACAAAAGAACGGCGCGCGATGGATCACCAGCTTCAAGATGATAGGGCGATATCGGCGAATCGGCTAACACGTTGGCAGCTTAGAGCGTCGCGCACCAATTACCCAGCGCGCCTCTCCGGATATCGATCGCCAGCCCAACTATTTTTGTTCTTAACCATCTTCCCGGCTGGTAAATGTTAAACTTTGTAAGCATATGAGGCACTGCCATCTGCGGGTTTCGCAGAACATAGTTAACGGAAACTGGCGTCCGATGATTCGAATTTTGCTAGCCGAAGACGACGAAGTGATGCGCGAGTATCTGACGCGCGCGCTCCTCGGCGCAGGTTATGAGGTAACCGCCGTCGACCGCGGCACTGCGGCGGTGCCCTATCTCGAATCAGGCCTGTATGACCTGCTGCTATCCGACATCGTAATGCCCGAAATGGACGGGATCGAACTCGCCCAGCATGCTGCGGTGGTCGCGCCTGATACCCAGATCATGTTCATCACCGGATTTGCGGCAGTGCAGCTCAAGGCTGGCGAAACGGTGCCGCAGGCAAAATTGTTATCGAAGCCATTTCATCTGAAGGATCTGGTCGCGCAAGTCGACGCCATGTTCGAGGGGCGGAAGGTATCCGAACAGGGCTGAACCGGAAATTTGTGACTTACCTGTTTTGTCGCTTGCACTTCGGCGAGGCCCCGACTAATAGGCCCCTCTCGAATGGGCGTATAGCTCAGTGGTAGAGCACTATGTTGACATCGTAGGGGTCGCAAGTTCAATCCTTGCTACGCCCACCATTCGACCAAAAGCCCGCCTGACAGGCGGGCTTTTTTGTTGTCGCATTGAATTGAAGACGGCGCCCCGCGCACATCTTGAGCTCATCAGTATGAAGATAATGGTGCTGCTGGCGAGGATTGAACTCGCGGCCTCTCCCTTACCAAGGGAGTGCTCTACCACTGAGCTACAGCAGCGTATCGGGACTAGGGCCGCCAAGGCGGCGTCAACCGGAAGCGGCCCTATGGCTGGGCCGGTCCGGCCTGTCAAGGCGACGCTTGCGCAATAGCTCCAAAAAAGCAAAAGAAGCGTTTATGCCGCAGGAAAAAATGACTGACGCGACCGCCAGGGCCAAGGCGGAGAAGAATGCCAAACTGGCCGAACAGCTGCGCGCCAACCTGCGCCGCCGCAAGGCCCAGGCGCGCGCGCTGGATGGAAAGGAGGATTAACCTCCTCTCCTTATGCCTATTTCTTCTCTAATGCCCTATTTCTTTACGGGGCGTATTGGGACCGGCACATTACAAACATCAACCCCGCCTGCCGGAACGTTGTAGAAGCTGTCATGCCGGTTGGCGCGCAGTTTCACATAATCGGCAAAACTCTTGCTGTCAGTGGTGAGGTATTCAAAACGTGGCCGCTCGGCCTCGGGCATTTGCGTCACCATACGGATCGAACGGATCGGAACGCGCTCTTCGGGCTTTTCATAAAAACCCAACGGGCCAGTTCCACGCGGGAGGCTGGACAGCCACTCCATCCCGGAAATAACCCGGCCCACAACCGCGATATTGCGATCGAGTTGACGCGTCGCATGGCCAATCACCGTGTAAAGCTCTGCTCCCGATCCGGTATCCGGAGACACATTGCGTCCAACCCCGATGCTGCCATAACAATGAATCGGCCACACTGACCCTTGCTGCGCGCTCCCGATCGCGACGGGCCAGCCATAAAAAAAGCTCGCCTTGCCGCTTGGCCCCGAAGCAGGATCGTCGAGCATCGGCGCCGGCGGATCATCATTATCATTGCCGCGGATCGACTGTGTTGCCCGCGTCATCGCGATCGCCATGAGCCAGTCGAGGTAACGTGCTGGTAGCTTGGGTGACACATAATCGCTTTCCGGAACCGTCTGGAGTCCTTCAGGCAGCGGCTTTTTTTCCGTGGGATCGCCCCATTGCGTAACATAATTGTCCTGCACCCGCACAATCGCGGTGCCATCATACCAGCGTTCCGCCGCCAGCTTCTTGATATTACGCACCCATCCGCCCGTGATGGATTCGGGTATGAGCTGTATCACCACCCGCCGCTGCTTTTCTCCGGTCACCGTTCTGAGCGGGGGTAAATCCATGACGAGCATGTCTTCCGGACGGATTTCGGCCCAATCTTCGGCCGGGGCGGCATCAACAATATCGCCGGGCACGGGACGCTTCGACCGATCCACTTGTGCTAAAGGCGCTGACGCGACCGTCTTGGCGGGTAACTTCACGGTTTGCGCGCCGGATTTCTGAGCTTGCGCCGCACCCGGCCCGGCCACGCCAAGCATCAGAACCGCACACGCCGTGCTGCAAAATCGAATCATCAACTACCCCTCCCGTATTTTTATTGGGCTGCTACCCTTGCGCATGCTTGCGCCAGGGCGCAAGCCGAGATAGGGGCTTCGCTTCCTCTACCAGGATATGCGGAGACGTGGCCGAGTGGTCGAAGGCGCTCGCCTGGAAAGTGAGTATACGGCAAAACCGTATCGAGGGTTCGAATCCCTCCGTCTCCGCCATTCGCTCCCAGCACGATTTTCTGTTGTGATGTTGCTGCGCTGACACAGCGCAACAGTGGCATTTCGGCTTCCAAAACGACCGAGCCGCGCGATCATGCGGCCGGAACACGCGGCCTCAGCGCTAGTCTTGCACCGCCGAGGAAAAGCCGGGCATGACACGCACACCAGTAAAGCCACCATCAACCGGGAGGTTCACTCCCGTGATGAATGAAGCTTCGTCAGACAAAAGAAACACAATCGCCGAAGCGACCTCTTCCGGCTTTCCCCCTCTGCCCAGCACGTGCATATCGACAAATGCATCCAGCATTCGCCGATCTTGTTCCAGCAGCGCCGAAAGCGGGGTTTCAATATAGCCGGGGCTGACGCAATTGGCGCGAATCCCCTGCCTGCCGTAATCTGCGGCAATAGAGCGGCTCAGCTGGAGCAAGGCGCCCTTCGCTGAATTATAGGCGAGATTGTTAGATCCGCCGACCATCCCGTAAATGCTTGATATATTAACAATGGCTCCACCGCCCGCCTTGAGCATTTCAGGAATAGTCGCCCGGGCAAGCAACATTGCTGCCCTTAGGTGGACCGCCATCACCTCGTCCCATCTGGCGAGACCAACATTCACCGCCGTGCCGAGTCCGGCGATACCCGCAGCATGTACCAAACCATCGACCCCGCCCAGCGCATCGGTCGCCCGTGCAACAGCAGACGTCAAGGCGGCTTCATCGGACAAGTTCACCGTCAAAGATATGATGCGCGCATCATCTTCACATGCATCGCGATCCAGAACCGCTACCCGCGCACCCCGAGCGCTGAGCAATTGGGTTGTGGCACGACCGATGCCTGATGCACCACCGCTGACGATGATACGCCTGTTTTCAAAATTCAAATACCGCAACTCAGCCCTCCGTCGATTACCAGTTCAGTGCCAGTCACATAGGCGGCGTCGTCTGACAAAAGGAAGGCGACGGCATTGGCCACATCGGCGGCTGTACCAAACCGCTTTAACGGCACTGTGGCCAGAGCAGCGGCGTAGGCTTCTTCGCCGAGCCCTTCAGCTGCGCCACTTTGCATTTCGGTAGCAACAAAGCCCGGATGAACGCTGTTCACACGAATACCCGCAGGAGCCAGATCAAGCGCGGCGCATTTGGTATAAGCCCGCAACCCTCCCTTGGATGCGGTATAGGCTCCGCAATTGGGTGTACCGAGAATCCCCGAGACGGAACAGACGTTCACAATTGCTCCGCCACCACGTGTGGAAAGATGCCTGGCGGCCAGCTTGATACCAAGATAACAGGAAGTCAGATTGGTCGACAGCGTAAGGTCCCAATCAGAATTTTCAATGGTATCCACGGCCGCCATTCGTAATACACCGGCATTGTTGACGAGATAATCGACCCCTCCCCATAGCTCGCGCGCGCGTTCCCATATGGCTTGCCAATCCGCTTCGGACGAGACGTCGTGGCGCTGTGCCTGCACGTCGTGACCTGCTGACCTTAATTCCGCCGCCCGAGCATTGGCCGCCTCTCCGTCCAGATCGGTAATCAGGACGGCAACACCGGAACGGGCAAGCCGCCCGGCAATCGCGAAGCCGATACCAAGCGGCGAGGCGACGCCCGTCACGATAGCAACTTTTCGGGAGAGCGCAGACATTGCGTCGCCGCTTTCTGTCAGCTGGGCCGGGCTTCGAAAAACTGCACCCGGATGCCGTCCGGATCCTCGCAACACAAGCTGCGCGTACCGTCGCCTCCCGTGACTATCCCATCGCTGATCATCGGACTTCCAAAGGTTTTGAGCCGGGCGGCCATATCGTCAAGGTCAGCGACCTCATATGAGATGTGCACGGTCCCGTTATTCCGGTTGTGCGTGTCGACCGGAACCCCGTCGGTGCCCTGATATTCGATCACTTCAAAATAGGATTGCGTCCCCGGCATGCGCAGGATGGCCATGTTCAGTGAAGCCTCGGGAAAGCCGATCACCGATCTGGTCGATGCTGTTTCTTCCAGCCATGCATGGACCACTTCCATGCCCACAAGGTCACGATAAAAGGCTAACGAGCGGTCACGATCCCGGACATGAATGCCCATGTGACTCGCTTCGTTGGCCCGGCTCGTTTTTGGCACCAGATCGGGATCGCGATAGCTGCCATCAAGATAGGCCCTGCCCTCAAGGAACTCGACACGGTAGCCGTCGGGCCCTTCGCAATAAATCGCCTTGCCGCCATCGAAAACGCCGCCAACGATTTCAACTACCCGATCTGACACCAGACGGGTGTTGATTTCTTCGAGGTTGGCCCATGTGCTATCCAGATCGTCCGTATAGAAAGCGACGTGACAGGTGCCCTTGTTCTTGTGGCTTGCATCAATGCAGGGAGCGCCGGGATTTTCCGTCAGACGTAAGGTGACGTGCGTTTCAGGAAAACGAAGAACCGCTACCTCAAGTTCTTGCGCCTCAGGTCCGATAATGCTGGTTATCATGGGGGCATCCTCTGGGCCGCGATACAGAAGTTCGAGTTGCAGACGATCGCGAAAAAAATGAAGTGCCTGGTCAAGATCACTGACGTGGAGACCGATATGGCGGAAGCGCAGATTTTTGGTGGACGACACGAGCTATTCTCCCGGGACAAAAAGAGAGGGAGTCGGCAGCTTTTTTAAGGATTAGGAGGCATATCCAAGCTGGCCGACTCCCTTTTTCCACCGCGGATGAAGACCATCACGGGGAATTCGCTATCTTCAGTTGGACAATTGTTCCGCAGGGACGATCTTCTTGTCGAACATCGCGCGCTCGATCAGCGCCGTGTCCGCAAATTCATTCATGCTGACAATCTTCCCGTACTCGACCTTGAGTATCCAGGCATATTCATTTTTGTAGGGAACGCCGTTCTTGCCACGGCCATCTGATTTGCAGTGAACCAGGATACGACCATCCTCCAGCGCAAGAATATCAAAAATCTCGAGCGGCTTGATGCCATATTCGGGATCCAGCCCCTGCGGACCGGAGCCTTCGCGGCCGTCACCATTCCAGCAGCGGTTCCAGAATACATTGTTGATGGCATCAAGCCCGCGGTGCGTACCGGAGATCGGGGTATCGCCGATCAGCGTCCACGTCATGTCCTTGCTCATGGTCAGGAAGGCGTCCCACACTTCGCCATCATTTCCCTGAATGCCCTTGAGCCATTCTTTCACTACAGCCTTTTCTGCTTCGTACATCATCTCTTCCTTCACGGTTAATTGTTACGTCAAATGGGATGGAACAGGTCGCGACCGGTCAGTAACGCCAGGTCGCCTGAAGCTGCACAGTGCGGGGGAATCCGACGAGGCCATATACGTCTGACCTGACACCAGCATTGGTCCCGGTGCCACTCCCGGTTCCGACCGTATCCTGGGTGCCGTTGAGTATGAAGCGGTTGGTCAGATTGCGCCCGATCAGTGCCACTTCCCACCGATCATCCTCCGTCTTCAACCTGACCGATGCGTCGAGGTTGACATAGGCGGGCTGACGCGCCGTCGTATTGCCAAAGGACGAGGCGAGATAATCATCGCTATATTTAGCGTCCGCGCTCACACCAAATACGAGATTGGACGCAACCGGCGTTTCATAGGCAGCGCCGAGTGAAGCGGCCCATTTGGGGGCATTGGTCGTCGGCTTCCCGGCCAAATTCTGATACGGCACTCCATTACGAACCATCGTGCAGCCTTCCGCGATGGTCTGCCCGCCGAAGCAAGGCGCCAGATAATCCTTGTATTTTGCGTCGTTGTAGTTTGCACTTCCTCGCAGCGAGAAGCCGTCCAACGCGCGGGGAGCATATTGGAACTCCAACTCCACGCCTTTCGTCCGCGCCGAACCTGCGTTGGTCGTGATGAACGAAACGGTGGTCGAGTTGAAGAAATCGATCTGAAGATTGCTGAATTCGTAAGAATATACGCCAAGGTCGAAACGGAGCTGACGGTCGAACAAGGTTGTCTTTATGCCGCCTTCAAACCCTTCGGCTTTTTCTGGCGCAAACATGAAATCGGTGGTCGAACCGGCGGCGCTGTGGATACCGCTGTTCGAAAATCCGCCTGATTTGAAACCCGTCTTATAGGCACCATAGAGCGTAATATTGTCGTTAGGCTGCCAGGTCAGCGTAACATCGGGCGACCAGTTGTTGAACGTCTGATCCGCAGTAAAGGGCTGGTTAGTGACGAAAAGGCCCTGCATTGCCGCGTTGATATAAGGCTGATTGAAGCGCGACTTCTTGGTTTCGTGTGAGTAACGAACGCCAGCGGTCAATTCGAGTTTGGGCAATATGTCCCAAATAGCCTGTGCGTATACGGCCACCGTTTTGTCGGTCGTGCCGGAATCCTTGACCCATCCGATATATCGATTGTCTCCGGCCGATGAATCTTCGACGCCGAACAGCGAGGCATATTGCAGCAGGCCGAGTTTGGTATGCTGGTAATAACCACCAAGCAGCAGGTTAACCGGTGCATCGAATTTCGTCAGAGCGCGCAATTCGGTGGACAGGGCGCGGAACTTGGTGCGTTCGGTCGCCCACGTATTGCTCAGAGGACTGGAATAATAATCGCCATCAATCACGAAGGTGTTCGTGTTCCGGTTATAGTTGGAAACCGAGGTCAGCGTGATGTTGTCGAGATTATATTCCATCGTCGCCGTTGCGCCGTAGGATTTATACCGGTTCGACAGGCTGCCGTCGGCGTTGGCATAAGGGAGCGTCCGCGCGATCTCGACCGGGATATTGTTCATATAATTCTGGAATCGGCGTTCGCACGGCTGGTCCGGGTTGAACGTCGTCACTCCGCCAGCACAGCTGAACGTGATGTAATTCCAGGCCGGATTGGCGACCCGGTCAATATTGCCAGAGGCCTTGAGCGTCGCCTTGAACCTTGACGATGGCTCCCACAAAAGGGTTAATCGGCCGAGAATCTGGCGCTCTTTCGGTCCGAAGCGGTCAGCCGGCGGCGCAGAGTAGGTGTACAGGGTTCCCGTAGCCACATCCATGCGCGTGTCGGATGAGGGGCCGGCCATATTTTCGACATGGCCTTCCCACATTTTCGCTCCACGGATAGCGAGACGGGCAAGCAGCGTGTCGGTGATTGGCCCCGACACCACGCCTTCACCCATAAGTTCGTGCGAGTTGAACTCGTACCCGACCCGCGCCATTGCTTCGAAACGGTCCTTGGGATTGGCGCTCGTGATCGAAATCACACCCGCGGTACTGTTCTTGCCGTAAAAGAGGGCTTGCGGTCCCTTCAGAATTTCGATCTGTCCGACATCGAAAAACGCCTCGTTGATAATGCGGCCTTGGCCATAATAAACGCCGTCGACGACCGTCGCGACGGATTGCTCGATTCCGACGCTGGTGAAGGTCGATCCGATTCCACGCAGAACAATCTGTGCGCCGCTGCCATTGCTGGCACGCGCGATCGAAAGTTGCGGGACGGTCGACGCGACCTTTTCAAGGTTGCTGAGATCATATTTCGCAACCCTTTCGCCCGACAGCGCCGTGACGGAAACCGGAATATCCTGCGAGCTTTCCGCTCGTTTGCGCGCGGTAACAACGATGTCATCCAGCCCGCTGGCTTGTTCTTCGGTTACTGGTCCGTCGGGCGCAGGCAAATTTTGACCGGGCGTTTGCGGCATTTCGGCATCCTGGGCGGCCGCGCCGGTGCCATAGCTTAGCGCCGCAAGCGATATACCGGCCAGCGCCAAGAAGCGTGTCATACGCATATGGCCAAGTCTGTTCGCACCATCAGTGCCGCGGTTCGCTGACCTCATATTCTACTCCCCTAGGATGCTCTTCTATTCTCGTCCGCTCATATGTGGCGGACGAATAAGCTGTAGTGTGAGGCTTCCGGGGAGAAGGCGCTGGTCCCAAAGTCCATTTTTCTGGTGCCAGCGTCCCAATCTCCCTCTCAAAAAGGTGCGGTTCCGCAACAGCGCAAATCTGATAGCCATTGGCGAAACGGGCCGTACCTCCAATGGAGGACGACACCCGCCAAGAACGAGCGTGGGAGAGAATGTTGGATCGGTGGCACAACCTTAGCACATATCAGGCCGCGCTTTCGGAATCGCTGTATCCGAGCCGGCTGATCGCTGCCGAAGCACGCAACAGGTTCCGTGCGCGAACTGCGACGCAGACGCTTGGGCCGCTGTCCCTTGTCAAGGCACATGCAAACGCCCCATTCACCTTGGAACCCATGACACGGACGAGGCGGGAAGACTGTTACGTCCTGCACCTTCAACTCAATGGTCGCACCGCATATTCGCATCGCGATGGAGAGATTCCATGCTCGCCGAACACATTGCTCCTTACAAACTCGCGTGATGTCATCATGGCGGAGCAGCGATCGGCAGCCGATGCGATGGTCGTGAAAATCCCGGGTCAAATGCTTCGCGACCGGTTCGAGGAAGCAGAGCAGTTTTGCTGGTTGCCCACGCAATCCAATGCCGGAGCGGCCCACATATTACGCACTTTCCTGCTCGATCTTTGGCGCTGGGGTGCCCAGATTGAAGCGCGATCGCGCAATTCGATGCTGAACTCGCTGTTCTGCATGATGGAATCGGTATTTGTTCACGGCAATGAGGCGGGCGCGGAATTCCCGGCATTACATGATCCTTGTTTGCCGGTGCGACGCGAGATCGCGCGCCGTCTCCACGATCCGGACCTCCGGGTGGCGGATATCGCAAGAGCCGTCGGCATGTCCCGGAGCAAGCTCTACCGGGTTACGGCTCAAGCGGGGACCACGGTGGAGCGTCTGGTGATCGATACACGTCTGGACCATGTCATCGCCAAGTTTCACGCGCGCGAGGATGACCGCACCAACTTGACAGAACTTGCCCTTGATGCCGGCTTCTTCGACCCTTCTCATTTCAGCCGTTGCTTCCGGCGCAAATTCGGCACCACGCCCAGCGCCTATCGCGAAGCCCTTAGGAGACGGACCTGTTGAGCGGGGTCACCGGTCAAAAAACACCATCAGAACAACCGCGCGGCCCTCCCTTTCAAAAACGGCGTGAACGTACCATGTTCGAATTTAGCAGACGAAAATCGCTAAAAAGTTCCGCGCCCGCCATCGTCGGCAGATAAAAACCTCCGCCGGGCAGCCCGTGCCAAGTGGCATCCACTGGCCGGTTGAGACCAAACTCGCCGAGCCTCCGTTCGCTCAAACGAAGAATTGTGCAGTTGGCATTGCAACACCCATTGCTTCTTGCGGTTTATATCACCCATAAGGGCAAATGTTCCTGTCCGTGCGGACTTAAAATCTCACCAAAAGCCAATTGCCCTAATGACTGAAGAAAAGTTATTGTTATTCATGCTGATTCTGCCTTTTTTTGGCAGTCTTGCAGCCGCTTTTCTGTCTACCCGTGCTCATAATAACGCTGCCGCACTGGCAGGTATCGTAGTTCTCTCCAGTTTTGCGATGCTCGTTTCGCTTTACCCGGGGCTGAGCGAAGGCGGCATGGTACGGGATAAGTTCGAGTGGTTGCCATCGCTCGGGCTGAACCTTGTCATTCGGCTCGACGGGCTGACGTGGCTGTTTTCAGTGCTCATTCTCGGCATTGGGGCACTCGTGATTCTCTATTCGCGCTATTACATGTCGCCTGAGGACCCTGTTCCGCGGTTTTTCTCCTTTTTGCTAGCATTCATGGGATCGATGCTGGGGCTGGTATTGTCGGGCAACCTCATCCAGCTCGCGTTTTTCTGGGAATTGACGAGCATTTTTTCCTTTTTGCTGATCGGCTACTGGCATCATAATCAGAGCGCCCGCGATGGCGCGAGGATGGCGCTGCTCGTCACTGCGGCGGGCGGCGTCGCCCTGCTTCTGGGCATGCTTCTGCTTGGTCATATCGCGGGCAGTTATAATGTCGACGAGGTGCTTGCCGCAGGTGAGGTTATTCGCTCAAACCCCCTTTATACTCCCGCGCTGATCTTCATTCTGATTGGCGCCTTTACCAAGAGCGCGCAATTTCCGTTTCATTTCTGGCTGCCGCACGCCATGGCCGCACCGACACCGGTTTCGGCCTATCTCCATTCGGCGACGATGGTGAAGGCAGGGATATTCCTGCTGATCCTGCTATGGCCAGTGCTCGCCGGAACCGACCAATGGTATTTTATCGTCACGCTGACCGGCCTTGTCACCTTGATACTTGGTGCGTGGACAGCGATCTTTCAGCAGGATTTGAAGGGGCTGCTCGCCTATTCAACGATCAGCCACCTTGGCCTTATCACCCTGTTGCTCGGGCTGGGAGGGCCGCTGGCCCTCATCGCCGCCATCTTCCACACCGTCAATCACGCAACATTCAAAGCGTCGCTGTTCATGGCGGCAGGGATCATCGATCATGAAACAGGGACCCGCGACCTGCGGAGGCTGAGCGGTCTATACCGGTACATGCCGATTACCGCTACGCTCGCAATGGTCGCGGCGGCAGCGATGGCTGGCGTACCGCTGCTCAACGGGTTCCTCTCGAAAGAAATGTTCCTGGCCGAAACGCTGACTGACCGCAACGGCACGGCCATCGACTTGCTGCTGCCCTATCTCGCGACGCTGGCAAGTGCGTTCAGCGTACTCTATTCGCTTCGCTTCATTCATCAGACCTTCTTCGGCCCGCGCCCCGAGGAGTTGCCGCACAGACCGGCGGAACCGCCCGTCTGGATGCGCCTGCCCATCGAAATTCTGGTCTTGGTTTGTCTTGTCATCGGCGTCGTCCCGGCGCTCACGGTGGGGCCATTTTTGGCGACGGCGGTTGCAGCCGTGCTGGGTGATCAGGCCCCGTCCTATAGCCTTGCGATATGGCATGGCTTCAGTTTGCCCTTGCTCATGAGCGTGGTTGCTCTGGTTTTGGGGTCAACGGGCTATCTTCTATTTCGCAATCGCCTCAACCAGTTCAATCGTTCGCCGCTGACTGGACGAATTCGCGGTCGCCGCCTGTTTGAACAAAGCCTCGCCGCCGTCGTGGGCGGCGCGCGCATTCTCGATCGGTTGCTCGGAACGCGCCGGCTACAGTTCCAGTTGCGCTGGCTAGTTGTGGTCGCGTTGATTGCCAGCCTGCTGCCTTTTCTGGTCTATGGTTATTCTCGTGGGCCGGCCCCGATAACGCTGGTGGATCCAGCCTTCGCGATGCTCTGGCTGGTGGGTGGAACCTGCGCAATCGGTGCCGCGTGGCAGGCAAAATTTCATCGCTTTTCTGCGCTGATTCTGATGAGTGGCGCGGGCCTTGCAACCTGCATCAGTTTCATCTGGCTATCTGCACCTGACCTTGGCTTGACCCAGTTGCTGGTGGAAATCGTCACCACCGTGCTTCTCCTCCTCAGCCTGCGCTGGCTGCCTCAGCGGCGGCCCGAAATCTGGGAAGAAGGAGCCCCCCCCGCGCGCGTACGGGGGCGCCGCAGTTTCGATCTCGGGCTCGCCCTGTCGGCAGGAATCGGTATGAGTTTGCTCAGCTATGCAGTGCTTACACGGCCGGCGCATGACAGCATTTCGCACTATTTTACGGAACGCGCTTATCTCGATGCGGGCGGAACCAATGTTGTCAACGTCATCCTCGTAGATTTCCGCAGTTTTGACACGCTCGGGGAAATCACGGTGTTGTGCATTGTCGGGCTTACCGTCTTTTCGCTACTGCGCCGTTTCCGCCCTGCTAGCGAAAGTATCGCGATGCCCGAACAGCAGCGTGTCCAGAATGCTTTTGATGAAGAAGCGCCTGGCCGGGCGGTCGGGGACACGTTGTTCGATTATCTCGCCGTGCCTCGTCTCATGCTGATGTGGATGTTTCCGGCGGTTGTCGTCTTTTCGATCTATCTGCTCCTGCGCGGGCATGACCAGCCGGGCGGAGGGTTCGTCGCTGGCATTACGATGTCGATCGCGCTTATCCTGCAATATATGGGACTTGGAACCCGCAAGACCGAGGCAAGGCTGGTGATTCAACCCCTACGCTGGATCGGGCTTGGGTTGCTGTGGGCGACCTTGACCGGCGTGGGGGCGTGGTTATTCGGCTATCCTTTCCTCACCACCTATTTCGATTATCTTGATGTCCCGCTGATTGGAAAAATCCCGGTAGCGAGCGCCCTGCTGTTTGATCTTGGGGTGTTTGCTGTAGTTGTGGGGGTGACAACACTCGTGCTCATCGCATTGGCACACCAGTCGATCCGGACCCGGCGCGGCGCGGCGCGGGGAGACGTCTGATGGAGGTTGTCCTTGCCCTTGCCATCGGCATTCTCACCACGTCCGGCTGCTGGCTCCTTTTCCGGCCCCGTACCTTCCAAGTTATTATTGGCCTGTCGCTCCTTTCCTATGCAGTAAATCTGTTCATTCTGGCGACCGGACGTCTGCGCTCCGATGCGCCGCCGATCATCGGCAAAGGGCCTGGCGTTGACGCAGCACTTTATGCTGATCCGTTGCCGCAGGCGCTGGTATTGACCGCCATTGTCATCTCCTTTGCAACCACGGCTTTGCTGCTGGTTGTATTGCTGGTGTCGCGCGGGCTTACCGGCACCGACCATGTCGACGGGGAAGAGCAGGACAGATGAGCGATTGGACCCCGCATCTGGTTGTCACGCCGATCCTGTTGCCGCTCCTCCTGAGTGCGCTGATGCTCCTGTTCGATGAGCGGCAGCGCAAGCTCAAGCGCGCGCTCAGTATCGTCGCGGTGCTGGGTCTCATTGTCAATGCGCTCGCGTTGCTCGGGGTCACCGTATCAAGCGGTTGGGGGGGCGAGTTTGCGCCGCTCGTATATCTTATCGGCAACTGGCCTGCACCTTTCGGTATTGTTCTGGTTGCCGACCGGCTCGCCGCGATGTTGCTGCTCCTGACCAGCGTATTGGCGCTGGCATCGCTGATATATGCCACAGCCGGATGGGACCGGCAAAGCCCGCGCTATCATGCCCTGTTCCTGCTGATGCTGATGGGGGTGAACGGGGCCTTCCTCACGGGCGATATTTTCAACCTTTTCGTCTTTTTCGAGGTGATGCTCGCGGCGTCGTACGGCTTGGCGCTCCATGGTCTGGGCGTTGCACGTACCAAGGCGAGCCTTCACTATATCACCATCAATGTCGCGACCTCGCTGCTCTTTCTGATTGGCGTCGCGCTTATCTACAGTGTCACCGGGACGCTCAACATGGCGGACCTCGCCAACCGCATTGCCCTGGTGGAGCGAAGTGAATTGATGCTGCTTGAAGCCGGCGCCGCCATTCTCGGGACCGCTTTTCTGGTCAAGGCAGGCATGTGGCCGCTGAGCTTCTGGCTTCCAACCAGCTATTCCGCCGCTGCCCCGCCGGTCGCCGCAATGTTCGTGATTTTGAGTAAGGTCGGCATTTATATCATCATGCGCCTATCATCGCTGCTCTTTGGCGAAAATGCCGGAAGTGCAGCTCATTTTGCCGACATGTGGCTTTTGTGCGGCGGTATCGCGACGATCATTTTCGGCACTATCGGGGTTCTGTCCTGCCGAACACTGAAGCGGCTGGCGGGTCACTATATTCTTATTTCATCAGGGACTTTGCTCGCGGCCGTTGGAACTGGCAGTACGATGGTGCTTGCCGGAGCGCTTTTCTATCTTCTCAGCTCATCCCTGGCGGTCAGTGCCCTCTATCTCCTGATCGAGCCGATGGAGCGCGGCAGCACCGAACCCGCCGCCACCATGAGCGAGCCCGTTTTCGAGGATGAATATACCGGAGCGCTGGAAGAGGATGAGGAGGATGAAATCGGCGTCGTTATTCCGGCAACAATTGCCGTGGTGGGTGGAGGTTTTGCTTTTTGCGCGTTGTTGCTGGCGGGCCTGCCTCCGCTTTCCGGCTTCATCGCCAAATTCGCCATCATTGATGCGCTGCTTCGTTCAGCGGCGGCGTTTGAGGGTATAACATGGCTGCTGATCGCATCGATCATCATGTCGGGGCTCGCTGTGCTGATTGCGATGAGCCGCGCGGGCATCGACATTATCTGGGCGCCCGACGAAAGCCAGAAACCCGATATCAGCCTGGTCGAAGCGATGCCGATAGGCTTGTTGCTTGCCCTCTGTCTCGCACTGATGGTGCAGGCCGGTCCGGTTATGCGCTTCATGGAGGATGCGGCCATCGCGCTTGAAGGTCGCAGTCTTTATCTTGATGCGGTTGCGCGTTCCGAACGGGTGGGACAGCAATGAGACACATTATTCCTCACCCGGCGATGGCAGTGTGCCTCTGGCTGATGTGGCTCATGCTCAATCAGTCGGTTTCGCCGGGTCATATTCTGCTTGGAGTGGTTGTGGCCATCGCCGGGGTCCATGCGCTGTCGGCGATTCAGCCGCCCGATGTCACTATCCGTTTCACTCCAGCAGTATTAAGCCTTGTCATAACGGTGATCGTCGACATAATTCGTTCCAATCTTGCGGTTGGACGCATCATTATTTCGCTCCGCCACAGTCAGCCCACATCGGGCTTTGTGGAAATTCCCCTCGACATGGATAACCGGTACGGGCTCGCGGTCCTGGCTGTGATCATCACCGCAACCCCGGGGACATTGTGGGTGCAATATGATTCGTCGCGCAGCGTTTTGCTCATCCATGTGCTCGACCTTGTCGATGAAGGGCATTGGATTACACTCATCAAGAACCGCTATGAGCAGCAACTGATGGAAATATTCACATGACCATATTGCTTCTGGCCTGGGCGATCACCGCGGCGCAGATCATCCTTGGAATTGCTATGGGCTTTGCCGCACGGCGGATGCTGGCGGGGCCGCGAGCGCAGGATCGCGTGCTTGGTCTTGATGCACTGTATGTCAACGCGATGCTGTTGCTCCTCACGTTCGGGATCCAGACCGGCCGCTCGCTCTACTCGGAAGCGGCACTTATTATCGGCATGCTTGGCTTCACGAGCACGGTGGCACTTGCCAAGTTCCTCATGCGCGGCGAGGTGATCGAATGATCCAGGCGCCAAATCTGCCGTTGTGGGCAGCGCTTCTGACTGCGTTTTTTGTGCTCGCCGGAGCCCTGATTACCGCGATCGGTTCCTTTGGCTTGCTACGGCTTCCCAATTTTTATCAGCGGGTGCATGCGCCGACGCTCGGCGCAACACTGGGTATGGCCCTCATGCTGATCGCGTCAACCATCTGCTTTATCGCGCTTGATGGCCGTCCTCTTTTCCACGAACTGCTGATTGGGCTGTTCGTTACGCTGACGACCCCCGTGACGCTAACCTTGCTGGCACGCGCCTCGCTTTACCGCGACCGTATGGAAGGCAATCCCGAGGTTCCGGCGGAGAACGTCAATCCCGTTGAAGATTGAATCATCTGCCGGCAGACTTATTAAAACCTGCCGAACGGCGGCATCACAGGCACGCGCAATCACCGCGAAACACAGGACTAGCGATAATACTAGCGGAGCATCGGAGATAATCAGCTTAGTTTAGCGCGTATGGTTTCCACCCCTCCCATCGCTCTTCCCGAAGGCCTGCCTCCCCGGCAACTGGCCTATTTCTGCGCTGATGTACGCGCTGCAGCGCTGGCTCATCATGAACGTTTCGGCTCCGGTCCGTTTTTTGTCGCCGATAATGTCGCCTTGCGCAGTTCCATACATCGTGGCGTCGACCGCCCATTCGATCATAGCTCCGCTTAAGGGCAATGGGGCGATGTAATGATTGAGTTTGTGCAGCAGAACAATCCAGGCCCCTCCTCTATGCATGACCTCTATTCTGAAGGTTCGGGCCGGTATGGGTTGCATCATGTGGCGTTGTTCGTTGACGATGTCGACCGCGAACTGGCAAGGCTTGCTGATCAGGGATTTGCGACGGCCCAGCGCTGCGAGACGGCAGGCGGCTTCCTTTTTGCCTTTGCGGATACCAGTGCTGTCTATGGGCATATGCTGGAACTTTATGCTCCAGTTTCCGAATTGACCGATTTCTATACCATGATTGCTGATGCGGCACGCAACTGGCAGGGCGGCGACGTACTGATACAAACGGAAATTTCCTGACCATCATAGCGTAGATGTCGCGACTGCGATGCGGGAGCAAAACGCACGCTTGTTGCGCCGAAGCCGTCCGCTCAACTGATTTTTTATACAACGTTGTTGCAAAACCTAGTCGATATGACAGTTCGCATGCCGGGCGATTCCATGGATTATCCGTTCATATGTTCCAACAAATAGGAGAGTCTGTTTTGACCAACCGGCCGAGCCTGGAAGAACACCGCGCAATAGAGGATGCGGTTCTCGATTATCTTGATGCCGTTGACGCGATGAATGATCTCGACGTGATGACGGGATGCTTCACCGAAGATGCCACGCTGGATTTAACTGGTCTCGATCTGGGCACTTACGAAGGATCGGACGCTATCCGCGGGTTTTTCGCTCAGGTGTTCAAGTCAGTCACCCATCACATGCACATGATGACCAACTTCCGCGTTACCGAATATGACGGCGATCGCTCGCGCATCCACGCATATATTTGCGGCATGGCCCATTCCGCCGAAGGCGTCGATATCCAGGTTTATGTCTATTATGACCTGCGCCTACGCCGAACGGCCAAAGGTTGGAAGATAAGCTATTTTTATGAAGCTCCCCAACTGCCGATGCCGGCAACGGTTGGGCAGGTTCACAAGTCGAACTGACTGGCACGGTTCGTTGTACAATTGCGCATTGGAGAATTGAGATGACCGACGCTTCTGACATCCGCACAAACCTCAGCGAAAAGGACAGCTTCGCCGAACGCTTTGCCCGCGATGGCGTCCTGATCGTCGAGAACGCTTTCACCGACCAGGAAATGCAACTGATCGAGGCTGCCTACCAGGGAAATTTTGACAACCCCAGCCCGCTGGCCCAGCATCTTTATGCGGAGAATGGCGGAACGTTCATCCAGTCGGTGGAGGATTCGAGCAACAAGCCTGCATTCCGGGCGATGTTCGAGGGGACTTCCATTGTCGATATCGCCAAGCATATGTTCGGCTCGGGCGGAGTCTGG
The DNA here is from genome assembly GCA_023457895.1 of Pseudomonadota bacterium. GTDB lineage: Bacteria > Pseudomonadota > Alphaproteobacteria > Sphingomonadales > Sphingomonadaceae > JAFAFE01. The sequence goes on from JAEXAY010000005.1 coordinate 58,112, forward strand.
TACTTCCACGATCAATTGTTTTTCAAGCAGGGCGATCCCGACAAGCCGGTGCGGCGCACCCCTTGGCATCAGGACACGGTGTATCACCCAGTCGATGGCAACAAGTTTGTCGTGTTCTGGATCCCGATGCATGATGTCGCTCAGGAATGTGCGCTTGAGGTGATCCGCGGATCCCATAAGGGGACCCTTTACAATGGCTCGTTCTTCGATCCCGAGGATGATACACTTCCGGTTTATGATGAAAAGGAAATGCCGAGACTTCCTAAGGTCGAAGCGGACCGGTCCAAGTGGGATATCATCACCTGCGGCGTCAAACGAGGCGATGTACTGGTGTTCCATCCCAGTTGCCTCCATGGCGGCGGTTTTACGCCAGCCGGCTCAACCCGTCGCAGTCTTTCTCTACGGATGGTAGGGGATGATGTGGTCCATGTAACCCGTCCGACGGTGAATGCTGATTCTCCCACCGCCAACAATATTGGCGACGATGAGGAAGAACTGGTTGCCCGGATCAAAAAGCTTCCACTTGGCGCGCCCATCCATTCCGCAGGATTGACCCAATTGGGTTGAGCCGTTGGCATTCATTATTCGGCCATCGCCGTCCATTGGCGGCGATAGCATTGCTGCGCACGCATCCTCCAATGAACCTCTTCGCATCATTGGCCGTGACCACTGATCACCAAGATTGGTCTATTCAGAAATCTACGGCGATGCCGTTCTTTTCCCAGTCTCCATAGCGTACAGGATCGAGTGGATCGAGTTCCGGTGCGCTATCGGCCGGCGCCGGTTTCGGCGCCTCACTTTTGCTCCAGTGTGCCGGAGCCTTGACGTGATAGGGGCGCCGGGTGGCGCGCTGATCAGACGATACGCGATTCATCCACGCCGTTTAGCGTCAATTCGCAACAAGTTGAATAGCGCTACGTTTATTCCCATATCCGGTCTGAGCCGGATCAGTCCTGAATCCGGCCTTGTGAGGGAATAAGATGAACGGTTTGAAGACGACAATGCTGCTGGCCGCGATGACGGCGCTGTTCATGGCGCTCGGCTATACGTTCGGACGCGAAAGCGGCATGCTGATTGCCCTCGTCGTGGCGATCGGAATGAACTTCTTTACCTACTGGAATGCCGATAAGATCGTCCTCAAGATGCACAATGCCAAGGAAGTCGATGCCGCTTCGGCCCCCGACTTTTACGGCATGGTTCAGCAGCTCGCGCAGCGCGGCGGCCTACCGATGCCGCGCGTCTATATTGTCGAGGACCCAAATCCCAACGCCTTCGCTACCGGACGCAACCCGGAGCACGCGGCCGTTGCGGCAACCACCGGGCTTCTCTCGATGCTCGACCGCGACGAGGTCGCGGCAGTGATGGCCCATGAACTCGCCCATGTGAAAAACCGCGACACGCTCATCATGACGATGGTGGCGACCATTGCCGGGGCCATTTCGATGCTGGCTAATTTCGGCATGTTCTTTCGCGGCGGTGATGATAATCGCGGCGCGGGGCTCGCCGGGCTGCTGGCGGTCTTTGTCGCTCCTTTCGCAGCAATGATCGTGCAAATGGCAATCAGCCGTACGCGCGAATATGGTGCCGACGCCGGTGCTGCCCAGATTACCGGCGAGCCCATGGCACTCGCCCGTGCGCTCGCCAAGATTGCCGGACCGGCTGCGAGCCGGCCGACCTATGCCGAGCAAACCAATCCCGCTGTCGCCCAGCTCTACATTGTCCCCACGGGGGTCAGCGAATTATTCTCGACCCACCCCGCTACTGACAATCGTATCGCTGCGCTGCAACAAATGGCTTCGGAAATGAGCCCCGGCAGTCTAGAGGGGGCTGGCCGTAACGACACGCTTCAGGCACGGTCGAGCGCTTTGAACCCGCTCGACCGCCGTTGATCGGCTGTTCGCTTCTTCAAGGAGAAACCCATGGCGCATTATTTTGAAATCAAGAAGAATGCCAAAGGCGAGTATGTCGCCTACTTCAAATATAATAATGAATCGATCTTCTGGACCGAGGGCTACACCTCGAAGGCCTCCGCCAAGAATGCGATTGAATCGATCAAGAAGAACGGTCCCGCTGCCGAAACGCGCGAAGCCGAATAGCGGAGGGGCGGCAGCTTAGCCGCCCCACTTCTTTTATGCGCCCGAAAAAGCCCTTTTCCGACGTTACTGATCCGGTTGGCACCGCGACACGCCGTGCGGCGCTGCGAATGCTTGATGCCGTGCTGCGCCGGGGTGAGGCGCTTGACCGGGCGCAACATGCAGCAACCCAGGGACTGAAAAATCCAGCGGACCGGGCGCATGCCGTGGTGCTTGCCGCCGAGGTGTTACGGCATCTGACCGACCTCGATATATTGATCGACAGCGCGACGCGGCAGCCTTTGCCGGATGACGCCAAGGCGCGCGCCGTGCTGCGACTGGCGCTCGTTCAGGCTCTCACGCTCGGCACCCCGCCGCATGCCGCCATCGCGACGGCTTTGCCCCTGATTGAAGGAGGCCCCAAGCGACTGGTGCATGGGGTATTCGGAACGCTGACGCGCCGCGGAGCCACCCTGCCCTCTCCCCCCCGCGTTCCCGGCGAAACCGCTGAACGCTGGCGCTCGGACTGGGGCGACGCGGTGGCCGAGGCTGCGAGCCACGCCTTTGCCGCACACCCCCCCATCGACCTCACGTTGCGCCATCCTGCGGAAACAGCGGATATCGCCGAAAAACTCGGCGGAACAAGCCTGGCCGATGGTCATGTCCGAATTGTCGAGCCGGGCGCTATCACGGCGCTTGCTGGATTCGAGGAAGGATCATGGTGGGTCCAGGATCTATCCGCGAGCATTCCCGCCCGCCTGCTGGGCTCCGGCGGCGGTCGCCATGTCCTCGATCTGTGCGCCGCACCGGGCGGCAAAACCATGCAACTCGCTGCCGCTGGCTGGACAGTAACGGGCGTCGACATATCCGCAAAGCGCCTCGAACGACTGGCCGACAATCTTCGCCGTACGGGACTGAAAGCTGATCTGGTTCAGGCCGACATCGAAAAATGGTCGCCGGAAAGTCTGGCCGACGCCGTGCTGCTGGATGCGCCGTGTAGTGCCACCGGTATCTTTCGCCGGCACCCCGATGTGCTTTATCGCATCGGCGCCCGGCAGATCGCCGAACTCGCAGAGTTGCAAACCCGGTTGATCGAACGAGCGGCAGAGTGGGTCAAGCCCGGCGGTATGCTGGTTTATGCTACCTGCTCGCTCGAGCCTGCGGAAGGAGAAGATCAGGTTGCGGCATTTCTTGACCGCCATCCTGAATGGTCGCGGATGGCCATCACGCGGGGAGAAATCCCCGCCGGCTTCAATGCCAACGAAGCTGGCGACCTGCGCATCCTTCCCGGCGTCGTCGAAGAACAGGGCGGTGCCGACGGCTTTTTTATCAGCCGCTTGCACAAATCCGTTTGATCCGTCCTAACCGAAAAAGATCATGATTCCGGCGAAGCCGATCGAGAAGGTCTGCGCAAACTGACGGGCATCCTCGCTATGCCACAACCGCCGCAACAAGCTGCTTAACGGGCTGGGCGCGCGGCCCACTCCCGTTGCGGGTCGAAGCGAGGCAATATCCGAGGTCTGATAGCGGAGCGGTCGAATCGAGGGCTGGGCATAGAGGCCGGGATTCCACAGCACATCGCGGCGCGGCGGATATTGACGGCAGATCATGCGCGACAGGGATCGTTGGCGACTCATGCCAACAAATTTAGGATTAAGTTTACGGTTCGTTAAGGTTAAAAATCCGTAAAACTTATGTAACGGCGCAGCTGTACGGAATCGGCACAGCGCTAAAAAATCGCATTGTTTCGGGGAACCCGTAGCGCCGTTTCAATTAATATGGTTAACGGCCGCGCCAGATTTTAAGCTTCGAGCGATCCGAGGACATACGGAGATATGAGGGACACCGTTGGGGCCTGAAATTTCTGGCAAGACATACCCGCACCTCGCTCAGCCAGTTTTCCCTCGTCTTGACGATCTGGATCATGTCCGGCCGGATGCCGGGATTGGCCCGCGCAAAATTGAGGCGGAATGTGCCGACCGTCAGATTACGGTCGCGCGACATCCGGTCCATGTCCGGATAACGCATCACGTTATACATGATGCGGGCCGGCTTGAAATAACGCTGCGGATCGCTCGTCATGCAGGTCCCATGTTTGGCCCATTCATGCTGCAACAGGTCGACCGAGGGCGTCATGCAGAAATTTTCGCGTATGATCGCACGTGGCAGGGCCGGCGCGGGTGCGCACCACTGTGGATAGGCCGGGCCATCGGTTTCTGGCCACAAACCATGCAGGACGAATCCGAACCGCCCGGCGCTACCATCGCATTGGCTGCTAGTGCGGTTTCGGGCCGAGCGGCAATGCTCCGGGGACCAGCTCAGCGCGAGCAGATAATTGGTGACAGATGTGACCCGCCGCTGCGTGGCACTGGGGGGATATTCGACCTGGGCGTCGGGTAGTCTGTCCGGGATACGGCACGATGCAGACTGCGCCAACACCTGCTGCGGCAACCCCGCCAGCAAGAGCGCCAGGCCGAGCTTATAACTGGACGAAATCAAGGCCAATATCGGCAGCGGGAGCTGATTGGGTCAGGCGGCCGACCGAGACATAATCAACCCCCGTTTCGGCAATAGCGCGGATTGTTTCGAGCCGAACTCCGCCGCTCGCCTCGGTCGGTATGCGCTTGCCGACGCGCGCAACCGCCTCCTTCAGCGTCGCAACGTCCATATTGTCGAGCAAAAGATGTGTGGCACCCGCTGCAAGCGCTGGTTCGATCTGCGATAGATTGTCCACTTCGACAACGATCCGTTTGATCCCCGCATCCACCGCCCGGCGCACAGCCTCGGTGATCCCCCCCGCGACCGCGACGTGATTGTCCTTGATCATCGCCGCATCATCCAGCCGCATCCGGTGGTTGGTCGCTCCGCCCATCCGCGTTGCATATTTTTCCAGCACGCGAAGGCCTGGAATGGTCTTGCGCGTGTCGAGCAGCGTGGCACCTGTGCCGGCAATGGCATCGACATAAATCCGCGTCATCGTCGCAATACCAGAAAGATGCTGGACTGTGTTCAGAGCGGAGCGCTCGGCCGTCAGCATCGCCCTGCCCTGCCCCTTCAGCCGCATCAGGTCTGTATTTTTGGCCACCTTGTCGCCATCCGAACATAAGGTTTCGATCTCCACACCGGGATCGAGTTTCCGGAAGAACGCCTCAGCCAGCGGCAATCCTGCCACGACTATTTCATCGCGCGTATCCATTACACCCGAAAACCGAGCCTCCGCCGGAATGACGGCGTTGGAGGTGATGTCTCCGTGATCCCCAAGATCTTCGGCAAGCGTATCGGCGACAAACTGATCAAGATCGAAACGGTCTAGGTGAAACGTCATGGCTCCCGGCTACCGCCCTTGCCCGGTTATGACAAGAGCGGCGTGACGCCTCGCGGCCTTGAATATCATGACGGAAAGGTTGGCCGTCCGAGACGGACAAATTCCGACGCAACCATATTCGCGACAGACGTGAACGTCAGTTCGGGATTGAGCCCGTCATTTTCTGCAACCATCTCGATCGTCGAATGAATGAACTCGATGACGATCGTCGCACAGATGGCGACCTCTTGCGGCGAAGCATAAAAAGTATGCAGTCCGAGATAGCTGCTCAACTGCACGAGCGAACGCTGCCGCCATTCCACCCGGAGCTCTGCCATAGCCGGCTGGGTACGGATGATCCGGGCGACCCAGATATTGGCCGGTTGCGCCTTCATTGCGGAATAGATGGACATTTCGAGGCGATAGATCGCCTCGACGATCGGGGCCGGATCGGTATGCCCGCCTTCCTTGACCAACAGTGCGCCATCGCGCTCCAGCCACTCGTGGAACAGGTTGATCTGCAAGTTCTTCAGCCGGACCGCCAGTTCCTTGAGAACGGCATATTTGTTAGGGAAATAGCGATAAAGCGCAGGCGGCGTCAGGCCGGCTTTCTCGCAGATCATGTTGGTCGAAAGATTCTCGACACCATATTGGACCAGCAACTCGGAAGTCGCATCCAGTATCGCTTCAATCGTGACCCGGGCGCGGCGCTGGCGCGGCGCGATTTTCATTTCCGAATGTTTGTCTTCGCCGGAATTAAGTATTTCTCGGTCCTGCAGCCTTTTCACTTGATATCATTCCTTTATCCACAAAACACTGTGGCCAGTGCTTGCGCTCCCCCGCTCAACTGCTATGCCCTCGATATTAGCTGACTCCGGTCAAGTAAACAGTGGAAACAATCAGGTTGGAAAATAAGTCGCTCATCCCACTCCGGCCGCCTGATGCACCAGACCTGACCATTCATGCCCGAATACATATTGCCCGCTCAGCCCTGCCATCGTTAAAATTACGCCTCTTGAACGGAAAAGTTGCAGCAATGCCCCTTGCACAAGATAATCATCAGGAGACTCCGGCGGGCCTTCAACATCCGCATGCGGGGTTAAAGGTGCTCGAACTTGCCCGAATTTTGGCAGGGCCATGGATCGGCCAGACGCTTGCCGATCTGGGCGCCGACGTGATCAAGGTTGAAAGTCCCGCCGGAGACGATACGCGCAAATGGGGTCCCCCCTTCATAGAGCGAGCTGACGGAAGTACTGATGCCGCCTATTTCCACGCCTGCAACCGCGGCAAGCGTTCGCTCGTGATCGACTTCACCACCAGCGAGGGGCAGCAACAGATACGCGAACTGGCCAGCCAGGCCGATGTCGTCATCGAAAATTTCAAGCTGGGCGGCCTTGCCAAATATGGCCTCGATTATGCATCGTTGTCCGCTATCAACCCCCGGCTCATCTATTGTTCCGTTACCGGTTTCGGCCAGGATGGTCCCTATGCTGCGCGCGCCGGCTATGATTTCATCATTCAGGGCATGAGCGGTATCATGGACCTCACCGGCGAACCCGATGGCCCACCGCAAAAAATCGGCGTCGCGTTTGCGGACATCATCACCGGCCTCTACGGGACGATAGCGATCCAGGCGGCGATCGCCCAGCGTGAGCGGACCGGTGAGGGGCAGCATATCGACATGTCGCTGCTTGATTCGATGACCGGCGTGCTCGCCAACCAGGCGATGAACTATCTCGTTTCGGGCGTACCGCCACACCGTATGGGTAACGCGCACCCTAACATCACGCCCTATTCTGTATTCCCGTGCAGCGATGGCCATTTCATTCTCGCGGTCGGAAATGACCGCCAGTTCCGGAACTTCGTGACGGCACTCAACCGCCCGGATATCGCCGATAACCCGGCCTATGCCGATAATCCGCTTCGCATCCGCAACCGGGAGCAGCTCGTCGCGGAGATCGCAGCGGAAACCTCTCGGCGAGCCAAAGACGAACTGCTCACCTTGTGTGAACAATATGGCGTGCCCGCAGGCCCCATCAACAGCCTCGACGATGTTTTCGCTGACCCGCAGGTCATGGCGCGGGGCATGAAGATCGATTGCGTTGACAAACACGGGCAATCACTACCCGGTCTCCGAACCCCGATCCGTTTTTCAAACGCCGTGCTCGCAACAGGCAAAGCCGCGCCAATGCTGGGTGATGATAATGCTGTCCTCGATGGACTGAAGGGCTGGCCGCCCCAGCCTCGATGATTTCCATTGCGGATTTGCCCGATCCCGTTTTCCTCCGTTGACAGCCGCTCCCCGGCCCGCTATCCGCGCCCACCTACCCCGTGCCCAGATGGCGGAATTGGTAGACGCACCAGCTTCAGGTGCTGGCGCTCGCAAGGGCGTGGAGGTTCGAGTCCTCTTCTGGGCACCATTTGTTCTTCTCACGTTCTCCCAAATAATCTATAAAACCCGCAGAAATCCTAGGGATTTGGCCCTTGGATCGTTCCGGATCGTCCCGCCTGTTCTCGGGGGTTCCAGACACTTTTGTGGGCCTTTTGAGGCCGTTTCGCAAAGGCCCAGATGAAAAGGCCCCCACATGCCGCTGACAGATACTCGCCGCCTCGCTTTCCGAGCCATGGAGTGCATGGGCGACATCGTCGACCGATGCGCCGCTTCCGAGGGCCTCCCAGGTCGCAGTCACGGCCCGGTCGATGAGCCCACGCTCGGTGTCGCTCGGCGCGGTGCCGGGACGCGCCATCTGGCCGACGATGGCCTTGATCATGGCAAAGCAGTCGAGGCGGTAGTCTTCGTCTTCGTGCGCGCGGGCATCGTCGACCATCGAGAAGGGGTTCAGGGAAAAGCCCGAGGCGAGCGTGAACTCGACGAAGCGTCCGCCCTGCAGCTTGACCGAATGCTCGAAGCTGCGCCCGTCGTCGATCACGACGACCTTGGCGCCTGCGCCGCGCAAGGCGGCGCAGAGCTCCTGCAGCAGCACCGACTTGCCCGAGCCCGACTTGCCGCAGATCGCGATATTGTGATTGCCGGCAGTGTTTTCGAACGGCGACCACCAGAAGGGCTGGCCGCGGCGGCCAACAAGCAGGAGGTGCGGGATCACGCCGCCGAGGTACTCGCCCTGCATCGGCGCGATATGTGCTGCCGTCGTCGAGAGCATGGTCTTGAGGCGCTTCAACCGCGCCATGTCGTCGGCGAGGCCATCGGCAAGGCTCAGGGGAAAGGCAGCGACGAGGCCCTGCAATTGGAGGAAGCGCTCGTCGGCAAGGTCCCATCCGGCTGCCTTGTAGATCGCCTTGATGATGCGTTCGTGCGCGTCGCCCTGGCCGAGCGGCGAGATGCTGGTGAGCCCGTAGAACAGCTTCACGAGCTTCTTGCCGGCCTGGAGTTCGGCCTGGACGTGGCGCCATTCGGCCGACTGTTCGGCGAGCTTGGGGAGAAAGCGCGCGCTCTTGGTCTGGCTGAGGCTGGTCGTGCGCATGAACTTGAAGCCTGCGCGCGCCGATGCGGCTTCCTGGTCGGGGTAGACGAGGCACAGCATGCTTGCCGTCGGACAGGGGAAGCGCAGCTTGTCGGTGAACATGTCGCCGATGAGCCGCGCGCATTCCCAAGGCGCCCAGCGCTCAGGGGTAGAGCGCACGGCATAATGCCGCACGTCGAAATGGTCGGGATAGCATTCGCCGACTTCGGGATTGCCGTCCTCGTCTCGGCCCGTCTCTCGAAAGCGCTCGGTCCTGAGGATCAGGCGATCGTCGCCGACCTCGAGCTCGATGTCGCGGCGGATGGCCTGGACATCGAGCGTATCGTGGGGGTTCCACGCATGGATATCGGTCTCGTGCGCGGTGGTCGGCGAGGTGAGCTCGTCGATCAGCGCCAGCAATCCGCCCGGACGCAGCTCTTGCGCGTGTAGTCCGAGCGAATGGAGCATGACGGTGTCGGCGGCTTCGCCGGCACCCTGGCCAAAGCCACCGGCGAGGATGTCGGTCGGCGACAGCGCCTCGCGCTGACCGTTGGCGCCGACCTGGCCGGTGAAGATGCCGTTGGCGTTGGCGGAAAATCCGCGCCCGAAGCCGCCGACAATCCCGGCGAGCAGCGCCTGGCTGACAAGGCTGCCCTCGCGGCTGACCACGCGGCCGCGCACGCCCGACTTTCCGGCAAAGGAAATGAATCCCTTGACCTCGCTGACCGCGAAGCGGCCACCGGGCTGCGCGCAGGTCATGCGCACCAGCTTGACGTAGACCTTCTCGGCCGAGAGATCGCCGCGCGCCGCGCCATTGACGAGGCAGCCGGTAATGTCGGTGGTGAGCAGTCTGTTGCCCCGCATCACCGAGCGGGCCGGTCCGGTGATCCGGAGCACTACGGGAAGCGGATCGCTCTGGCTGGCAACGCCGGTCGAGGCGTCGACACCCACGATGACCGTTGCCGGTGCGTAGCTGTTGGGCTTCAGTACGTCGCAGGTGAAGGAACTGCTAACCCTTTCAGATAACGACGACAAATCCTGTAGCGACGTCGATCAACTGGTTCGCCAGCAGTTGAAAGAGGTGAACCGAAAGATCGAGAACCTTATTCTACTTCGAGACGAACTAAGCCAGATGCTTCAATCTTGTGAGGCCAGTCGTATTGGTGATTGCCAGATTGTCGAACGCCTCGCGCAATCACCGCAAGTTTGGCGGTAGCCATCCGTGAGTGCGATCCGGTAGCGATAGGTTTCGTGCCCAAGCGCCACATGACCGGCCATCCGGACATCGACCGTCGGATTGGAGAATGTGAACTCGGTTATCTCGCCAAGTTCCGGGCCGAGGTGGTGCTCCATGTACTGGGCGAATGAGCCCTCGGCCTTGCCGTTCTCGAACACCAGCGAATCCGCACGAAACAGGGCACGCATGGCGGCTTCGTCGCGTGCCACCAGCGCCTCGCGGTAAGCGACGAGCACAGCCGTCGCCTCTTGCGTCAGCGCGTCCGGGGCCGTGGTTTGTGTGCCGTGGGCCGAATGATCGGCGTGCTGTGCGTGTGCTGCGGTCGGCATCCAGAAGACCGCGAGGGCAGACGCGGTGGCAAGACTTTTTAAATTCACCGTAATTTCCTTCTCAGAACCAGAACCGAACCCCGACGACGTAGTTCGTCACGCTCGGATCCTCACCCGCGAGGCGGGCGTAGTCGGCACTCTGGCCAATTTTCCATTCCTGTTCTATGCCAATATAGGGCGCAAATTCGCGTGCGAATTCGTAGCGAAGCCGGAGGCCCAGTTCGACGGAATCGAGACCTGATCCTACACCCAGTTCGGGAATGTCCTGCGCTGACAGGTTCACTTCGGCGCGCGGTTGCAGGATTAGGCGCTGGGTAATGCGCTGGTCCAGCTCGGCCTCGACCCGTGCCGTGAGATCGCCCTTGGTCGACAGGAAAGCGGCCGCGTCAAGCTCGAACATATAGGGCGCAAGACCCTGCACGCCGATAACGGCATGGGTGCGCGCGGGACCGGTCAGATCCTGCCGCACGCCGGCCTTCAAATCCCACCATGGGCCGATCGCATGGCTCCACAGTCCCTGGATTTCAGCGGACTCGGGGCGTTCCCCAAATGTGCCTTCGCCTTCGCTCTTGAACCAAAACTTGTCGAGGTCGCCGCCATAGTAGCCCTGCACGTCCCACAGGTATCCATCACCGCCTTCGCGCGCTCGATATTCGGCGCGGTCGCCCTGGAACCAGAAGACATTCATCCCACCGTTCTCGTCTCGCAGAGCGTCGCGCGAGGCACGCATCGCTTCGGCACCCCAAATTGCGTCGGCGGCGCGAGGTGGTCCCGATCCTGCTGCAGCCGGGGGCGGTACTTGCGGGATTGGAGCCATGTCCATCGTGCCATGATTCATGGTCCCGTGATCCATGCTGCCATGGTCCATCGACGCTTCACCGGGCGATTGCGTCCCTTCATGGCCCATCGCTGAGTGGTCCATGCCTTCCATTGTCGAATCGTCCATCGCCGGCATCTGGCTATGATCCATCGCCGAATGGTCCGTGGTGGAATGGTCCATTTCCGTTGCCATCGGGGAGGGCCGTGTAACCGCAGGTGTCTCCGCTGGTGCGGTCGTTTCGATCGAGGACGGGGTGGCAGTAGTCGTCACGACAGATGCGGCGGGTGCGACAGGATCTGTGGTGTTTCCAGCTGATTGTTCCGCTGCAGCGTCTGGCGAAGATCCACAGGCTGCCAGAGACATCACCAGAAACGACAGAACGCCTGCCGTCCGCGCACGTTCAAAGATAATTTGCTTCATTGTTGATTACTCCAGACCAAGGTGGTTGGGGCCAAAAACCATCTCACCACCGTGATAGCCTTGCAGTACGAGTGCTGCCGCCAACGCCGCCAGCAGGACACGAAGAAGAGTGCGGTTTCTCGCGCGGAACGCCAGCCAGGCCGCGATCAGGGCAACACCTGCGATCGCCGTGCCATTCCATCGATGCAGTCCGAGCGTTTCCGAGCGATCCTCAAGGCGCCAACCGCCGGCAAACCAGCCGAACACAGCCGCGACGAATGCGCCGATAGCCCCTCCGCCCACCAGAAAGCGCACCGTGGTTTCGAGACCGAGAGAGGGTCGAACCGCCAACATCAGTTCCGCCAATGCGGCAAGCAGCAATAGGGCAATGGGAAAATGTGCGGCGACGGGATGCAGGCGGCCGAGAAAGTCGCTTGTCGAGGTAACCCGGTTCTCCGCTATTCTCGCTGCAAGCGCCTGTTCGGCAGTCTGCGGCGCGACAGTTGGCATGGCCGTACCGTCAAGCTCGCCTTTCTTCATTGCGTCATGCATCGCGTTTGCGTTTCCGTGATGCGCAGCAGATTTATCCTGCATTTCCATCTGCGCCATCTCGGCCTCGCTCATGTCCTTCTTGTGGCCCTCGTGAGCATTGCCGGCCGCAGGCGAGATCAGGAACGCAGCAGCAACTGGTGCGAGCATCAGGCGGAATGAACGGGATGGCTTCATGCCTCTTTAACGCGGTGGGCGTTCGTATCCCTCAAAAATTTTTCGAGGGTTATAGAGGGAATATCCGTATAGGCAGTTGATCAAGGGGACCAAGTACGCATGACCGACTTCGCTCAAATGGACCGTGCTCTGCAACGGTTAAAGGCCGCAACCGAACCCGAGTTGCCGGAAGGCTTCATGGACGGCGTCTGGATGCGCGCGGGCGAGCTCGAACAAGTTAGCGCGACGCGCACGCGGCTGGCCATGTATTTGGCAATGGCTTTCATCGGGCTGGGAGCGGGATTTGGCACGACGCAATCAACTGCACGTGCCGAACAAGTCAGCTATCAACTGGCTGAGGGCGTTGATCTTTCGCCCGCTGCCCTGCTGCACATCCAGCCGTGAAATTAAGTATTTTTCAGATTGTACTTGCTGCCCTGCTGGCCGTGGCCGCAGGCTGTATCGGGGCGTTCGCCGCTGGGCAATGGCGCGAGGCATCGCATGCCAGGTCGTTGCATGATTTTGTCCATGAGGAACTCGACCTCGATGCATCCCAGAACAGGAAACTCGATCAGCTCGAGGCCCGGTTTGCTGTTCGGCGTCAGGAGCTGGACCTGTCTTTGAGAGCCGCCAACGCAAGGCTCGCCGTCGCGATGGACGAGGAGCATGAATACGGGCCAAAGGTAGCCGCGGCCATCGATGACGTGCACGGACGCATGGGCGATCTGCAAAAGGCGACAGTCGAGCACGTATTTGCAATGCGCGACCTGCTCGATCAGCAGCAGCGGGTGCGCTTCGACCGTCAGGTCGCAGCCTCGCTCACACGCGACCCTGGCGAATGAGATGACGTGAAGGGGCGGGACGACACACCTGAAGCGTCATTGGTCGAAAGGGTGATCGCAGGCGACAAGGTGGCTTTCGGCAGGCTTGTCGAACCTCATCTGCCCCGCCTGCTCGGGTTGGCCCGGCGGATGCTCCCGTTTGCCGACGAGGCTGAAGATGCGCTGCAGAACGCCTTGGCATCGGTGTGGATCGCGCGGGCCGGACTCGATCCGCAGCAGCCGGTCGCGGCCTTTCTCACCACCGTCACGCTCAACAAGTGTCGTGACCGGCTGCGGCGCCTCAAGGTCGCACGTCTGCTGAGGTTTACGGCGCTCGATTCCGATGTACCTGTTGCCGCCGACCAACCCGCCCCGGATACAGAAATTGCCGACCGACAAATGCTTGCTCATGTAATCCGCACGATAGATCGTTTACCGCTTCGTCTTCGCGAGGCGCTGGTCCTCGTCGCCATTGAGGGTCGGAGCCACCGCGAGGTTGCCGATTTGCTCGGATTGACTGAAAAGGCGGTTGAAACACGCGTATACCGGGCGCGCCAGCGACTGCGCGAGAGAATCGATTTTCTTTGAGGGGTGGGCGCGATCGCAGCGTAAACAGACGCATGAGCACATCTCTTATGGTCGACAAAGTCGCTATCAACCGCAGACGTTTTCTCACTGCCAGCGCCGGAGCAGCCGGCCTGCTCGGTCTTGGGCATGCTGTGCCGGCCTGGGCGCGCGGCGGAGACCTTCATGGCGGTGCCATCCGACCAGGTTTCGACGAAGTGTCGGGCCGCGACATCGCCTTGACGATTGGCGAAGGGCCGCGCACCGTTCAGGGACGCCGCGGGCACGCGATTGCCGTCAACGGCAGCGTGCCGGGTCCGCTGGTGCGCCTGCGTGAAGGTCAGCCGGTTCGGCTCACCGTCACGAACACGCTTGATGAAGACAGCTCCATTCACTGGCACGGTCTACTTTTGCCGTTCCAGTTCGACGGCGTTCCTGGTGTGAGCTTCCCCGGCATCAGACCGGGGGAAACCTTCGTTTATGACATCCCCGCGCTGCGACAGTCTGGCACCTACTGGTGGCACAGCCATTCTGGCCTGCAGGAACAGGCTGGGCACTATGGCCCGATCGTGGTCGAACCTGCTGGCGCGGATCCGGTCCGTGCCGACCGCGACTACGTGCTGCTGCTGAGCGATTTCACCCCGCTCCACCCGCACACGATCATGAACAAGCTGAAGAAGGGCGAAGGCTACTTCAACTACCAGCAAAACACTTGGACCGACGACTATCCGCTGTCGGGCCAGGACCGGCGGATGTGGGCGCGCATGCGCATGATGGCCACGGACATCCTTGATGTGACCGGGTCCACCTACACCTATCTCGCAAATGGACGCGGGCCGGAAGAAGGGCTGGAGTTCCTGTTCAATCCCGGCGAGCGGGTGCGGCTGCGCATCATCAACGGCAGCGCGATGACCTTCTTCAACGTCCGCATTCCCGGCGTGAAGTTCTGGGTCGTCGGTGCCGACGGCCAGAACGTGCGCCCGGTCGAGGTCGAGGAATTTCAGATCGGCACGGCGGAGACCTACGACATCGTCGTCGAGCCAACAGGCGAAGCCCGGACGATCGTGGCCGAAAGCATGGACCGCTCAGGCATGGCGGTGGCGACGCTGGCCTCGCGGCCCGGCGCGCGTGCTGCAGTCCCGGCACTACGCGACCCGCCTCTCCTAACCATGGCAGACATGGGCATGGACCACGGGTCCGGCGGGATGAACCACAGTGGTGGCGACATGGCCGGGATGGATCATTCGTCCATGGGCCATGACATGCCAGCACAAGGTGCGACTGCCGAGCCGATGGGCGGAATGGAAATGGGCGGCATGAACATGCGCGACACGTCCAAGCTGCCGCCCGACGTAAAGGTCGGCCCCGGTATCGACATGGTGTCGATGAACCCGGTCGACCGGATGGGGGACCCGGGCATTGGCCTCGATAAGGTTCCGCACAAGGTCCTGACCTACAGGGACCTGGTCGCGCTCGCACCGAATGACGATTTGCGCCGTCCGTCGAGGCAGATGGAAATCCATCTTACCGGCAACATGGAACGCTACATGTGGTCGTTCGACGGAAAGAAATTCAATGCCGTAAGCGACGACCCCATTCGCTTCGCCTATAACGAGCGTGTCCGCGTGAAGCTCGTCAACGATACGATGATGGCGCACCCGATCCATTTGCACGGACATTTCTTCGAGCTGGTCAACGGCGCGCCTGCCGACCGCCAGCCGCAAAAGCACACGGTGATCGTGCAGCCTGGCGGCAGCGCGACCTTCGATCTCACCGCGGACGAGGAGGGCGACTGGGCCTTCCACTGTCACCTACTCTACCACATGCATTCGGGCATGTTCCAGATTGTGACAGTCGCGCCGCGGGGCAATGCGCCCGATGTGAATCGGGTGGGAGAAGACTGATGCGCCTGATCGTCGCCATGCTCCTGGTGGGCACCGCCACCCCGGCCTTCGCGCAGGACCATTCCGGACACGCGATGCCCGCCGAGCAAGAACCTGCCCAGACCGAATGCGAAAGGGAGGCCGCACGCCACCGCGCGATGGGCCATCCGGTTCCCGCGGGGGCCTGTGCGCCTGTAACGCAACCGACAGATCCGGCCACTGGCAATGAATCCGACGGCCATGCTGGTATGGATCATTCGCAAATGGACCAAAGCCAGATGGAGGGAACCCGCCCTGAACCCGTGCCTGCAAAGACGAGCAGTTCGACCCGACGAGGCTCCCAGGGAACGCCCTCGACCGCGCCAGCACCGGTGCCGACTTCGACCGCTTCGCCCGCCACCGATCAGCACGCGGGACACGACATGTCGACCATGTCCGAAGAAGAAATGAAGGCAATGGGACACGACTGATGAACTCGAACAGGAATCCGAACCATCGCCCGCTTCTCGCGATGCTCGGCACACTACTCCTTTCGGCCTGCACCGGCGCGGCTCAGGCGGCGACCTTCACGATGTTCCGTGATCCCGAGTGCGGTTGTTGCAAGGCCTGGGCGGCGCACGTTCAGCAGGGCGAGAAGCACGAGGTTGCGACGGTCGACCACCCCGACATGGCATCCGTGAAAGCGCAGCACGGCGTGCCCGATGACCTGCGTTCGTGCCATACCATGATTGCGGATGGTTACGTCATCGAGGGCCACGTGCCTGCTGCGGACATCGAGCGTCTGCTCTCGGAAAAACCCGGCTGGGTCCAGGGTCTCGCGGTCGCCGGTATGCCGCTTGGCTCGCCGGGCATGGAAGCCGGAGGAAGGGTGCAATCCTACCAGGTCGTCGCCTTCGGCAATGGCCGCCGCGAGGTTTTCGCATCCTATCCCGCCAAGTAATCAGTGATACTTAACAAGGAGAAATGCTGTGAAGAAGCCATTTGCATCGATCTTGGCCACCGCCCTTATCGCGACCCCCGCTTTCGCGAGCACTGAGGGATGCAAGATGCCCTGTTGCGAGAAGAACGCCGAAGGAAAGATGAAATGCTGCGAGGACATGGCGAAGAGCAAGGAAGGTCAGGCGCAAGGAGACCAGACTCATGGCAGTCAGGCAGATGGCCAGGCCGGAATGGATCATTCGAGGATGGATCACGGCTCCGGTAAGGAGGCCGCTCCCACCTCGCCCAAGGGATAAAGATTGATCGGCCAACTGGCCGGAGTTGGGGCAGGTGATGAGCAACAGGACAGGAATGATCCATCGTGGGACAGCGCCTATCCCTGTTGCCTATCATCAGCCATCGCCCCTTCCGCTCCCGACAGACGAAGGAAGCGATCCATGAACTGTTGTGATACGCACCAGGCACACGATCCGATTGATGAAGGTAGTGCGACCGATCCCGTCTGCGGCATGAGCGTGACAATCTTGGACGCAGCACATGTCACCGTGCACAGCGGCGCGACCCATTACTTCTGCTCGGCGCGGTGCAAGGACAAGTTCGCAGCAAGTCCGGATCGCTATCTCTCCGGCGCGCATATCAAGCAGGTCGAGGAAGTTCCCGAAGGGACGATTTACACCTGTCCCATGCACCCAGAGATCCGCCGGCCAGGGCCGGGAAGCTGCCCCATCTGCGGCATGGCGCTGGAGCCCGAGACGGTCAGCCTCGAAGATAGCCCCGACCCCGAACTCGTCGACATGACGCGGCGCTTCTGGGTCAGCGCGATCTTCACCGTGCCACTGTTCATCTACGCGATGAGCGACATGATACCCGGGATCAGCTTCGACCGGCTGATTGAACCCGCGCGCGCCCAATGGGCGCAACTGGTGCTTGCAACCCCCGTGGTGCTGTGGGGCGGGTGGCCATTTTTCGTTCGGGCGTGGCAATCGCTCAAGACCCGCAACCTCAACATGTTCACGCTGATCGGCTTCGGCGTAGCGATCGCGTTCCTGTTCAGCCTCGTCGCTACGCTCGTGCCCGACATATTCCCACCCGCCTTCCGCGATCACTCGGGCCGCGTCGGCGTCTATTACGAGGCGGCTGCCGTCATCACGACGCTGGTGCTGCTTGGCCAGGTGCTCGAACTGAAGGCTCGCGGCTCGACGTCGAGCGCCCTGCGTGCGCTCCTTGAACTCGCGCCGCCCACCGCGGTCAAGATCTTCGGAAGCGGCGAGGAACGCGAAGTGTCGCTCGACCTATTGGCGAGCGGTGACCTGCTCCGCGTCCGCCCGGGTGACAAGGTACCGGTCGATGGCGAGGTGACCGAGGGCGCGAGCACTATCGACGAGTCCATGATCAGCGGCGAACCATTGCCAGTTTCCAAGAAGGTCGGCGACCGGGTGATCGGCGGAACGGTCAACCAGACGGGCGGCTTTGTGATGCGCGCGGGCGCAGTCGGCAAGGACACGATGCTGTCCAAGATCGTACAGATGGTCGCTGAGGCTCAGCGCAGCCGCGCACCGATCCAGCGCCTGGCCGATCAGGTCGCGGCCTGGTTCGTCCCCGCGGTGATCGTGATCGCGGTCGTCACGTTCATCGTCTGGGCAATCTGGGGGCCATTTCCCGCGCTTGCCTTCGCGCTGGTCAATGCGATCGCGGTTCTCATCATTGCCTGCCCCTGCGCGCTCGGCCTCGCAACGCCGATGTCGATCATGACCGGCACCGGCAAGGGCGCCCAGCATGGCATCCTCATCCGCAACGCCGAGGCGCTCGAAACACTTGAAAAGATCGACACTCTGGTTGTCGACAAGACCGGCACGCTAACCATGGGCAAACCCGATCTGGTAGCGGTGACCCCGCGCGATGGCATCGACGAGACCACGTTCCTCTCAGCCGTCGCCGCAGTCGAAGCCGGAAGCGAACATCCTCTCGCCCATGCTATCGTGGAAGGCGCCAAGGCGCGAGGTGTGACCTTCGAGCCTGCCTCGGATCTCTCGTCTACCACCGGTGAGGGTGTCGAGGCGCGCGTCGGATCGCAGAAGGTCGCTATCGGCAACGAGAAACTGATGCAGCGGTTCGGCATCCAGGATGCTGCATGGTTCGCGTCCGCAGAGACGGGCCGCTCGCGGGGGCAGACGGTGATGTTCGTCGCCATCGATAGTGCACCTGCGGGTCTGATAGCAGTCGCCGACCCGATCAAGCCGACCAGTGCGGGGGCCGTCCGGGCGCTGCACAAGCGCGGGATCGAAGTGGTGATGTTGACCGGCGATAGCCGCGCTACCGCCGAAGCCGTAGCCCGCCAGCTCGGTATCGACGAGGTCGAGGCAAACGTCTCCCCCGAGGATAAGCATCGCAAGGTCGAGGCGCTCAAGGCCTCAGGCAAGCGCGTTGCGATGGCAGGAGACGGCATCAACGACGCGCCCGCACTGGCGGCTGCGGATGTGGGCATTGCGATGGGAACCGGCACCGACGTGGCGATCGAAAGCGCCGGTGTCACTTTGGTCCGCGGCGACCTCACCGGTGTGCTCCAGGCCATCGTGCTTTCGCGGGCTACCATGCGTAACATCCGGCAGAACCTTGTTTTTGCGTTCGGTTACAACGCACTCGGCATCCCCGTGGCAGCGGGCGTCCTCTTTCCGGCATTCGGCCTGCTACTCAATCCTATGATCGCGGCTGCGGCAATGAGCCTTTCGTCGGTTTCGGTCATCGCGAATTCGTTGCGGCTGCGTGGGCTGAACCTTCCAACACTGGAAAACGCTTAGAGCCTTCGGGAAACTTGCGCGTTTGTCAGGAGCTATTCGTTCCAACGCGATGACAGCTGAAAAACAGGAGGATTGAATGGTCGAAGAACACAGCGTTGATCATCAGCAGCGACAGCATGACAGCGGAGGCAATTACTGGCGCTTCATGGCTATGGTGGCGACATCGACCGCGATCATGTTCGGCCTGATGTACTTGAACACCTATGAACTCGACCATGTGTTCTGGAGCGAGACGCGGTTCTGGATGACCTTCGTGATGGGCGGTATGATGATGATCGTCATGCTGCTCTTCATGTGGGGCATGTACAAGGACAAGACGAAGAACTTCATCATCCTCGGCGTTGGCGCGCTGGTGTTCGCGGTGGCGCTGTGGCTGGTCCGCAGCCAGGCGACCGTCAACGACGAGGAGTGGATGTCGGCGATGATCCCGCACCACTCCCTCGCGGTCCTGACCAGTTCACGAGCCGAGATCACCGATCCGCGCGTTCGCAAACTCGCAGACTCGATTATCGAAGCGCAGGTCAAAGAGATCGCCGAGATGAAGTTGCTGATCGAAGATATCGAACGGAACGGTGAGATGGGCGACGGCAAGCCACTCCCCGCGCGGACGACCAGTCTCACACCAGAGCTATTGCGGGAAGCCGAACAGGCGGTCGAGCGTCCTATCAGCCCGGAGGTGCGCGACGAGGTTACGATGGGCGAATAGAGGCTCCCGGCGGATTTATCCCGCAATTCACGGAAATGTGAATTTGCGGGATAAAAACGTGCTCGGATGGCTGTGCGGAGATGGTTTGCGGATCGTTTTGCGAACTTCCATCGACGATGCCAAAGCTAGAAAATTGCGAGATCTGAGTCCTGAAAAAGGCATCGAACCAATGCATTAGACGGCTTTTGAGGGCCTTTTGAGGGCTTTTTGGAGGTGGTCGAATTCCTAGCTATCTGATAAAATGTAGAAAATTAGTTCGAATGTGATGCCTCTTCTGGCACCATTTTTTCCTTTCACAGCCATTATAATTAGGCAACAAAGCCAAATATCAGCTCAAATCTGGTCCGGCTGGCTGCTATGGAATTGCTAGCCTCAATGAATTTGCTTCCTGTTTGTGCCCGCCGCAGGCTTTTGAACCAATCCATTTGAACGGGTCAGCCCGGATCACTCACATAGTTCGCACAGCGTATGGATAATGGAACGGACCACCGGATCCTTCAGCCGGTAGAAGCGCGTCTGGGCTTCACCGCGAATGCTAACGACCTCCTCTTCCCGCAACAGCGCAAGATGCTGCGAGACGGCCGATTGCGACAGGCCGCTCAGTTCGACCAGTTGATTGACCGAAACCTCGCCTTCATCCATCCGGCAGAGCATCAGCAGGCGTTCTGGGTGGCTCATCAGTTTCAGCCGTCCTGCCATCTGGCTGGCATTGTCCTTGAGGAGAGAAAGGTCTGTATGTTTCATGACTCGGCCTTCATGAAGCCTTGTCCGTCATCGCGCAACACTATGTAGATGGCAGGGATCACCAACACCGTCAGCAGTGTCGACGACGCAAGCCCGAACAGGAGGCTGATCGCAAGGCCCTGAAAGATCGGATCGCCAAGGATCGTCGCCGCGCCGATCATCGCCGCCGCCGCGGTCAACACGATCGGCTTGAAGCGGATCGTCCCGGCTTCCATCAATACCTGACGGAGCGTCTTGCCCTCGCCCTTGGCATGGTTGATGAAATCGACCAGCAGGATCGAGTTGCGCACGATGATCCCTGCGAGTGCGATGAAACCGATCATCGAAGTCGCGGTGAAGGGCGCGCTGAACAGCATGTGGCCAATCACGATGCCGACCAGCGTGAGCGGGATCGGCGTCAGGATGACGAGCGGAATCTTGAAGTTCTTGAACTGGGCGACAACCAGCACATAGAT
Source organism: Pseudomonadota bacterium (assembly GCA_023457895.1). Classification (GTDB taxonomy): domain Bacteria; phylum Pseudomonadota; class Alphaproteobacteria; order Sphingomonadales; family Sphingomonadaceae; genus JAFAFE01. Next base: position 79,349 of record JAEXAY010000005.1, read on the forward strand.
GCCGAGCAGCGCCACCATGAATGCCGCGCCCATGTCGCGGAAGGTGACCCAGGTAATTTCCCATTCACCATCCCACAGGAGCGACGGCCTGGCTTCGTCGGTGGGCTGGCCGTTGAGACGGACCTCGGGCTTGACGAGTCCCGCCTTGGCCCAGTCGAATGCCTCGATACGGCGGTTGACCTCGAGAATGCCATAGATCGGTGCCTCATAGGCTCCGGCAAGTTCGGCGGTGACCATGTCGGCGGCAAGCCCATCGCGCCGGAACAGCGTGTGGCTTCCCTGTTGCCGCTCGGCTTTCACCAGCTGACCGAGCTCGATCACCTGTGCGCCCATCGCGCTCGGTGCAACCGCCGCCGGAGCGCCGAGCAGCGCGGTGCCGAGCCTCCTTTGCTGCTGGTCGAGCGCGAGCGAGATATCGAGTGGCGCACGTCCCGCGCCCCGCGGCATCTGCCCCACAACCTGCCGCCCCATCAGCATGCCGATGCTGTCATACACATCGCGTTCGGCCACGCCGTAAAAATCGAGCGCGCTGCGGTTGGCGACGAAACGGACCTGCTCGCGCGGCTGACCGAAGCTGTTGTCGACATCGACCACGAACAGCACCGAGCGGAAGATTTTTTCCACCTCCATCGCGGTTGCGCGGCGGCTGGCCTCGTCGGGCCCGTAGATTTCGGCGAGCAGCGTTGCGAGCACCGGCGGCCCCGGCGGGGTTTCGACCACCTTGATCGAACCGCCCGCGGGCAGCTTCATCGCCTTCAGCTTTTCGCGCAGGTCGAGCGCCACGATATGGCTGGCGCGGTCGCGCTCGCCCTTGGGAAGCAAGGTGACCATGAGGTCGCCCATCTCGGGCTGGGCGCGCAGGAAATAGTGGCGCACGAGCCCGTTGAAGTTGAACGGCGCGCTGGTCCCGGCATAGGCTTCCATCGCGGTCACTTCGGGAACGGTTCGTGTGATCGCAGCGGCTTGCTCAAGCGCGCGCGAGGTGCCCTCAAGGCTGGTCCCTTCGGGCATGTCGACAACGAGCTGGATTTCCGACTTATTGTCGAACGGCAGGAGCTTGACCGTCACCGCCTTGAAATAGAACATCGAGCAGGCCAGCAGCGTCGCGACGCCGACGGCGATCAGGAAATTGCGCGCCGATGCCCTGGTCGCGATGACCTTGCGCGCGACGCGGGCGTACAACTGGCCAAGCTTGCCGCCATCTTCATGGCCGTGCCCGTGGGCGAGTGTCTTCCTTGCAAAGCGGATCATCAGCCAGGGCGCGATGATCATCGCGACGAAGAAGCTGAAGATCATCGCGGCCGAAGCATTGACCGGAATCGGCGCCATATAAGGCCCCATCAGCCCCGAGACGAACAGCATCGGGAGCAGCGCGGCGACCACGGTCAGCGTCGCGACGATGGTGGGATTGCCGACCTCGGCGACCGCCTCAACCGCCGCCTGCACCCGGCTGCGTCCGTCATTCATCGCCCAGTGACGGGCGATATTCTCGATCACCACGATCGCGTCATCGACGAGGATACCGATCGAGAAGATCAGCGCGAACAGGCTGACCCGATTGATCGTATAGCCCATCAGGTTCGAGGCGAACATGGTGAGGAGGATCGTGGTCGGGATCACCACCGCGGTCACCGCTGCCTCGCGCCAGCCGATCGCGAAACCGATCAGGATGACGATGGAAACGGTCGCCAGCGCCAGATGGAACAGCAGCTCATTGGCCTTCTCATTCGCGGTTTCGCCATAGTTGCGGGTGACATGGACCGCGACGCTCGAGGGAATGAGCGTGCCTTCGAGGCTTTCCACCCGCTCGACGATCGCATCCGAGACATTGACCGCATTGGCGCCCACGCGCTTGGCGATCGCGATCGAAACGGCATGCCCGGCGCGCCGACCATGATATCGACCATCGGCACACTGATCTGCGGTTCTTCCTCGCGCGGGATCGTCATCAGCGCGAGCAGGCCGACGAGGATCGCGGCGAGAAGCATCAGCGGTGTCAGCGGCGAATTGATCGTCGCCTGCGTCAGCCGCCCGGAAATGCCGAGATGGGCGTCCGGCCGTTCCGCAGTGTCGGCTGCCTCGCTCATCAGTTGGCAGGCCTTGCCATAGCTGCATTCACCGCGATCAGCGTGTCTCCCGCAACCGCGCCCGATAATATCTCGACCCGGTCGGCGTCATGCGGTGCGGCCTGGACCGGCACGGTCATCACCTGCTTGTCGCCGCTGAGGATCGTTACCTGATCGACCCCGAAACGCGTCTGTATAAATTTCTTGGGCACGATCAGCGCATTGCGAGTGCCGGTATCGACCATCACGGTGATCTGGCGTCCGACTAGATCGGTGCCAAGGCCGGCGATCTCGACATCCGCCGTGATCCGTCCTCCGGCGACGGCGGGATAGATTTGCGTGATGGTGCCGACGGGTGGCGCAATCGACGGGTCGGCATTGAGCCCGGTCGCCACCACGCGGCTGCCGCGACGCACCCGGTTGGCCAGCGTCTCGGGAAGTTCGAGTCGCAGCACGGGCGGCCCCGAGGTAATGGTTGCGACCGAAACGCCGGGAGAAACCGCCGATCCGGCGGGAATATCGGCGCGCAACACGCGGCCCGAAGCCGGCGCGATGATCGCACCCTGCCCGGCGACGCTGGACACGGCCTGCTGCTGCGCGCGCGCCGCGGCGATCTGGGCGTTGGCAGCGCGCGCGGCGGCCTCCGCCTGATCGAGCCGGGCCTTGGCATAAACGCCATTCCTTACGAGGAAGCGGGTGCGCGCGAGTTCTGCCTCGGCACTCGCAGCTTGCGCCTGTGCCGCAGCGGCTTGCGCGCCATAGGCGCTCGCCTCATAGCCGAGGCGGCTGTCGACCACCGATCCGATCTGCCGACCCTTGCGGACATAGTCACCCGCCCGCACGCTGAGATTGACCAGCACGCCGGGAATGCGCGCGCGCGCATCGGCGACATCCCTCGTCGTCACGCTCGCGCCCACCTCTTTGGTTTCGGCGATTTCGCTTTCGACAAGCGTCAGCCGTTCGCCCGACGGTACTGCCCTGGCCGATTGCGCCGCTGCTTCCCGTTTCTCGGCTCCGCCGCCACAAGCGGAAAGCACCAGCGCAGCGGCGGTCGTAGTCAGGAATAGCCGGGCTAGGCGGGGTTTCACGCGCATGATCGCTTAACGCTCCACCGGAAGGCCCGCCGCCTTCCAGGCGCCCATGCCGCCCCGCAGATGGGTGCTGATGTCCTCGCGCCCTGCGGCGCACTTGTCGAGCGCCATCGCGCTGCGGCGTCCGGCAGCACAGTTCAGCACCAGCGTCTTTCCTTGCGGATCGGGCAGCTGCGAGGCTTGAAAGGTCGAAAGCGGCATGTTGATCGCGCCCGGAATATGTCCGCTCGCATATTCGTCGCTCTCGCGCACATCGACCACCAGCGCGCTGCCATCCTTCAGCATCGCCGCCAGTTCGTTCGGGCTGACCTCCTGGTGGCCGGATTTACGGAACAGGTTGAACATCGAGAGCCTCCGGAAATGAGATAATGAAGGCATACTAATATAATCTATTGCTTATATCAACAGAAAATCATATACCGCGTGGAACAGATCGAAAAACGCTGGATGGAGAGCGGTTGAGAGGAAACGGAGGCGAGCCATGACATTGCCGAAAATCATTGTTTTGGGTGCAGGACTGGGCGGCACGATTGCGGCCTATGAGATTCGCGAAGCCACCAAGGGCAAGGCCGAGGTGATGGTGATCAACGACCAGGAGGATTACTGGTTCATTCCCTCCAACCCCTGGGTTGCGGTACGCTGGCGCGAGCCCGATGCGATCAAGGTGCACTTGCCCCCCGTGATGCAGAAAAAGGGTATCGGTTTCACCGCTGTCGGTGCCAAGCGCGTCCATCCGTCCGAAAACCGCATCGAACTCAACGACGGCACTTCGGTCCCTTATGATTATCTGGTGATCGCGACCGGACCGCATCTTGCCTTCGACGAGGTCGAAGGCCTCGGACCCGATGGCTTTACCCAGTCGGTCTGCCAGACCGCACATGCGGCCCATGCTGCTGACATGTTCGACAAGCTTGCCGCAAACCCCAGGCCGGTGATCATCGGCGCGGCGCAAGGCGCTTCCTGTTACGGTCCCGCCTATGAGTTCGCGATGATCGTCGATACCGAGCTGAAGCGCCGCAAGGTGCGCGACAAGGTGCCGATGACCTTCGTCACTGCCGAACCCTATGTCGGCCACCTCGGCCTCGACGGCGTTGGCGATACCAAGGGCATCCTCGAAAGCGAAATGCGCGACCGCTACATCAAATGGGTCACCAACGCGAAGATCAGCAAGGTCGAGGACGGCATGATGTTCGTCGACGAAATCGCCGAAGATGGCTCGGTCAGGCAAAGCCATGAACTGCCATTCGGCTTTTCGATGATCCTGCCGGCATTCCGCGGCGTTCCCGCGGTATATGGCATTGAAGGACTGACCAATCCGCGCGGGTTCATCCTCGCCGACAAGCATCAGCGCAACCCGACGTTCACCAACGTCTATTCACTCGGCGTATGTGTCGCCATTCCTCCGGTGGGCAAGACCCCGGTGCCGGTGGGCGTTCCCAAGACCGGCTTCATGATCGAATCGATGGTGACCGCGATCACCGCCAACATCAAAGCCGAGATCGAAGGCAAGGAACCGTGGCAGGAAGCTGCCTGGAATGCCGTCTGCCTCGCCGACTTCGGCGATAGCGGCGTGGCGTTCGTCGCCCAGCCGCAGATCCCGCCGCGCAATCTCAACTGGGCATCGGAAGGCAAGTGGGTCCACCTCGCCAAGATCGGGTTTGAAAAATATTTCCTGCGCAAGGTGCGCAAGGGCGAAAGCGAGCCCTTCTACGAAAAGCTCGCGCTCCATGCCCTCGGTATCCGCAAGCTGCGCTTTGAAGAGAAAGGATGAAGAAATGACTGTCGACAAGGCCGTAATGCGCTTCGCCGGGTTCATGGTGCTGCTGTCGCTGGCACTGACCTATTATGTCCATCCGGGATTCGTATGGCTGACCGCTTTTGCGGGCCTCAACATGCTCCAGGCCAGCTTCACCGGTTTCTGCCCGGTGGCGAAGCTGTTCCGCAGCATGGGGATCGCGCCGGGAGTGGCGTTCAAATAAGCCGATGGAGAAACTGCTGCCTCTTGCTGTTCTGGCGCTGACTGGCGCCGTGCCTGCCGCCGCGCAGACGCTCGATGAAACCATCGCCGATGCGCTCGCGCGCGCGCCACAAATGGAGGCGGCCGACGCGGAAGCCGATGCCGTCAGGGCGCAGCGCGATCAGGCGCGCGCCGCCAATGCCGTGACCGCAACCGTTCAGGGCAGCGCCGGGGTCGGCTATCTCGACATGCACGGTTTTTTCAACATGGGATCGGATTCGGTCGTGCCGCTCTCAGGCCAGTTGACGGTCGAAAAGCCGCTGTTTACCGGAGGCCGGATCGCAGGTGCGGTCGCGCAGGCCAATGCCGGGGTCGAGGCGAGCGAGGCCGCACGGCAGATGGCGCGGTCCGATGTCGTCAATCAGGCGGCCGAAACGCATACCGGCGTGCTGCTGGCCCAGAAACAGGTCGGGCTGATGGAGCAATCGGTCGCGCAGATGCGCCGGGTCGAACGCGATGCGCGACTGATGTTTCAGGCAGGCGCCGCCCCGAGGACCGATCTGGCGCAAGCGGGCGCACGGCTCGCCGAGGCAGAAGCGGGACTCGCTCAGGCCGAGGGCAACCTCGCCAGCGCGCGTACCCGCTATCGCCTCGTGACAGGCAAGGAAGCCGGAACGCTGACGCAAGCCGCTGCCGGTCGCGCACTTCCTGCAACACTCAACGAGGCGATCGAGCGCGCCACCAGCGCCAATGCGGCGCTGGTGCGCGCGCGGGCCGGCGTGAAGGCCGCCAGCGCGGGGGTGAAAACCGCGAAAGCCGAGCGTCTCCCGACGATCGGCGCCTTTGCTGAAGGTGCGGCAATACGCGACCAGTTCTTCCCCGATTACAAGGCCGACAGCGCCACCGTCGGCGTCCGCGCGCGTTGGCGTTTTTTCGACGGCGGCATGACCACAGCCAGGATCAATGAAGCCTCGGCCAAGGAGCGGACCGCCGAAGCGCAGCTGCGCGGCGCCGAGCTGATGGTCGAACAGCAGGTGACGGCTTCCTGGTATGCGCTACGCACCGCCGAAGAGGTGCTGCGGTCAACCAACGCACAACAAGCTGCCGCGAACGAAGCGCTGACCAATGCGAGGCTCGAATTCCAGATCGGCGCGAAGCCGCAGCTCGCCCTACTCGACGCCCAACGCGAGGCGACCGCTGCGGGCCTCGCCGTCGCGCAGGCGGAATCGCAGCTTCTCCTCGCGCGCACGCGCCTTCTCACCCTGCTCGGCGATTATGGATCGGGAGACCGGCAATGACCAGCGACACCCATCTTTCTGACGCGATTGCGCTTGCCGGGCATGCGCTCGGCGACGAGGCCCGGCGTCCGGCGGTCAAGGCCTTCTTCGATGAAGCGACCTTCACGGTCACCTATGTCGTCCATGACTTGCCGAGCGGCAAGGCCGCGATCATCGACAGCGTGCTTGATTATGATCCCGCATCGGGGCGCACCAGCCGCGAGTCCCCCGACGCGGTCATCGCCTATGTGCGCGAACAGGGACTCGACGTGCAGTGGGTGCTCGAAACTCACGCCCATGCCGATCATCTTTCCGCAGCGCCCTATCTGCAGGCGGAACTGGGCGGCAAGATCGCCATCGGCGCGCATATCCTGACGGTGCAGAAGACCTTCGGCAAGATTTTCAACGAGGGCCGCGAATTCGCGCGCGACGGCTCGCAGTTCGACGAACTGTGGGAGGATGGCGAGCGCTTCACGATCGGCGGGATCGATGCGATAGCGCTCCACGTTCCGGGCCATACGCCGGCTTGCATGGCCTATCTCATTGGCGACGCCCTGTTCGTCGGCGATACGCTGTTCATGCCCGATTATGGCACCGCGCGCTGCGATTTTCCGGGCGGCAGCGCGGCGACGCTCTACCGTTCTATTCGGCGGCTGCTCTCGCTACCCGATGCGACGCGGATGTTCATGTGCCACGATTACAAGGCACCGGGCCGTGACCATTATGTCTGGGAGACGACCGTCGCAAACGAACGCACCGGCAATATCCATGTCCGCGATGGCATCGGCGAGGCGGAGTTCGTCGCGATGCGAGAGGCGCGCGATGCGACGCTCGACATGCCGCGCCTGATCCTGCCCTCAATCCAGGTCAATATGCGCGCCGGCCACATGCCGCCGCCCGAGGATAACGGAACGCGCTACATCAAGATCCCGCTCGACACGCTCTGAGCGCCGCGCATGCTGGAACCCGTCCAATATCTGCTCGGCGGCCTCTCGGGGGTTCTGGTGGGGTTCACCCTCGGCCTGGTCGGTGGGGGCGGTTCGGTCCTCGCGGTGCCGCTGATTGTCTATCTCGTCGGCGTCAAAAATCCGCATCTTGCGATCGGCACCAGCGCCTTTGCCGTCGCGGTCAATGCCGCGCTCGGCCTTGGCAATCATGCGCGCGCGGGCAACGTCAACTGGCGCTGCGGCGGCGCCTATGCAAGCGCGGGAATAATCGGTGCCTTTGCCGGATCGACGCTCGGCAAGAGCATGGATGGCGATCGGCTTCTGTTCCTGTTCGCGCTCGTGATGCTGGCCGTCGGCGCGTTGATGCTGCGGCGCAAATCGAACGAGCCCGCCGAGCATGTCGCCTGCGTGCAGGAGAATGTCCCCAAGGTACTCGGCTTCGGCTTCCTCACCGGGCTCTTCTCCGGCTTTTTTGGGATCGGCGGAGGCTTTCTCATCGTGCCGGGGCTGATCGCGGCCACCGGCATGGCCATGCTCCACGCGGTCGGCACTTCGCTGGTCGCCGTCACCGCCTTCGGCCTTACCACGGCCGCCAACTATGCCTGGGCCGGCCTCGTCGACTGGGGCCTCGCTGCCGCGTTCATCGCAGGCGGCTTTGCCGGAAGCTGGCTCGGCAGCAAGGCCGCCGCGAAGCTCTCCGCGCACAAGGGGATACTGAACAAGCTGTTCGCCGCGCTGATCTTTGCGGTTGCAGCCTATATGCTGACAAGAGTCAGCCCGTAGCGCGATTTACTCTTGATCCTACCAAAAGTGATCAGAATCGAGGCATTTTACGTCGCTTTGCCGGTAAATCGAAACCCAGTTCCGGAAGGATGCGTCGCGCAGCTCGCGCGTGTCAAGTTGCGGCAACGCATCCCGTCCGGTTCTTTCCGTTGCGGAAAAAATCAGGCCTTGCCCGGCTTCCTCGCCTGCGATGCGATTTCGTAGATGAAATCGACATAGGCCTTGGATGCTTCCTTCATCCCGAACACCTTGGGATTGCTGCTGTCGATGAGGAAATATTCGTCCGGTCCATGCGCTCCGGTGCCATGCCCGAGACCGAACTGCGAGGTCGGTTTCCTGAGCGGCGGGCCCGAGAACATCACGCCAGGCCACGAGCCGGCGCTGCGCGGGATGATCGAATAGGTGATGCCCGCACGATCGAGCACCGCCTTTTCGGCGCGTACGAGCGCGCTGTCCTCCGCCGTTTCCGTCGGGCTGTAGCCTCCGGTCACGTTGATTTCGAGATCGCTGTAGCCATGCTCGGCGAGGTGACGGGTGAATTTCTCGATTGCCTCTTCCTTGGTAAGATTGGGCGGCAACCGCCATTCCATCTTGGCCACTGCACGGTGCGGCAGGATCGTCTTGCCCCCAGGCCCGGTATAACCGGCCACCAGCCCCTGGATATTGATCGTGGGCTGCGAGGCGAGACGTTCAAGCGAGGTCTGGAACGGCTCATCCTCGATCCAGCGGGAGACCCCCAGGCTCTTTTTGAGTTCGTCTTCATTGGTATTGCGCGCCGCTTCGGCAATCAGCGCGCGCTCACGCTGCGACAGCGGTTTCACATTGTCATACCAGCCCTTCACCGCGATCGTGTGGCCGTCGGGCTTCATCAGGGTATTGAGCGCCTGCACCAGCCGCCAGGCCGGGCTGTCGACGCGCGCGAAGTTCGACGAATGGATATCCTTGGTCGGGCCACGCCCCCATTTCGCACCGCTCGAAATCAGTTCGAGCTCGACCGCGCCCTTGGCGCCGAGGGTCAGCGAACTGTTACCGTTAAGTCCCTGTCCGGCGGCCGGGCAGAATATCGCGACACATTTGCTGAGCGTCGGCAATACATCGGGATGATTGACCGCCTTCATGAAATTGGGCGAGGCGATTTCTTCCTCGCCTTCGCAGATCAGCGCGATATTGATCGGGAGCTTCTTGCCCGCCTCCTTGAAGGCGCGCACCGCGGCAAGGAAGGTGGCTTCCGGCCCCTTCTGGTTAACCGCTCCCCGCCCGACCATGACACGCCCGACCCCGGCCCGGTCCACCAGACGGGCTTCAAGCGCGGGAGAGCTCCACTCCTTGTCGTCGAATTGCTTGACGTCGTACATGAAATAGACGCCGAGCCAGTCCTTGGCACCGGCATCGAGCGTCGCGAATACCGACGGCACGCCGCCGGTGGGAATCGTCTTGACCGTCTGGAAGCCCGCATCCTTGGCGAGCATCGTCATGTGCGCAATGCCCTCGTCGATGTTGCGGCGTTCGGCAGCAATCGTCGGAAGCGCAATCCATTCCTGCAATCGCTTGACCGTAGCCGCATGCCCCGCATCGACCGCTTGCATCACCGCATCGGCATCGCTTTTGGTCGCAGCGCGCGCGACCCCCGATGACAGGAAGGCGGTGGCTGCCGCCGCTCCCTTCAAGACACCGCGCCGCCCGATTGCATTCTGTCCTTTATCCTCACCCATGACTCGCTCTCCTTTGGTTCTGTATTGGCTCTTATCGCGTCATTTCCACTGTTCAATCGCCTCAACGAATTTCGTCAGCCAGCTGTTGGTCTGATGTCCGTCGAGCACGCGGTGATCGATCGACAGGGATACATAGGCCATCGGCCGGATCTGGATCGTATCGACCCCATCCACTTCGCGCACGACCACGCGCTTTTCGAGCTTTCCGACGCCGAGGATGGCTGCCTGACCCTGGTGGATAATCACCGGGGCGGCAACCAGTGAACCCGACACGCCATGATTGGAAATGGTGAAGGTGCCGCCGCGCATGTCGGCGGGGGTCAGCTGGTTAGTTCGCGCGCGCGCGACGAGGTCGGTGAGCTTTTCGGCGATGCCCTCCAGCGACAAGCTTTGCACTTTCGGCACCACGGGCACGACCAGTCCCTTGTCGCCAAGCGCAGTGCCGACACCGATGTTGATGTCGCTGAAAAGATCAAGATGCGCATCATGCCAGCGGCTGTTAACCGTAGGTGAGGCTTCCATCGCGAGCGCCGCTGCGCGCACGATATAGGCCGTCAAGGTGAGCGCGACACCCCGGGCGGCAAGCGCCGGCTTGTGCGCCTTGAGATGCGCAAGTACCGCGGAGAAATCGCATTCGAACACAGCGGTGACATGGGGCGCCTCGGCGAGCGCGCGCGACATATTCTCGGCAATGGCCAGACGCATGCGATCATGGGGAATTTGCCCCGATGCAGGGGCAGGGGCAGCTGGTGCGGGCACCGGGCGCGCGGCAGCCGGCCCGCCGCCATTCTGCATCCGCGCCGCGTGGGCATCGACGTCAGCGCGCGTGATACGGCCGCGGCGGCCCGTGCCGGTAACGTCCGCCGGATCGATGCCATGTTGAGCTAGGCCGCGACGGACCGACGGCGACAGGCCCGCCTCCTGCGGCAATTTGGCCACCGGAGCGCGGGACTCAGCCAATGCGGACGGCGGCTCAGTCCGTTCCTCGACCGGCGACTGCGCGTCGGTAGCTTCTGCTCCTGTAGAAATCCGGCCGAGGATCGTGCCAGGCACCGCTTCGCCGTCGCTGTCGATAAGGATTTCGGCAAGAATGCCCGCGCCCGGCGAAGACACCTCCTGCGTCACCTTGTCGGTTTCAAGTTCGACCAGCGGATCGTCGATCGCAACGCGGTCGCCGAGCTTGGCGAGCCAGCTCCGCACCACCGCCTTGGTGCCTTCCTGTTCAAACGGAACGAGAATGTCGATCATCGTCAAAAGCTTATCATTTCTTCGATCTTGGCGCGGATCCCCTCGACCGAGGGCAGCGCCCATTCGAGCAGGGTCGGGTGATGCGGGCTCGGAATATCGGGCATGGTGAGGCGCGCAACCGGCGCGTCGAGATCCATGAAGGCTTCGTCGGCGACCACCGCGGCAATTTCCGCCCCAAACCCTGCCGTGCGCAAGTCTTCGTGAACGATCAGGCAGCGGCGTGTGCGACGGACCGACTCCAGCACCGCCTCGCGATCCCACGGCATCAGCGTGCGCAGGTCGATCACATCGGCCGAAACGCCCTTGGCCGCCTCTTCGCAGCGATATACCATCGCGCCCCAGGTGACGATCGTGATGTTTTCTCCTCGCGCGACATGCCTTGCCTTGCCGAAAGCCAGCATATAATCATCGCCGGGATAGGGCCGCCGCGCCCAGCTATGGTCGAGCATCGCGCGATGTTCGAAGAAGAATACCGGATCATTCCCGCGCAGGGCGGTGCGCAGCAACCCGACAGCATCCTCCGCATTCGATGGCACCGCGACCTGCCAGCCGGGCTGATGCACCAGCGCAACCTCGTTGGTCTGGCTGTGCCAGGGATCGCCGCATTTGAAATAGCCGCCCGGCACGCGTAACACCATCGGGGCAGCAAAGCGGTTGTGGGTACGCCAGCGCATCGTCCCGCAATCGTTAATCTGCTCGGTCGCCGGCTCGGCATATTTGCGGAACTGGATTTCCGGTACCGGCATCAGCCCGGCAAGCGCCATCCCGACCGCACGTCCGACAATCCCTTCTTCCGACAGGCTGGTGTCGAACACGCGCGCTTCACCGTATTTGTCCTGGAGGCCGAGCGTCACCGCATGCACGCCGCCCTTGGGGCCGATATCCTCGCCGAACAGCAGCACGCGATCGTTGATCGACAGTTCATGGTCGAGCGTGCGGCGGATGGCGGTCACCATATTGATGCGCGGGCCTTGCGGTTCGGGGTCGGCGGTGCCTGCAGGCGCTTGATAGCCTTCGGCATGGAGGCCGCCCTGCTGCTGCATCTCGCCATCGAAAAAGACGTGCGACGTGACATTTTCCGGTGTGGATGGCTGCCGCTGATCAGCCTCCTCGAACCCTTCACGGACATCGTTGGCGGCTGCCTCCTCGATGGCCGCCCATTCGGCTTCGGACATGACCGCCGGGACGAGAAACTCCTTGAGCTTGGGCAGCGGATCGCGCGCCCATTCGGCGGCGACGACATCCTCACTCTTGTACGCCTGCTGATCCTGGAAACTATGCCCCTGGAGACGGGGCACGGTCAGCCGCAACAGGACCGGCTCGCGCCGTTCACGGACATGGCCGACCGCTTCGCCAACCAGCGCGGCGGCTTCGCTGGGAGAGGTGCCATCGCCTGACAGGATGGTCAGCCCCGAAAAAGAAGCCAGATTGGCGGCGATGTTCCCGCCAGGCGTCTGGAACTGCGAGGGCACCGAAATCCCGTAGCCATTGTCTTCGATATAGAAGAGCATCGGCAATTGCTGCGTCGTCGCAATGGTCAGGGCCGCCCAAAAACCGTTTGACGCTACGCTTCCGTCGCCGCCCAGAACAACCGCGATCGAGCGGGCGTAACTTTCGTCCCCCAGCACTTCATGGCGATATTTGATCGCCTGCGCCCAGCCCGCCGTCGGCGTATATTGCGCCCCTACCCCGCCGCACATCGGCAGTGCGGACGCGCCGTGGGGATTGGGACAATTGAACACCACGCCGATATCCCGCCCATCGGAGTAGCCGCCCGAGCGGCCCATTGCCGAGCCCAACGCATCGGCGAGCTTCACGCCGAGCGACAACAGCAAGGGACGCGAGCGATAATAGCCGCACACCGCGTCGGTCGGTTCGGTCAGATGCAAGCCCAGCAGCACCTGCGCCATATCATGGCCGCGCGCCGAAAACTGGTAAAGCACCTTGCCCTCAGGCACGAGACTGCTTTCCTCGAGATGATCGAGCGCGCGCGACAATTGCACGAGCGAGGCGACCCGCTTCCAGTCCACCGCCGGATCGGGCGCGTTGCGGCGGTTGTCACCGCGCGCTTGAGCGGGTGCTTCGGTTTCGAGCATCAACAATAATCCAGTGCAAGAGACGTCGTCCATTTGAGCTGCTGGAGCACGATGCTGGACGTTGCTGTGTGTATTTCACCCGCGGCATGAAGCTTGTTGGTGAGGAAGCGATTGTAGCTCGCGAGGTCGCCGGCAACGACGCGGAGAATATAATCCGCGTCGCCGGTGACCGATTCGCACGAGACCACCTCCGGCAATTCCATCATGCGATCGCGGAACTTGGTATAATCCTCCCGCGCATGACTGCGCAGCTTGATCATGATATAGGCCGACACATTGAGGTTGAGCTTTTCCGGGTTGAGCAGCACGACTGTGCGGTCGATATATTTTTCCGCCTTGAGCCGTTGCAGCCGCCGCGAACATTGCGAGGGGGAAAGATAGACGAGCGGACTGAGGTCGCTCGGCCCCAAGGTCCCGTCTTCCTGAATATTCTTGAGAATACGCTTATCGTAGCTGTCGACACCGCTGACCGTCATTGCCTTATCCCTCGTGCTCGGACGGTTCCATCACAGGCTGACCGCCGCTGATCTGCCACAGCCCCGGACGGCGTCAAAACTGGCTGCTTCACAGGCCTCTCCCCCATCACCGATTTTCATGATGCTAGGGCGACATCCTCTCAAAGACATTGCAAGTTTGTGATGCACTTGGCGCTGCAATGAAGTCATGATGCATCAAATATGTATTAGGCGCAACCAACGTGCGCATAATGAAAATGATATGCACGCCAGAATCGTAGCTCCCGCTTATCTGCGATCTGACGTGCGTGTCAGACTGTCGCCGGAGCCCCGCAAACAGCCGCCATCGCGCTGGCAAAGGCGTCCAAGTTGGCGGGGGTCAATCCAGCAACATTGATGCGTCCCGACGGCGCCATATAGACGCCGTGGCGTTCGCGCATTTCCACGATCTGCTGCGGGGACAACGGGAGCACCGAAAACATCCCCTTCTGCAAGGCGAGCGACGCCAGCGCAGGGTGCAGCCGTGATGCGTCCCTGCGCATCGCTGCGATGCGCCGCTGCATCGAGGTGAGTTCTTCTTCCCACTGTAACTTGAGCGCCGGATCCTGAAGCAGGATTCGCACGGTTGCCGCACCATGATCCGGTGGCATCGACCAACTCGTCCGGGCCATCATCACCAGGTTGGAAAGCATCGCATCGGCAGTGGCCTGCGCTTGGGTAAAGGCGAAGATCGCGCCGACCCGGTCGCGGTAAAGCCCGAAATTCTTGTCGCAGGAATAAGCGACAAGCGCTTCTTCCGCCGCTTCGATCACCAGCGTCGCGCCCGCGATATCCTCGCGCCAGCCTTCACCCAGTCCCTGATAGGCAAGATCAATCAGCGGAACCAGCCGGCGCGCCCGCACGATATCGGCAATCGCGCGCCATTCCTCAAGATCGGGGTCGGCGCCAAGCGGATTGTGACAACAGCCCTGAAGAAGAAGAACATCTCCGGCGCGGGCATCGGCCACGCCCTGTTCGAACGACGCCAGATCGAAGCGTTGGCGCGCAGCATCAAATGCATCGAACGGCGTCATCGTCAAACCGGCTGCCGACAGGATCGGCGGGTGGTTGGGCCAGGTCGGCGCAGCGCAATAGACCTTGGCGCCGGGGCGGACGAGCGCGATAAGGTCCGCTGCCAGCCGCAATGCGCCGGTACCGCCAGGGGTCGCCAGACCAATCGCGGGATGCCTGTTCCACAGGCTGCCAAAAGCGGTGACTCCCAGCGCGGGAACAAACTCCGGGTCACCATCAGGCCCAAGATATTCCTTGCTCGGCTGTATCTCCCACAGCCGCTGCTCCGCTGCCTTCACCGCCGCCATCACCGGCGTCTGCCCGTCCTCGGTGCGGTACACGCCGACGCCGAGGTCGATCTTATCCGACCTTGGATCGGCCTTGTAGGCGGCGATCAGCGATAGCAGCGGATCGCCCTTAGCCATCTTCAACCGGTCAGCAAATAGCGGCATCAGCTTTTCATACTCCCACAGAATAGGGGCAATATAACCGCATCATGGCTCACGATCCCGGCATTGTTGAGGCGGATCGACGCGCAGGGATGCGCGACAATCCCGCAAAGCGCAGAATCGATGCAATGTATTTTCAGGCCATTACACTGCCTTGCGCGTGTCCCTTGGAACGGTTAGTCGCCATGGTCTTGCCGGAGATGATTATTGGCGCGCCTGCAGTCCCCCGATTTCGAAACCAAGCGCGGCCTGATGCTGGACCGGGCGGCGGAGATGTTCGCATCCAAGGGTTTTCACGGCACCTCAATCGCCGATCTCGCCAAGGCCAATGGCATGTCGAAGTCACTGCTTTATCATTATTTCCCCTCGAAGGAAAAACTGCTGCGCGACGTCATGGCGTCGCATATCGATGATCTGGTCGCCGCGACGCAGGCTGTGGTCGAGGAGCGGCTTCCGGCTGGCAAGCAATTGCATGCCTTGGTTCACCAATTCATGAGACTGTATGTCGGCGCCGCGGACCGGCAGAAGGTACTGCTCAACGAACTCGACAATCTGATGGCGCCGGACCGGCAGGAGATCGTCGCCAAACAGCGCCGGATCGTCACCGCGGTACGCCACATGATGGAAGCCGTCCATCCGCAGATGGCCGCGGACCGTTCCGCCAGCATCGCCCGGGTCATGCTGTTGTTCGGAGCAATGAACTGGACCGCCAACTGGTTCGATCCGCAAGGCCGACTGCCCGTCGGGCAGCTGGCCGACATGATCGTCGATCAGGCGCTCGCACCGCTTAGCCCGCAAGGCATTGGATCAGTCAACTACGGTCAGCCGTCATAATCCAGCACCACCTTGTCGGTGAGCGGAATCGACTGGCAGGTGAGAACATAGCCATGATCGGTCTCCTCCTTGGAAAGACCATAATTGACCGCCATCGCCACTTCGCCCTCGACGACACGGGCACGGCAGGTCGCGCAAACGCCCGCCTTGCAGGCAAAGGGCGCCGGCAGGCCGGCGGCGCGCGCATTCTCAAGGATGCTGCCCTTGGCGGGATCGAATTCGACGAGGCGGCGGCGCCCGTCCATCACCAGTGTAACGCTGCGGCCCGATGATTGCTGCTTGAGCTTTTCCATCGCGGCAAGCTGATCGGCGGACGGCGGTTCGGCGAGGAAATGCTCGACCAGGATATGGTCTTCGGGAACGCCGACCATCCTCAGCGTGCTGCTCACCGCCTCCATCATTGGTGCGGGGCCGCAAATGAATGCGGCGTCGATCTCGGCCGGGTCGATGATCGCGGGAAACAGCTGGCCCAGCTTCTCGGCATCGAGCCGCCCGTTGAACAGGGCGATTTCATCCTCTTCCTGTTCCAGGATATGAATCAGCTGGAACCGGTCGAGATACAGGTCCTTCAGTTCGGCCAGTTGTTCGAGGAACATCACATTGGCGGTGGCGCGATTGCCGTAACACAGGACGAAGCGGCTCTGCGGTTCTTCCGCCAGCGCCGTCTTTAGCAGTGACAGGATCGGAGTGATGCCCGATCCGCCGGCAAAACCGGCATAGAGATGGGCATGAGCGGGATCGAACCGGTAGGTGAAGCTGCCATGCGGCGGTGCCACCGCCAGCGTATCGCCAGCACGGATATTGTCATTGGCCCAGTTGGAGAAACGTCCGCCCGCGACACGACGGATGGCAACGCGCCATTCCTCGTCGCGTGGCGCGACGCACAGCGAATAGTTGCGGCGGCACTCTTCGCCGTTCACGTCGGCCTTGATGACGATATGCTGTCCGGGGGTGAAGGCAAACTTGTCCCGCAAGTCGTCGGGTACGGCAAAGGCAACCGAAACCGAGTCCGTGCTTTCGGGGCGGACATCGGCGACGACCAGCGGGAAAAAATTATCCGACATGCAACACCTCAAGATATTTTAATGACTTCAATGACATTTGAACCGGTCAAACGGCTCCTTGCAGGCGGTGCAGTGCCACAGCGCCTTGCAGGGCGTGGAGCCGAAGCGGCTCACCTCCGCGGTCTCGAGTGACCCGCAATGCGGGCAGGCCGGGCGCGCGCCCGGCGACGGCGGCGCAATACCATAGGCACGCAGCGCTTCGTGTCCCGCGGGCGTAATCGCCTCGGTAGTCCAGGGCGGACTCAATACGGTCTCGATCGCTGTATCGCCGAACCCGGCTTCGTCGAGCGCCTTGCGGATCGATGCCTCGATCGCCAGCGTCGCCGGGCAGCCGGTATAGGTCGGCGTGATGCGGACAGTAGATCCATCGTCGGACACCCCGCGCACGATCCCCAGATCGACGACCGAAATCACGGGGATCTCGGGATCGGGAACCTCCCCAAGGACGCGCCAGATATCCGCCGTCGTCACCATTGCGCGGCCGGATAGGCGCGCGGTAGGAACTGCATCGTTGCGAGCAGATGGCCAAGATGTTCGCCATGCCGTCCGCTGCGCCCGCCGAGCATAGCGCGCGGCCATTCGGGATAGGCGATGGTCGCGGCGTCGAGCACCTCGCGAAGCCGGGTTTCATAAGCGCCGCGCAATCGGGTGCGATCAGGCGCGATTCCCGCTGCGATCAACGGCGCTTCGTCCCCTACCGGCGTGAACAATTCCTCGACAAAGCGCCAGTGCCAGGCGAGGCCATCCGTCATGCGCTGGTGGCTTTCCTCCGTGCCGTCGCCCAGCCGGATCACCCAGTCGGCGGCGAGTTCGACATGGTAGCGCACTTCCTTGATCGCCTTGGCGGCAATCTCGGCCACGCGCGCATCGGCGGAGGCGGTCAGCTGCTCGAACAGCAGCAGGCTATATTGCGAAAAGAGAAACTGCCGCGCCATGGTACGCGCGAAATCGCCATTGGGCTGTTCGACCAGCAGGCAATTGCGGAAGTCCAGCACATCGCGATGAAAGGCGAGCGCATCGGCATCGCGGCCCTGCCCCTCCACTTCCCCGGCATAGCCGAGGAATAGCTGCGCCTGCCCGAGGAGGTCCAGCCCAAGATTGGAAAGACCGAGATCGACCTCCAGCATCGGCGCGTGGCCGCACCATTCGGTTAACCGCTGCGCCAGCACCAGACTGTCGTCGCCGAGTCCGAGCAGCCAGGAAAACAGGGCGTGTTTCATATCCTGTTCCATCACATATGCTTCACGGCGTCGGGAAGGTCATAAAAGGTCGGGTGACGATAGATCTTGTCCTCCGCCGGTTCGAACAGCGGCCCCGCCTGTTCGGGATCGGACGCGACGATCTCTTTCGAGGGAACGACCCACAGGCTCACCCCTTCCATCCGTCTTGTATAGGTATCGCGCGCATGGCGCAGCGCGAGTTCCGCGTCGGGTGCATGGATCGATCCCGCATGCCGGTGCGACAGACCGCCGCGCGTGCGGATGAACACTTCCCACAAGGGCCAGTTCCTGCTCATCTTTTTCCCTCTTCTAGGCGGCCTGACGCTGCGCCTGTTTTTGCTGATAGGCTTCCGCCGCCTCGCGCACCCACGCACCTTCGTCCCAGGCCGCCCGCCGCGCCTCCATGCGCTCCCGGGCGCAATGACCCTCGCCGCGTACGACCGAGTAAAATTCGTCCCAGTCGATCGCGCCATAATCATAATGGCCACGCGCCTCGTTCCACTTGAGGTCGGGATCGGGCACGGTGAGACCGAGCAGCTCCGCCTGCGGCACGGTCGCATCGACAAATTTCTGCCTAAGTTCGTCGTTCGTCTCGCGCTTGATCCGCCAGCGGATCGACTGGGCCGAGTTGGGCGAATTATCATCGGGCGGACCAAACATCATCAGCGACGGCCACCACCAGCGATCGAGCGCATCCTGCGCCATCCGCCGCTGCTCGGACGTGCCATTGGCCATGGCGAGCATGATGTCATACCCCTGCCGCTGATGGAAGCTTTCCTCCTTGCAGATGCGCACCATCGCGCGGGCATAGGGGCCATAGGACGTACGCTGCAGGGGTACCTGGTTCATGATCGCGGCGCCATCAACGAGCCAGCCGATCGCGCCGATATCGGCCCACGTCAGCGCGGGATAGTTGAAGATGGTCGAATATTTAGCGCGACCGCTATGCAGCGCGTCGATCATTTCCTCACGGCTGACGCCCAGGGTTTCGGCGGCGCAATAGAGATAAAGGCCGTGCCCGCCCTCATCCTGGATCTTGGCGAGCAGGATCGCCTTGCGCTTGAGGCTTGGCGCGCGCGTCAACCAGTTGCCTTCGGGCAGCATCCCCACCACCTCGCTGTGCGCATGCTGCGAGATCTGCCGGATCAGCGTCTTGCGATAATGATCGGGCATCCAGTCCTTGGGCTCGATAAATTCGTCTGCGGCAACGCGGGCCTCGAATGCTTCGAGCAGCGTGGGATCGGTTTCATTCAACGACGCTACGCTTGTGGGCTTGTTTGAAAGATCGGTGGTGTACATGCCGGAAGGCTCCTCTCAATGGCCATCAGGATAATTATCGTTGACCGATCGGTCAACGAATAAACCACCGCTCCGGATGCACGGTTTTTGCATTTTTTCCCGCTATCCGTCACGGATCGTTCGTGCGGGGTGAAAGCGCTTGCGGGACAATAATTGACCGGTCATACAGTTAATTCTGCCAAGGAGAGACAAAAGATGAGCGGTGAACCGTCCACCATTAGCTACCGGTTCGACCAGGGGGTCGCGCATGTGACGCTCAACCGGCCGGAGCGGCTCAACAGCTTTACGGTCGCGATGCACGAAGAACTGGCCGCAACCTTCGACCGGCTGGAAGCCGACGGTGCGCGAGCGGTGCTCCTCACCGGGGCCGGACGCGGATTTTGCGCCGGACAGGATTTGTCCGATCGTGCGGTCAGCGCGGATGCCGAGGCAGTCGATCTCGGCGCGTCGGTGGAAAATTATTATAACCCGCTGATCCGCCGCATTACCGGTCTTGCCATGCCGGTGGTCTGCGCGGTCAACGGAGTGGCGGCTGGCGCAGGCGCCAATATCGCGCTCGCCTGCGATATCGTGCTCGCCGCCCGGAGCGCGAAATTCATCATGTCCTTCGCCCATATCGGCCTCATCCCCGACAGCGGCGGCACCTGGACATTGCCGCGCCTCGTCGGGCAGGCGCGCGCGCTGGGGATGGCTCTCACCGGCGAACCCGTCGAGGCCGAACGCGCCGAACAATGGGGCCTCATCTGGAAGATGCTCGACGACGAGCACCTGATGCCCGAAGCCACTGCGCTGGCGGAGCGTTTCGCCGCCGGTCCGACACGCGGCCTTGCCGAAACCAAGCAAGCGCTTCGCGCATCATGGCAGAACAGCCTCGATGCCGAACTCGATATCGAACGCGACCTGATGCGCGAACTCGGCCGTTCAGCCGATTACAAGGAAGGCGTCGCCGCCTTCATGGAAAAGCGCAAACCCGTTTTTACCGGACGCTGAAGCGGCGCCCAGCAGGAGACAAACCACCGATGACGACCCCGATCATGCACAGCTATCTGGAAGGCCAATGGGTAGCGCCGAAGGGCGGCACCAAACCATTGCTGTCGGCCATCAACGGGAGCGTCGTTGCGCAAGTCGGCACCGACAAGGGCCAGTTTGGCGAAGCGATCGATTATGCCCGCAAGCAGGGCGAAAGACTGCGCGCGATGACGTTTCACGACCGCGCCGCGATGCTCAAGGCGCTCGCGCTCGCGATCGGGGAACGCAAGGAGGAGCTTTACACGCTCGCCGCCGCTACCGGCGCAACGCGCAGCGACAATGCGATCGACATCGAAGGCGGCATGGGCACGCTGTTCACCTTTGCCTCACGCGGAAGGCGCGAGCTTCCCAACCAGCGTTTCCTGCTTGATGGCGCGCCCGAGATCCTGGGCAAGGCCGGGAGCTTCATCGGCCAGCATATCTATACCCCGCTGCAAGGCGTGGCGGTCCACATCAACGCCTATAATTTCCCGGTATGGGGGATGCTCGAAAAATTCGGACCGGCCTTCCTCGCCGGCGTGCCGGTCATCGTCAAGCCATCGCAGGCGACGGGTTATGTTGCCGAGCAGGCGGTGCGAATCATGATCGACAGCGGCATCCTGCCCGATGGCGCGATCCAGCTGGTTTCGGGAAGCGCAGGCGATTTGCTCGAGCATCTGACCGGACAGGACAGCGTCGCCTTTACCGGATCGGCGGCGACTTCGGCGCTGCTCCAGCAACATCCGGTGGTCGTGCGCGAAGCGGTGCGCTTTACCGCCGAGCGGGATTCGCTCAACGCCTCGATCCTCGGCCCCGATGCCACGCCCGACACGCCCGAATTCGGCCTGTTCGTCAAGGAAGTCGTGCGCGAAATGACGGTCAAGGCCGGGCAGAAATGCACCGCCATCCGGCGCGCGCTCGTGCCCCAGCATCTTGCCGACGCCGTGCAGACGGCGATTGCCGAACGTCTCGCGACCACCAGCGTCGGCGATCCGTCCATCGAAGGCGTGCGCATGGGCGCGCTCGTCAGCCGCGAACAGCGTGACGATGTGCGCGCGCGCATAACCGAGCTGGAGAAGGTGGCGGCCCGGGTCTATGGCGATCCCGACCAGATCGTTGCCCGCGGCGACGGCACCGATGCCGGCGCGTTCCTCGGCCCCATCCTCTTGCGCGCCAACGACCCGGCCAGCGCCGATGCGGTGCACGAGGTGGAGGCCTTCGGTCCCGTCGCGACGCTTCTGCCCTACAAGGATGTGGCCGATGCCATCGCGCTCGCCAATCGCGGCAAGGGTTCGCTCGCCATGTCGGTGTTCACCCATGATGCCGGTACGGCGCGCGATATCATGCTCGGCGCCGGTTCCTTCCACGGTCGCATGGTCTTCGTCGACCGCGAGTGCGCCGGGGAATCGACGGGGCATGGCTCTCCGCTTCCCGTCCTCGTCCACGGCGGACCGGGGCGCGCTGGCGGCGGCGAGGAACTGGGCGGCATCCGGGCAGTCAAACATTATATGCAGCGCAGCGCGCTTCAGGGCAGTCCCGCAATGCTGAGCAAGATGGTTGGCGAACATCTCCCCGGCAATCCGGTCGCGACCGGGGACAAGCACCCGTTCCGGCTGCGCTATGGCGAACTGGAACCGGGCTACGGCCTCAGGACCGCTCCGCGCACCGTCACGCTCGAGGACATCGAACATTTCGCGCATTTCACCGGCGACACCTTCTACGCGCACATGGATGAAGCGGCGGCCAAGGCGAGTCCGATCTTCGGCGGGCGCGTCGCGCATGGCTATCTCATTTTGTCCTTTGCCGCCGGACTGTTCGTCGATCCCGCTCCCGGACCGGTGCTCGCCAATTACGGGCTTGAAGGGCTGCGCTTCGTCAAGCCGCTGAAGCCCGACGACAGCATGAAAGCCGAACTGGTGGTCAAGTCCAAGTCGCAGCGCACCCCCGACATGGGCGAGGTGCGCTGGGCCGTTACCGTCACCAACCAGGACGACGAAACGGTCGCGACCTATGATTTGCTGACCATGAACGCAGTCTAGCGCATGGTGGGGCTTCATCCGATCGAGACGGCATCGCGCGATGAGATCACCGCGCTGCAGCTTGACCGGATGAAGACGATTCTGGCGCATGCTCACGCAGGAAATCCGGTCTACCGCGCGGCGTGGCAGGCGGCAGGCGTTCATCCCGGCGACCTTGCGACCCTCGCCGATCTGTCGGGCTTCCCCTTCACGACGAAGGCCGACTTGCGTGCCGCCTATCCGTTCGGCTTTTTCGCGGTGCCGCAAGACCGGATCGCCCGGTTGCACGCCTCATCGGGTACCAGCGGCAAACCGACGGTCGTCGGCTACACCAAGGCCGACATCGATACCTGGAGCAGCGTGGTCGCGCGCTCGATCCACGCCGCCGGCGGGCGTCCTGGAATGAAAGTCCATGTCGCCTATGGCTACGGGCTGTTTACCGGCGGTCTCGGCGCACATTACGGCGCGGAGGCGCTCGGCTGCACCGTGATCCCGATGTAGGGCGGCCAGACCGAGAAGCAGGTCGACCTTATCATCGACTTCCGGCCGGACATCATCATGGTGACGCCGAGTTATATGCTCGCCATCGCCGATGAGTTTCGCCGTCGTGGCATGGATCCCGCCAAAACTTCTCTGAATACCGGTATCTTCGGCGCGGAACCGTGGGGTGATGGCATGCGCGCCGAAATCGAAAGCAGCTTTGGAATCGACGCGGTCGATATTTATGGGCTGTCCGAAGTCATCGGCCCCGGGGTCGCGCAGGAATGCGTGGAGACGAAAGACGGGCTCACCATCTGGGAGGATCATTTCTATCCGGAAATCATCGACCCCGAAACCGGTGCGGTCCTTCCCGATGGCGAGCGCGGCGAACTGGTGCTGACGTCCCTCACCAAGGAAGCGATGCCGGTCATCCGCTACCGCACCGGCGACCTCACCCGCCTGCTTCCCGGGACCGCGCGGTCGATGCGGCGGATCGAACGCATCACCGCCCGCAGCGATGACATGCTGATCGTGCGCGGCGTCAATCTGTTTCCGAGCCAGATCGAAGAGCTGGTGCTCGCCGAGGCAGCGCTTGCGCCGCATTTCCACATTGTGGTTTCGCGCCCCGGCCGCATGGACGAATTGCAGGTTCACGTCGAACATCGCGGCGATGCCGCAGCAGCGGCGCTGGCGGCGAGCAACCTTGCGCATCGCATCAAGATGCGGATCGGGATCAGCGCCCGGGTCGCTTTGCAAACCGCGGGGAGCATCGCGCGCTCGCAAGGCAAGGCGGTTCGCGTGACCGACAGCCGGCCCAGATGACCGTTGAGGAGAAAAGCCGAATGAAGAAGATGATCGCGCTCTACAAAGCGCCCGCGGATGCCGAGGCGTTTCTCGCCCATTATCGCGCGACGCACTTCCCGCTGGTCGAGAAAATCCCCGGGATGGTTCGCTGCGAGGTCACGTTGGTCGACCGCACGCTGATGGGCGAACCGGGCAATCACATGCTCGCGGAAATGTATTTCGCCGACGAGGAAAGCTTCAAGGCGGCAATGAAAAGCCCGGAAAACATGGCCTGCGGCGCGGACCTTGCCAATTTCGCCGATGGCCTTGCGACCATCATGACCGGAACGGTCCTGGAGCCCTGACCCCATAGTTTTGGGCGGGATCAATAAGGCCTTGCCGGCACATCGTCCCGGCAAGGCCTGTTTCACCTGGAGGCGTGTGCCATCATCCTCCGGCTGAAATTATCTATCCTGATCATTGATCCTCATGCTCCGGTTTCGCTGGTGCGTCCGCCGCCGGAACCGGAACGGGATCCTTTCCCATCTCGAGCTGAGGATAATTGAGCAGCGCATTGTAGAGCATGCGGAACTCGCCCAGCGTCTGCCAGCGCCACACCGGATTGGTCGCGAACATGACGACGCGGCCCTGGCCGACCTGCTGCGTGACGATCGCGGCATTGTCCTTGACCAGTTCCGGTCCGCGCATCAGGCCGCTCAGGACATTTTTCCTGCCGCCGGGAAAGCGCGCCAGCACATTGGCGGCATGCTGGACCGGCACCGAATAGAGGCTGCTCGTGGCCCAGCGCACCGGCAGGACCTGCTTGTCATAGCCATAGAAAATGGGATTGCGAGGCTGCAGCACCTTCATGTTGACGATCGGGCCCGGCGCGTAAAAATCGCCCTTGGGAGGCTTGGCGTCGATATATGGCGCCAGATTGAAACCGGTGACAATCCCGCTGGCGGTTCCGGTCGTGATCAGCGTCCCCCCTCCCTGAACGAACCGTTCGAGCTCGGCCAGCCCGGGAAGTCCCATCCCGCCCCGAATATCCTCCGACGACCCATAATCGCCTTGAAATTTATACTGGTCGGTCTTGGTATAGGGGAGCGGCTTTCCCGTCATCGGAATGTCGAACACGATCGTCTTGGCGTCGCGCGCCTGCGACGGAATGATCACCACATCATATTTCTGGGCAAGATTGCCCTCGCGGACCTGCTCCTTGTAGATCAAGGTATAGGGGATTTTGTGCTTGTCGAAGGTGTAGCGCCACCAGCCCACATCCTGCGTCCAGCCCCAGGTGCTGTAGAGCGCCACCCGCGGCGTTGCGGCCGGGTGGCTCGCCACCGAAGGCGCCCGGCCGAGACCCACCGCCTCCAACCCCAGGCCCGAAGCCAGCGCCGGCGCCTGGGCCGCACCGTTACCCGAAATGATGAAGCTCCCGGCCGGCATTTTCTTGCCGGCGGCCGAAAAAGGCTGTTCGGCAATCGCGACATCGGCCCCGTTCAGCTGAAAACGCAGCGTTGCCATCGCGGCGGAGCCATAATCGGGAATGACGAACACCGGCGAGGATTGCGAACCGCTCACCCGGCCAGCCGCAGCATAGCGGTCGATCGGTGTTGCCGGCGCATCGAGTATGGCCTTGTCGGCGATTTCAACCACCTCGGTCCCCGTGGTCAGCGCCAGATTCCAGCCAGTGTCGTCATAGGTGCCGATCTTTTCGTTGGGATAATCCTTTTGCAGGCGCAGATAGGTTTTCGCCAGCCGGCCATAGGGCTGGTTGAGCTTGATGATCAGCGAGCCGGCCGGATATTTGCCTTCCTTGACCGTAACCGGTCCGTTGAGCTGGCCGATCTCGATCCCCTGGTCGCGCAACCTGTCGACCATCCACGCAACGCGGGAGCGGTCCGCCTGACCTCCCGGAATGATATAGGCATAAGGGGCGCTCGCCGTTCCAGCGGCAACCGAATTGCGGCTCTTGCGATAAAAGCCGTCGACGATCTCCGCAGGCTTGGAGGCCACCAGATCGAGCGCGCTGAGGGCCGCGGTCTGCATATAGTTGATGTTGTTGCGCATCGACCACATGGTTTCCTCATACGGCGGTAGCGGGCGATACCATTCACGCCGGTGAATCTTGCTGAAACCGCCTTCCTCATTGGGGTCGTTGGGGTTCTTTATCCGGCGCTTCATCGTCGTCGCGCCATCATTGTTATAGGTTTCGTACATGCGCAGCATGCCATTGTGGTTCATCGAGGTTTCCCCGATGTAACCCGGCGACCAGGCATCCATGAACCCATGCGTCCACACCCCGGGCATGCCGAACTTCGTCAGCTGTGCCATCTCGTAATTGGCGATCCAGGGCATTTCGCCATAGACGATCGGATCGAGATCGGGATTTTGCGGCGCCTGCGCCGAATAGGTATAAAGAAACGGGATCGATTCATGCATGTCATGCATAATCGGCGGGTGCCATTCGAGGAAATATTTGAGGAATTGCTGGGCGCTGATGTCCGAATAATTGATATCGCGATTATTGTCGTGATAGATATATTTGCCCCAGTAGGGAGGCCGTGACTTTTCTTTCAGATCATCGTCGATGTCGATGAGATGCCGGTAGTACCAGTCGACATAACGGTCGCGGCCGTCGCCTTCCATTACCGGCGAGAAAGCGACGACAACATTGTCGAGGATGCGATTGGTCATCTCGTTATTTTGCGCCAGCAACCGGTAGGCGAGCTCCATGACCATCTCCGGCGGTCCGGTTTCGTTGCTGTGAAGCCCGGCGGTGATGTGATAGATCGGCTTGGTTTCGCGCACCAGCCGGCGGGCCTCCGCTTCATCCAGCCCGCGCGGATCGGCCAGCCGCGCAAGATTGGCCTTGATCGCGGGCAGGCTGGAAATATTGCGCGCCGAAGAGATCATGACGATGATATTGTCGCGCCCTTCATTGGTCTTGCCGATGTCGATGACGTGCACACGCGCCGGATCGGCGGCCGCGAGCGCCCGGAAATAGCCGATGATCTCGCTGTGATAATGCAGCGTGCGCGGCTGCCCGATATGTTCGCCGAGATATTTGACCGGCGACGGGATCGACCCGGATAATGGCAACTGGTCAGTCAACGGACTGTTATATTCCGGCCGCGTCGTCCACTCCTTGACCTTGGCGGCAAAGTCCGGATCCATCGGTGCCTGATCCATCGGTGTTTGAGCGACTAGCGCCGTGCTGCCCATTGCAAGCAGGACGACCAGGGCTGAACGGGTTGCACGCATATTCCGACACCCTCCTGTTATCAAATATTTTATCCGGTGATTTCTTGGTGCTCACCGTTTGCGGCCTTGTCCGCGCTCCGTTTCAATGCGGAGCGCGGACGCTCCTCGATCAGAAACCGTAGCGCAGGTTCAGCCCGATTGTCCGCGGTCCGGCGCTCGTCACCACCGTCCGGCCGAGGCCGATACCGCTGGATGAGGTGCGCGTGATGGCGGTCGCGTCGAACAGATTTGTGACGAACAGATAGGCGCCCCATTTCTTGTCTTCGCCCTCGACACCGGCGCGCACGTTGACCAGCTCGTAGGAATCGGTTTTGCGATCATACACGTCGGTCGGCCGGAAGGACGAATGGTAAGATCCGCTATGACGGAAATCGACGCGCATCATGCCCCCAAGCGTTTCGCTGAGCGGGAAATCATATTGCGCCGACGCGGCAGCCGTGAACTGCGGAATATAGGGGATTCTATCCCCCTTGAGACCCGGTGCGAGAACCAGCGCATTCGTCTGATTTTCAACCAGCTTGGCGCTCATCAGGCTGGCATTGGCCTGGAGCGTCAGCCCCTGGACAGGCCGGGCAGTCATGTCCGCCTCGATCCCCTTGATCCGCGCAGCCCCCGCATTGGTGATGAACCCGAAGGCACGGTTGAGCGTCATCGCACTGGTCTGCATGTCCTTCCAATCGATGAGGAACCCGTCGATATTGAACTGTACCTTGCGGTCGAACAAATCGGTCTTGAGCCCGATTTCATAATTCCACAGCGAATCCGATGAATAGGGGCCAAGCTCAGAGGGCAGGCCCAGCACCTGATTGACGCCGCCGGGACGGAAGCCCTGCGATGCTTCGCCATAGATCATAACGTCGGGGGTAATCTTGTACGACCCGTTGAACTTGAACACCCAGCCGGAATCGACCGCCTTGACCGTGGTCGGCGGCGTCAGCCGCGCGCCGAGAAGGATGAGCGGGTATGGCGTTTCACCCGTAATTTCCCGTTGATAGGTAAAATAACGCGCGCCGACCGTGAAGTTGAGCTGATCGGTAATATCCCAGGAAACGTCGCCAAAGCCTGCGAGCTGTGACAGTTCGTCATCAATATAACGCCCTGTCCCGATCTTCTTGGGCTCGAGCGGATAACCCGTTACCGGATCGAAAATATACATGGGGTTGAACACGTCGGTCTTGCGGTTCGAATAGAAGCCGCCGACGGTCCATTGTACCGGCCCCGGTGTGTTCGAACCAAAGCGCAGTTCACCGGTCCAGGCTTTCATGTCCTGCTGGGGATAAAGCCCGGATGGCGACAGGCCATCGACAAACGCATAATAATCGGCCAGTCGCGCCGCGTCACAGGCGACGTTGGCGTTGTAGATCGATCTGCACCGTGCTTCGGTACGGAAGCTGCGCATGTAGCGTGACGTATCGCTCGCCGATTCCATGTGACGGTCCATATAGGAAACGACGCCCGTCACCTTGATCGGCTCGCCCGACCATTCGGCGGTCATGCTATACAGGTTGACGCGGTCGGAAATGGGGTTGCGGATGAGGTTGTCGCTCTTGTAGCGGCCCGCATCCTTGGTCCAGCTCGGCGTATCGGACGTCGTCTTGTTGAGATGCGCCGCGAAATCGATGGTCAGGTCATCGACCGGGCGCAGGCGCAACTGCAACCGCCCGGCATAGCTTTTGGTGCGGTTTATATCCTCGATGCCGAGCGGCACATTGTCGATATAGCCGCCCTGGCGGTTATAATAGGCAACGCCGCGTATGGCGGCCTTGTCGTCCGCGATCGGCACGTTGAGCATGGCATTCGCGCCGAAGCCCATCTCGCCATGGGCGACCGACGAAATGGTGCCGTCAAAACCGCCCTCGAACCGGTTGACCGGCTTCTTGTAGATCACGCGCAGCGTACCGCCCATCGACCCGGCCCCATAGAGAGTCCCCTGCGGACCGCGCAAGACTTCCACGCGCTCGACATCGAACAAGCGCAGCTCCGGAGTCGAGCCGCCGGCATCGGCCGCCGCGCCGACCACGCCGGTCACGGCGACTTCGTCATAATAGGTGCCGACCGTGGCCTCGCCCGCCGACTGGATGCCGCGAATGACGACACGCCGGTAGGAAGGACCACCGTCAACCAGTTGCAGGCTTGGCGTCGAGGCGGCAAGGTTGGAAATATCCTTGACCCCGGAATTGGCAAGATCTTCCCCGCCGATCGCCGAAATCGAAATCGGCGTTTCCTGAATATTCATGCCGCGGCGTAGCGCCGTCACGATGATGGCTCCTTCATCCGGGGAGGGCTGCGCCGCTTCTGCGGCATTTTTGGCCGCAGCTTGGTCCTCCGTCGTCTGCGCTTGAGCCGGCATGGCCCAGAGGCCCCAGCCTGTCGCGATGGCCAGTAACGCCCGATGTGATGCACCTGATCGATATGTCTTCATGACCTCTCCCCTTTTTTGCGTCGGCTTGTCTATGAGAAGCGATCATAATCCGCACAATGAAAAAAACAGCGCAATTTTCATTTTTATCTACGCGTTCAGGCAATAACTTTGCATGTAATCCGCAATATGCGCTGCAAGAATGTTGCGAAGACGACTCGTTATGCATCAGACATGCACTTCCATCCATGCCGGTGCGTGCGGCTGTATCTGTCTTGCCATGATCACGATATAATTGCAGATCTGCCCAGCTGCGAACAATCAGGGGCCGGACAATAGGCGCTTGTTTTCTGCCGTTTTTCGGAAATTGGCGCAGGCAAGAAATATCAAAACCTGTCCATATGGGGGAAGATGACCATGAAATTGAACCAATTGCTGGCGGCAACCAGCCTGTTTGCAGCCACGCCCGTTCTTGCGCAAACCCCGGCCACCACGCCGTCCGCCCCCGAAACGGTTACGGTGATCCATGCTGGCACCATTCTGACGGATCCTGGCCGCGCCTTGATCCGGAGCGGGAGCATTGTGGTGCGCGGCAAGACCATTTCCGAGGTACGGGATGGTTATATCGACGTACCAGATGCGGAAGTAATTGATCTTCGTGATGCAACCGTGATGCCAGGTCTGATGGACAGTCATGTGCATCTTGCTGGCAATAATGACCGGCTCAGGTCGATCATGACCCAGATGACCCGCGACGGCGAGGACGAGGTACTGCTCGCTTACAAGAACGCCCGGATAACACTGAGCGCCGGGTTCACCTCGGTACGCGACGCCGGAGGGGCGCCCCGCGCGGTGTTCACCTTGCGGGATGAAATCAATGCCGGGTCAATCCCGGGCCCGACTATTCTGGCCGCCGGTCGCATGGTCAGCGTATCGGGCGGACATGGTGATCCGCGCAACAGCATCAGCCGTGATTTCCACGATACGCTGCCGCATCCCGGCGTGTGCGATGGCCCCGAAGACTGCCGGCGCGCAGTGCGCGAACAGATTTCAAGCGGTGCCGATCTCATCAAGATTGCGTCCACCGGAGGCGTGCTGTCCAATGTTGCGGGCGGTCTCAACCAGCAGATGATGGATGATGAGCTGGCAGCCGTGGTTGCTACCGCGAAAACCTTTGGCCGCAAGGTGGCGAGCCACAGTCATGGTGTTAACGGCGTCAATGCGGCCCTGCGCGCTGGTGTGGACTCGATCGAGCATGGCACGTTCACCGATGATGAAAGCTTCGCGCTGTACAAGAAGTCAGGCATTTACTGGGTACCTACGCTGGTCGCCGGGCTTGGCGCGCTGCGCGATGGCGAAAGAGGGGTGTTGACGCCCGCCCAGTATGCCAAGGCGAAACAGGCGGCAGACAATGCGCAAAAGTCGCTCCAGCGGGCGGTGCGAGACGGCAACGTCAAAATCGCGTTCGGCACCGATGCCCCGGTTTATCCGCACGGCCTCAATGCCGACGAGTTTGAGCTGATGGTCAAAAACGGCATGAAACCGATCGATGCCATCCGCACCGCTACTGTCAACACCGCCGACCTGTTTGGCATCAGCGAGAATGCGGGGACGATCGCGCCCGGCAAATGGGCCGATATCATTGCGGTGAAGGGTGATCCACTCGCCGACATCACTTTGATGAAGAAGATCGATTTCGTGATGAAATGGGGGCAGATTTTCAAGCTCAACGGTAAGCGCCATCTGACCACCGCGGATTGAGGGTATGGATAAGACGGCCAGCGGGTCTCCGGTCCGCTGGCCGTCCCGCCGATAACATTGCGATGAAGCGGGTGCGACCTGCCCTTGACTTATTAGGAACATATAGAGAACATATGGCGGTGATTCGCCGCCATGACTGTTCTGCCCGCCCCTTTCCCGGATACTGCCCGGATCGCCCGAACGTCTCTGGGTGAAAGCGGCGTAACGCGCGGAACCGGAACCGGTATCGCACCGGATTTCTCGCTCAAACCTTTTGTTTTGCATGAGTTTTATAGCGCGACACCAGCCGATGCAGCTGCCGCTGCAGGATTAGCAGCGATCGCCGCATCCCGGCTCGCGCAACAGAATAAGCCTCTGTTCTGGCTGCGACCGCTGAAGACGCGACTGGCAGCCAATCGTGGACGCAGTTTCATTCCCTATGGGGCCGGGCTCGCGGCACTCGGACTTGACCCGGCGCGCCTCATTTTCCTTCTCCTGCCCGACCGACTCAGCCTGCTTCAGGGAACCATCGATGCGGTGCGCTGTGCCGGGCTGGGCGCGGTCATCATGGAAAGCTGGGGGAGTTTTCCTGAACTCGGGTTGACCGAGAGCCGCCGTCTCGCGCTGGCGGCGCGGGCCTCCGGGGTGAGCCTGCTTTCCTTGCGGCTTGCTGCTGAAGTCACTTCCAGCGTTGCTGAAACCCGCTGGCACATAGAGGCCGCACCTTCGCTTTCACCTGGCGCCCGCGCGCCCGGATTCCCCGCTTTCACCGCCGAATGCCTGCGCAATCGCAGCGGTCCTGCGGGCGCTCGGTTCAACCTCCACTGGAGCAGCGATCATGGTCTCCAGCCCGTCCGGGAAGCGCCGCTTCCTCGCGCTGTGGCTGCCGTATCTGCCGGCCGAACGCTGGCGGATGACCGCAGCCGCGCCGCCTGATCCGGCCGAACCTTTCGTCCTCACCGACAAGGTGAAGGGTGGGTTACGCATCGCGGCAGGTAATGCAGCCGCGGCAGCGTGCGGACTGGCGCCGGGGCTCAGCCTGGCAGATGCGCGCGCGCGTTTTCCCGCACTGCAGGTGGAAGGGGTTGACCGGAAGAGCGATGCCGCAATGCTTTCCCGGCTCGCCGCACGCCTCACCGCCTGCACCCCGATTGCTGCCGAAGACCCTCCGGATGGCGTCATCCTCGACATCAGTGGTTGTGCTCATCTGTTTGGCGGTGAGGACGGATTGCTACATCGCGCCGCGCAAATTGTGGCGCCTTTTACGATGCGCGCAGCCTTCGCTTCACATCCTGACCGGGCGCGCGCCATTGCCCGTTGGGGTGATCCCGCACTGGACGAAACGGAGGCGGTGGCCGCCTTGCCGCTCGCTGCGCTCGAACTGGACGAGGATGACACCCGCGCGCTGCGCCGGGCGGGCCTCACCACCATTGGCATGGTGAACAGCCGCTCGATGGCCAGTCTCGCCACCCGTTTCGGTGCAGAGGCCGTGCGCGCGCTGCGGCGTCTCCACGGCGAGGAAAGCCGCCCGCTGGTGCCGCATGACGCCCCCCCGCTGCTCGCTGCTACCCGCCGTTTTGCCGAGCCGGTGGCACGGACGGAGCATGTGCTTGAGGTGGCGCATGCGATGATGACCGAACTCGCCGCCGCGCTTTTACAACAGCATCAGGGCGGCCGCGCCTTTCGCCTGTCGCTGTTCCGCAGCGATGGCGATGTGCGCAGCCTTATGATCGAAACCGGCCAGCCGACACGCGATCCGATGCTGGTCGAGCGGCTGTTGCGCGAACGTATCGAGCATCTCGCCGATCCGCTCGATCCCGGTTTCGGCTATGACATGATGCGCCTTGTGCTCCTGCGCAGCGAGCCGCTCACGCCCCGGCAAATTGATGATGACGGCAAGGTGCGCGAGCAGGAGGCGGTGGCGTTGCTGCTCGACCGGCTGGCAACCCGGCACGGCGCGCGGGCCATCCGCCGTCTTGTGCCGTGCGACAGTCATATCCCCGAGCGCGCGCAGGCTGCTCTACCGGTCCATATCGAAACAGCCGTGCAGGACTGGAACATTCCCGCGGACTGTCTCGTCTCTGCTGCCAAGTCTCCCGCCCGGCCGCTCTGGCTGCTCGACCCGCCCGAAAGCATAGAAGTGCTCGCCGAAGTACCTGATGGCCCGCCGCGCCGGTTCCGCTGGCGTGACACGCGCCATGAGGTGGTGCTGGCCGAAGGCCCCGAACGCATCAGTGGCGAGTGGTGGCGCGCGCCGCTGGGTCATTGGCCGGGGCATGGAACGCCTGGGCAAGCAAGCCGCACCCGCGATTATTACCGCATCGAAGACAATGCGGGCCATCGCTTCTGGCTGTTTCGTGCGGGGCTTTATGGCGATGGCGGCGACCGGCGCGACCCCGCCTGGTATGTCCATGGGTTGTTTGCCTGATGTCCCCCTTCGCCGAACTCGTCGCAGCAAGCAATTTCTCTTTCCTGCGTGGAGCATCCCAAGCCGCCGGTCTGGTGGGACAGGCAATCGCACTTGGGCTTGGCGGCATCGGCATTGCCGACCGGAATACGGTTGCGGGCGTGGTGCGTGCGCATGCGGCTATCAAGCGCGAGCGCGAGGATGGCGCCCTGCCCGCCACCTTCCGCCTCGCCGTCGGCGCACGGCTGGTGTTCGCCGATGATACGCCCGACCTCGTTGCCTATCCCGCGACGCGGCAAGGCTGGGGGCGTCTGACGCGGCTGCTCACCACCGGCAATCGCCGCGCGGTAAAGGGCGAGTGCACCCTCCATTGGCAGGATCTGGTCGATCATATCGTCGACATTCCGGGCGAAATGCTGTTGATCGCGATGGAGGGCGATACGGCGATGCTGCGCCAACTCGCCGAACTTGCTCCGGAAAGCCTGTGGCGCGCCGCGACCATGCCGCGCGCTGGCGACGATGCGCGGCGGCTCGAGGCGCTGATGGCGCTGTCACGCGAAACCGGCGTGCCGCTCCTCGCCACCAATGATGTGCTGTATGCGTTGGCTGAAGACCGCCCGCTGCATGACGTGATGACCTGCATCCGCGAGGGCACGACCATCGAGACAGCAGGCAAGCGCCTCCTCGCCAATGGCGAACGCCACCTCAAGGCGCCGGAGGAAATGACACGCCTGTTCGCCGCCTGCCCGGAGGCGATCACGGCCAGCGGCGATCTCCTCGCGCGCATCGATTTCACCCTTGATG
The DNA here is from genome assembly GCA_023457895.1 of Pseudomonadota bacterium. Lineage (GTDB taxonomy): Bacteria > Pseudomonadota > Alphaproteobacteria > Sphingomonadales > Sphingomonadaceae > JAFAFE01. Next base: position 113,763 of record JAEXAY010000005.1, read on the forward strand.
ACCTGCGCTACGAATATCCTCACGAGCCGGTGCCCGAAGGCTGGCATTCGCAGGACTGGCTGGAGCAGCTGGTGCTGAAAGCGGCCAAGATGCATTATGGCTACCCCTTTCCGCCCAAGGTGCAGGCCGTGCTGGACGAGGAGTTCCGCCTCATCCGCGATCGCAACTACGCTTATTATTTTCTCACCGTGCATGATCTGGTGCAATTTGCCCGCGCACAGGATCCACCCATCCTGTGTCAGGGGCGCGGTTCGGCGGCCAATTCGATTGTCTGTTATCTGCTCGAAATCACTGGCGTTGATCCGATTGCCAACAAGCTGCTTTTTTCCCGTTTTCTTTCCGAAAACCGGAACGAACCACCCGATATCGACGTCGATTTCGAACATGAACGGCGCGAGGAGGTGATGCAATATGTCTATCGCCGCTATGGCCGCGAGCGGGCGGGTATCGTCGCGACCGTGATCCATTACCGCCAGCGCAGCGCCATCCGCGAAGTCGGCAAGGTGCTGGGCCTCAGCGAAGACATCACTGCGCGGCTTTCCGGTACCATCTGGGGCAGTTGGGGCGGAGAGGAATTGCCCGAAGCGCGGCTCGAACAGGCGGGATTTCAGCCGGGCAATCCGGTTATGGCGCGCGTACGCGATATGGTGGGCCGCATCCTCGAATTTCCGCGCCATCTATCGCAGCATGTCGGCGGTTTTGTCCTCACAGAAGGACGTCTCGACGAACTGGTGCCGATCCATAATGCCGCGATGCCCGACCGCACCTTCATCGAATGGGACAAGGACGATATCGATACGCTGGGCCTCATGAAGGTCGATGTGCTGGCGCTGGGCATGCTCACCTGTATCCGCAAGAGTTTCGACCTGATGCGCCAGCATGATCTGGACGATCATGATCTCAAGAGCGTGCCACCGGATGATGAGGCGACCTATAAGATGCTGCAAAAGGGCGACAGCATCGGCGTGTTTCAGGTGGAAAGCCGCGCGCAGATCAACATGCTGCCGCGCCTCAAGCCTCAATGTCTTTACGATCTGGTTATCCAGGTCGCGATTGTGCGGCCGGGTCCGATTCAGGGCGACATGGTGCATCCCTATCTCAGGCGGCGGACAGACAAGGAAAAGGTGGAGTTTCCCTCGCCCGCACCGCCCCATGACCCGCAGGAACTGGTCGAGGTGCTGGGCCGCACATTGGGCGTTCCCCTGTTTCAGGAGCAGGCGATGAGCCTTGCCATTGTCGCGGCGGGGTTCTCGCCGAAGGAAGCCGATGGCCTGCGCCGTGCGATGGCGACATTCCGGCGCAACGGCACGATCCAGCATTATGAGGACAAGCTCATTAACGGCATGGTGCAACGTGGCTATCAACGCGAATTTGCCCAGCGTTGCTTCAACCAGATCAAGGGCTTCGGCGACTATGGCTTTCCCGAAAGCCATGCGCAGAGCTTCGCCTATCTCGCCTACGTCTCATCATGGTTGAAATGCCATCATCCGGCGGTGTTCACCTGCGCGCTGCTCAATTCGCAGCCGATGGGATTTTATGCGCCCGCGCAGCTGGTGCGCGATTTGCGCGAGCATGGCGGTACGGTCCTCCCTATCGATGTCAGCCGCAGCGTCTGGGACAACAGCCTCGAACGGGTGGATGGCTCCCTCGCGCTGCGCCTCGGCTTCCGCCAGATCGACGGGTTTCGCGAGGATTGGGCCGCACGCATTGTCGAGGAACGCCCCAAAGCAGCCTTTTCCGATATTCAGGACCTCGTCCGCCGGACGCTTCTGCCCCAACGCGGGATGCGCTTGCTGGCCGATGCCGATGCCTTTGCCGGCCTCGGCACGACGCGTCGCGATGCACTGTGGGAAGCGCGCCGCACGCCGTCCGGCGAACTGCCGCTGTTCGCCTGGGCAGAAGCGGCTGAACTCAAGGCCGAAACCGACCCGCCCCTTCCCGCCATGCCACTCGCCGAAGAGGTGGTCGCCGATTACCAGACCCACCGCCTCTCGCTGAAGGGCCATCCGATGCAGTTCCTGCGCGAACATTTTCGCGCGCGCGGCGTCATCAGCTGCGCCGATGCCAATGCGGCGAAGGACGACGCGCGCATCCAGTGCGCAGGCGTCGTCCTCATCCGCCAGCGCCCCGGCAAGGGCAATGCGATCTTCATCACGCTCGAGGATGAAACCGGCATCGCCAATGCATTGCTATGGGCACGCGATTTCGAAAAGCAGCGCGAGGCGGTGATGGCCGCGCGGCTGATGCGGGTCGAGGCGGTGGTACAGCGCAGCGAGGAAGGCGTCGTCCACCTCATGGCCGCGCGCTGTCATGACGACAGCGCCTGCCTCGCCCTGCTCGATGAACAACCAATCAAACCCGATCTCTGCCGCCCGGACAGTATCCTCCATCCCGATTACGGGCCGCAAGGCACGGGCAATCGCTTTCGCCATCCGCGTCAGGTTCGAATCCTGCCCAAGTCACGGGATTTCCACTGATTTCCAACGGCAGATGTGACCTTCGCGCCACTATGCGGTGAAATAAAAACGTCATACCAGTTTCGAATTGAAATGGTTACCAACCCTTTTATGTTCGCCCGCTTACACAAATAAGCGGGAGGCAAGAACGATATGGCAAGTCATGGAAGCAGGTTGCTGCGTACGGGAACGGCAATGGTAACGGCTCTATCCGTCTTGACCGCCATCACTCCGGCGGCGGCGCAGGAAACCAGCAGCGCCGAAGACAGTCCGCCCGCAGCGGTTGAGGAAGCGATTGTCGTCACCGGCACGCGCATCCGCACGCCCGGCCTCACCGCGACCTCACCCATCAGTGCGCTCGGCGGTGAACAGATCAAACTGGAGCGCGCCGTGACGGTCGAGGATTTCTCCTCCAAGCTTCCGCAATTGGCCGGCGGCGTCAATTCAACCTCGGTCGGCAGCGACGCATTCGGCGCGCAAACACTCGACCTGCGCAATCTAGGGCAGAACCGCACGCTGGTGCTGGTCAATGGCACCCGCGCCCTCCCCTTCAGCTTCCGCAACGCCGTCGACGTCAACACCATTCCCGCAGCCCTGCTTGAGCGCGTCGACGTCCTGACCGGCGGCGCAGCCGCCGTTTATGGTGCGGACGCGGTGGCGGGCGTGGTCAACTTCATCGTCAAGGATGATTTCGACGGGATTCAGGCCAATGCAAGCTACCGCGCGGTTGGCGGCGGCGGGTCGCAGTTCAGCACCCACCTGATGGCCGGGACCGATATCGGCAATCGCGGCAATATCCTCGGATATGTAGAATATACGGATCGCAATGCCTTACGCGCCGGCAAGCGTCAGTTTGCCCGCCGCGGCGTTGCCACCCTCCCCATCGGTGGCAATTTCACCGACGTCGCCAGCGGCCGCACCTTCTCTTATGATGCCAATGGTGCATTCACCCTCACGCCACAGACCACCGATTACACGCCGCAGTTTCTGCTGGTGCAGCCTCTCCGCCGCATCAATGCCGACCTGTTCGCCCATTATGACATCTTTGACGGTGTCGAAGCCTATGGGCGACTTATGTATTCGAAGGTCAAGACCAAGGGCGGGACGCGATCCGGACAAAATCCGCCGACGACCGGCGCTGCTGGAATCAACGTTCAGATTGCCGGAAACAATCCCTATCTCGACCCGCAAGCGCGGGCGATGCTGACCTTCGTCAACGGCTTCGCCAATGTGAATGTCCGGCGTTCCCTTGGCGAACTGGGCGTCACCTATGCGCAGAATGAACGGGACAATATTCAGGGGCTTGCAGGCCTGCGCGGCGAATTCACCCCCTCGATCCAATGGGACGCCTATTATCAATATGGGCGTTCCAAGGAAGTCATCACGGTCAAGGGCGATGGGGCCAGGTCGCGCTTTGCCGGCCTCGCCAACAGCACTGATATTTTCGGGCCCGGCGGTGATTTCACTCCGGTTCTCGAGGACATGAGTTATGGCGACCGTATCCGCACCCAACAGGTTGGTTCGGCTTATCTGTCAGGCGATACCGGCGATTTCTTCAAGGGCTGGGCCGGACCCTGGGGCTTCACCGCCGGTTATGAATATCGCAAGGAAACCGGCAAATTTGCTTATGGCTCCGACCTTGGCGCCTCGTTCAACCAAGGCGCGGAAAGCGCGCCTTCCGTTCCGCCCTTCATCAAGGTGCATGAACTGTTCGGCGAACTGGTGATCCCGCTGCTTCGGGATTTCCCGCTGGTCCAGTCGCTCACCGTCGAGGGCGCCTACCGCAAGAGCTGGTACGAACGATCGGTTGGTCCCAAGCAGGATTATGACACCAACAAGCTCGGGGTAAACTGGACGGTCAGCGATGACCTGCGGCTGCGCGGCACGCGGCAAAGCGTCATTCGCGACCCCAATATCGGCGAATTTGCAAACCCCGTCTTTTCCATTCCGTTCGCCAACCTGCGTACGGTAGCGCGCCTTTATCCGCGCTATGCAGGTGATCCCTGTGTTGGCGCAACCAATCAGGCAACGATCACCCAATGTACCGCAATGGGCTATCGCGGACCTTATGATTCCAACGATCCGAACAATCTGCGTGGCCAATATTATTTCGGCGGCAATCCCAATATCCATGCGGAAAAGGGACGCACCTGGACGCTCGGCGGCGTGTTCACACCCCGCTTCCTGCCCGGTCTGCACCTCTCCGTCGACTGGTACAAGATCAGCATCAAGGATGCCGTCGGGCAGATCCAGCCGGTTGATGCGATCAGCAGCTGTTACGTCACCGATCCACGCGCCGACAACCCGCTGTGCCAGGCGATCACGCGCAATCCGGCCACGGGATATCTGCTTCACGCCTTTGTCGATGACCGCAATCTTGCCTCCATCAGGCAGCAGGGTTTCGACATTGAGGCACGCTACGGGCTCCCAGTTCCCTTTGGATTGCCTGGCGACCGCTGGAGTTTCGGTTACGTCGGCAGCATCGTCACCGACTACAGCATCCAGCGCAATGCCGTGCTGGAACCGGTCGACTGCAAGGGCAGCTATGGCGCGCGCTGTTCGTCGGACCTTGTGACACTGGTTGCACCGGATTATCGCCATCGCGCCACCTTCACTTGGGAGAGTGAACCTGTCACCGCCCAGATCGGCTGGACGCGTATCGGCTCGGTCAAGGATTCCGCCATCGGCTCGACCGGGAAAATCCCGGCTTATAATTATTTCGACATGAACTTTGCGCTCCGGCCAGCCCCGTTTGAAGGGCTTGAGTTGGGTTTCGGAGTCAATAACATCTTCAATAAAAAGCCGCCCCTTCCGGTCAATGCGGGCGCATATAACACGTACCCCGACACCTATGACGTGCTCGGCACAACATTCGGGCTGTCGATCACCTATAAGCATTAAAACCCGGACGGGAGGTATGCCTGTGCCTCCCCACTCACCCCGTGTCAGGGTCGTCGCATATGAACGCCATTTCCTTTACCGCATTAGATTGGGCGATCCTCGGCGGATATGTCACGATCCTGGCCATTGCCGGCTATCTTTCCACGCGCAGCAACATGGACGATGCGGACGATTATTTCCTCGCCAGCCATCATGCGCCGACCTGGCTGGTCGCTGTCTCAGTGCTGTCTACCGTCCAATCGGCCGCGACCTTTCTGGGCGTTCCCGACAATAGTTTCCGCGGCAACTACACCTATCTCGTAAGCACCGTAGGCGCGTTGATCGGCGCGTGGATTGTGGCGGTGGTACTGATACCGCGTTTTTACGCAATGGGCGCTTCAACCGTTTACGAATTACTCGAGCAGCGGTTCGACGTGACCGCACGGCGCGCAGCGGCAGCGATGTATCTGGTCGGCCGTATTCTTGCGAGCGGAGCGCGGCTTTACCTTGCTGCGATTGCAGTTTCGATGATCGTCTTTCTCGATGTTGCCCCTTCGCACATCATGATTGCGTCGTTCATTCTCCTCGTCTTCGGGCTTGTCTTTACCTTCATGGGCGGACTAAATTCGGTGATCTGGAGCGATCTGGTGCAGGTCGTGCTCTATGTCGGCGCAGCTATTATGGTATTATTTTTTCTGCTGGCAAAGATCCCGGCGAGTGTGCCCGACATCATCGCCGGATTGCGCAACGCACCCGAAGGGGTCGACAAGCTCACCATCATCGATACTTCTCTCGGTTTCACCGCGCCCTTCTCGATCTTCGCCGCGCTCACCGGCCTTGTTCTCATCAACCTTGCCAATTCCGGACTCGACCAGGACACAACGCAGCGTCTGCTCGCCTGTGACGATGCCAAACATGGTGCGCGCGCACTCTATGCATCGGTCTGGGTATCAATTCCGGTGATCTTCCTGTTCCTGATGATAGGATCGCTGCTCTATGTCTTTTACGAACGCCCTGACCTCATGGGGCATAGCGCCGAGACGGTGTCGCAAAGCTTCAAGGGCGAGAAAATTACCGTCTTCATGCATTTTATCCTGAGCGAGATCCCGCCAGGCCTGCGTGGCCTGGTAACGGTGGGGGTGATAGCGGCGGCCGCGATCAATTCCGGCCTCATCTCGATGGCCGCCGTATTCGTCAATGATTTCTATCGCCCGTGGAAGGAGCGGCGCGGTGAACATAGCGAGGAGCATTTTATCTTCGCTGGGCGGATGACGATGATCGCCCTTGGCTTTGCGCTCTTCACGATGTCGATCCTGTGTTATTACTGGCAGCGCTACAGCAATAGCCCGCTCCTCGAATTTGTGCTCGGCGTGATGGCCTTTGCCTATTCCGGGCTGCTTGGCGTCTATTTCACCGCCGTGTTCACACGGCGCGGTTCGTCGGCATCGGTGATCGCAGCGCTCATCGCGGGCTTCGTCACCATTCTGTTGTTTCAGCCCTATGTGGTAGACAGCACAGGCCTTCCCGCGAGCCTCAAGACCATCGCCTTCCCTTGGCAATTATGCGTAGGCACGCTGGTGGCGACGCTCGTGTGCCTTGTGGGCGACGATGCGAAAACCAATGCAGACATACCGGTCACATCCGGGACCCGGGCGTAATTCACGGCGCGGTTGCGGCACCCCAGACATGCAGTGCATCAAGCACCGGTGACAGGCTGCGCCCTTTGTCGGTCAGCGAATAATCGACGCGCGGCGGAATTTCGCCATAATCCTTGCGGGTGATGAGACCGTCCGCCTCCATTTCCTTGAGCGTCTTGGACAAGGTGCGATGCGTCACCCCGCCCAGTTCGCGCTGGAGCTGGTTGAAGCGCCGCGTCCCCTGCAACAGGTAATAAATCACCATCGGGCGCCATTTTCCGGCAAGAAAGCCGAGCGCGGTTTCGGCCGGGCAACCCTTATGATCGGTCATACGTTTCCTCGTTTCAACGGCCCGCCCGCAAATGATTTGCGGTATCCTTTTGGACCGTACTTGCAGATTGTTCTTACGATCATTTAATATCGCTCATACGAAATGAAAAGGGCTGATGGCGGCCCCAAGCCCAACGCTATCCTTGAAGGACGATAAAATGAAAGAGCTTGTTCAGATCATCAAGGCTCCTCCGGGCCACTGGGTGGGTGATGGCTTCCCGGTGCGTTCGCTGTTCAGCTATCATGGTGACACCAGGGCGATCAGCCCGTTCCTGTTGCTCGATTATGCCGCACCCTATAATTTCGCACCGAATGAAGCTGCGGCGCCGCGCGGTGTGGGCGAGCACCCGCATCGCGGGTTTGAAACCGTCACCATCGTTTATGATGGCGAACTGACCCACCGCGATTCTTCTGGCGGGGGCGGGACCATTCGCGCAGGCGACGTGCAGTGGATGACCGCTGCGGGCGGGATCATCCACGAGGAATTCCACTCGGCCGGTTTTTCCAAAACCGGTGGTCCGTTCCACGTCGTCCAGCTGTGGGTCAATCTGCCCGCCAAGGACAAGATGAGCCCGCCTAAATATCAGGCAATCACCAGCGAGATGATCCCGACGGTGACGTTCGAGGGCGGTTCCGCACGTGTCATCGCCGGATCGTTTGAAGGCATACAGGGCCCTGCATCGACCTTCACCCCGGTCAACCTGTGGGACGTGCGGCTCAAGGCCGATGCCGAGATCACGCTCGATCTGCCGGAAGGTCATAACGCGATGATCGCCGTCCTCACCGGCCATATCACAGTGGCCGGCCCCGATGGAAGCTATGGCATCGAGGCTGCGGAAATCGCGCGTTATTCGGTCGAAGGCGCTGGTGCCCCCATCCGCGCTGACGGCGATACCAAGCTGCTGGTCCTTACCGGCGAGCCGATCGACGAACCGGTGTTCGGCTATGGCCCGTTCGTGATGAACAATGAGGCTGAAATCCGTCAGGCGATCGACGATTTCAACTCGGGCCGCTTCGATCAGATGGCAGCCTGACCCTTGCTTAAGAATGTTCCGGCCGCTTGCCGGCCGGAACATTTTTATGCATTCCTCATTTTCTACAAAAAAGCCAAATCTTACAAAAACCTAATCCCGTAACGGAAGGAAAAAGATAATGACAAAAATCGGTGTTCTCGTAGGCAGTTTGCGCAAGGGCTCGTTCAACCGGATGGTCGCAAACGCGCTTGAAGAAGTCGCGCCGGAAGGCATGAGCTTCACCCATATCGAATATGGCGACCTCCCCCATTTCAACCAGGATCTTGAAGACACCCCGCCCGAACAATGGGTGCGGTTCCGCGACGAGGTGAAGGCGGTCGATGCCCTGCTGTTCGTGACCCCCGAATATAACCGCTCGATTCCAGGCAGCTTCAAGAATGCGCTCGACGTCGGCTCGCGCCCCTATGGCCAGAGCGTCTGGGGCGGCAAGCCGGGCCTCGTCGTCTCCAGTTCGATCGGCAAACCGGGCGCGTTCGGCGCCAACCATCATCTGCGTCAGGTTCTCTCCTTCCTCGATGTGCCGCTGCCGGGCCAGCCCGAAGTCTATATCGGTGAAGTCGCCGGCCTGTTTGACGATAGCGGCAAGCTGACCAACGACGGGACGCGCGAATTTTTCAAGAATGTGATGCAAACCTACGCACAGTGGATTGCACGCTTCAAGAAGTGATTGCCGCAGGCTTCCACCCTCCCGCGCAAGGGAGGGTGGCGCTTTCAACTTTCTGCACGTCCGTTATAGGTACGTCCATGATCTTTACCGACATCGCAACGCGGACCTATAATCACGGCTTCAGGCTCGACCCGATCGTCCGCTCGCTGCTCGATACCGATTTCTACAAGCTGTTGATGCTGCAGATGATCCACGCGCGACACAGAGATGTGCGCGCGACCTTCAGCCTGATCAACCGCACAAAAAAGGTGCGGCTCGCCGATATTATCGACGAGGCGGAACTGCGCGCGCAACTCGACCATGCGCGCTCCGTGCGTTTCGCCGAAAAGGAGCTGATCTGGCTCGCGGGCAACAGTTTCTATGGGCGCGAGCGCATGTTTGCGCCGGAGTTCATCGGCTTTCTGCGCGACTTCGCGCTGCCGCCCTATGAACTGCGCAGCGTCGACGGGCAGTTCGAACTGGAGTTCGATGGCCCCTGGACCCACACGACAATGTGGGAAATCCCCGCGCTCGCCATCGTCAACGAGCTGAAATCGCGCGCGGCGCTCAAGGGACATGGCCGCTTCGCACTCGATATTGTCTATGCCCGCGCCAAGGCAAAGCTGTGGCAGAAGATCGAGCGGCTGCAAGCGCTTCCCGATCTCGTCATTTCCGATTTCGGCACGCGCCGCCGCCACAGCCATTTGTGGCAGCGCTGGTGCGTCGAGGCGATGAAAGAGGGGCTGGGATCACGCTTCATCGGATCATCCAATGTGCTGATCGCCATGGACGGGGACCTCGAGGCGATCGGCACCAACGCACATGAATTGCCGATGGTGCTGGCCGCGCTTGCGGATAATGATGCGGAATTGAAAGCAGCGCCCTATCGCGTGCTTGAAGAATGGCAGCAGCATTATGGCGGCAATCTGCTCGTCGTGCTGCCGGATGCGTTCGGGACTGCGGCGTTCCTGCGCGATGCGCCGGACTGGCTCGCGACCTGGAAGGGTTTCCGCCCCGACAGCCTGCCGCCGGTCGAGGCGGGCGAGATGATCATCAATTGGTGGGAGCAGCATGGGCAGGACCCCAAGGACAAGCTCCTCATCTTTTCCGACGGGCTCGACATCGACACAATCGAAGAGGCCTATCATCATTTTCATGGCCGGGTACGGATGAGCTTTGGCTGGGGCACCAACCTCACCAATGATTTTCGCGATTGCGACCCGATGCTGGAACCGGACGCGGCGGACCTGCTTGATCCGCTCTCGCTCGTCTGCAAGGTTACCAGTGCCAATGGCCGCCCGGCCGTCAAACTGTCCGACAATCCGGCCAAGGCGACCGGCGACAAGCGTGAAATCGAACGCTATCGCCGCGTGTTTGGCTCGGCGGCGGGCGAAGCCTACCAGCCGCGCGTGTGATGGGACGATCGCTGCGCCCCAACGTCGATGAGAGGATCATCCATGCATTTTAATCTCCTCCGCCCTTCTGCCGCCGCGCTGTTGCTGGCGTTCGCTACCGCACCGGTAAGCGCAGCGCCGGGCGACAAGGCCGTGACCGCCATCGCCCGGAGCGCGGCGTTCACCAAGGCGCAGGATGCACTCGCAGCCGATTTCGACCGCCATGTCGAGGAGGTCATCGCGATCACCGAAATCCCTGCCCCGCCGTTCAAGGAAACCGCGCGCGGCAAGGCGATGGCGGATTATTTCCGCGCCGCCGGCCTCCAGAATGTCACGGTCGATGCCGAAGGCAATGTGACCGCCGAACGTCCGGGTACGGACCGCAATGCGAAGTTCGTGGCGGTCGCAGCGCATCTTGATACGGTGTTCCCGGACAATACGCCCATCAAGGTGCGGCGCGAGGGCGACCGGCTGTTCGCACCGGGCATCGGCGATGACAGCCGCGGGCTCGCCAACCTCCTCGCCTATGCGCGTGCGCTCGATGCCGCCGGCTTCCGCACCCAGGCGCCGATCCTGTTCGTCGCCAATGTCGGCGAGGAAGGTCCGGGCAATCTGCGCGGCGTGCGCCATCTGTTCACCAAGGGCGACTACAAGGATCGCATCGGCGCATTCTTCTCGATCGACGGCAGCGGCGCGGACAGGATCGTCAACGGCGGGGTCGGCTCCAAACGCTATCACCTCGTGTTCAAGGGACCGGGCGGACACAGCTATGGCGCGTTCGGCCTGGTCAATCCGATGAACGCGATGGCATCGAGCATCAACGCGCTCTACCGGATCGTACCGCCCGCGAACCCCAAGACCACCTATTCGGCTAGCGTCACCGGCGGCGGCACGTCGGTCAATTCGATCCCGCATGAAGTGTTTGTCGACATCGATATGCGCTCCGAAAGCGCGGCCGAACTTGCGCGGCTCGACCAGCAATTCGTCGCTGCCGTCAACCAGGCGGTCGCCGATGAAAATGCGGCGCGCTCGACAAGGTCCGGCAGCGTCAGCGTCGCGTTCGACCTGATCGGCGAACGCCCCGCCGGCTCCACCCCGGCCGATACCCTGATTGTGCGCGCAACCAGCGCCGCCATCACCGCCAAGGGCTTCAAGCCCGAACTCACCGCCAGCTCGACCGACGCCAACCTACCGATGAGCCTCGGCATTCCCGCCGTGACGATCGGCGCAGGCGGCAGCGGCGGACGCGCCCATGCGACGGACGAATATATCGACATTCCGCGCGACGAAACACTGCGCGGCATGGCTGCGGGCTTGCTCGCCATTCTGGGTGTCGCAGGCGTTCGCTGACGCGCGGGGGCCTTAACAAAGGAGTATTCCATGACCATCGAACGCATCATCACCAAACGCCCGCACGACCTCGGCGGCGGGTTCGAGGTCGGACGCGTCCTCCCCTTCCATGCGCGTCGCATGGTCGGGCCTTTCATCTTCTTTGACCATATGGGGCCGGTCGATCTTGCGCCCGGTATTCCGCAATCGCTCGATGTGCGGCCGCATCCGCATATCGGCCTTTCGACCGTCACCTATCTCTACGATGGCGCGATGACCCACCGCGACAGCCTTGGCTTTCATCAGGAAATCCGCCCCGGCGAGGTCAACTGGATGACGGCGGGCAGCGGCATCACCCATTCGGAACGGTTCGAACAGGCCCGCGCGCATGGGGCCCATATGGACGGGATCCAGGCTTGGGTCGCGCTGCCGGTCGAAAATGAGGAAGACGCCCCTGCCTTCGCCCATCACGCCGGTGCGGACCTGCCCGAATGGCGGGAATCTGGGGTGCGCGGCCGCCTGATCGCGGGCGAAGCGGAAGGCATGAAAGCCGCCGTCCGCACCCACTCGCCGCTTTTCTACATGCACTGGGACATGGATGCGGGTGCGCGCCGGACACTCCCGGCCGAATATGGCGAGCGCGCCATCTATGTCGGGCGCGGATCAGCAGAGGTCGATGGCCAGCCGCTCGACATGGGGCAGATGGCCGTGCTGTCTCCGGGACAGGAGGTAAGCGTCACAGCGAACACCGGCGCAATCATCATGGCGCTCGGCGGAGAACCGGTCGGTGAGCGCTTCATGTTCTGGAACTTCGTGTCATCCTCGAAAGAGCGGCTCGAGCAAGCGAAGGAAGACTGGCAACAGGGCCGGATGAAATTGCCGGTCGGTGACGACAGCGAGTTCATCCCGCTTCCCCAGCCCAAGGCCGAACCCCCGGCGATGAGTTGAGGTTTTCGCGTCCCGGCGGCGCTGCGCCAAAGCGGGTTATTCCAGCCGCCCCGTCTCGAAGAAACGCTCCATCGCGGCTTCGTGCGGGGCGATGTCAAAGCCCTTCGCCGCGACCCATTCATCGTTGAAATAGCTGCCGCGATAGCGTTCGCCATCGTCGCACAGGATCGAAACGATCGAGCCTTCCTCTCCCGCTGCGGCCATCTCGCTGGCGATCACCGCGCAGGCCCACAGGTTGGTGCCGGTCGAACCGCCGCACAGCTTGCCAAGACGGCGGCTGAGGACACGCGCGGCGGCGATGCTCCGCGCATCCTCGACCACTTCCATGCGATCGATCACGTCGGGAAGGAAGCTTGGTTCGGCACGCGGGCGGCCGATCCCTTCGATGCAGCCTGACGGACCATCCTGCGTCACGATGCTGCGGTCGCGCCAATATTTGTGGAAGATCGATTCCGCCGGATCGGCGACGCAGACCCGCGTCGGATGACGGTTATAGCGCGCGAAGCGGCCGATCGTCGCCGACGTGCCGCCGGTCCCCGCCCCGCACACCACCCAGCTCGGCACCGGATGCGGCTCGCGCGCCATCTGCGCGAAGATCGATTCTGCGATATTGTTATTGCCGCGCCAGTCGGTCGCGCGCTCGGCGTAGGTGAACTGGTCGAGATAATGGCCACCGGTCTCGTCGGCGAGTTGTTGCGCAGCGCCATACATTTCGAGCGCACTGTCGACGAAATGGCAGCGGCCCCCGTAAAAGGCGATCGCATCGATCTTGGCCTGCGCCGTGCTGGCGGGGCATACCGCGACGAACGGGAGGCCGAGCATGCGCGCAAAATAGGCTTCCGAAACCGCGGTCGATCCGCTCGAAGCATCGATGACGGTCGTTCTCGGACCGATCCAGCCATTGCACAGCGCATAGAGAAACAGCGACCGCGCGAGCCGGTGCTTGAGGCTCCCGCTCGGATGAATCGATTCATCCTTCAGGTAAAGCGCGATATGCGGCAGCGCGGGCAGCGACACCGGAATGAGGTGGGTATCCGCCGAGCGCGTGAAGTCCGCCTCGATCCGCCCGATCGCCCAATTCAACCATTGTCTGTCGCACGCCATCGGCTCATCTCTCCCTCGCTGGACCGGTCAGGTGCCCGGCCGTGCGTTCCGCTCTTTCGAGGCGGACACCGCTTCTGTCAATGTTACAAATGAAACCATGTTCGCCGCCCGGCTTTTTGCTGCCCTCCCCCCTTGCCTCGCCGGGCGCTTCGCGGCATTGGGGTCGGGACAATGTGAAGCACAGGGACAAAGGGTTCTCGCACCATGGCCAACCGGCAGCTTTTGGGTAAAGTCGCAACCATTTTCGGCGGCGGAGGCTTTCTCGGCCGCTATGTCGCCGAGGCGCTGCTGGCCGAAGGCGCGCTCGTACGGATTGCCGAGCGTACGCCCGACAGCGCCTTTTATATTCGCCCTCTCGGCAATCTCGGCCAGACCCAATTCGTTCCCGCCGACATCACCAAGCCGGACACCGTGGCGGCCGCGTGCACCGGCGCCGATATTGTCATCAATCTCGTCGGCATATTGAAAGGCGATTTCGACGCAGTGCATGTCACCGGCGCAGCGAATGTCGCACGCGCCGCGCGGGTTGCCGGAGCACAGCATCTCATCCATGTCTCGGCGATCGGCGCCGAGGCCGAAAGCGCTTCGGCCTATGGCCGCTCCAAGGCGGCAGGCGAGGCCGAAGTGCGCGCCGCCTTCCCGGATGCGACGATCCTGCGCCCCTCGATCCTGTTCGGCCGTGAGGACAAATTCATTAACCGCTTCGCTGGTTATTTCGCAGGCCTCAACCTGATGCCGATCGTGATGGGCGGAACCAAACTCCAGCCCGTCTTTGTTGCAGATGTCGCAGAGGCCGTGCTGGCCGCGGTACTGAACCCGACCGCACGTGGCGAAACCTATGAACTGGGCGGCCCGGAAGTCTCGACGATGAAAGGCCTGCTCTTCTGGATCGGCCGGGCAACCGGACAGACCGTCTATCCGCTTACCATTCCCGACGGGATTTCCGGCCTCGTGGCAAGCCTCACCGGATGGCTTCCCGGCGCGCCAATCACCAAGGACCAATGGTTGATGCTGCAACGCGACAATGTCGTTGCGCCTGGCGCCAGGACGCTCGCCGATCTCGGGGTCGCCGCGACGCCGATCGCAGCGGTCGCGGATGGCTGGCTGGTGCAATATCGCGACCGTGGCCGCTTCGGCCAGAAGGTTCGCGCCTGACGCGTCTACCCGGCTCCGCTCTCCCCTTCCTTCCAGTCTGAAAAGCGCCTGCGCCCATGTCCACCCTGTTGACCGCGATCCTGCTCGGCATTGTCGAGGGGCTTACCGAATTTCTGCCGGTGTCCTCGACCGGGCATCTCATGCTCGCTTCGGAAATCTTCGGCTATGACGCGGCGCAGTGGAAGATATTCAATATCCTGATCCAGCTTGGCGCGATCCTCGCCGTGGTGGTGCTCTACTGGCGCACCTTCTGGGCAGTGGCGACCGGCCTCATCGCGCGTAATCCGGTGTCGTTCCGCTTCGTGCGCAACATCCTCGTGGCCTTCATGCCTTCGGTGGTGATCGGTCTCGCGGCCAAGGACATCATCGATGTGATGCTCGAAACCCCGATCATCGTCGCCATTACGCTGATCCTCGGCGGGATCGCGATCCTTGTCATCGAAAAATATGTGAAGCCGGGCGAAACCCATGGCGTGGCGGAAATGCCGCTCAAGCAGGTGATCGGCGTGGGGCTGGTGCAATGCCTGTCGATGATCCCGGGCGTCAGCCGTTCGGGCGCGACAATCATGGGGGCGCTCGCGCTCGGGGTTGAGCGACGCACGGCCGCCGAGTTCAGCTTCTTCCTTGCCATCCCGACCATGCTCGGCGCTTCCACGCTGGAGATCGCGCAGAACAAGGATGTCATCGCCGCGGGAACGATGGGGGTCGGCTGGAACGAGATCGCGGTGGGTTTCGTGGTCAGCTTCATCGTCGCGATCGGCGTGATCAAGGCGTTTGTTGCCTATGTCTCACGCCATGGCTTCGCACCTTTTGCATGGTATCGCATCGTCGCAGGCGGCGCTGCGCTGATCTGGCTACTGGCACGATAGGTCCGATTTGGAACCATATTTCCAATATGGTCCGATAAATAGTGACTGCAGAGAAATATAATTGCTAAATAGGTCATATATAATGACCTATATGCCATTTTCCGCGTGACATGGCGGAAAATCCATGGTGATGCGCGGCGGAATATTAATGTCATCCGCGAGAATCACCCAATGGCCGAAAATCCGATGCTGAAATTTGTGGGAACCGGACAGGATTATCCCGACAAACGCTCGCCCGCGACCCGCGCCCGCGATTTTCAGGAAATTTCCGACCGCTACAATGCCCCCAAGGCCGAAGAACAGGCATCGCGCTGCTCGCAATGCGGCGTGCCCTATTGCTCGGTGCATTGCCCGTTGCACAATCATATCCCCGACTGGCTGCGCCTCACCGCCGAGGGGCGGCTGCGCGAGGCGTTCGAGCTTAGCAACGCGACCTCGACCATGCCCGAAATCTGCGGCCGCATCTGCCCGCAGGACCGATTGTGCGAAGGCAATTGCGTGATCGAATTTTCGGGCCACGGCGCCGTTACCATCGGCTCGGTCGAGAAATTCATCACCGACACCGCCTGGGACGAGGGCTGGGTCGAGCCCGTCGCTGTCGGCAAGGCCACCGGCCAGTCGGTGGGCGTGATCGGCGCGGGGCCGGCTGGTCTCGCGGCGGCTGAACATCTGCGCGCCGCCGGCCACGAGGTTCATGTCTATGACCGCCACGACCGCGCGGGCGGCCTCCTCACCTATGGCATCCCCGGCTTCAAGCTCGAAAAGGAAGTGGTGATGCGCCGCGTCCAGCGCCTGAAGGACAGCGGCATCACCTTCCACGAAGGCTTTGCAGTGGGCGAAGATGCGAGCCTCGAGGAACTGCGTAGCAAGCATGACGCACTCCTCATCGCTACCGGCGTCTACAAGGCCAAGCCCATGGGCCTGGCGGGCGATGACCGGCAGGGCATGTTCGAGGCGCTCGACTATCTCACCGCCTCCAACCGCAAGAGCTTCGGCGATGCCGTCCCCGCGTTCGACGATGGCCGCCTCGATGCCAAAGGTAAGGATATCGTCGTCATCGGCGGCGGCGACACCGCGATGGACTGCGTCCGCACCGCGATCCGCCAGGGCGCCAAATCGGTCAAATGCCTCTATCGCCGCGACCGCGCCAATATGCCAGGTTCGCAGCGCGAAGTGCAGAATGCCGAGGAGGAAGGCGTCGAGTTCGTCTGGCTCTCCGCCCCGACCGCGTTTCAGGGTGGGGAAAAGGTGACCGGCGTCGAGGCCACCGCGATGCGGCTTGGCGCACCCGACGCCTCGGGCCGCCGCTCGCCCGAACCCGAACCAGGCAGCGAAATCGTGCATGACGCCGACATGGTCATCAAGGCGCTGGGCTTCGACCCCGAAGACCTCCCCGTCCTGTTCGGCGCGGACGAACTCGGCGTCACCCGTTGGGGCACGGTCCGCGTCGATCATCAGACCATGATGACCAGCCTCGACGGCGTGTTCGCCGCCGGCGATATCGTGCGCGGCGCAAGCCTCGTCGTCTGGGCGATCCGCGATGGTATGGACGTGGCCGCGCATATGAACAAATACCTCAAGGCGGCACGGGATGAGGCCAGGGCGGAGAGGAAGGCGGCATGAAGTGCCGGGCGTCTTTGGGATAGGAGCACGATGAAATATCTTTATCTTTCTCTGGCTCTATTACTGGCCTGTGCGACCGGTACTGCGGCTCAGGCACGGCAAACGGTCAACCAAAGCCCCGCCTTGACCGTCCATCAAAACCCGCCTTCGCCCGCGGCAATTGCCGATGCTGAGGCCATCATCAGGATAACGGGGACCGAAGAGTTAATCCTTGCACAGCTCCGCGAGGTTCTTCCGGTCGTCGCCTCCAGTTTCCTCGGCGAACTTTCCAAACTGCCCGATGGCGCACGCTACCTTACCCAGATCGACGCACGGTACCCGGGCGGGCGCACGGGATTCAGCCACCGTTTCGGTGAACTTTACGGCGAAAAAATGGAATCGCGCTGGCCCGAAATCCGGGCCGAGCTGGTCAAAGTCTATACCAGCAGACTATCGGCCGATGATTTGAAAGCGGTGCGATCCTTCTATGAGAGCGGTCCCGGCCGCGGGGTACTGGCGGCCCAACCCCAGCTGAACGATTCCTTCATCGCGCTCGGTCGCCGATTTGGCGAAGATGCAGGTGAATATGCCGCACGCGAACTTGCCGCGCAGATTCAACGCGACCTGGGGATCAAAGCGCCATGATCGGAAATATTCGTACCGACCGTTGTGCTGCTGCATCGTGCATGCTCGCAGGAGGGATAGCAGCGCCCGCAATGGCTCACGGCGCCGGCTTTTGCTCCGGCCGCAGCAGGTCCGAAATGCCGCAAACAGCCCCAAGGAGGATATCATGACCCTTTCCCGCGCCCTGATCGTTCCGCTGATGGTTCTCGCATCGCCGCTTGCCGCGCAATCCAGCCCGCCGCAAACGGCCGGGGCTGCGACGCCGGCCGCGCCGCCATCGGCCGAGCGCGTCGCTGCGGCCAAACCGGTCATCGACAAGCTGTGGCCGCTCGGTACCTATCGCAAAATGATGGGAGGCCAGATGTCGGAGATGGTCAATAACATGATGGAAGCGATGTACGGCATGAATGCCGAAGACATGCTTCCTGAAAATGACGTCAAAAGTGCCGGAAAGGGCAAAACGCTCGGCGAACTGGCCCAGGGACATGATCCGCATTTTCGCGAACGGATGCGCATCATGCTCGACGTCATGTTCACGGAAATGACGCCGGTCATGGACAAGGCCGAGCCTTCCGTTCGCACGGCTCTGACCACCATCTATGCAAACAAGTTTACGGTGCCGCAACTCGCCGATCTCGACCGCTTCCTCGCCACGCCGACGGGCAAGGCCTATGCGGAAAACTGGGTAACCAGCTTCTACAGCCCGGAACTGGTCACCGCCATGAAAGGCGTGACGCCCGAAATCATGAAGATGATGCCAGACATCATGAAGAAATTTGAAACGGCAACCGCCCATCTGCCTCCGCCGCCTCAGCCCGCTGACGACGCAGCGGAAGCAGCAGCGAAGGCAGCCGATGATGCGATCGCTGCGATCGACGATACCAATCCGACAGGGAAATGGTCGCAGGCTGACCGGGATATATATGCACGGTTGAAGAATGAAGAGGCGATATCGGAACAAAAATGGAGTGACGCCTCCACGCGGGCCAACCTCCATGCACTGGAAGCCAAGCAACGTTCCGGCCAGAAACTGGACGACGAAGAAAAAGACAATCTCGATTATTTGCGCGCACTGCTGAAAGACCAGAAATGACCCACGACTCCCGCGAATATCTCGCCGCCCATGGCATGTACCGTCCCGGGTTTGAATCCGATGCTTGCGGCGTCGGCCTCGTTGCCGCCACTGATGGCCAGCCGTCGCGGCGCGTCGTCGCCTCGGCAATCGATGCGCTGAAGGCGGTATGGCACCGCGGTGCGGTCGATGCCGATGGCAAGACCGGCGATGGCGCGGGAATCCATGTCGACCTCCCGGTGCGTTTCTTCGACGATGCCATTGCGGCATCGGGCCATAAGACGATGCCCAACCGGCTCGCGGTGGGCATGGTCTTCCTTCCCCGCACCGATCTGGGCGCGCAGGAAACCTGCCGCACCATCATCGAATCCGAAATCATCGAGGCGGGCTACACCATCTATGGCTGGCGTCAGGTGCCGGTCGATGTCTCGGTGATCGGCGACAAGGCGCAGCGCACGCGCCCCGAAATTGAGCAGATCATGATCGCCGGGCCGCTTCCCGGCACGCAGTCTGCTTCGGAGTTCGAAAAGCAGCTCTACCTCATCCGCCGCCGCATCGAGAAGAAGGTCATTGCGGCACAAATCGGCGACTTTTACATCTGCAGCCTGTCGTGCCAGTCGATCATCTACAAGGGGCTGTTCCTCGCCGAATCGCTTTCGGTCTTCTATCCTGACCTCACCGATCCGCGCTTCGAGAGCCGCGTCGCGATCTTCCACCAGCGCTATTCGACCAACACCTTCCCGCAATGGTGGCTGGCGCAACCGTTCCGCTGCCTTGCCCATAATGGTGAAATCAACACGATCCGCGGCAACAAGAACTGGATGAAGAGCCACGAGATCAAGATGGCGAGCCTCGCGTTCGGCGAACATTCGGAGGATATCAAGCCGGTGATCCCGGCGGGTGCGTCCGATACCGCCGCGCTCGACGCGGTGTTCGAGGCGATCTGCCGTTCGGGCCGCGATGGCCCCACTGCCAAGCTGATGCTCATCCCCGAAGCCTGGCAGGCGGATCAGGATACGCCGGAAAGCCATCTCGCAATGTACCAGTATCTCGCCTCGGTGATGGAGCCTTGGGACGGCCCTGCCGCGCTCGCGATGACCGATGGCCGCTGGGCGGTCGCGGGGATGGACAGGAACGCGCTGCGTCCGCTGCGCTATACCATCACCAATGATGGCCTCCTCGTCGTGGGCTCGGAAGCCGGGATGGTCGTGCTGCCCGAAAACAGCATCGTCAAGAAGGGCCGCCTCGGCCCCGGACAGATGATCGCGGTCGATCTCGACGAAGGCAAGCTCTACAAGGACCGCGCGATCAAGGACCGGATCGCAGGCGAGCATCCCTATGCCGATATGGTCAAGGGCTTCCTCGCCATTGCCGATCTCCCCGCGCCGAAGCAGGGCTCGCAGCCTTCATGGAACAAGGAGGAACTGGTGCGCCGCCAGATGGCCGCGGGCCAGACGCTCGAGGACATGGAACTGGTGCTCTCGCCCATGGTCGAGGACGCCAAGGAAGCGGTCGGTTCTATGGGCGATGACACGCCGCTCGCGGTCATTTCCGACAAGCCGCGCAATGTCAGCCAGTTCTTCCGGCAGAATTTCAGCCAGGTCACCAACCCGCCGATCGACCCCTTGCGCGAACGGCATGTGATGAGCCTCAAGACGCGCTTTTCCAACCTTGCCAACATCCTCGAAACCGACGCGCAGAACGACCATGTGCTGGTGCTCGATTCGCCGGTGCTGCTGTCGGCCGACTGGGACCGGCTGCGCGCCAATTTCGGCGATGCGGTGGCGACCATCGACTGCACTTTCGACAAGGAGGACGGCCCGCAGGGGCTGCGTGACGGTATCGCTCGTATTCGCGCCGAAGCCGAGCAGGCGGTACGCGCCGGCCAGACCGAGTTGTTCCTCACCGACGAGGCGATCGGCGCGGACCGCATCGGCATCGCGATGGTGCTGGCTGCGGCGGCGGTCCATACCCATCTCGTTCGCAAGGGACTGCGCTCCTACGCATCGATCAACGTCCGCTCGGCCGAAGCGCTCGACACCCACGCTTTTGCCGTGCTGATCGGCGTCGGCGCGACCACTGTCCATGCCTATCTTGTCGAAGCGACCATCGCCGATCGCCAGGCACGCGGTCTGTTCGGCGAGCGAGATCTCGCCGCCTGTCTGGAAAATTACCGCACGGCGATCAACGAGGGCCTGCTCAAGATCATGTCCAAGATGGGCATCGCGGTCATCTCCTCCTATCGCGGCGGTTATAATTTCGAGGCGGTCGGCCTTTCGCGCGCGCTGGTCAACGACCTGTTCCCCGGCATGCCGGCCAAGATTTCGGGCGAGGGCTATAACAGCCTGCATCTGAACGCGCGGCTACGGCATGACCCCGCCTTTGCCGAAGGCGTGGTGCACCTGCCGGTCGGCGGCTTCTACCGCCAGCGCGCGGGCGGTGAGACGCACGCCTATTCGGCGCAGCTCATGCACCTCCTCCAGACCGCGGTGGCGACCGACAGCTATTCGACCTATCTCCAGTTCTCGCGCGGCATTCAGGACATGGCGCCGGTCTATCTGCGCGACCTGATGGAATTTGCCGGGGGCCGCGAGCCGGTCTCGATCGACGAGGTCGAGGCGATCACCGAAATCCGCAAGCGGTTCGTGACGCCGGGGATGAGCCTCGGCGCGCTCAGCCCCGAAGCCCATGAAACGCTTGCGATAGCGATGAACCGCATCGGCGCCAAGGCGGTGTCGGGCGAAGGCGGCGAGGATTCGGCGCGCTTCACGCCCTATGACAATGGCGACAATGCCAACAGCACGATCAAGCAGATCGCCAGCGGCCGCTTCGGCGTCACCGCCGAATATCTCGGAGCCTGCGAGGAAATCGAGATCAAGGTCGCGCAAGGCGCCAAGCCCGGCGAGGGCGGCCAGCTCCCCGGCTTCAAGGTGACCGAGTTCATCGCGCGCCTGCGCCATTCGACGCCCGGCGTCACGCTGATCTCGCCGCCGCCGCACCACGACATCTATTCGATCGAGGATCTCGCCCAGCTCATCTATGACCTGAAACAGATCAACCCGCGCGCGCGGGTGTGCGTCAAGCTCGTGTCCTCGGCCGGCATCGGCACCGTCGCGGCCGGCGTCGCCAAGGCGCATGCCGACGTGATCCTCGTTTCGGGCAATGTCGGCGGCACCGGCGCCTCGCCGCTCACCAGCATCAAATATGCCGGGACGCCGTGGGAGATGGGGCTTTCGGAGGTCAACCAGGTGCTGACCCTCAACGGCCTGCGCCACCGCATCAAGCTGCGCACCGATGGCGGGCTCAAGACCGGCCGCGACATTGTCATCGCCGCGATCCTCGGCGCCGAGGAATTCGGCATCGGCACGCTCAGCCTGGTCGCGATGGGCTGCATCATGGTGCGCCAGTGCCACAGCAACACCTGCCCGGTCGGTGTCTGCGTGCAGGACGAGCGGCTGCGCGCCAAGTTCACCGGCACGCCTGAAAAGGTCATCAACCTGATGACCTTCATCGCCGAGGAAGTACGCGAAATCCTCGCCCGGCTGGGCTTCCGCAGCCTCGACGAGGTGATCGGCCGCACCGAGCTCTTAAAGCAGGTCAGCCGCGGCGCCGAGCATCTCGACGACCTCGACCTCAACCCGATCCTCGCCAAGGTGGATGCGCCCGACGAGCAGCGCCGCTTCTCGATCCCGACCTTCCGCAACGAGGTGCCCGACAGCCTCGATGCTCAGATGATTGCGGACGCGCGCGCGGTGTTCGAGCGCGGCGAGAAGATGCAGCTGACCTATACGGTGCGCAACACCCATCGCGCGGTCGGCACCCGGCTGTCGGCCGAAGTCACCGGCCGTTTTGGCATGCGCGCGCTCGCCGACGACCATATCCAGGTGCGGCTGCGCGGCAGCGCGGGCCAGTCGCTCGGCGCCTTCCTGTGCAAGGGCATCACGCTCGAAGTGTTCGGCGAGGCCAACGACTATGTCGGCAAGGGCCTTTCGGGCGGCCGTATCATCGTCCGCCCGACCGTCTCCTCGCCGCTCGTCAGCCAGGACAATGTCATCCTCGGCAACACCGTGCTTTATGGCGCGACCGCGGGCACGCTGCTCGCGGCCGGGCAGGCGGGCGAACGCTTTGCGGTGCGCAACTCGGGCGCGACCGTGGTGGTCGAGGGCGCGGGCTCCAACGCGTGCGAATATATGACCGGCGGCATGGCCGTCATCCTCGGCAAGGTCGGCGCCAATTTCGGCGCCGGGATGACCGGCGGGATGGCGTTCGTCTATGATGAGCGCGGCGACTTCGCGCGCAACGCGAACCCCGAAAGCATCGTCTGGCAGCGGCTCGAAAGCGCGCATTGGGAAAGCGTACTCAAGGCGCTGGTCGAGGAGCATGCCGCGGCGACCGACAGCCGCTGGTCAGAGGAAATCCTGCGCGACTGGGATCGCACCCGCGAGCGCTTCTGGCAGGTGTGCCCCAAGGAAATGGTGAACCGGCTCAGCCATCCGCTCGGCGGCGAGGTACTGGAGGCCGCGGAATAGAATGTGCGTCATTGCGAGCTAGCAAAGCTGGCGCGGCAATCCAGGACCGGCCTCCCCACCCCTGGATTGCTTCGCTCGCGCTCGCAATGACGACGGCAATTTTTACAACTCTTCACATTCCCCGCCCTCTGTCCTGCGCTTCGTTCAGCTTGGAATAAGCTCGTCCGCACTATATATGTAGTTCGAAGGCCGGTTCTTGCCGGCTTGTGGATTGTTTCGAAAAGGACCGACCATGCGCCGTGCCCTGTTGCTTGCTGTTCCGCTTGCGGCAATGATAGCCGCTCCCGCCGCTGCGCGCGATCCCAGTGAAGAGCGCGAAATGCGCGAGGTGCAGACCGAAATGGTCGACAAGCTCAACGACCCCAAATTCCAGGACGGCATGGCCGACATCATGGTCGCCATGATGAAGACCCTTTCGACCATGAAGGTTGCGCCGATCATGGATGCCGCCGCCAAGATGGACCCGGAAGGCAAAATCTCCCGCGTCGATCCTGATACCACGGTCGGCGACATGATGTCGCGCCGTGACCCGCGCTACATGGACCGGATGGAAGACCAGACCCGTGTCATGACCCGCTCGATGGGCGTCATGGCGAGCGGCATGGCAAAGATGATGCCGGTGATGATGGACATGGCCAGGGACATGGGCGCCCAGATGGAAAAATCGATGGGCCGGAGCATGAAGAAAATGTCGCAGGACATGGACAGGCAGCTCAACTGATTTTCACGGAATCGTTCGTCACGATACCAAGGACAGGCCCGGTTTATTTACGACCGGGCCTTTTCTTTTTACGCTTTGTCTCTTGCCGATGATCGCCCCCCTCGCCTAACAGGATCGTTCCATGTGGCAGATTTTCCAGTTCCCCCTGTGTCCGTTTTCCCGCAAGGTGCGCCTGCTCCTCGGTGAAAAGGGCGTCGGCTACGAACTGGTGCGGGAATCCCCTTGGGAACATCGCGATGAATTCGTCGACATGAACCCCACCGGGCGCACACCCGTGGTGCGCGATCATGAACGCGACATCACGCTGATCGACAGCCAGGCGATCTGCGAATATTTTGAAGAAACCGTCGACAAGAACCCGATGATCGCAGGAACGGCGACGAGCCGCGCCGAAATCCGCCGGCTGGTCGCTTGGTTCGATGAACAGTTTTTCGGAGATGTAGTCGCCCCGCTGCTCCACGAACGGATGCTGAAACGCGTCGTTCACCGCCAGCCGCCCGAAGCGCGCGTCCTGCGCGAAGCGATGCGGCTCGCCAACCAGCATCTCGATTATGTCGATTATCTGATCGATCATCGCCCGTGGCTTGCGGGTGCGACAATGAGCCTCGCCGACATCTCGGCGGCGGCGCATATCTCGGTGGCGGATTATCTGGGCGGCATCGACTGGTCATCGCACGAACAGACCAAGGGCTGGTATGCCGGGTTCAAATCGCGTCCGAGCTTCCGTCCGCTCCTGTCCGAACGCATGGAGATCGTGACGCCGCCCGCCCATTATGAGCAGCTCGATTTTTAATCGCGCAGGGCTTTCCTACGGCTAATCGCTCGTTCATGATGCCAGAGTGACCGTCGCATTGTCCCTTGTCAGGAGCGTACCGCGATCAGCCCTCAGGCTGGCAAGAAAACGATGGGCCAAACGCTCATTTCAAAAATGCGGCTAACATATCATCTTTATCACCTTAAGAAGGTGTTTTTGGCAGTTTTCGGGGATTATTTCCGCTTCATCCGAAAATGGCGGAAATCCGTTATCCATCTTGTCCGGGAGAAATCATGACGAACCTTCGAATCATGCGGAACCTTATCCTTGCGGGAACGGCCTTGTCCGTGGCGGCCGGCACCGCAAACGCGCAAGAAAAACCCAACGACGCGGTAGCCCCTCGTCCGGCCGCGATGCAGATGGAAAATGTGCCGCAGGTGCCGGTCGCAATGGCGCAGAAGGTGCGGCCCTATCTCGAATATCGTACCGCCGAATTCGAAGGCTGGAACCCGGTTGACCGCTCGATGCTGATCCGCACGCGCTTCGGCAACACGGCGCAGTTGCACAGCGTCAGGGCGCCCGGCGGCGTCCGTACGCAGATCAGTTTCGAGGAAGAACCGGTGTCGGGCCGCTGGTCGCCCAACGGCGATGTGCTGCTGGTCGAAAAGGACACTGGCGGCAGCGAATTCTATCAGCTCTACACGCTGAAGGATGGCCGTCTCACGCTGCTTACCGATGGCAAGAGCCGCAACAGTTTCGGCGCCTGGGCAAAGGACGGCAGCCTCGTCGGCTATTCATCGACCCGCCGCAACGGCACCGATACCGATCTTTATGTGATGAACCCGCGCGATCCCAAAAGCGACCGGATGGTGGCGCAGATGACGGGCGGCGGCTGGAGCATCGCCGCCTTTGCTCCCGACGGGCAAAGCGCGGTCGTCCGCCAATATATTTCGGCGGCGAAGAATAATCTGTTCCGGCTCGATCTCGCCAGCGGCAAGCTCGCCCCGCTCGGCGATCATGGTAAGGCCGTAGCCTATGGAGGGCTTAAGATTGCGGCGGATGGCGTGATCTGGGTCACCAGCGACGAGGGATCGGATTTCCAGCGGCTCGGCACGCTCGACGCCGCCAGCGGCAAATTCACCCCGCGCAGCCCGGCAATCAAATGGGACGTCGAGGAATTCGAGATAGGCGACGGCTATGTTGCCTATCTCGTCAACGAAGCGGGCGCGAGCCGGCTGAAGCTGCTCGACATGGCCAGCGGGACGACCCGCGATGTCTCCGCCCTCCCGCAAGGCGTCGCCAGCGGGCTCGACATCGCGCCATGGGGCATGATCGGCCTCACCCTGTCCTCTGCCCGGGTGCCGTCCGATGCCTATGCTGTCGATCCGAAAACGCTTGGCGTCACCCGCTGGACCAGCAGCGAAACCGGCGGGCTCGATCCCCAGGCCAATGCCGAACCCGAACTGGTTTCGGTCAAAAGCTTCGACGGCGAGCCGATGTCGGGCTTTCTCTATCGTCCCGATGCAAAGAAATTCCCGGGCAAACGGCCGCTCCTGATGTGGATCCACGGCGGCCCGGAAAGCCAGACGCGTCCCGGCTTCATCGGCCGCTACAATTATCTGATGAACGAGCTTGGCATCGCCATGTTCTATCCCAATGTCCGGGGCTCGTCGGGCTATGGCAAGCGCTTCCTCAACCTCGACAATGGCCCCTTCCTCCGGGAAAATTCGGTCAAGGATATCGGAGCGTTCGTCGCCGCGCTGGAAAAGGACCCGCAGATTGATGCCGCGCGCATGGCCGAAACCGGGCGCAGCTATGGCGGCTATATGTGCTATGCGACCGCGATCTTCTATCCGGACAAGTTCCGTAGCGCCAATTGCGTCGTCGCGATTTCGGACTTCGTGACCTTTTTGAACAACACGCAGAGCTATCGCCGCGACCTGCGCCGCGCCGAATATGGCGACGAACGCGATCCCAAACAGCTCGCCCAGTTCCGCAAGATCGCGCCGATGCGCCGCATCACCGAGATCAAGATGCCGCTCTATGTCGTCGCGGGTGAAAACGACCCGCGCGTGCCCGCCTCCGAAGCGCGCCAGGTCGCGGCCGCAGTGGGCAAGGCAGGCACCCCGGTTTGGCTATCGATCGCCCAGAATGAAGGCCATCAGTGGGGCAAGAAGGAAAATGTCGACTACCAGTTCTGGACCGACCTCCTATTCTGGGAAAAGACGCTGCTGGGGAAGGACAATTGAACCAGTCACCATCGTCATGCTGCACCCTTCGGCTCGCTCGCGACGGGCTTGTTTCCGCATCCACAGGGGCGGTGACCTCCCGATGGCGCCGGGCATATGGACCCTGAAACAAGTTCAGGGTGACGGGAGGAAAGGCAGGAGGAGGAGAAGGAGGCAGTCAACGCCCCATATATTTCCAGTTGCGCTGCTTGCCTTCGGCGATCCATTCCGCCGCCTGGGCGATGCGTTTCTCGCGGGTTTCGGGACGTTTAGCCTCGATTACCCAGTCGAGATACTCGCGTTTGCACGAAGGGGAAAAGCCCTCCCAGGTCGCCGCAGCGGCCTTGCTGGCATCCAGCGCCGCAGCGAAATCGGCGGGCATATCGGGAAGCGGTTTCGCGGGCTTTTTCGGCTTGGGAGCGCCACTCCCCTTCCCTGACCGGATAAGATCGGCGCCGTTCTTCAGGCGCTCGACCAGTTCTTTCTCATCGGGAAGATCAGCGAGGGCGGTGAGTTTGCCGAAACTCCCCATGCCATCCTTTTCCGCATGCCGGTCCGGTTCGAGCCCGTGCCAGATGCCGAAACTCGCATGCGCCTTGAACGCCGCCATCCCCGCGAGGTTTTTGCCGTTCACGACAAAATGCGGCATCGACCATTTGATCGTCTCGTCCGCATCGGGCACGGCTTTGTGCACCAGCGCGCGGATATGGGCGAGGATCGGCTGTGCAAAGGGTTGCGCCTGCTCGATATAGGCATCGATGCGCGGATCGGTTTTGACCAAGAGAACCGCCCTTTCCGTCAGGGTCTTGCAAGGGCCAGCAGATAGTTGAGCGTCATGTCGTCGCTCAACTGGAACCCGCGCGTGGGCGAAAAGCTGAGGCCGCGCCGGTCGATGACCGCCAGCCCCGCCGCTACGGCATGGTCCTCCAGTTCCTCGGGCGTCAGGAACTGGCTCCAGTTGTGCGTACCCTTGGGGATTTGCCCCAGCCCCTCGCCCACCGTGATCATCGCGAAGCGCGAAAGCGCGGTGCGATTGGGCGTCGAGAGGATCATCAACCCGCCGTCCGCCAGCTTGGCCGCCAGCGCCGCGATAAAGGCGGCGGGATCGGCGACATGCTCCACCACCTCCATGCTGGTGACGAGATCGAACGGCGTCATCGGCATCCGGCCTATATCCCCGTGGCGATAATCGATCGAAAGCCCCTGTCCGGCGGCGTGGTCGCGGGCTGCGGCGATATTTTCCGGGGCCGCATCGACACCCGTGACACTCGCGCCCAGCCGTGCCAGCGGCTCGCACAGCAATCCGGCGCCGCAGCCGACATCCAGCGCGCGCTTGCCCGCCAGCGGCGTCCGGCTGCGCTCGTCGCTGCCCCAGTGCCGGTCGACCATCTCGCGGATATAGCCAAGCCGCACCGGATTGAGCTTGTGCAGCATGGCGGACGATCCCTTGGGGTTCCACCAGTCGGCGGCAAGCTGTCCGAAATGTTCAGCCTCGCTGGCGACGATCGACGACATAAGCAGTTTCTTTCGTACCAAAAAATAATCGGTTGTTGCGGTTGCCTTGATTCACCCGCTTGCCTAAGAGGCGCGTGGCTTCGCAAATACGGAGAATAAACAACAGATCATGGCCCGTATAGTGATGAAATTCGGCGGCACTTCGATGGCCGGAACCGAGCGCATCCGTACCGTTGCGCAACTGGTCAAACGCGAGGTCGACGCGGGCAATGAAGTGGCCGTCGTCGTCTCTGCCATGTCGGGCGAGACCGACCGTTTGGTGAACTTCTGCCGTGAAGCCTCGCCGGTCTATGATCCGGCCGAATATGACGTGGTGGTTGCCTCGGGCGAACAGGTGACTTCGGGCCTGCTCGCGCTTTCCTTGCAGGCGATCGGTATCCCGGCGCGCAGCTGGCTAGGCTGGCAGCTTCCCATT
The DNA here is from genome assembly GCA_023457895.1 of Pseudomonadota bacterium. Lineage (GTDB taxonomy): Bacteria > Pseudomonadota > Alphaproteobacteria > Sphingomonadales > Sphingomonadaceae > JAFAFE01. The sequence continues at coordinate 143,005 of JAEXAY010000005.1, forward strand.
CACACGATGGAAGCGCATGAAAAGGCGCGCATCGACAGCATCGATACAGACAAGCTGGTCGCGTCGATGCAGTCCGGCAAGGTCGCGGTCATTCCCGGTTTTCAGGGGATGATGGGCGATGGCCGCGTCGCAACGCTGGGACGCGGCGGATCGGACACCTCGGCGGTCGCGGTGGCGGCGGCGGTCAAGGCCGACCGCTGCGACATCTATACCGATGTTGACGGCGTCTACACCACCGACCCGCGCATCGACCCCAAGGCGTGCAAGCTCAAGATGGTTACCTATGAGGAGATGCTGGAACTGGCCAGCGTCGGCGCCAAGGTACTGCAGACCCGTTCGGTCGGCCTTGCGATGAAGGAAGGGGTGCGCATCCAGGTGCTGTCGAGCTTTGTCGAGCCCGGGCAGGCCCCCACCCCCGGCACATTGATCGTCAGCGACGAGGAAATTGAAGGAAGCGATATGGAACGGCAACTCATCACCGGCATCGCCTATGACAAGAATGAAGCGAAGATCATTCTCACCCGCGTGCCGGACAAGCCGGGCGGGGTCGCCAACATCTTCGGCCCGCTCGCCGATGCCGCGATCAACGTCGACATGATCATCCAGAATGTCGGCCGAGAAAAGGGCGAGACCGACGTCACCTTCACCCTGCCGCGCACCGATCTGGCCCGCGCGATCCAGATTCTGGAAGGCGAGAAGGAAAAGATCGGTTTCAACCGCATCCTCAATGACCCGTCGGTCGCCAAGATCTCGGTGGTCGGCGTAGGGATGAAGAGCCATGCCGGCGTTGCCGCGACGATGTTCAAGGCGCTCGCCGACCGCGGTATCAACGTCGAGGCCATCTCGACCAGCGAGATCAAGGTCAGCGTGCTCATCAACGAGGATTTCACCGAACTCGCGGTGCGCGTCCTCCACACCGCCTATGGCCTCGACGCGGAAGACGCCGCCTGATGTCGTCCTTGAAGGCGCTGATGCAGCGCGGCACGGACTTTCTCGGTTGCGACGTCGCGATCCTGTGCGGCGCGATGAGCTGGGTTTCGGAACGCCATCTGGTCGCCGCCATTTCCAATGCGGGCGGTTTCGGGGTGATCGCGTGCGGGGCGATGACGCCTGACCTGCTCGACAAGGAAATCGAAGGCACAAGGGCGCTCACGCAAAAGCCGTTCGGCGTCAACCTCATCACCATGCACCCGCAGCTGTTCGAGCTGATCGAGGTTTGCGCGAAGCACCAGGTCAGCCATGTCGTGCTGGCGGGCGGACTCCCGCCCAAGGGCAGTCTCGAGGCGATCAAAGCGGCGGGTGCCAAAGTCATCTGTTTCGCGCCGACGCTCGCGCTGGCGAAAAAGCTGATCCGCTCCGGTGCCGACGCGCTGGTGATCGAGGGCATGGAGGCGGGCGGCCATATCGGCCCGGTTGCGACCAGCGTGCTGGCACAGGAAATCCTGCCCGAAATCGCAAACGAAGTACCCATTTTCATCGCTGGCGGAATCGGTCGCGGAGAGGCGATCGCCGGCTATCTCGAAATGGGCGCGGCCGGCGTTCAACTCGGCACCCGCTTTGTCTGCGCCACCGAGAGCATCGCGCATCCGAACTTCAAGAAGGCGTTTATCCGCGCCAATGCGCGCGATGCGGTCGCGAGCGTCCAGATCGATCCGCGCCTCCCGGTCATCCCGGTCCGCGCGCTCAAGAATGCGGGCACCGAAGCCTTCACCGCCAAGCAGCGCGAAGTTGCCAATATGCTCGACGAAGGAAAGGTCGACATGGCCGCCGCCCAGCTCGAGATCGAACATTATTGGGCCGGTGCATTGCGCCGGGCGGTGATCGACGGCGACGTCGAAAACGGATCGCTGATGGCCGGCCAGTCGGTCGGAATGGTATCACGCGAGGAACCGGTCGCCGACATCATCGCGCAGTTGGTCAGCGAAGCGGAAGCCGCGCTCGCGCGTTGATTCCTTTCGACTCCCATAACGCTCGGCTCGTCGCGGCATTCAGCGAAGATTAAACCCTGTTGCTTGACCTAAGGCATGGTTAACTGCAACAAAGGCTCGAGCGACGTTTTCAGGAAATAGGGGTCGATACATGGCACAACGGAACTGGGTGAAGCTTGGCCTCACCATTGCGACGACAATGGCGCTGGCAGCTTGCGCGGCGAAACCGCCGCCCCCGCCGCCCCCTCCTCCTCCGCCGCCCCCGCCGGTCATGCCGATGCCGGTACCGCCGAACCAGGCTGCTACCAACCTGATGATCCCGGCGCTTGATGTGGCCGGAAACCGCCTGACGCCCAATTATAACGTGACGCCCGAGCAGGCCTTGTGGAACTTCCGCATCGCGCTCAACGTGGCGGCGTTGGGTTGCCGGGGAGCGGGCGAGGAACAGCTGATCGCCAATTACAACAGCTTCATCAAGACCAACAAGAAACCGATCGCCGATTCCGAAAAATGGGTGATCAAGAATCTTGGCTCGATGTACGGCACTAACGGCGTGGCCGAACGCGACAAGCTGTCGACCAAACTCTATAATTATTTCGCTACCCCGCCAGTGATGCGTGATTTCTGTGCGGCGGCAATGCCGCTGGCCAGCCAGGCAGCGCTGACTACACCTGCGACCGTCAAGGATTTCGCTGTCGCGAACCTGCCGGTGATCGACAAGCCGTTCGCGGATTTCTTCAATGCCTATGCCGCCTACCAGGTGGAATATGCCAAATGGTATGCGCTCCAGCCCAGGCCGCAACTCGCTGCAGCCGATCCGGTTGTCCCGGGCGTCGTAGCCGAAACGACACCCTATACAGCACCGGCCGCTCAAGCAGTCGGCCCGGTTGCGGTTTATCCGCAGGCACCGGGCTCGACGCCAGCCCATCCAGTCGTGTTTGCTCCGACCCGAGAGGTTACTGGCCCGGCCAGCGCGCAGCCGCCTGCCAACAGCACCTACCCCGTTATATTCGCCGCCCCGCAGGAGGTGACCACGCCCGCGGTACCCGCTCCGCAACCAGCCGCGGCCGCAACGAACCCGGTGGTGTTTGCACCCGCACATGAAGTAACCGGGCCAGCCCCCGCAGCGACGCCTCCCGCCGCGCCCGCGGCTGCAGCTACTCCGAGCCCGGTGGTGTTTGCGCCGGCACACGAAGTGACGGGCCCGGCTCCTGTAACGGCGGCTCCGGTAGCGCCTGCAACCACGGCTAATCCGAACCCGGTGGTGTTCGCACCGGCACAGGAAGTGACGGGTCCGGCTCCGGTGACTAGTTCGCCTGCTCCGGCGCCGATTACAACGGCCCCCGCGCCTGTCGCCCCGGTAACGGTGGGTCCGGAAACAGCAGCACCGGCTCCCCCCAAGCCGCAGCAGTGAGTGTGCAAATAAGAGGGACAAGCAGCGATTTTCTCTGCTAAGGGAGAGGGGCATGACGACCCCTCCCCCTCCTCCCTCTTCCGCCGCTCAGGCGGCCCGTCAAATCCTCACCCGCCTGCATGACGTCATGGCGTCGCGAAACAACGCACAGGCCAAGCTCAACCGGGTCGTCCAGATCATCGGCGAGGCGCTTCACAGCGAGGTGTGTTCCATCTACCTGCTCCGGCAAGGCGTGCTTGAACTGTTCGCCACGCGCGGACTCAATCAGGCGGCGGTACATGTCACCAAGCTGGCGCTCGGCGAAGGCCTGGTCGGGACTATCGCCGCCAATATGGAGACGCTCAACCTCGATCAGGCGGCCGCCCATCCGGACTATGCCTACAAGCCCGAAACGGGGGAGGAACTGTTCCACAGTTTTGCCGGTGTTCCCATCGTTCATCGCGAACGCGCGGTGGGGGTTGTCGCGGTCCAGCATGTCGAACCGCGGCTCTATGAAGAAGTCGAGATCGAGGCGTTGCAGACCGTTGCAATGGTATTGTCCGAGCTCATCGCCAATGCCGGGCTTGTCGATGAAAGCGCGCCTGGCTCGTCGGACGCTTTCGATACGTCCACCCAGCGGCTGACCGGGCTCAAACTGGTCGACGGCATGGCGCGCGGCGCCGCGGTGTTCCATCAGCCACGCGTCATGATCGAGCATACAGTCGCCGAAGATATCGAGGCCGAGCGGCACCGCGTCTATTCCGCCTTCGACAAGATGCGCGAACAGATCGACAAGATGGCGTCACAGGCTGAATTCGGCACTGGCGGCGAACATGAGGAGGTGCTCGCCACCTACAAGATGTTTGCCTATGATGAAGGCTGGTCGCGGCGCATCAATGAGGCGATCGACAGCGGCCTCACCGCCGAAGCAGCAATCGAGCGCGTGCAACAGCGCACCCGCATGCGGATGCGGCAGATCGACGATCCCCTGCTGCGCGATCGCATGCACGACCTTGAGGATCTGTCGAACCGGCTGCTGCGCATCGTGTCCGGTCAGGTCGGCACCGCCGCCCAGATGGGCCTCAGGCAGGATTCCATCCTGATCGCGCGCAATCTTGGCCCGGCCGAACTGCTTGAATATGACCGGCGGCGGCTCAAGGGCGTGATCCTTGAAGAAGGCTCGCTCACCGCGCATGTCATCATCGTTGCCCGCGCGATGGGCGTGCCCGTGCTGGGCCGCGTCCATGATATCCGGCACAAGGTCCGCGACGGGGACATCCTATTACTCGACAGCAGCGACGCCTCGGTCCAGATTCGTCCGAATACGCAGATGCTGGAGGCGTTCGAAAGCAAGCTCAGCTTTACACAAAAGCGCCGCGCCGCTTTTGCCGCCTTGCGCGACAAGGCGCCCATCAGCCTCGATGGAAAACGCATCACGGTGATGATCAACGCTGGACTGCGCGATGACGTGGCCCACCTTGATCTGACCGGGGCCGATGGGATCGGACTATTCCGCACCGAGTTCCAGTTTCTTGTCTCGGCTACACTGCCCCAGCGCGAGCGGCAGCAGCGGCTTTACCGTGACGTGCTTGATGCTGCCGGAAACCGGCCCGTCGTTTTCCGCACGGTCGATATCGGTGGTGACAAGGCGTTGCCCTATATGCACGCCGACCATGAGACGGAAGAAAATCCGGCAATGGGCTGGCGCGCTCTACGGCTCGCGATGGAGCGTGAAGGATTGATGAAGGCCCAGGCGCGCGCACTTATTGAAGCCGCTGCCGGCCGCACGCTCCATGTCATGTTCCCCATGGTGTCGGAACCGTGGGAGTTTGAGGAAGCCCGGCAGATATTCCAGCAGCAATGGGACCATCTGGCCAAACGCGGCGCCAAGCTTCCGGCGGCCGTTCAGTATGGCGCAATGCTGGAAGTCCCCGCTCTTGCCGAAACGCTCGACCTTATCCTGCCCCACCTCGATTTTCTTTCGATCGGAACTAACGACCTGACCCAGTTCCTGTTCGCCGCCGACCGCGCTCATCCAAAGCTCGCCGAACGCTATGACTGGTTGAGCCCGGCCGTGCTGCGTTTCATCAACCGGATCGTGCAGGCAGTGTCCGGAACACCAGTTCGCCTCGGTGTTTGCGGCGAAATGGGTGGTAAACCGCTTGAAGCGATGGCCCTCCTCGGTCTGGGTATCGAGCGGCTTTCCATTACCCCTGTCGGCGTCGGACCTGTCAAGGCGATGATTCACACGCTCGACATTGAAAAGCTACGTACATTTATGCCGCAACTGCTCGCCAATCCGCCCAAAAACCCGCGCGAAGTGCTGCTCCGCTGGGCAAGCGACAATGGCGTGGAACTAAGCCTTTAAAACCCTTGCCGCAGGATCCCGTCTCATGCGGATTAACCATCGCGCTTCGCAGGAAAAGGAGCTCATTGCGGCTGGGTATTTGACAATGCGGCAAAACTATAGTGATGAAGCACAAGCGAAGGCACAAATAACGACAAGGGTGGGCACGCCTTTCGGGAGACGATAATGGACGAGGGTAATAACGACGCGGTAACGCCGCCGGCGGAAACGAGCGTCGGGTCCTATTTGAAGGAAACCCGTGAAAAAGCGGGCAAGAAAATTGAAGAAATTGCACAGGATACCCGTATCCCGTTGCGGCATTTGAAAGCCATCGAGGCGAGCGACTATGCCAGCTTGCCGGGCAAGACCTATGCCATGGGTTTCGTCCGCGCCTATGCGCGCTCGCTTGATCTTGATGAAGCGAGCATCATTGCCCGTTTGCGCACGGAATTTGGCGCGGAGGAATATCGGCCCGCGCATCAATATGAAGCGTATGAACCAGCCGATCCGGCGCGTATCCCGCCCAAAACGCTCGTCCTCACCGCGACCGTGATCGCGCTCCTGCTGGCGGGCGCCTATGGCGTGTGGAAATCGGGTTTCTTTGACAGTTCGGGCGATGTTGCAGCGACCGACACCCAGCTGGACCCGGGCGAAACCATTACAGCGCCTGCGAGCGGCACGCCAGCGGCGACGCCTGCCATATCCGATACGGCGCCGGTTGTGATCGCCGCCAAGGACACGGTCTGGTTTCGCATTGACGATGCGACCGGCAAGCGCATCCATGAAGCGGAACTGAAGGCCGGGGACCGCTATACCGTACCCGCGGGCACCAAGGGCCTCACCATCCGCACCAGCCGCCCCCAGGCGATGGACATTTCGGTCGACGGACAGGCCATACCGCAGATCGGAGCGGCGGATACGCTGGTGAAGAATGTGTCGCTTGATCCTGCAGAACTGGCGAAGCGCATCGGGGCGCCGGGTGTTGCGACCCCGTCGGCTCCCGGAACGGCCACTCCGCCCGCAACGGCAGCCCCGGATCCAGCCGACTAGGCACGGGCCCGCCATTCATCCCCCGATCATTGCACTCCTGTAACGATTATAATCAAGGACCCGGTAGATTGATGATTTGCAGCTTGTCTGTGCAGGCCGCGTCGCGATATCTGCTGACGGAAGACAGTTAAATGCGAGAAGGACAGTTTATGCGCCGCACCATTGCTCTCGGCCTTTCCGCCGTTTCCATGGCTGCCATGACCGCACCGGCCGCAGCACAGGACAACACGACCCTGTTGCGTGTCGACAAGCTCGAAAAGGAAATGCGGGCGGTACAACGCAAGGTGTTCGGCACCAGCGGTATCATCGAGCCCGAAATGGGTGTGCAAACACCGGCCCCCGCACCGGTTGGTTCGACGGCTCCGGTTGCCGATCTCACCGCCCGGGTCGATGCAATCGAGGCGCAGTTGGCCAAGCTCACCGGCATGGTCGAACAGAACAGTTTCAAAATCAGGCAGCTCGAAAATAATTTCGCAACACTGAAGGCAGAGACCGGGGCAGCTGCCGTAGCACCTGCAACCCCGGCAGCGAGCAACCCTGCTCCCGCCACGCCGACGCCCGCCAAGCCGACTGCGGCAGCTCCCGCAAAGGCATCAGCGGACCGGCTCGCCAAGGTCAAGGCGGTGGAAATTCCCGCCACGGGTAACGCCGCCGAAGACAGCTATAATTACGGTTTCCGCTTGTGGAGCGCCGGCCTTTATCCCGAGGCGCAGGCGCAACTTGAAAAGCTCGTAAAGGACCATCCGCGATATCCGCGCATGAGTTTTGCGCGCAACCTGCTCGGTCGCGTCTATATGGACGACAGGCAATATGAAAATGCCGTCCACACCCTCTATGACAATTACAAGACCAACCCGAAGGGCGAACGCGCGCCGGACAGCCTGATGTTCCTTGGCATGACCTTCTCACGCATGAACAACAAGCAAGCCTCGTGCACCGCCTTTGGCGAATTGTTCAAAGTCTATGGCGACAGCATGAACGCGAGCTTGCGTTCACAGGCGACCAGTGAGCGCACGAAAGCCGGCTGCGCCTGATAGCGGGCCCACGGGCAGCGGGCGGTTCGACATTCCGTCCGCCGCAACCGCGCGGTTTTACGATCGTCTCTCCCGGTTGACCGGCGGAGCGGTGGAGACGAGCCGGTTCGGTGTCGCGCTTTCGGGCGGCCCTGATAGCGTAGCATTGCTGTTGCTTTGCGCCGCCACGCTGCGTGGAAGGGTATTTGCCGCCACCGTCGATCATCAATTGCGGGCAGAATCGGCCGACGAGGCTCGCTGGTGTTCCGGACTTTGCCGCGGACTCGGCGTTCCCCATAGCACCCTGGTCCCCGAGCAGCCGATTACCGGCAATCTCCAGTCTCAGGCGCGCAAGACGCGCTATACATTGCTGCACGAGTGGGCGGCGAACGAGAATATCGACTGGATCCTTTCGGCCCATCATGCCGACGATCAGGCCGAAACGCTGATGATGCGCCTCAATCGTGGCGCGGGCATTTCCGGCCTCGCCGGTGTCCGCGCAAGAAACGGAAGGATACTCCGTCCTCTACTGCAATGGCGGCGGACCGAACTGGGCGAACTGGTCGCAGCAAATGGCATTGCCGCAATCCAGGACCCTTCCAACCAAAATCGCGCCTTCGACCGGGTGCGGATGCGGCAGGCGCTTGCAGAAGCAGACTGGATCGATCCGCTCGCCCTGTCGCGATCGGCGAGTAACCTCGCAGATGCCGAAGCCGCGCTTTTGTGGATGATGCACGACCTTACGGCGCAATATGTGCAACTGGACCCAGCGCAGCAACATGTGCAAATTTCCGCTCCGCTCGATCAACTTCCCTATGAGCTTTCCCGCCGTCTGATGGCCCATGCGATTGCCCTCCTCGATCCGGAGCTGACGCCGCGCGGCGAGGCGATGGATCATATCGTCGCGCAAATGGTTGCTCGCAAGAAGACCATGATCGGAAACTATCTCATTGCTCCGCAACGGGAAAAGGAACAGGTTGGGTGGACGATCCGCCGCGCTCCGCCGCGCTCACAAGCTGGGGATGAAGCATAATGGCTTATGGGGATGGAGACCGGACAGCGGATCGCATAAAGTCCGGAGCCGCCGTTGCGCTCATCTGCCTTCTGGTCGGATGGGGCCTGATGACGGGGCTCAGGACCGATTTTTCGCAGCAGCTGGAAGATGCATTTGATCTCGTTGCGTTCGACGTCACACCGCCAAGGCCAGAAGTCGAACCCCCCCCGCCGCCGCCCAGAAAGGAACCCAGCAAGGCTGAAAACCCGGAAGGGGCGGCAGCACCCAAGAATCTCAAGTCGAAAGCGACGCAGGTTGTGCGTCCCGAGCCCAAGATTGTTCTCAAGACCAAGAATGATATCACCAGCGCCAAAAAGGCGGGTGAAGGCGATGACAAGTCGCAGGGCGCGTCCGACCGGCCCGGGCCCGGCACCGGTGCGGGCGGCGTCGGGACGGGGACCGGAAGCGGCACGAGCGGCAGCGGGACGGGCGGCGGTGGAAGCGGCGCCGGCTGGGGCCCGGCGCGCAAGATCGCCGGGGACATCACTAATGCCAAGGATTATCCGCGCCAGCGCCGCGATCTGCGCAACGGCAAATCGGTGCGCGTGCGCTTTACCGTCCTGACCAGCGGACGGGTCAGCAATTGCCGTGTTATCCGCCCCAGCGGCAGCCCGGAGGACGATCAGATCACCTGCCGTCTGATCGAACAGCGCTGGCGCTACCGGCCGGCGCGCGACCAGAACGGGCAGCCGATCGAATCCGAAGATGTATGGACGCAATATTGGTGGCTCGAGCGGCGCAACTGAAAGGTGCCGCGATGATCTGCATAAATATCTGCCCGGTCATTGCCTATTAAGCGATAATCCCTACATTCAGCTTCATATATATGTGTGCCCCGGGCGCGCTCTTTTTAGTGGATGACGATAATGAATGACGACAAGGACCCGCAGCAGCCAAATCCCCTGATGCGCGGTTTGATGATCTGGTCGGGCCTTCTGATTGCTCTGTTTCTGATAACGTCGCTCATCAGCGGCGGCGCGACGACCGCGCGCGAGGCCATCCCCTATTCCGAATTCAAGCAGCGTGTCGCCGAAGGTCAGGTAGAATCGGTCGTCATCGACGAGACCTCGATTTCGGGTAAACTCAAGGACGACAAGACCTTTTCGACCGTTCCGATCCGCGATCCCGAACTCACGCGCAAGCTCGATGAAAAAGGTGTGACCTATTCGGCCAAGGCGGTCGAAAGCCCGGGCCTCCTTACCTACTTCCTGATCCAGGCGCTCCCCTTCCTCCTCATTCTCGGTGTCGGCTATTTCGTCTTCCGCCAGATGCAGAAGTCCTCGGGTGCCGGGGGCGCGATGGGTTTCGGCAAGTCCAAGGCCAAGCTCCTGACCGAGAAGCAGGGCAAGGTGACCTTTGACGATGTGGCGGGGATCGATGAGGCGCGCGAAGAACTGCAGGAGATTGTCGAGTTCCTCAAAAATCCGCAGAAATTTGCCCGTCTCGGTGGCCAGATTCCCAAGGGCGCGTTGCTGGTGGGCTCACCCGGCACCGGCAAGACGCTGCTGGCGCGGGCTATTGCGGGCGAAGCGGGCGTGCCTTTCTTCACCATTTCCGGCTCCGACTTCGTGGAAATGTTCGTCGGTGTCGGTGCCAGTCGTGTCCGCGACATGTTCGAGCAGGCCAAGAAGAACGCACCCTGCATCGTCTTCATTGACGAAATCGACGCGGTCGGCCGCCATCGCGGCGCGGGTCTGGGTAACGGCAATGATGAGCGCGAACAGACATTGAACCAGCTTCTCGTTGAGATGGACGGGTTTGAAGCCAATGAAGGCATCATCATCATCGCCGCGACCAACCGTCCGGATGTGCTGGATCCTGCCTTGCTTCGCCCGGGCCGTTTCGACCGTCAGGTCGCGGTGCCGCTGCCCGATATCGATGGCCGCGAGAAAATCCTTCAGGTCCACATGAAGAAGGTGCCGCTGGCGCCCGACGTTGATGTCCGCACGATCGCGCGCGGAACGCCGGGCTTTTCCGGTGCCGATCTCGCCAACCTCGTCAATGAAGCGGCGCTGCTCGCCGCGCGGCGCGGCAAGCGTCTCGTCGCCGCGAAGGAATTTGACGACAGCCGCGACAAGGTGATGATGGGTGCCGAGCGCCGCTCGATGGTGATGACCGAAGATGAAAAGAAGATGACCGCCTATCACGAGGCCGGTCACGCGCTCGTCTTCGCCCATGAGCCGACCGCCGACCCGATCCACAAGGCGACGATCATTCCGCGCGGCTTTGCCCTCGGCATGGTGCAGCCGCTCCCTGAGCGCGACACATACAGCTACCATCGCGACAAGATGCACGCCGACATTGCCGTGGCTTTCGGTGGCCGCGTCGCCGAGGAAATGATCTTCGGCTATGACAAGGTCAGTTCGGGCGCTTCCAACGACATCATGCAGGCGACCCGCCTCGCCCGCGCGATGGTCACCAAATGGGGCCTTTCGGACAAGGTCGGCCCGCTCGATTTTTCGGACAGCGACGACAGCTTCACCGGCTATTCGGTCCAGCGCAGTAAGCCGATGTCGGCCGAGACGGCGAAGCTCATTGACAGCGAGGTCAAGGCCTTTGTCGAACGTGGCCTTGGCCGGGCGCGGGAAATCCTTGGCAACAATGAGGACCAGTTGCATCTCATCGCCAATGCGCTGCTCGAATATGAAACGCTGACCGGGGAGGAGATTAACAAGCTGATCAAGGGCGAACCGATCGACCGCGACAGCAACAAGGGCGAGCCGATCAAGCCGGTCACAGGCCATGCCGGTTCGATCCCCCAGATCAAGCGTCCGCCACGCGATCCGTTTGGCGACGCCAAGCCGCAACGGACCTGAGGCGATACGCCGGATAATCTGAAACAGGAAGGAGCGGTGCGATCAGTTGCCCGCTCCTTTTTTATTGAAAGAGCGTAAAACGATATTCAGAGGCAGTTCAGACCTTTCCAGATACAGCGTCCCGCAAAATAAAGGTCCGGCTGATGATGCACAGCGACAACAGGAGTTCATCAAATCTTGTCATTTTCACGATAAGTGATTCCCTGACAGGCCAAACCGGACTAGAATCATCTTTCGAATAGGTAACGGGGTATCTTGACCATGAATTTCAAACCTTATCTTGGCGCCGCCGCGGTGGTGATGGCTGCAGCCAGCGTCGCTGCTCCCGCTCTTGCCCAGACGGGTGCCGTGACGGTGAAGTCGGAGAGCTTCGTCGAGAAGGTTTCGACTGACGCGCAGGGCAATCGCAAGGTTACGTTGTCGCCGACCAATATCGTCGTTCCAGGCGATACCGTGCTGTTTACGCATGAATATGCCAACAATGGCACCCAGCCCGCGACCGGCTTCCTCATCAACAATCCGCTGTCGAAACAGATCATGTTTGTGGGTTCACCCGACGCCAATCTGGTCGTTTCAGTCGATGGCGGCAAGACCTTTGGCAAGCTTGCGACGCTCAAGGTCGGAGATCGCGCCGCGACCAACGAGGATGTCACCAACCTGCGCTGGACCTTTGCGCAGCCGATTGCGCCGGGCGCACGCGGCAAGGTGAGCTTCCGCGGCATCCTGCGGTAATCCGAAGCCCGCACCAACAGCTCTGGCCTCCGGAGCCGTTCACCGTTAGAGGCGGGGGATGGCGTTGTTCCGGGGGCCTTTTGCTTGATGACCATCTATTGTGATGAAAGCGGTGCCCTGTCGGCCGGCGCCATGTGCTTTGCCGCGGTGCGCATGGAGGATGGCCAGGCCGAACGGCTGCTCGACCGCTTCCGGCAGGTGACGGGGCTCCACGGCGAACTCAAGGGCAGCCGCATCGCGCTGATCGAGCGCGCCCTGTTCTTCGAACTGCTCGAACGCTTCGGCGGAGAGGCATGGGTCAGCGTCGCGCGCCGCGACAAGGTTGCGCCGCGGGACGGCAAGCTGCCCGAAGACATCAAGGTTTACGCCCGGCTGCTCGAAGTCGTGCTCGACAATTGGCAAGAGACGGACGGCGGTGGCAAGCAGCGCCATGTCGTGATCGACGATGGCCGGTACGACCCGCGTGTCCAGCAACTCCTGCGTGATGATGTGCAGCGGGATCTTGGGCAATGGGGCCGGGCGAGCCTGGCCGACAGCCGCCGCAATCCCGGCATCCAGATTGCCGATGTCGTCGCCAACACGCTCTACAATCTCGCTATCCAGTCGACCCGCGCCGAGCGGATGCGCCGTATCCTGTCGCCCTTCATCGAAAGCAGGCGAGTGCGCGTAATCGAGCTTGACCGGATATGAGAAACCCGGCCTCGAACCGAGGCCGGGCGAATATTTACCGGTATCGGAAAAGATCCGGTCAGCCGTCGTAATCGGCACCGATATTGGTATTGCGCGGCGGCGCGGCGGCGGTGAGACGCAGCGCTTCGGCAGATCGGCTGATCGAGCCGATTTCATCGGGCGTATCGTCATCATCGATCTGCAGCTTCTGCAGGCCCGAAACCAGCGTATGTTCCAGATCGTCCGGACGGATAGTCTGTTCGGCGATTTCGCGCAGTGCGACGACCGGATTCTTGTCGCGATCGCGATCAATGGTGAGTTCGGCACCGCCCGAAATTTCCCGTGCTCGCTGGGCAGCCAGCAACACCAGGTCAAAGCGGTTGGGAATCTTGTCGACGCAATCTTCGACTGTAACGCGAGCCATAGCTGTTCGCTTCCTTGCAAATATCTTCGTGCCCGGCAGCAGGGCAAAAATGTCCGGAAAGGCCGCCCGCTATCAATTCCGCGCCGCAGAGTCAATGAAAAGCGGCGTGGCTGGAACGCCTGCCTGCCACGCGATATGGGGTGAGCACGGCGCGATTTCCAGACCCTTGGCATCACCGCCCCGCTTTGGCATGGCGGCATATATGGAAGGCGAAGAACCCCCTTCACCGATCGTGCCCGACCTTGATGGCCTGAAGGGCGCAGATCATGCCACGGCAACGCCAGCGGGCGGGCGGCGCAAACATGCGCTGACCGCCGAATGGAGCCATGAAACCGCCGGCAACCGGATGGACTTCCTGATAGACGGCCCCGATCGGCTGGAGGCGCTGATTGCGGCGATCAACGGCGCGCGCACCAGTCTCAAGCTGCTTTACTACATGTTCAGCGACGATGTGAGCGGCAACCAAGTAATGGATGCGCTGATCGCGGCGCTGGGCCGGGGGGTGAAGGTCAGCCTCATCATCGACGGTTTCGGATCGGGCGACACCGCTGCCCGTTTCTTCACGCGATTTGCCGAGGCGGGCGGCGATTATCACGCCTTCTCGACCAAGTGGCGCGCGACCTACCTGATCCGCAACCATCAGAAATTGCTGATTGCCGACGATGCGCTGGTCATTACCGGCGGCTTCAACATCAGCGATGATTATTTCGGTTCGATCGACAACATCCACTGCTGGCACGATCTCGGCTTGCGCCTGACCGGTCCCGCGGTCGCGCCAATGGTCGAATATTTCGCTGCGATCGAGGGCTGGGTAAATGCGCCCGGCCATAACTGGAAGAGCCTGCGCTTCCTCATTCACACCTGGGACCGGATCAACCCGCGCGCGGCGCGACAGCGCATGGCCTATTCGAGCGAAAGCAGGCAATCGGGGCCGCTCCACTGGTATATTGGCGGGCCGACGCGGCGGTTCAATCCTTGGGTCAAGGCGATCAAGGCCGATCTTGACGCGGGCCAGCGGCTCCACATGATCGAGGCCTATTTCGCACCCGGCCAGGGTATGCTCCGCCGCATCGCGCGCATCGCCACGGAGCGCAAGGGCGCGACCGTCATCCTCCCTTCCAAGTCCGACAATGGCGCCACCATCGGCGCGGCGCGCATCCTTTACGGCTATCTGCTGAAACGCGGGGTCCGCATTTACGAGTTCGCGCCGACCAAGCTGCACATGAAGCTGATCGTAATCGACAATATTACCTGGATCGGCACCGCCAATTTCGACATGCGCAGCCTCTTCATCAACATGGAGTTGATGCTTCGCATCGACGACCCCGCGCTCGCCGAAGAAATGCGCAACCTCGTCGACATCCACGCCGACCATAGCGATGTCATCACCCGGTTAGAACATAAGCGCCAGCTCACCCCGATGAACCGGCTGCGCTGGTCCCTCGCCTATTTCATCGTCGCGGTGATGGACTATGGCGTGACGCGGAGGCTCAATTTCGGCATCGGCGGGTAGCGGACGGGGAAAGCGTGCCGCCATTCTAGCCATCATATATTGTGGGCCCGACCCGGCATTTCGTGATTTTCCCGGATTTCTGCCAAAAACACCTCCTTAAGTTGATAAAGGTGAGAGGGAAAAAGCGGTTCAAATGAACCCTTGCCGGCACAAGATATGGGACGGCATCCCGACGGGCTGCGCCCCGCACACCACCTCTCGGGCGCACCGCCCGACCATCGCCGGAGCGCCCCGAAACTGTTTGGCCAGTCACCCGATAATGCTCCACGTCATTGCGAGCGCCGTCGGGCGCGCGGCAATCCAGAGTGGTGCGAGATGGCGCTGGATTGCCGCGCCGCTCCGCGGCTCGCAATGACGATTATCTCTTTTTGGCCGGGTATTCCGTGCTGCTGCACAGTCGGGAGTTCTGAGGATGTTGCGCTGTGCTGCGTTGGGCTCCTGCGCAGGCAGGAGCACATCATTTCATGGAACAGACCGGAGGTATTACGCCCTCAATCCTTCCACGCCCAGAACAGGAAGCAGGGCGGGATGTTCCACCAGGCCATGCCCTTGTCGATCCGCTTGAAGAAGGGGGCGACGAAATCGCGGGCCCTCGCGCGGAACTGGTAGATCAGGAAGGCGCCGCCGGGGCGGATGACCTTGTGGGTTTCGCGCGCGATGATATCGCCGACCCCCGCAGGAAGCGTCGAGAAAGGAAGTCCGGAAACAACATAATCGGCATGGTCGAAGCCATGCGCCCGAATGATCTCTGCCACATCGGTCGCCGATCCATGCACGGGCACGAAGCGGCTGTCCTTGATATCGCGTTTCAGGAATTCGATGAAATCCTCGTTGAGATCGATCGCGATCAGCGTCGCGTCGGTGCGCAGCTTTTCGAGGATCGGACGGCAGAAGGTGCCGACGCCGGGGCCATATTCGACAAATAATTTGGTGTTCTGCCAGTCCACCGGCGCGAGCATCTGGTCGATCAGCTGGCGCGTCGAAGGGATAACCGACCCGACCATCACCGGATGCTTGATGAACCCTTTGAGAAACACGCCCCATGGCCCCATGGCGCGCAGGATACGATTGGACAGGCGTCGCGATTCCGGGTTGGTTTCGGCTTTGGAGGAGGACATCGTAACCTGAGTCAAAGGGTGGAACAGGAGCAAGCCCGTCGCAAATAACAGACATCATTGCAACCTTTTTGCGCCCGGCCGGAGCCTCCGGCTTGTCTCGGCAAGGAAAGCGGCTATGGCAAGCGCGACCGGACAAGATACGGGGAGAGCGCGGGATGGGTCACGGAAAAGCAGGACAGGTCGCCGTCATCTTCATCTCGCAGCGCACCGATGACGATGCGCAAGACTATGGCGCGGCCGCCGAAGAGATGGTGATGCTCGCCGCCCGGCAGCCGGGTTATGCCGGCGTCCGGTCGGTCCGCGATGCGGCGGGGCTCGGCATCACGATCAGCTACTGGGAGGACGAGGCTTCGGCGAAGGCATGGCGCGACCATCCCCGCCACTGCCAAATCCGCGAACAGGGACGCGGCCGCTGGTACGAACATTATCATATCGATGTCGCCCGCATCACGCGCAGCTATGGCTGGAGCCGCGATGCCGTTTAACACCCCGCGCATTGGCCCCCCCGGTATCCGGAACGACCGGATGATCATCCTCTACGCCGTGATGCTGGTCGCGGCTGCGGGCAATACCGCGATGCAATCGATCCTGCCTTCAATCGGCGCCGAACTCCATGTACCCGACGTATGGGTGGCGATGGCGTTCAGCTGGTCGGCGCTGCTGTGGGTGCTGACCGCGCCTTACTGGGCGCGCATGTCCGACCGGCGCGGGCGGCGCACCCTGATGGCGCTCGGGATGATCGGCTTTGCCTCGTCGATGGGGTTGTGCGGCGCCGTGCTGTTCGGCGGTCTGCATGGCTGGATCAGCGCGGCGGCGACCTTCATCCTGTTCGCCGTGTTTCGCAGCCTCTACGGCGGGTTCGGATCGGCCGCGCCGCCTGCGGTGCAGGCTTATATCGCCGCGCGCACCGAGGCCGCCGACCGCTCCAAGGCGATGTCGCTGCTCTCCTCCTCCTTCGGGCTCGGCACCGTGATCGGCCCCGCGATCGCACCATATCTGATCTTTCCGGTGCTCGGTCTTGCCGGACCGATGATCAGCTTCGCAGCGATTGGCATTGCGGTGCTGATCGGCCTCAAGCTGATCCTCCCCGACGACACGCCGCGTTTCGATGCGCGCGGGCTCGTCGCCAACTATCCGGGCGGAGGCGGCGCGAGCGCAACGCCGGGAGGCGCCAGCGATGAAGACGAGATGCGCGACGAGGAACTGGTCGAGGCCCCCAGGGGTTCAACGCCGCGCCTCAGCTGGAAAGACCGGCGGCTGCGGCCGTGGCTCCTCTCGGGCCTTATCGGCGGCCATGCGCAGGCTATCCTGATCGGCGTAGTCGGCTTCTATACGCTCGACCAGCTCGCACTCCGCGATGCTCCGGCCGAGGGCGCGCAGGCGCTCGGCATCATCATGATGTCGGGTGCGGGCGCCACGCTGCTCGCGCAGTGGGGCATCATCCCCGCGCTCAACCCTTCGCCGCGCCAAAATGTGATCTGGGGCGGACTGATCGGAGCGCTCGGCACGGTGATGGTTGCAACCTCGCACACGCTCCACAGCATCATGATAGGTTATGCGGTCGCGTCGCTGGGGTTCGGGCTCTACCGGCCGGGCTTTACCGCCGGTTCCTCACTCGCCGTGAGCCGCGCGGAACAGGGCGCTGTCGCGGGGATGGTCGCCTCGGTCAACGGCGCCGCCTATGTCATTGCCCCGGCGCTCGGCGTGTGGATCTACAACCTCCACAGCGGGTGGCTGTTCGCAGGCGAGATCGCGCTCTGCCTGCTGCTCGCGCTATGGATGCGGAGTGCGCCGCGCCGTAGCTGACGCACTCCGCCTGTCCTGCCGTCCGGTTCAGGCCTTGGCCTCGTCGTCCGGATGTTTTTCCTCGCGCACCGGCTTCAACTGGCCCGGCGCGACGAAGCCGATCGGATCGAGCCGCAGGGCATTCTGCTTGATCTGCCCGGCGATCTGCTCATATTCCTTTTCCATTTCCGGCGTGACGGAAGCCCGCGTATCCTTGAGCGCGGTTTCGAAATCTTCCATCTCCACCTTCTTGGCCTTGAGCGAACGCCGCAGCGCGACCATCCCCGCCCGGCGGACAAGGTCCTCAAGATCGGCGCCGGTGAAGCGCTCGGTCC
This sequence comes from Pseudomonadota bacterium, assembly GCA_023457895.1. Taxonomy (GTDB): domain Bacteria; phylum Pseudomonadota; class Alphaproteobacteria; order Sphingomonadales; family Sphingomonadaceae; genus JAFAFE01. Next base: position 161,182 of record JAEXAY010000005.1, read on the forward strand.
GGCTCGCCAGCGCGTCGAGGTCGACATCCTTGTCGAGCGGCATCTTGCGCGTGTGGATGCCAAGGATGATCCGGCGCCCCTTCTCGTCGGGGACCGGAACATAAATGAGCTCGTCGAGCCGCCCGGGGCGCAGCAGCGCGGGGTCGATCAGGTTGGGCCGGTTGGTCGCCCCGATCACCACGACCGAGTTGAGCTCCTCAAGCCCGTCCATTTCTGCGAGCAAAGTGTTGACCACGCGGTCGGTGACCGCCGGTTCATTGCCACCACTCTTGCGGGCTGGGACCAGCGCATCCAGTTCGTCGATGAAGATGACGCACGGGGCCACCTGGCGCGCGCGCGCGAACAGCTTGCTGATCTGCTGCTCGCTCTCGCCATACCATTTGGAAAGGAGATCGCTTGATTTCGTCGCCATGAAATTGGCTTCGGATTCGCGCGCAACCGCCTTGGCGAGCAAGGTCTTGCCGGTGCCCGGAGGCCCATAAAGCAGGAAGCCCTTGGCCGGACGGATGCCGAGGCGGCGAAACGCTTCGGGGTCCTTGAGCGGAAGCTCCACCCCGTCCTTGAGCTTGCTGATCGCGGCTTCGAGCCCGCCCAGATCCTCCCAGCGGACATTGGGCGCCTGCACCATCACCTCGCGCATCGCCGAAGGCTGGACGCGTTTCAGCGCATTGAGAAAATCGTCGCGGGTGACCCGGACTTCTTCGAGCACTTCGGGCGGGATCGCGCGTTCCTCGAGGTCGAGCTTGGGCATGATGCGGCGCACCGCCTCGATTGCGGCCTCGCGCGCGAGGGCAGCAAGGTCGGCGCCGACAAAGCCATAGGTGGTGCGCGCGAGTTCGCTCAGATCCACCTTCTCGTCGAGCGGCATACCGCGGGTGTGGATGCCAAGGATTTCACGGCGGCCGCGTTCGTCGGGGACGCCCACCGTGATTTCGCGGTCGAAGCGGCCGGGACGTCGCAGCGCCTCGTCGATCGCCTCGGGGCGGTTGGTCGCGGCGATGACGACGACATTGGCGCGCGCTTCCATCCCGTCCATCAGCGTCAGCAGTTGGGCGACGATGCGCTTTTCGGCCTCGCCCTGCACCTGTTCGCGCTTTCGGGCGATCGAATCGATCTCGTCGATGAAGATGATCGACGGCGCGGTCTTCTGCGCCTGTTCGAAAATCTCGCGCAGCTTCTTTTCGGATTCGCCATAGCCCGCGCTGAAGATTTCCGGCCCGTTGATGAGGTAGAATTCCGCGTCGCTTTCATTGGCGACCGCGCGCGCAAGGCGGGTCTTGCCGGTGCCTGGCGGGCCATGCAGCAACACGCCGCGCGGCGGATCGACGCCGAGGCCGGTAAACAGTTCGGGATAGCGCAGCGGCAGTTCCACCATCTCGCGCAATTCGTCGATCACGCCGGTCATGCCGCCGAGATCGTCATAATTGACGTCGGCGCGGCGCAGCGCGACCGGTTCCTCATACTCGGAGCGCAGTTCGACCTCGGTGTCCGCGTCGATGTGAACGATACCCTTGGGAGTGGTGGAAACCACCTGCAGGCGGATTTCCTGCAATGCAAAGGTCGGCGCGGCGAGCATCTGGCGCAGTTGCGGCGGCATATTGCCCTGGTCGACGCGCTGCTGTCCGTGGGTTGCCACGACATCGCCCGCGATGAACGGCCGCCCCACAAAGCTGCGCTTCAGCGCCTCGCCCGAGCCTTGCAGCACGAGATTTTGCTGCGCCGGGGCAAAGACCACGCGCTGCGCCGGTTTCGATTCGGCGCGCGCAATCTTGACAAAATCGCCCGAGCCGACGCCGGCATTGGCGCGCTGGAGACCATCGAGGCGCAGCACGTCGAGGCCTTCATCCTCGGGATAGGGAAAGACTGCGATGCTGACGGTCGAGCGCTTCCCGCTGATCTCGATGACGTCACCTTCGCCGATACCGAGCTTCTGCATCAGCGCGCGCGGCACGCGTGCAAGGCCGCGACCGCTATCTTCCGGCCGCGCGTTGGCGACCTGGATCTTTTCTCCGCCGGTTACCGGCTTTTCATTTTCGCTGTCGGCCATGAGTTTGTTTTTCCGCTCTTATCTGGCTTTGAGGATCTGGCTTGAGATGAGGCCAACATAGGTTGCCCGTCTTCGAGTTTCGAGGGGGTAACGAGCGAAAGCGGAAAAAGTTGACTGGGCGGGTGGAAACTGTGGCGGGGGAACCGGCCCTGCACCCTGACCGTCATTGCGAGCCGCAAAGCGGCGCGGCAATCCAGAATAGGCTTCAGTCGCCTTGGACTGCTTCACTCCGCCCGCAATGGCGATGCAGGAAGAATAAAAAAAAGGGCCACTCCGGAGAGTGACCCTTGGAAAGTTTTATAGGAGAGGATGCCTGAAAGGCACGTCCCATATGTCCCAGACTCGACCATTGTGCAAGTGCGAAGAAAACAATGATGATTGCAGTTTATGCAATCGAGTTTTACATGCCATTTGTCGAAAATGCCTTGAAACCGGTGCTTTCATGGTATTTGGACACGCGCAACAACCCTCGGATCGGATATTTCGCGGGTGCAAAAATGAAAACAAAAGTAAAAAGGCAGAGGTTCCATGCGCAGATTGCCGCCCCTGACGGGGCTCGAGGCCTTCATTCAGGTTGCCCGGCTTGGTTCCATCAAGGCCGCTGCGGCGGAACTCAACCTCTCGATGCCCGCCCTGTCGCGTCGCATTCAGGGGCTTGAGCAGGCGCTCGGCCATCCGCTGTTCGACCGTCATCACCAGGCGCTCAAGCTCACCGAAACGGGTAAAGCGCTGCAGGCTCGACTAGGCCCGGCGCTCGATGAACTGCAAGCCGCTCTCGATTCGGTCATCGGCGGCGAAGAAAATCTCCGTTTGCGTCTCAATGTGCTGCCGCTGTTCGCCAGCCAGCGGCTATTTCCCCATTTGCCCGCGTTGCGCGCGAAGCATCCCAATCTTCACCTCGACGTCGAAACGCTGGGCAATGGTGAGGCACGGCTCGGTGACGGGATCGATGCCGCCATCACCATGGCGCGCGAGATCGATCCAGCGCTCTATACCGTCAAGCTTGGCGAGGATTTCGTCTTCCCCATCGCGGCCAAGAAATATGGAGAAGGGCCGGAGCGAATCAGCACGCCCGAGCAACTGGCGCGGATGACCGTGCTGATCCACAGTGAAATGCCCGACACGTTCAACGAGTGGCGCATGGCGATCGGCCAGCCCTATCTCGAGCCCGCCGCAACCGATTATTTCGATTCAGGCCCGCTGATGCTCGAAGCCGCAGCGCAAGGTGTCGGGGTTGCCTTCATGCTCGGCCATCACCTCGAGGACGCGCACGACCCGCGCCTGGTAAAGCTGTTCGATTTCAAGGTCGAAAGTCCCTATGCCTATTATTTCATCTGCCGCCCACGCGCGCTCAAGAATGATGCCGTGAAGCTGTTTCATGACTGGCTGGTGAAGGAGCAGATTTGAAATCGGGTACCGTCCGCCGCGCACCCGATTGCCGGCCGGAAGCGGCGAGGCACCTGTTATCGCCGCCGGGCTGAACGAGGAATGTTGATTCATCGCATATTCGCGCCGGTATCAGGGATGGTATGATCGAAGTCCAGGGAGGCTTCGATGCACAAGCTCAAATATTGGTTGTGGGCGCTGTTGGGCGGGACGACACTCCTCTGGCTGATCGTGGACCCAGCCATATTTTCGGCGCGCGGGCTGTTCCCGGTGCGCGGGCTGATGGTGCAATATAGCGGCATTCTCGCGATGGTGTGCATGAGCGTCGCAATGATTTTGGCTCTGCGCCCGGTGTGGCTCGAAGACCGGTTCGATGGCCTCGACAAGATGTACCGTTTCCACAAATGGCTGGGTATCGCCGCGCTGGTGCTGGCCATCGTCCACTGGCTCTGGGCCAAGGGGCCCAAATGGGCGGTCGGCTGGGGCCGGATCACGCGGCCGGCCCGGCACAGCCGCGGGGAGCCCGGCAATCCGGTCGAGGCAATGCTTGGAACGCTGCGCGGAACCCGTGGGCTTTGGCGCAGCGATCGAGCGCGACTTTGCGGCGCAAGGTTTCCCGGTCAACCGCCGGTTCCATCAGGAAATGTTCGAGATGCGCTGATGGTCAATAAAAAACCGCCGCGGCAGGATGGCTCCCGTCGCGGCGGTTTATTGCAGAGTGGTGCCGCCTCTAGCGAATGCGCCTTACTGCAGGATGAACGAGCCGGGACGTTGAGCCTTTCCCCCTCCCTTGCCAGGAGGGTGGGGTGGATTGCGCGGCCGTTAGTTTAATTACTCGCTGACCGTTGCCTTGACGATCTTGCCCGGGTTCGCCGGCGGTTCGCCCTTGGGCAGCGCATCGACCGCTTCCATGCCCGAAACGACATTGCCCCACACCGTATACTGGTTGTCGAGGAAGCGCGCGTCGTCGAAGCAGATGAAGAACTGGCTGTTGGCGCTGTCCGGGTTCATTGCACGCGCCATCGAACAGGTGCCGCGGACATGGGGTTCGGCGTTGAATTCGGCCTTGAGGTCGGGAAGCTTCGACCCGCCCATGCCGGTGCCGGTCGGATCGCCGCCCTGCGCCATGAAGCCGTCAATCACGCGGTGGAACACCACGCCATCGTAGAATCCCTCCTTGGCGAGCGCGGCAATGCGTTCGACATGGCCGGGTGCAAGGTCGGGGCGCAGCTTGATGACGACGTCGCCGGTCGACAGCGACAGGGTGAGGGTTTGGTCGGTCATGGAGGATTACCTTTCTGTGAAGCCTGGATCGATATTGCGGTTGAGCGCCTACATAGCTGCTTGGAAGCGGCGCGCCACCCCTCCCACCAAATTTGTTGCATCGGCCGGGCCAAGCGCCTAGGGCGGCCCCGCGCGAACCACCCCGCACCAGCCATTCAAAAAGGAACCCCCCATGCCACAGGAAGGAGACAGTCGATGCAGCCTGACCTTCCCCAAGGCAACGGGCCGCAAGGCAATGGGCAGCAAAGCAACGGGCCGGATCACGGCACGCCGGGCGATACCGTAACGCTCGAGCGCGCACCCGGCCTCATTCCTGAAGCCGAAATCCCCGAAAGCAATCTCGACGAGGACGACCGGCTCAAGCCCGAATTCGTCCGCAATGTGCTTGCGCTGGTCGAGGCGGGCGATACCGAAGGCGCGCGCGACCTTGTCCGGCCGATGCACCCGGCCGACATCGCCGACCTGTTCGAACTGACCCGCGAGGACGAGCGCCAGCCGCTCGCCGCCGCGCTCGGCGACATCGTCTCCGCCGAAGTGCTGGCGGAGATGAACGATTATGTCCGCGACGACCTCGTCGATGACCTCGCACCGGTCCAGATCGCCGAACTTGCCGCCGAGCTCGATACCGACGATGCGGTCGCGATTATCGAGGAACTGGACGCCGACGAGCAGCAGGCGGTGCTCGCCCAACTCGCGCCCGAAGACCGCATCGCGATCGAGGACGCGCTGTCCTATCCGGAGGACAGTGCCGGGCGCATCATGCAGCGCGACCTTGTCGCGGTGCCCGAGCATGTGACCGTCGGGCATGTGATCGACCGGTTGCGGCAGGATCCCGACGTGACGGCGGATTTCTGGGAAATCTATGTCGTCGATGCACGGCATCGCCCGGTCGGTTTCTGCCAGCTCAGCTGGATTTTGCGCACACCGCGCAACATTGCCATCGCCGATGTGATGAAGCGCGAACAGACACTCATTCCGGTCGACATGGATCAGGAGGAGGTGGCGCTGCGCTTCCAGAAATATGCGCTGATTTCCGCCGCGGTGGTCGATGAAGCCGGGCGGCTGGTGGGGATGATCACGGTCGACGACGTCGTCCACATCATCCAGGAAGAAGCGGGCGAGGACATTCTGCGCCTGTCGGGCGCGGGCGAAGGCGACATCAACGAGCCCGTCACCGAAAGCTACAAGGCGCGCGTGCGCTGGCTGATCGCCAATCTCGGCACCGCGCTGGTCGCCTCGACCATCATCTCCGTGTTCGGCGGCGCGATCGAGCAGATGGTCGCGCTGGCCGTGCTGATGCCGATCGTGGCATCGATCGGCGGTAATGCGGGTACGCAGACGCTGGCCGTCACCGTGCGCGCGCTCGCGACCAATCAGCTGACCGAATCCAATACATTGCGCGCGATCTGGCGCGAGATAAGGGTCGCGCTGGCGATCGGCGCCACCATCGCGGTGCTCGCGGGCATCGGGGCATGGTTGTGGTTCAGCAACCCGATGCTTGGCAGCGTCATCGCAACGGCGATCCTCATAAATATCGTCATCGCCGGCCTGTCGGGCGTGGCGATTCCGGTCCTGCTCGACCGGCTCGACCAGGATCCTGCGGTATCGTCGTCTATCTTCGTCACGATGATCACCGATTCCATGGGCTTCCTCGCTTTCCTCGGTCTCGCGGTGGCGAGCGGCCTCGTCACCTTGTGACCGGCAACTGGCCCTAATTTTAAGCGAATCTTATCTTTCCCGCGCTAGGCTTCGTCCAAAAGCGGGAGTGTTGCAGTGTCCGAAGAAAACAGCATCGAGTTCCAGGCGCCGGGTGCCCAGCGCGCCGATATTGCGCAGGCAGTCGAGGAGGAGTTTCCCGGCCAGTTCGAGCATGAAGATTTCGGCGGCCAGTCGGTGTTCCAGCACAAGGGCAGCTATACCTGTTTCACGCTCGGCGAAACGCAGGCGATGCTCGCGAGCGCGACCGACGTGGTACGCAAGATGTATCTCGACAAATTCTCGGGCGGTTATGGCTTCACCCCCGATTTCGAGATGAGCTGCCGCTATGACAAGGCCAATCCCGACCTGTCGCGCGAACTGGAAGCGAAGATGATCAACCTCATCCTGATGGCGAGCGCGGGCGACGTCATCTACATGGCGGGCTATGAAAAGCCGCGGCTGTGGCGCAGGGGCGGAGATATCGCAATCGCGTCCAATGACAATCACTGGACGCTACCCGGGAATTACGCGCAACATCTGGAGCCCGCGACCCAATCTGTGCCAATGCCCGAGGGGTTTTAGAAGCAATTCCCCTGCCCGCCAGCGCGGCACGCGCACCACTTATTGAATCACATAACCCCGGGTAGTGAACCGGACGCGGCTTGCGTCAACGCCGAAAATTGATTGGAGCGTATTCGCACCGATTTGACGCAATTGCGCGCGATGTGTGGGGTCCGGCGCTTGCTGCAACTCGATATTCGCGCCGACCAGCAGCAAAGCGGTTCCCATTCCGATTTGGTAGTCATAGGATTTTTTGGCCGGGGTTGCGGCTCCCACTTCCGGGTCGTTGGCCATTTTTGCAGCAACCTGATCGAACAGTGGCTTGACATAGGCGTCCGGAAATAATTGCCCGCTATAGGCTGTATAAGCGCCGGCAATCAGCGCGACGCGGCTCGTTGCCAAATTGAGGTTGGGCACCCCGTAACGCTGCTGGGCGTCTTTACCCAAGGCGATGATCCCGGTCTCCAGCGCGCTTTTACGCCGCACGAACTGATCGCGCGGGAACAAGGCGGCCAATTTGACGACCCCGGCATCGCGCGTGAAATACCGTCCCCCGGCATTGAGCGCCGTACGCACGTCAAGCGGCGAACGGGGCGGCGACGGTTTGCTCTTGCTCTTCGACGGACCGCTGATTCCGGCCGCATCCTGTACGGCACGCAGGCTACGGTTCATCATGTCCGCCTGAATCATGTCCTGAAGCGTCGAACTGCTGATCCCCCAGCCGCCTTCGCCATAATCACCGAACTCTGCATGAGCAGGAGCCGTCGCCACCATTCCAGTCAGGATTGCAGCCTGGACCAGCCGGCGCCAAAAAGCCGTTCGAGGCATCAAAATCCTCCATCTCGCCATGACTGACGACTGCCACATATCTATGGCGCTATTATGACAGCTATTTGCGGCAACGATCAAGCCGCAGCCAAAAACCCGTTGCCTGCGCCGGACGGCAGCCGTAACAATCGCAACCATGACTCACGCCAAATTGCTCGGCACTGCCGCCGCTTTCGCCCTTTCCTTCACCGTTGCCGCGCCCGCCATCGCCAAGCCGATGACCGCGATGGATCTCGTCACGCTGAAGCGGCTCGCCGCGCCTACGGTTTCGCCGGACGGGCGCTGGGTCGCCTATCAACTGCGCGAGACCGATTATGACAATAACAAGGGCAAGCTCGACCTGTATCTGGTCGACCTGAAGGCGCCGGGCCAGGCGCCGGTGAAGATCGCCTCGGCCGCCGACAAGAATGAACATGACCCGCAGTTCGGGCGCGACGGTTATCTCTATTATCTCAGCAACCAGAGCGGATCGGACCAGATCTGGCGCGTCGCGGTGACGGGCGGCAGCCCGGCGCAGGTTTCCGAACTCGGCTATGACGTTTCGGGTTTCAAGGTGAGCCCCAAGGGCGACCGCATGCTGGTATGGGCCGACCGCCCGCTTGCCTGCCCCGATGCCGAATGCGCGACCGTCCGGCTTGCCGCGCCGGAAGAAGGCTCGGGCCGCGTCTATGACGAGATGTTCGTGCGCCACTGGGATACATGGATCAACCCGAGGGAGCGCTCGCGCCTGTTCCAGTATCCGCTGGCGAACGGGAAATTGAGCGGAATGGGCCAGCCGGTCACCGGCGCCCTTGTCGGCGACGCGCCCTCCAAGCCTTTCGGCGGCGGAGAGGAAATCGCCTGGGCCGAGGATGGCAACAGCGCTTTCTTCACGCTGCGCCTCGCCGACCGCAACGAACCCAATTCGACCAATCTCGATATTTATCAGACGCGGCTCGACGGATCGGAACCGGCCAACCTCACCGCCACGAACAAGGCGATGGATACGCTACCCACGCCCTCGCCCGACGGCAAATGGCTCGCTTATGCCGCGATGGCGCGGCCGGGCTATGAATCCGACCGGCAGGTGCTGATGCTGCGCGATCTCGCGAGCGGCGCGATCAGGGCGCTGACGCAAGGTTGGGATCGCTCGGTGTCCTCGATCGCCTGGGCACCCGACAGCAAGAGCCTGATCGTGACCGCTCAGGACACGCTCGATCATCCGGCGTTCCGGGTCGATGCGGCGAGCGGCAAGGTCACGCGGCTGACGAAGGAGGGGAGCGTCAACACCGCGCTCCCGCTCGGCGACGGATCGTTCGTCTATACGCTCAACAGCATCCAGCAGCCCGACGATCTCTATCGCATGAGCAGGAACGGCAAAGCGGAGCGGCTCACCAACGTCAACGCCGGCCAGCCGGTCGACGATGTCTCGGTCCAGCGTTTCAGCTTTGCCGGCGCCAATGGCGACAAGGTGTGGGGCCAGATCACCAAGCCCGCCGGGCAAAGCGGCAAGTTGCCGGTCGCCTTCATCGTCCATGGCGGCCCGCAAGGCTCGTTCGGCAACAGCTGGTCATGGCGCTGGAACCCCAAGACCATGGCGAGCGCCGGTTTCGCCGTGGTGAGCGTCGATTTCCACGGTTCGACCGGATATGGGCAGGCATTCACTGACAGCATCAACAAGGATTGGGGCGGCAAGCCGTTGCAGGATTTGAAGCTGGGCCTCGCGGCGGCGGGCGCGTTCGATCCGCAGGCCGACATAAACGACGCCTGCGCCCTCGGCGGCTCCTATGGCGGCTATATGATGAACTGGATCGCGGGCAACTGGCCGGACGGCTTCAAGTGCCTCGTCAACCATGCCGGTGTGTTCGACCTGCGCGCGATGGCGTTCGAAACCGAGGAGCTCTGGTTCGACGAATGGGACCATGGCGGCCCGTGGTGGCAGCGCACCGACGCGGAAAAATGGAACCCCGTCAACCATGTGACCAAGTGGAAGACGCCGATGCTGGTCATCCACGGCGAAAAGGATTTCCGCATTCCCTACAGCCAGGGCCTCGGCGCCTTCACTGCGCTCCAGCGGCAGAACATTCCCTCGCGCCTCGTCATGTTCCCCGACGAGAACCACTGGATCCTGAAGCCCAAAAATTCGATGCAATGGCACCGCGAGACCTTCAAATGGCTCAAGCAGTGGACCGGACGCGATACCAGCAAGGATATCGCCGATACGCCCGCGCGGCCGCAATAGCGCCAACGCGCTGCCATTCCCTTCCCCCTTGCGTGGCGGCACGCATCGGGTAAGGGGTGGCGGCTATGACTGAGCCGACCAAGACCGAACTCGCCAAGACTTTCGACCCCGCCGCGATCGAGGCGCGCTGGTATGCGCATTGGGAAGAAAGCGGCGCCTTCCGCCCGGAGCGTCCCGACGCCCAGCCCTTCACCATCGTCAACCCGCCGCCCAACGTCACCGGTTCGCTCCATATCGGCCATGCGCTCGACAACACGCTGCAGGACATCATCATCCGCTATGAGCGTTTGCGCGGCAAGGACGCGCTGTGGGTCGTCGGCACCGACCATGCCGGGATCGCGACGCAAATGGTGGTCGAACGCCAGATGGAAGAACGCCAGGACAAGCGCACCAACTATAGCCGCGAGGATTTCATCGGCAAGGTTTGGGAGTGGAAGGCCGAAAGCGGCGGGACCATCACCCGCCAGCTCCGCCGCCTTGGCTGCTCCATGGACTGGTCGCGCGAGCAGTTCACCATGGACCCGCACTTCACCCGCGCTGTCGTCAAGGTGTTCGTCGATCTCTACAATCAGGGGCTGATCTACCGCGACAAACGGCTGGTCAACTGGGACCCCAAGCTCAAGACGGCGATCTCCGACCTCGAGGTCGAAACGCGCGAGGTCAAGGGCGGCTTCTGGCATTTCCGCTATCCGCTCGCTGCCGATGAAAATGGGACGCCCGTCACCACGGCGGACGGCAAGGATTATCTCGTCGTCGCGACGACGCGGCCCGAAACCATGCTCGCCGACATGGCAGTCGCGGTCCACCCCGACGATGCGCGCTATGCGAGCGTCGTCGGCAAGGACATCCTCCAGCCGATCACCGGCCGCCGCTTCAAGGTGGTGGCGGATGAGCACGCCGACCCGGAACTCGGTTCGGGCGTGGTCAAGATCACCCCGGGGCATGACTTCAACGACTTCGAGGTCGGCAAGCGTGCGGGGATGAAGCCGGGCGAGATGCTCAATATGCTCGATGGCGACGCGCATGTGGTGCAAACCGCCGACGGGCTGGTGCCGGAGGAGTTTCTCGGCCTCGACCGCTTCGTCGCGCGCGACCACGTCGTCGCCCGGATGAAGCAACTGGGTTTCCTCATCCCGCATGTCAGCAAGGACAAGGACGGCAACGAGGTGGAGGCGGATTTCGAGCCGCGCACCATCCAGACCCCGTTCGGCGACCGCGGCGGCGTGGTGATCGAACCCTGGCTCACCGACCAATGGTATGTCGACGCGGAAACCCTCGCGCAGGCGCCGATCGAGGCGGTACGCGACGGCCGCATCGAGATCGTGCCCAAGACATGGGAAAAGACCTTCTTCAACTGGATGGAAAATATCCAGCCCTGGTGCGTCAGCCGCCAGCTATGGTGGGGCCACCAGATCCCCGCGTGGTATGACGAAGACGGCAACGCCTATGTCGCCGAGGACGAAGCCGCCGCGCAGGCGCTCGCCGGCAACAAGCCACTGACCCGCGACCCCGATGTCCTCGATACCTGGTTCTCCTCGGCCCTGTGGCCCTTCGCAACGCTCGGCTGGCCGGATCAGGAAGCCCGTAGTGCTGAGCCTGTCGAAGCACGTCCCTCCGCGGATAACCGCCCTTCGACAAGCTCAGGGCTACGGAATGAATTGCCCGCGCCGACCGGCAATCTCCTCGCCCGCCATTATCCCAATGACCTGCTCATCTCGGGCTTCGATATCCTGTTCTTCTGGGATGCGCGCATGGCGATGCAGGGGATGCATTTCATGGGCGAGGTGCCGTGGCGCAGGCTCTATCTCCACGGTCTCGTACGCGCGGCGGACGGGCAGAAAATGTCGAAGTCCAAGGGCAATGTGGTCGATCCGCTCGGCCTCATCGACGCCTATGGCGCGGACGCGCTCAGGTTCTTCATGGCGGCGATGGAAAGCCAGGGCCGCGACATCAAGATGGATGAACGCCGCGTCGAGGGCTACCGCAACTTCGCCACCAAGCTGTGGAATGCCTGCCGCTTCGCCCAGGCGAACGGCATCGGCGCGTCGGACAGCATCGCCGCGCCGGTGGCCGACCTCCCGGTCAACCGCTGGATCATCGGCGAGGTGGTCGAAACGCTCGCCGCGATCGACAAGGCGCTCGCCGGCCTGCGCTTCGACGAGGCCGCCAACGCGATCTACCATTTCGTATGGGACCAGTTTTGCGACTGGTATCTCGAGCTGGTGAAGCCGGTTCTCAATCCTCCCCGTGACGGGGAGGATGATGCACGTCCCGCCGCCGAGGAACGCCCTTCGACAGGCTCAGGGCTACGGGATGTCGAGGAAACACGGGCCGTCGCGGGCTGGGTGATCGACCAGATCCTCGTCATGCTCCACCCCTTCATGCCGTTCATCACCGAGGAACTGTGGCACGCCATGGCCGCAAGCGAGGGGACGGTGCGGCCCTATGACCTCATTCTGGCGAAGTGGCCCGAGCCGAATGCGGAAGTCGATGCGGAGGCCGCAGCGGAAATCGACTGGCTCATCCGCCTCACGAGCGAGGTGCGCGGGACCAAGAACGAACTCGGCCTGCCGCCTGGCGCGAAACTCCCTGCATGGTTCCCGGACGAAGGCCAGCGCAGCGTGATCGAGCCCAAGCTTGCCGCACTCGAACGCGTTGCCCGCCTTGCTCCCGTGACCTTCGGATCGCCGCCGGAAGGAGCTTTCCTCCAGTTCGTCGTTCAAGGCATCGAAGTTGTCATCCCCCTCGAAGGCATCATCGACGTAGCGGCCGAAAAGACCCGCCTTGCCAAGGCGCTCGAGGCCGCAACCAAGGAAGCGAAGTCGCTCGAAGGCCGTCTCGCCAACCCGGCGTTCGTCGAAAAAGCCAAGCCCGAAGCGGTGGAAAAGGCCCGCGCCGATCATGCTGAAAAATCCGCGGAAGCCGAACGGCTGAAGGCCGCGCTGGAACGGCTGGGGTAATTTCAGCCCCAGACCAGTCGTCATTGCGAGCGCCGTAAGGCGCGCGGCAATCCAGTGTTGAGCACTGCTGCCCTGGATTACTGCGCGGCTCGCAATGACGAATTCCTGAACCGCTTTCGGCCCGCCCGTCCCCGCGCGCCTGAACTTCCTTCGCATTCGTCGCGCCGCCAAGGAACCCTCCCCCGCCCCGCCCGTTCCTTCCGCATGTCCGACGCCCCCGCGCCCGCAACTTCTCCGATCCGCGATTTCTTCCAGCGCTTCGGCCGCTCAATGGCGGTCGAGCTGGAAAATGATCTCGAGCAGTTGAGCCGCCTCTTTTCCGACGACCATCCCGACCGCATCGAGCCGGTCATCATGGGCTTTGCCGGATACCGCAACGACCGCACCGCGCGGATCAAGGCGCGCATCGTCCGCAAGCCAAGGATCAAGGGCGCGCCCAACTCGACCATCGCCAAGATGCACGCGATGTACCGGCTCTATAACAGCCACGAACTGCCCGGCACCTTCGTCATCCTCGAAGCCTGGGGCCAGACCTATCACAGCGCGAGCGACGAGGAAGGCTATGTCAGCTTCGAGATCGCCGCGCCGCCGCCGGAAGATGACAAGACACGCTGGGAAGCGGTTACCATGCGCCTTGCCGATGACCGCCACGGTCATGGTCCGTTGACGATCCCGGTGCTGCGCGCCGGCACCGACCGCGCTTGGGCGATCATTTCCGACATCGACGATACGATCATCGAAACCGGCGCGCAGAATTTCGTCAAGAACTGGCGCAAGGTGCTGGTCGATCAGGTTGATGAACGCGTCGCGGTGCCGGGCGCGGGCAATCTCTACCGCACCATCGCGGGCGATTACAAAGCGCCGACGCGGCCCTTTTTCTATGTCTCGTCAAGCCCGTGGAACCTTTACGGCTTCCTCACCAGCTTCATGGAAAAACAGCAGATCCCGCACGGTCCGATGTTCCTGAAGGATTATGGCATCGAGCCCGACAAGTTCATCGACACCGCGCACAGCGACCACAAGCTCGACGCGATCCAGACCATCCTCGCCTTCTATCCCGAACAGAAATTCCTGCTGATCGGCGACAATGGCCAGCATGATGTCGAAATATACGCCGAGGCGGTGAAGACCTATCCAGGCCGCATCGGCGCAGTCTATATCCGCGATGTCAGCGGCAGCTGCGCCAGCGGCACCAAGGCGGAATTGCTCGAAAAGATACGCGGTAGCGGCATTCCGGTCTGGTGCGGCGCAGGCTTCGACGATGCGATCGAACTCACCAATACGCTCGACCTGATGAAGCCGGTGGAAGCCGCCAAGGCGATCGAGGCGGGCAAAGCCTGAGCTTTACAGCGGGCATCGCGCATAGCGATAGATTTCGCCGCCGCGCTCGTAATTCAGCATGCTGCCATCGGGCGACAGCGAGAATTTATGCTGTTCCTTGATCGTCTCGCCCTCGGCCATGATTTCCATGTCGGCGATGGTGATCGCGCCGGCGTTCTGGGTTTTGATCACCCGCGCTTCGCTTTCATAGAACAGTACGCTATGCGGACCCACACGGATGCGGGTTTCGCCTGAACCTCTCGCGCAATCTGCGGCATTGATCGCCCAAGCGCCTTCGAAGCGCGGCGGCAGCTTGCCGCGATAGTCCGGACCCGGCTTGTCGCCTTCGACCTTGGGCGTGCCATCATCGTTGAGTACCGGATTGCCCTTGTCGTCGATCACCATGTTGGGCTGCGATTTGAGCCCGTCCTCGACCACGATTTCCTTTTCGGTCGTGGGCGCTCCCTTGCCTTCCAGTACCTTGTTGTCGCTCTTTTCGCCGCACGCCGTCACCATCAGCGCGACCGGCAATATCATCGCTGCTACCCGCATTGTCGAAGCCGAGATCATGGTCCCTCCTGTTGTGAATATGCGGCTAAACGCATGATCGGGGGGTTGTTTCCGCCGCCGCCGCATCCCATTTCGCACCATGCCCCGAAAGCGCGCGTTCGCCGCGCTTGCATCACAAGAACATATATGGAACAGAGCGCATCATGCTGACTCACATCAAAGTTAAGGGTGCGCGCGAGCACAATCTCAAGGGCGTCGACGTCGACCTCCCGCGCGAGAGCCTGATCGTCATCACCGGGCTGTCCGGCTCGGGCAAATCGAGCCTCGCGTTCGACACCATCTATGCCGAGGGTCAGCGGCGTTATGTGGAATCGCTGAGCGCCTATGCGCGCCAGTTCCTCGAGATGATGCAGAAGCCCGATGTCGAGCATATCGACGGCCTCTCGCCCGCGATCAGCATCGAGCAGAAGACGACGAGCCGCAACCCGCGCTCCACCGTCGCGACGGTGACCGAGATCTACGATTATATGCGCCTCCTCTGGGCGCGTGTCGGCATTCCCTATAGCCCCGCCACCGGCGAGCCCATCTCCGCGCAGACCGTCAGCCAGATGGTCGACCGCGTCATGGCCCTCCCCGAAGGCACGCGCGCCTATCTGCTCGCGCCGGTCGTGCGCGGGCGCAAGGGCGAGTATCGCAAGGAGCTCGCCGAATGGCAGAAGGCCGGCTTCACCCGCGTGCGCATCGATGGCGAATTTTACGACATCGACGAAGCGCCCGCGCTCGACAAGAAATACAAGCATGACATCGAAGTCGTCGTCGACCGCATCGCCGTCCGCGAAGGCGTCGAAACCCGCCTCGCCGACAGTTTTGAAACGGCGCTGAAGCTGGCCGATGGGTTGGCCTATGTCGACCTGGCGGATACGACGGTGGCGGAAGCCATGGGGGCTGCCAAAAACCGAAGTGCTGAGCCTGTCGAAGCACGTCTCTCGGCGGAGAAACGCCCTTCGACAAGCTCAGGGCTTACGGATGAAGGGAAAGCGGGCGCCCTCACCGCCGGCATGAAAAATGCCGGTCTCCCCGCCAACCGCATCGTTTTCTCCGAAAAGTTCGCCTGCCCCGTCTCGGGCTTCACCATCGCCGAGATCGAACCGCGCCTGTTCTCCTTCAACGCCCCGCAAGGCGCCTGCCCGGCCTGCGATGGCCTCGGCGAGCGGCTCGAGTTCGACCCTGAGCTCGTCGTCCCCAACGAGGCGCTGACGCTTAAAAAGGGCGCCATCGTCCCCTGGGCGAAATCCAACCCGCCCTCGCCTTATTACATGCAGGTCTTGGGCAGCCTCGCGCGCGAGTTCGGCTTCAGCCTGGAAACCCCCTGGGCCGATCTCGCGCCCGAACAACAGCGCGTCATCCTCCACGGCACTGCGGGCAAGCCGGTGACGCTGCGCTTCGTCGATGGCCGCAAATCCTATGAGGTCAAAAAGCCCTTCGAGGGCGTCATCGGCAATCTCCACCGCCGCATGCTGCAGACCGACAGCGCCTGGGTCCGCGATGAGCTCGCGCAATATCAGACGCCGCAGCCCTGCGAGACCTGCCACGGCGCGCGCCTCAAGCCCGAAGCGCTCTCGGTCAAGATCGCCGCCGAGGACATTTCCATCTCCACCCGCCGCAGCGTCGTCGATGCGCTGAGCTGGTTCACCGCGCTTGCGGACGCCAAATCACCGCTGACCGAACAGCAGCGCCAGATCGCCGCGCCGATCCTCAAGGAAATCATCGAGCGCCTGGGCTTTCTCAACAATGTCGGGCTCGACTACCTCAATCTCGACCGCACCAGCGGCACGCTGTCAGGCGGCGAGAGCCAGCGCATCCGCCTCGCCAGCCAGATCGGCAGCGGCCTGTCGGGCGTGCTCTACGTCCTCGACGAGCCCTCGATCGGCCTCCACCAGCGCGACAATGACCGCCTGCTCGTCACCTTGAAGCGCCTGCGCGACCTCGGCAACACCGTCATCGTCGTCGAGCATGACGAGGACGCCATCCGCGCGGCCGATTATATCGTCGACATGGGCCCCGGCGCGGGCGTGCATGGCGGCACGATCGTCGCCGAAGGCACGCTCAAGCAAATCCTCAAGTCGAAAAAGTCGCTGACCGCCGATTATCTCAACGGCACCCGCGCCATCGAAGTCCCCAAAAAGCGCCGCAAGGGGAGCGGCAAGAAGCTCACCGTCCACGGCGCCGAGGCGAACAATCTCAAGAACGTCACCGCCTCGATCCCGCTCGGCACCTTCACCTGCATCACCGGCGTTTCCGGGTCGGGCAAGTCGAGCTTCACCATCGACACGCTCTACGCCGCCGCCGCGCGGGCCCTGAACGGCGCCCGCATCGTCGCCGGGCGGCATGACAAGGTCACGGGGCTTGAGCATTGCGACAAGGTCATCGACATCGACCAATCGCCCATCGGCCGCACCCCGCGCAGCAATCCGGCGACCTATACCGGCGCCTTCACCAATATCCGCGACTGGTTCGCCGGGCTCCCCGAAGCGCAGGCGCGCGGCTACAAGCCGGGGCGCTTTTCGTTCAACGTCAAGGGCGGCCGCTGCGAGGCGTGCCAGGGCGATGGCGTCATCAAGATCGAGATGCACTTCCTCCCCGACGTCTATGTCACCTGCGAGGAATGCCACGGCCAGCGTTACAACCGCGAAACGCTGGAGGTGAAGTTCAAGGGCAAGTCGATCGCCGATGTCCTCGACATGACGGTCGAGGACGCAGTCGAGTTCTTCAAGGCGGTGCCGCCGATCCGCGACAAGATGGCGATGCTGGCGGAGGTCGGACTTGGCTATATCAAGGTCGGCCAGCAGGCGACGACCCTCAGCGGCGGCGAGGCGCAGCGCGTCAAGCTCGCCAAGGAACTGAGCCGCCGCGCCACGGGCAACACGCTTTACATCCTCGACGAGCCGACCACGGGGTTGCACTTTGAGGACGTGCGCAAATTGCTGGAAGTCCTCCACGCGCTGGTCGACCAAGGCAATAGCGTGGTGGTGATCGAGCATAATCTCGACGTCATCAAGACGGCGGACTGGATCATCGACATGGGACCATTGGGCGGCGTGAATGGCGGCGAGGTTGTCGCCGAAGGGACGCCGGAGACGGTGGTGAAGGAAAAGCGGTCGTTTACGGGGCAGTATTTGAATCCGCTTATTTGACGGCCAACGCCACTAATCGTAATCGTCTTCCAGCCGTTCGCGTTCTTCGACGAGTGCGACATAACGCGCTCGCAGGATTGCCTCCTCGTCACCACGAAATGGGTGATCGGCGATAGAGAAATTCTGACCCCTAGCGATGTCCAACAGCCGGAGCTGATCCGCTGGAACGTTAGGAAATGCTTCGCTCATAATCCAAAGCCCGACGCGAGCACTCTCATCGTTCAGCGGGGGGCTTTCGGAGAAATAAGGATAGATATGACGATCTTGGCCGCGCCCGTCGGTTACTGAAAGCAAACTGTCTATTTTGACTATCAGGCCCAATCCATCATTAGAATAAATTCCCTTGAGCGTGTTGGCAGGCGTGAAGGGCGCATTGGTCCAACGGCGACGCCGATCCCACCAAGTCAAGAAGCCATCACGGAGAAGTTCATACAATCGTCTCCGCCGGTAGTTAACGTCGATGTGTGCAGCAATTGCGTCCCGAAGGTCTCCAGCCCCAAAAACATGATTCTTTGCCGACTTCCAGAACGGCGAAAAAAAATCCGGGCCGCCAACTTGTTCGCCCAGTTCTCTGGCTAAGTCATTACGAATGTCTTCACGCAACTTGCTTCGACGCAGCGCTGGCGGGGCGTACATGAGCTGCAACAGCTTGCGGAGAGGAATGCGGCTGATTGCCATTATGAGATCCTCTGATTAGCCCTTCGACGACTCGGGGTCGTTACCATAGCTGTCCCTATCGCGAATCTGGCCGTTAGGACGGTGAATGAGCAACTCACTGTTTTGATTACGAGCGATGTCGCGCGCACGATCAATGGCGTCAGATTGCGTATCGTGGATCGAAGTTACACGATCGTTCCCGGGGCCGCGCACTGCCCATTTGTCACCGTGCGCAACAACATGTTGATTCTTACCCTTCATTGCAAATCCTCTTCTATGGCTGTAACTTTCAAGCAAGCATCCCCAGACGACTCACCCGCCTATGCTTGCTCGCACATGATTAATCTTTTAGCAAGCATTTTATGCAGTCGTCCAAGCAAGCATGGAGCAAAAATGTCGAAGCAGATTAAAGGAGGCTTTGCGCGAGCCGAGAAGCTGTCCACAGAAGAAAGGCGCACCATTGCTCAAAACGCGGCAAGAGCGCGCTGGAACCGGTTGAAATCGTTAGACCGCATTGCAAAGGCAGACAGCTACGGTGTTCTAGCAATCGGTGATGTTGAACTGGACGTTTACGTCTTGGATGACAAACGGCGAGTAATAAGCAAGCGGGCGATGGCGAAAGCATTGCAGCTCAAATCACAAGGCGGAAACGCTTTCATGCGCACTATGACTCGGAAAAACATTCGGCCGATAGTCAGTCAGCAACTTTGGGATACCATAGAAGCTCCTATTGCATTCACCGGCGTTAGGGGTGAATCGTGTGATGGCTTTGAGGCCGATACGCTTATCGAAGTTTGTGACATGTTCATCGAAGCAAGGAACCGGAGGGTTCTATCTCCTTCTCAACACTTCCTTGCTGTCCAATCTGAGGTTATTGTGAGATCAGCAGCCAAGCTCGGCATAATAGCGCTAATCGATGAAGCGGCAGGTTACACAGATAAGACTTTAGACGAATACAAGCGCCTATTCGATCAATTTATCCGTAGCGAATTTAAGCAGTGGGAAAAGGAATTTCCTGATAAATTCTTTTCGATGATTTATAGACTTTACGGCCTTAAAAGACAAAAACCAGACTCTACACGCCATCCACAGTTTTTTGGCCACTTCATAAGAAAATTTGTATATTATCCGTTGGCTAATAGTAATGGCGCGATATTGGACCAACTGGACAAGAAAAACCCTGTCGTCTACGCTGGAGGCTCTCGGCGCTATAAACTTTTTCAGTATCTTTCCGACGAAGTTGGCGATGCAGCATTTCGACAACATTTGTGGCAAGTCGTTGGCATAGGTGAAGCCAGTACGGACAAATCAGCCTTTGAACGGTCGTTCTATCGAGCTTTCCCGGAAGCGATTCCGAGAAAAGTAGACGACCAGATGGATTTTCTCGACCTATTACGAGAACGACCTTCGTGAAAAGTTAGGTACCCTATCCATTAGGAATGCTTTCGCGGCAACCTTCCAACGCATGAAGCTCTTCGCTTATTAGTTACATCACCTATACATCTTTCCATGTGCAACGAAGTCTACCGCTACGTCACCTTGGGCGAGATGGTGCGCGGGTTTGAAAATCTGCGCGTGCCCACCCGGTTTCCGCAAGGCCGGCCCAATTTCGCCGCGACGGCGAGCGTGCGGATCACCGACGCGACGCCGATCATCCGCGCCGCCAACGATGATCCCGCCGCTGCCGAACTGGTGCTGCGGCGCTGGAGCTGGCCGGGCGCGGGCGCGGGCGCCGAGCTGGCCGAATTCCGGGGAATTCCGGGGACATAATATTTAATTATGCGGTTTCGGCGGCAATCGGGGACACCATACCAAGCTCCTTGCTCAAGTGCCTCTTTTGCATCTGTCCTACACCCTCCCCGCCATGCCAGCCTCGCCCGGGTGATTCGTCTGGGTTGGCTTGTACAGGTGACGATGATTGATCGTTTTGCTCCTTTTATCCCTTGTCGCACAGGCCTTGTTTCCGCGTTCAGACACAAGATGCTGGTAGGAAAAATTTGTTCGAAATCTAGGAACTTTAGGAACGTAAGGAGGTGTTTTTGGCAGAAATGCGCCGATCCACTCCACCCGGCGCCGTCTCACAACATATAGTGGCGGACCAGGGCAGGCGTGGGCGGCACGGCAGGGACGGCGCGAATGGGGCTTCGCGCTCCCCTATGCGCCCGGTTTCGCCATGATCTTCATCGCCATGGTGGTCATCGCCTCGGTTGCGGTGGCGATCACCTTGTCGGCCTCGGGCGCCCAGAAAGGCGAATGGAGCGAGGGGAGCTTGGCCGGGTCGCCGCCCGCGGCCTTGAACTTTTCCGCATTCTCGCCGCCGACCCAGAAGATGAGCGACTTGATCGATTTGTCGGCGAGGTAGAATTCGCTGAAATCCTCGCCGCCCATCACCGGATTCATCTGCGCGTTGACGCGGCCCTCGCCGAAATGGCCGGAAAGGAGCGTGCCCATCTCGGCGGCGAAATCGGGGCTGTTATAGGTCGCGGGGGTATAGCCCGGATCGACCGTGACCACCGGCATCCGGTCCTGGGGCACGCCCGCCGCGATCGCCTCGCCGCGCGCGATGCGGGCAATGCCGTCGAGAAGGTGCTTGCGCACTTCGGGCTCATAGCTGCGCACGGTGAGCTGCAGCTTCGCCTCGTCGGAGATGATATTATGCTTGGAGCCGCCATGGAAGCTGCCGACCGTCACCACCGCGCTCTTGAGCGGGTCGATCTCGCGGGACACAAGGGTTTGCAGACTGGTGACGATGCGGCTGGCGATGACGATCGGGTCCCTGGTGGTGTGGGGATAAGCGCCGTGCCCGCCGGTGCCCCTGACCGTGATGTCGACGCTGTCGACATTGGCGAGCGCATAGCCCGGCGTGATGCCGATCTGCCCCGCCGGCATCGCGGCGGCATCATGGAAGGCGAGCGCATATTCGGGCTTGGGGAAGCGGGTGTAGAGCCCGTCGTCGATCATCGGCTTGGCCCCGCCGACTTCCTCGGCAGGCTGGCCGAGCATGATGAGCGTGCCGGACCATTTGTCCTTGTTAGCGGCCATGATCCGCGCGGTGCCGATCCAGCTCGTCATGTGGGTATCGTGGCCGCAGGCGTGCATCACCCCGGTCTCGACGCCCGAGGCAGGCGTCGCGCGCACTTTCGAGGCGAACGGCAGGCCGGTCTGCTCGACCACCGGGAGCCCGTCCATGTCGGCGCGGATCATCACCACCGGGCCGGGGCCGTTCTTCATCACCGCGACGACGCCGGTGCCGCCGACCTTTTCGGTGACGGTGAAGCCGAGCTTCTTCGCCTCGGCAGCGAGCTTCGCGGCGGTCTTCACCTCCATGAACGAAAGTTCGGGGTTGGCGTGAAGGTCGCGGTAGATGGGCATCAGCGACGGCATCTGCCGGGCGACTTCGGGACCGGTGCCCTGCCCCGTATTCTGGGCGAGCGCCGGGGTGGAAGCCAGCAGCAGCGCAGTCAGCAACATCTTGTTCAAGGGACAATCTCCATCACGTCTACGATCGATTCAAAGGCGGGGTATGGGAATACCAGCCGCCAGCGGTTGGGGCCGATGCGCTCGACCAGCGCGGCGCGGTCGCGGCTCTTGTCGACGCCATAATCGATGTTGCCGGTTTCATCGCCGAGCGCCTCGGTGCCGAGGAAAATCTGGCGCCGGTCATTGTCGTCGAAGATGAGCCCGCTGGGGCGCTGCGATCCAGTCAGCTTGCGAAAGCTGAAGATATTTTGCTCGGCCCTGACCTCGCAGCGGAAGAAGGGATAGGCGACATAGGTGAGCGTGCTGCCGCCCTTGCTGCCCAGCTTGATGGTGCGGCAGCGATATTGGCCGGGCGGCAGATGCGGATTTGGCAGTGCGGCATCGGCGCGGAGCAGCGCACCTTCCTTGAGTGCCTGCGCGGTATAACCGCCAGCGGCGACGCTTTCATGCGCCTCCTTCCAGGCGCTGTACCAGTTGCGGATGCGCTCGCGGTCCTGATCGGTCGCAACCGCGCGCCAGCCTTCGGGTTTCGCATCGCTTGCCGGGGTCGGAGACGCCGATGAGGTTGCCGGGGCAGTGGTCGCTGCGGGCGCCTGCGCGGTGTCGGCGGTTCCGCTGGTCGCACAGCCTCCGGCGGAGAGCGCCGCTCCCGCGGCTCCGGCGAGCGCGGCATATCTGATAGCCTTCGGGTTCATGCGATCCTCTTTCTGTCCTACAGCCCCCGCGCCACTCTATGCGGCAGAGCGGTTATGACAAGAGGCTTATGCTCAAAGCTGGAAACTGAGTTGCTGCGGCGAAGGCATGACGGGCGCGCTTTCGCGGGCGCCAAAGTTCGACACGGTGACGCCGAGCAGCCGGATGCCCATCCGTACCGGATAGACGCCGCGGACAAGCGCGAGCGCGATCGCGTGCAGCAGCTCGCGGCTCGCCACCGGCTCCGCCAGCGACCGGCTGCGCGTCGCGATGCGGAAATCTGCATATTTGATCTTCACCGTCACCGTCCGGCCGAACATCTGCGTTTTCTCGCACCAGCCCCACACATCGTCCGCCTGCCCGAGCAGGCCGCGTTCAATATCCACGGGTGCGACAAGATCGGTATTGAAGGTCGTCTCCGATCCCGAAGATTTGCGCACCCGGTCAGGACGCACCGGCCGGTCATCGATACCGCGCGCAATGCCATGATACCAGCGTCCGGACTTGCCGAAATGTTGCTCAAGCCATTCGCCGCTGAATTGCTTGAGATCGGCGCCGGTGAAAATGCCGAGGCGGTTCATCTTCTCGGCAGTGCGCGGGCCGATGCCGTGGAAGCGGCCGACCTCGAGCCCCGCGACAAACGCCTCCCCCTGTTCGGGGCGGATCACATATTGACCGTTGGGCTTGTTCTGGTCCGATCCCAGTTTGGCGAGCAGCTTGTTATAACTGATCCCGGCCGACGCCGTGAGCCCCGTTTCGGCGAGGATGCGCGCGCGGATTTCGCTTGCGGTCGCGGTGGCGCTCGGAAGGCCGCGCGGGTTGGCGGTGACGTCGAGATAGGCTTCATCGAGCGACAGCGGCTCGATCAGGCTGGTATAATCGGCAAAGATCGCGCGGATCTGTGCCGACACCTCGCGATAGACGGCAAAACGCGGCTTGACGAAAACAAGCTCCGGACATTGCCGCAACGCGGTTTGCGAAGGCATTGCAGAGCGCACCCCATATTTGCGCGCCTCGTAACTCGCTGCCGCGACCACGCCGCGCGTAATCCCGCCAACCGCGATCGGCTTGCCACGCAGTTGCGGATCATCGCGTTGCTCCACCGACGCATAAAAAGCGTCCATATCCACATGGATGATCTTGCGGATCGCGGCCTCCATGGTGGCGAGGATAGACCGCGCATCAGGCGCCGCCAAGTTCCGCTTGGCCGCAAACAAGACAAATTTTGTCGCAAGATTATATTCAATCATTTTAGTTGGGTTAGTGTCAGCGGCGCGAATCAGCGAAGGCGTCCAGCAGGGAGAGCTACGAATGTTTCCTTTTGTACTACCGGAACTCACGCCCGATCATATCCAGGCAATCCTGCCATTCATCGCGATCGGTTTCTTCGCGCAGATGGTCGATGGCGCGCTCGGCATGGCGTTCGGCGTCATCACCAATACCCTGCTTGTCAGCATCCTGGGGCTGCCGCCCGCCCGCGCTTCGGCCAGCGTTCACCTAGTCGAAACCTTCACCACGGCCGCATCGGGCATCAGCCACATATACCACCGCAATGTCGATTGGCGCCTGTTTTCACGGCTGGTCATCCCCGGCGTGACCGGCGGCGTGCTTGGCGCCTATATCCTCGCCAACATTCATGCCGATGCAGCGCGCCCCTTCGTCATGGGCTATCTCACGCTGATCGGCGTCTATCTGTTGTGGCGGGCATGGGAGCTCGACCATGGCATCACCCACAAGGCGCCGCGCTTCGTCGCCCCGCTCGGTCTTGTCGGCGGTTTTCTCGATGCAGCGGGCGGCGGCGGCTGGGGACCCGTCGTGACTTCCAACCTGCTGGTGCAGGGAACCGAGCCGCGCAAGACAATCGGCACCGTCAACACCGCGGAATTCTTTCTTACGCTGACGGTATCGCTGACCTTCATCCTGACCATCGGCCTCAGTGCCTTCACCATCGCCGCAGTCGGCCTCATCATTGGCGGGTTGCTCGCTGCGCCGCTGGGTGGTTATCTGGTCAAGCGCATCAAGCCGAAGACGCTGCTCGCGCTGGTCGGCGGGCTGCTCATCGCAACCAGCCTCTTCAGCCTGTACCGGGCGTTGAGCTGAGTGCGGCCGCCTCAGGCGGCCGTCCAGCCACCGTCCATCGACAGGTTAGCGCCGGTGATCGACGCCGCACCATCGCTGGTGAGATAAAGCGCGAGGCTCGCAACCTGGTCGATCGTGACGAACTGCTTGGTCGGCTGGCCGGCGAGCAGCACGTCGTTGATGACCTGTTCGCGGGTCATCTTGCGCGCCTTCATCGTGTCCGGAATCTGGTTTTCCACCAGCGGAGTCCAGACATAGCCGGGGCTGATACAGTTGACCGTCACACCGAAGGTCGCCGCTTCCAGCGCGACCGTCTTGGTCAGCCCTGCGATCCCATGCTTGGCCGCGACATAGGCCGACTTGAACGGCGACGCGGTAAGCGAATGCGCCGACGCCGTATTGATGATGCGGCCCCAGCCCTTCTTCTTCATGTAAGGCAGCGCAAGCCGGATGGTATGGAACGCGGCCGTGAGATTCAGCGCGATGATGAGATCCCACTTCTCGATGGGAAAATCCTCAACTGGCGAGACGAACTGCATACCCGCATTATTGACGAGAATATCGACCCCGCCGGTTTCTTTCGCCGCCATCGCCATCATCGTCTCGATGGCATCTACCTTGGTAAGGTCGGCGTCCGAATAAATCGCCTTGGCGCCCGACAGATCGCCGATGAGCTTGAGTTCCGCATTGATCGCGGCCTTGTCGCCGAAACCGTTGATGATGACATGTGCGCCCCCTGCCGCATAGGCCTTGGCAATGCCGAGTCCGATGCCCGAGGTCGAACCTGTGACCAGCGCGGTCTTGCCCTTGAGGCTGGCGCCATTGGCCGCAGCCGGCGCTGTCGCAGCAGCCGGTGCAGCGTCAACAACCTTCACGCGAGAGGTCGGCGCCTTGGCAACCGCCGCTGTCTTCAACGGCTTCGCCTTTACCGCCTTGTCCTGGTGAACCTGCTTCGCGGCCTTCTTGTCGGCCTTTTTCTCTTTCTTGTCCTTGCTCATGCCCGTTTTCCTTTCCTGGTCCGGCCAAGTTCCGCCATGGCGGGAATGCTCTTTTGCAGATGATGGTTGCGGTCAACATCAAAGGCTGCGGTCTTGCCGTCCGCGATATTCCGGGCGAGCACATCGCCTTCAAGCAGCGCGTCATTCACCGCGTCCTGCCCCTGCTGCCAATGATCCTTCATCGTCCGGGTCGAAAATTCAAAGTCGCGCGCGCCGGTTTCCCATTCGCGATTGCGATAGATGAGGTGGACGATGTTGACCGCGCTGTCGTCGATGAACCCGGCGAGCTTTTCAGCCTGCGGGGTCTGCCGCAATTCGGGCGGCAGGATGTCCAGCAGCTCGCGCATCGCCTGATGCTCGCGCCGGGCGCGGATATACTGGTCGGTCACCATGCGCGTACGGCTGGAAAAACGGATATCCTTTTCCCGGCTCCAGACGTCCGACATGTGGCGCGGGAGATTCCCCTGCGCCGGGAACAGGTCGACCTGAAAGACCAGCATGTCGCCTTCCTGGTGCTCCAATATATGCTGAAGCGGGGTGTTCGACACGAGGCCGCCGTCCCAATAATGGCGGCCGTCAATCTCGATCGGCGGAAAGCCCGGGGGCAGCGCGCCGGAGGCGAGCACATGGCGGGCATCGATGCGGCCCTTCCATTCCGGTTCGCGATTGTCGAAATAGACGAAGTTGCCGCTTTCGACATCGACCGCGCCCATCGACAGCCGGACATTGCCATGATTGAGCCGATCCCAGTCGATCAGTTCGTTCAAAGTCTGGATCAGCGGGCGCGTATCATAATAGCTGATCGCGCCATCCGATCCTTCGGGGGCGAGAAACGGGTTCATCAGCCGCGGCCGGAAAAAGCCGGGCACGCCCCAGGCCGAAACCGCGCCCGCTGCCCACAAATGGGTGAATTCGCGAAACTCGCTGTCGGGAAGCGGCAGCACATCGGGCAGCCAGCCCGATACCTGAGTCCAGAATTTCTGCAGCTTGGCCACACATTCGGCACGCTTGTTGCCCGCGATGATCGCCGCATTGACCGCGCCGATCGAAATCCCCGCGACCCAGTCAAGCTCGACGTCGAGCGCGATCAACTGTTCATAGACCCCTGCCTGATAGCTACCAAGCGCGCCGCCGCCCTGAAGAACCAGTGCAGCCTGTTCCGGCAAGGGCAGGATAGGATGTGATTTTTTTCTGGCCATGACGGGCCCTCTACAGGCCAACGGATCATAACGTAAGGGAGAAATCCGCATTTTAATGATCATTTCGGCCGCGAATTGGCGATTGTATGCTGCTCCCGCTCCGCCTAGGAGAAAGGCATGAGCGACGCCCGCCCACACGATATGGAGCCTTTCGACACCGAGCGTTTCGTCGGTGCGGCGTCGCAATTTGGCCATGGCGGCCAGATCGGCATCAAATGGCATCAGCGCGGCGATGGCTGGATCGAACTCATCCTGCCGTGGCAGGACAGCCTGGTCGGCGACATCGCGCGCGGCGTCATGGCATCGGGCCCGATCTTCTCGCTGCTCGACATGGCAACGAGCATTTCGATCTGGGAAAAACAAGGTTATTTCCGCCCCCAGGCCACGCTCGATTTCCGCATCGACTATATCCGGGCTGCGACGCGCGGGACTGCGGTGATCGGGCGCGGCGAATGCTATCGTATCACCCGTTCGATCGCATTCGTCCGCGGCATCGCGCATGAAGGCGATATCGCTGATCCGATCGCACACGCCGCCGGAACCTTCATGTTCACCGGCGACAAGTGGGGACATATCGGGAAATGACCATTGCCCTTCCGCCCTATGCCGACCTGCTGGGCATCGCCGTTCACGATACAAACGACGACGGCGTGGTGCTCGCCATGCCTTTCGGCGAGGCGGTGCTGGGGCGCCCCGGCTTTCTCCATGGCGGCGCGATTGCGGGCCTGCTCGAAATGGCGCTGGCGGCAACGCTGCACCGCGCGCTCGGCGATGAGAGCGGCCAGATCAAGGTCAAGCCGATCAACATGACGGTCAATTTCATGCGCGGGGGGCGCGAGGCAATGACCTATGCATCGGCCCATATCGACCGGCTGGGCACGCGCGTCGCCAATGTGGAGGCCGTCGCGTGGCAGGACGATCCCAACGCCCCGATTGCGACCGCAACCTGCAATTTTCTCCGGAGTTGATCGCTCAGCTCTGATACCATTTGCGGACCGAGAACCAGGCGATGATCGCCAGCGACAAGGCCAAGCACCCTCCGACCACCCACCAGAAGGCGTGCGGATGCTGGGCATAAGGGATGCCTGCGACATTCATGCCGAGCAGCCCGGTAATGAAGGTCAGAGGCAGGAAGATCATCGCGACGATCGCAATGAACAGCGAACGTGCATCGATCTTTTCGGCGCGCAGGTCGGTCAGTTCCTCATGCGCCACCGCCGCCCGTTCGCGCACCGCTTCCAGTTCTTCGGCCATGCGCGCGCACCGGTCGGCCGACGCGCGGATCTTGATCCGGTCGCTTTCGTCCATCCAGTCCAGTTCCATCTGCTGTAGCTTTTCGAGCGCAGCCCGCTGCGGCGCGATGAAACGCCGATAACTGATCGCCATCTGCCGCACCCGCGAAACGCGGCGCCGGATCGCCATCGGCCGCTGCGCCGTTTCCAATATGGATTCTATGTCATCCAGCCGGTCGCCAAGATCCGCAACCTTGGGGTCAAGCGCCTCCGTGATCGCGTCCGCCAGCGCGGCGATCACGTCGCCGGCATCGTGATAGCGCCCCTGTTGCATCGCCTCCTGCACCGGCCCCATCGCAAGAAGATTGCGAAAGCTCGCGGTGACGAGAATATTCTTTTCCGCCCACATGCGCAGGCTCACCAGCGGATCGCCATTATACTGCTCGACTTCACCGAGGCCGCGCAGGTTGAGCATCGCGCCATAATCGATCTGTTCGGATCGGGGCCGGGTTTCGAAGGCCGTGAGCGCATTGCGCGCGATTTCGGGAACGGGCAACGGGCAATCGGCCGGTTTGAGCGTCGCGCCGCGTTCGAGGTCATAATGAATCCACACTAGTTCCGCGCCGTTGAGGGCAGCACGCTCGGCCTCGGCCAGCGTAAGCATGCGCGCAACCGGGCCTTTCGCCTCTTCATGGATAGACCAGATCGTCACCCGGCGGGTCGTATCGCTCATCACCGTTTCGGGAAGCGCTTGCGGATCACGCGTGACCTTGGTCAGTTCATGCACGGCCGCCTCGCCATCTTTTTTCACATTTGCGTCAGCCACACTATCGTCTTTCCGCCGGACGCGGCTCCCGGGGACGGGGGCGTCATACTGGATACGCGTCTCGCATCCGCCCGCGCGCGATGCAATATGGCAGGCGCTATCGATGGCAAGTGCCAGACCTCATCCGCCTGCCCCAGCAACCTTGCCGCGCGGAGCGTCAGCTCGTCCGGGTCATCGCTCGCTATGACAAGATGCGTTACCGTTTCGCCGGCCGGCATGGCGCTATCGAGGAAACTGTCAAACCGGCTGCTCGACGCGCCATCGAGCGCATCGATGACGCCGCCCGGAGCAAGCCCCGCATCAATCGCGCGGCGGCGCTCTGCGGCTCCGGGCCAACGCGCCTTCATGATCGGGCGGCCATCATATAAACGCCGTGCCAGCACCCCGATCGAGGCCGGAACCCAGTCTTCGAACCGCTGGCGAAGTGCCTTGGCGAGCCCTGCGGAATACCCCCCTGTTCCGATCGCGATGATGACGGGATCACGATCGACAATGGCCGGCAGGGTGAAATCACAAAGGCCGGGCTGGTCGGCAACATTGACCAGCAGCCCCTTTGCTTTCAACTGCCCCGCGACGGCAGCTGCCTCGCGCGCATCGTCCATTGCCACAAAGGCCAGCCTGGCGAGCGCGACCGGGTCATCCGTCACTACCGCTCCGGCGCGTTCCAGCAAACGCTGCTTTGCATCCGCCATATCGCCTTCACCGAGCAGCAGCACGGTCTCGCCTTCAAGCCGGATGAAGACCGGCAGGCTGTGCATCAGCCGTGGTCGCCCCTGGCGGGCTGATCGAGAAAGTCCGGGACACGCTCCGCTGCCGCGATCGCCGCGGCTGGAATCCGGTCGGCCACCACGACGTAGACATCGCCATCAACCATTACTTCGGGGACCATCGGGCGGCTGTTATAGGTCGACGCCATGGTCGCGCCATAGGCTCCGGCGGTACGGAACACAGCGAGATCGCCAGCCTCTACGGCATCGATATCACGCGCCATCGCAAAGGTGTCGGACGATTCGCACACCGGACCGACGATATTGGCAACCATCCGCTTGCCGTTGGGCCGTACCGCCACGAAATCATGCCAGGCGTCATAGAGCGCTGGCCGCGCTAGATCGTTCATCGCGCCATCGACGATGACGAACGGATGGGTCACGCCTGGCTTCACTCGGACAACCGTTGTCGCCATCACGCCCGCATTGGCGCAGATCACCCGGCCGGGCTCGAACTGCAGCGTGACGCCCCAATCCTTTGTCAGGCGCGCAACCATCGCGCCATAATCTTCCGGGCTCGGCGGCATGTCGCCTTCCTTGTAACGGACGCCAAGGCCGCCGCCCAGATCGACATGGGTAACGGTGTAACCATCAGCGCGCAGCCGCGCGACCAGTTCACCAATGCGCGCAAAGGCCGCTTCCAGCGGATCGAGGCTCAGCAACTGGCTGCCGATGTGGAGCGCGATACCGCGCAGGTCCAGCCCGGGCAATTCGGCGAGACGCGAATAAATTGCGGGAGCAAGATCATAGGGCACGCCAAACTTGTTCTCGGCCTTGCCGGTTGAAATCTTGGCATGAGTCCCTGCGTCGACATCCGGGTTGACCCGCAGCGTTACCGCCGCCTTCTTGCCCATCGCAACCGCGATCTCGGAAAGCTCGACACCCTCTATCTCGCTTTCGAGATTGAACTGGCCGATGCCGCGCTCAAGCCCGATGCGCATTTCCTCATGGGTCTTGCCGACGCCGGAAAAGACGATGTCTTCGGGCTTCATCCCGGCGGCGATCGCGCGCTCAAGTTCGCCCGCCGAAACGACGTCGGCGCCATAGCCCATGCGTGCCATTACGCCCAGCACCGCAAGGTTCGGGTTGGCCTTAACCGCGAAGGCGCATTTGACCGGACCGGCCTGTTCGACCGCCGCCTTGAACACGCGCGCGTGCCGTTCAAGCGTGGCACGCGAATAGAGGTAAACGGGCGTGCCGACCTCGGCCGCGATGGCGGCAACCGGCATGTCTTCGACCATCATCTGGCCGTCGCGATTCTGGAAATGATCCACTGTGATTGTCCTGTAATTACTGTCCGGGCGGAGGAAGGTCGAAAGGGTCGTCCTTGCGTTTTTCCGACCGGCGCAACAATTCGTCGCTCCGCTCGGGCCGGGTCTGGGGTTTGGGCGTCGTCAGTTCTTCGGGCGTCAGAGGCTGCTGCGCACCGACCGGCGCGACCGGAAGCGGCTGGCCCGCCTCGGGCTGGAGCCCGATCTTCTTGCCGCATCCGGCGAGACCAAGGGCGGCGATCGCCAAGCCCGCCGCCAGAAAAGCTTTTCCCGTCACAGACCCAATTCCTTCCTGGCGTCCGCAATTCGCGCGCGCACTTCCGATGCAGCGGTGCCACCAAAACTGGTACGGCTCGCCACCGAAGCATCGACCGTTAGCATAGCCATGGCGCCCGCGTCGATACGGGCATCGATGCTTTTGAGGTCCTCGAGCGTCAGCGCCATAAGCCCCCCGCCCTTTTCCTCGGCGGCCTTGACCACCGCGCCTGTGATATGATGCGCCTCACGGAAGGGCACACCGGCCTCGCGCACCAGCCAGTCGGCCAGATCGGTTGCGGTCGCAAAGCCGCTTTCGGCCAGCGCACGCATCCGGTCGGTGCGAAAGCGGGTCGTTTCGACCATGCCGGTCATCGCGGCTATGCTCAGCGCCAGCAGATCATGCGCTTCAAACACCGGCGGCTTGTCGTCCTGCATGTCCTTGGAATAAGCGAGCGGCAGCCCTTTCATTGTCATGACCAGCGCGTTCATGCAGCCCGCGATCCGGCCGCTGTGCCCGCGGACCAGTTCAGCCGCATCGGGATTGCGCTTCTGCGGCATGATCGAACTGCCGGTCGAATAGGCGTCGGGCAGCGCGACGAAACCGAAGGGCTGGCTCGCCCAGATGATGAACTCTTCGGCAAGACGCGACAGGTGGAGCGCGCACTGGGTCGCCGCCATCAGATAATCGAGCGCAAAGTCACGGTCGGATACGCTGTCGAGGCTGTTGCGCGTCGGCCCGTCAAAGCCGAGCGCCCTGGCGGTGGCTTCGCGGTCGATGCGGTGCCCCGTTCCGGCCAGCGCCGCACTCCCCAGCGGCGACAGGTTGAGCCGCTTGCGCGCATCGGCAAAGCGGCTGCGATCGCGCGCGATCATTTCATAATAGGCCATCAGATGATGGCCCAGCGTCACCGGCTGCGCGCTCTGGAGGTGGGTGAAGCCCGGCATGATGCTGTCCGCATGCTCTTCCGCCCGCGCCACAAGCGCCGCCTGCAATGCGGCTAGTCCTGCATCGACCTGGTCGATCGCATCGCGCACCCACAGTTTGAAATCGGTCGCGACCTGGTCATTGCGCGAACGCGCGGTGTGGAGCCGTCCTGCCGCCGGGCCGATCAGTTCGGCCAGCCGCGATTCCACGGTCATGTGAATGTCCTCAAGCGCCATGTCGACCGGCACGCCGTTCGCTTCATACTCACCGGCAATGGTATCGAGGCCGGCCGAAATCGCGTCGGCATCTCCGCGCCCAATGATCTCCTGCGCGGCAAGCATGGCGACATGCGCCTTC
Organism: Pseudomonadota bacterium; assembly: GCA_023457895.1. Taxonomy (GTDB): domain Bacteria; phylum Pseudomonadota; class Alphaproteobacteria; order Sphingomonadales; family Sphingomonadaceae; genus JAFAFE01. The sequence goes on from JAEXAY010000005.1 coordinate 193,933, forward strand.
GATCCGGCGATGTCCTGTTGCCACAGCCGCTTGTCGAACGGGATAGAGGCATTTATCTCGCGCATGATGGCACTTGGCCCTTCGGCGAAGCGGCCGCCCCACATGCTGTTCGACTTAGGAGTATCGCCCATGTTCACCTTGTCCCGGATTGCGCTTGGAGCCGTCACGGCCAGCGCGCTGATGCTCGGCGGGTGCGATAGGCAAAAGGCGGACGACGGGCAACCCCGGCCAACGGAAAATCAGGCCACCAATGACGGTACCGTCCCGGTAGCCGCTGATGCCACCCCTTCCCCCGCCGCCGCTGATTTCGTCATTGATCGCAGCCGCAAGGGGCAACCGGTGCCGGAACTATCCTTCACGGCGGATGACGATGCGGGCGTTGCACTCAGCGACTATCGCGGCAAGCCCCTGCTCCTCAACCTGTGGGCGACATGGTGCGCACCTTGCGTGGTCGAAATGCCCGCGCTGGATCAACTCGCCGGAGAGGTCGCGGACAAGATGCAGGTAGTTGTGGTCTCGCAGGACCTGAAGGGCGCGGAGCAGGTCGATCCCTTCTTCGCCAGGCAAAACTTCCGTAATCTTAAGCCCAATATCGACCCCGACAACCGCCTCAGTCTCGGCCTTGGTGTAACCAGCCTGCCAACGACGCTCCTGGTCGATAGTGAGGGCCGCGAAGTTGCGCGCGTTATCGGCGCGCTCGATTGGCATGGCGCAGAGGCGCGCGCGTTGCTCGCCGAAGCGCGATAACATCATGTTACAATAAGTGACGGGTGCCTCCTCGCGTTACGGTTAAGTATTTGCTAACGGGATGTGCCGGGCTAGGACAGCTGCGATTCTCGCCTTATTTTGCAGTGGTTTTGCGCTATTGGGCTGGAACGGCATGGCGGGGTAAATGATTCCCCTTGATGGCCTGAGCAAAGGCATTTGAACGATCTTGGCATGGCAGTGACTTTTACGCCCCCTGGTGAAGAGCCGCTTGATCTGCGTGCCGGCGGACCGGTTGCGCCGTGGCTGCGCTATGGCGCCATCGCTGCACTGCTATTTTCGATCTTCACCGTGTCGCATGCGCTCGCGAACAGCCGTTCCGAAAGCTATAAAGTCTCCGCGCGCCTCGATTTCCAGCCTTATGACGCCCGGCTTTGGGCGGCCGCTCATGCCGGATCGCGCGATGCGGCCGCGGCGATTGACCCCACCATTCCCGATCCCACCGCGCTCAATCTCTTTGATGCAGGAACCGGACAGGTGCTGACCCCCCTGCAGATCCGCGAACAGGCTTTTATCGGCCCGGCCGCTAACCGCTATGTGTTCCATGGCGCGACGGCCCTCGATTCCTCGCGCGCGCTGCAATGCCTCACGACAGCTATCTATTACGAGGCGGCCTCCGAAAGCGACGATGGGATGCGCGGCGTCGCGCAGGTCGTGTTGAATCGCGTCCGCCATCCGAGCTTCCCCAACAGCGTGTGCGGGGTCGTCTATCAGGGATCTGATCGTACCACCGGATGCCAGTTCAGCTTTGCCTGCGACGGCGCGATGGCGCGCCAGCCGTCCGCCGGACCTTGGGCCCGCGCCCGGCGCATTGCGGCTGAAGCGCTCTCCGGCAAGGTATTTTCCGGCGTCGGCCTTGCCACCCATTACCATACGCAGGCGATCTGGCCCTATTGGGGCAAGACGCTGGTGATGACCAATGTCATCGGCGCACATATCTTTCACCGCTGGCGCGGACGCTGGGGCGAAATTCCGGCCTTCCGCCAGCCCTATTCCGGGCACGAGCCTTTTCCCGGCCCCTACCGCCCGGTTTCGGAGCAGATTGCGGGAAAACTCGCACCGGCATCGGCCATCACCGCCACCGGCGCCGCGAGCGCGCTCGATCCCGCGATCGCCAAGGCTATCGCGGACGCCAAGGCCAGCGAAGCGACCGCGACAAGTACTGCGGCAACCTCCCCGGCCGCCACGGCTACTTACACCAGTACCGCCCGCGTAGCCGGACCGGAATTGTCCAGCGCCCCCGCTACGGCGGCAACGGCGCTGAAACGCGACTATATTGATCCGTCGCTCAACAAGTCAGGCGAAGTGCAGGACGCTTTCAAGGAAAGCGGCGCCTGGATAGGCAAATAATACGTCGGTTTTAGGCCCGCCGTCCAAATCATCTCGGCAGATTTAATATTGCGCCAGCTTCTGCGGAACGATGCAGATAGCGCGTCCGCCAACAGCCACAGCGATCGCAGGCACAAAAAAAGGCGCTGCGGAAAAAGTCCCGCAGCGCCCAATCTTCCCCAAACTGAATTCAGAACTTCACTTCGGCCAGCAGGTTGAACGCCCGGCCGCGCGGGTCAGCCACGCGGGGCTCCCATGCACCGCCCGAACCGCCAAGCGAGTCATAGGAAATAGCGAAGGGCGGGTCGCGATCGAACAGGTTCCGAATACCCGCCGTCAGTTTCAAACCGCCGAAGTCATAGCTGGTCGAAAGATTATAGGTGACATAATCCTTCACCCGCTCATTGTAGCCGGGACGCGTAATCACGCCTGCCGCGATTCCCGGCAAAGCCTGGTTCTTGTATCCGAGGCGGAATAGCTGCGAGAGCGAGATGCTGAAGCGGTCCTTGGAATAGGTCAGCCACGCATTATGCTTCCATCGGAGGCCAAGGTCACCCGTATAGGTGAATTTTCCGATCAGGCTCTCCCCCCAAGGCGAGATGTCGAGCAACCGCTCCTTCTTCTGCAGCAGATAGGTGCCGTCCATGCCCATCGAGAGAAGCGGCCCCCCAAAAAAAGGGCGCCCCGGCCAGCCCGAAGCGCCCTCTTCAATCTGATACAGGCCAGCTAAAGCTTCACTTCAGCCATCAAAGTAAACGAACGTCCGCGCGGATCGGCCACGCGTGGTTCCCAAGAACTTCCGGCACCCGTATTGCTGTCATACGTGATGGCGAACGGCGGGTCCTTATCCAACAGATTTTTGATGCCTGCAGTCAGTCGCAACCGTTCCACCAAGTCCACCGACGCCGACATATTGTAGATAATGTACGGCTTGACGCGTTCATTATAGTCGGGGCGCGTCGCAGAGGCAGGAAGCGCGTTATTCTTATAGCCGCTGCGATAGATCTGCGAGAAGCTCAAGGTGAAATCATCCTTGGTGAAATTGACGAATGCACTATGTTTCCAACGCAGGCCGAGATCGCCAGCATAGGTGAACTTACCGATGAGGCTACCTCCATATGGCGCGGTCGGGAGGAATTTTTCCTTTTTCTTGACCAAGTAGCTGCCATCGAGCCCAGCAGAAATCTCGCCTCCAAGCGCATCAAAGCCGCCGCGGAGCGACACTTCGATACCCTTTGTGCGCCGCGAACCGATATTATCGGCGCGAAGATCAAGCAACGTAATAACGCCGTTGGTCCGGATCACGCGGTCCGGGAACGATGATTGATTGGCGAGCAATTGGGCGATTGTTAGAGAACCAATCGTATTGTCGACAGCGATTGACCAGAAGTCCGCCGAAGCACTGAAGCGCGGCGCGGGGGTGAAGACGACCCCGACAGAATATTGCTTCGACGTTTCCGGTCCCAGATTCAAGTTGCCGCCGGTTAAAGAATCCGGAGTGATTGCGGTGCAACCGGGCGTAACGTTGATCGTGCCGCCCACCGGACAGGTCGTCGGATCGGTCAAGGTATTGCCCGGATTGGGTGACTGCGTGATACCGTTAAATATCTGGTTGAAGCTCGGCACTCGGAAGCCGGTGTTATAGGACCCTCGGAACATCAGCCAATCCACTGGCCTGAACTTCGCGCTGAATTTGGGATTCACGGTTGTCCCAAAGCCGGTATAATCGTCCATGCGAACTGCAGCCGTTAGTTCCAGCACGTCAAACACGGGCACTAAAACTTCGCCGTAAAGCGCTTTAACATCTCGGTTTTTAGGTGTCAGCGCATTGACGTTGTCGAACGCCACGTTGAAGATTTCCGGCTGGCCGGCTACTGCGGCGGCAGAACCATTAAAACTATAGGTTTCCCGCCGATAATCAGCCCCTAGCGCGACTTGCACGGCGCCACCGGGCAAATCAATCAGCGAGCCGGACACGGACGCATCAAACTGCTTAACCTCATATTGCCCGCCGTAAAGCGCCGTTCCTTCCGCAGAAACTGCATCAAGACCTGCCAAAGCAGCAGCTGATTGGCTTACAGAAAATGGATTGAGAATGCCGCTGTTCAATAAGCCGATAATGCCCGGTGCGGTAGCGCCCAGCGCGGTCGGCGCCCGCGGATCGATCGCGCCGTTGGCGGCACCTGGAACGCCAGAGGCTGTAGCGTTGGCGGCTGAGCGGAAAATGCCGGCATAATGATAACCGGTACCGAGCACGGATTTCGCTTGGCTCTTGGCGTAGGACGCACCGGCGCGATAATCCCATGTTCCGCCCAACGGGCCTTCAATGTTCAGCGCACCGCGTAGCGTTTTAGTATTCGTGATATATTCACGATACCCACCCGGAATATTGCGCCAGCGATAGGCGATCGGCAGGCCATAACGCCCGGTAGCGTCGACGGTACGGTCACCCACAGCACCGATGACAGGGAAGACCGCGGCAATTTGATCATAGACATTGTTGTACGTCGCGGTCGTCAAGCTGTTGAGCGGGAAATATAGCGGCATTGTCGTAGCATTGATCGAATATTGGTTATTCGAGAAACGCTTCTTGGAATCCGCGTCCGACCCTGTGATTTCCGCCGAAATGCGATGGTTGCCTAGGGCCAAGGTCGCTTTGCCATAGTAAGTCAGCGTTTCAAGCGGCTGCTGCAAAACCGCTGCGCGGCCGGTATCCCAGGAACAGGCGTAGCGCGCACCGGGGATAGACCAGAGCACTTCATCATAGGCCATGCCGCCTTCAACAGAATCACACCCCGCACCGCCCGGCATGTCGAGAATATTGATGCCCCCGTCGGCTCGAACCGAAGTTCCCGGAATAACGAGACCGGGCAATTGCTGTGCGGCAGCGGTGCCTCCTAATAATGAACCATTCGGCGCGAAGATGACGTTGGAGTTAGCAGGAAACACGGTCGCGATGGGCGTGCCCCGGGTATCGACCGAAAGGCCGCGTGCGGGTTGATTGCCGTTGACAAAGTCACGGTCCGACCCGAGTAACATTCCGCTCCAGCTCTTGCTGACCGCGCCCATGATGTTGAACCCTTGGCTGTCCAGATCGCCATAACCGGCGGTTGCGGACAGCCGATAAATCGAACTGTCGCCTCTTTCGGTGATATCAGTGAATCCGTTCAACACCACGCCTTGAAAACTGGACTTGGTAATGAAGTTAATGACGCCGCCAATCGCGTCGGTACCATAAATTGCCGAAGCTCCGTCTTTGAGCACTTCAACCCGTTCAAGCGCGGCAAAGGGGATCTGGTTCACGTCGACCGCGCCACCCGTGAGACCGTGCGCGGCGACGCGGCGACCGTTCAGCAGGATAAGCGTGGAAGCGCCGCCTTGCCCGCGCAAGTTGGCCGAGGAAAGGCCGTTGGTTCCGCGTTGCGCACCGCTGGTCACGTCGCCATTGGATGCAAGATTATCTGCACCATTGCCGTTGGCAGAGAGGAAAGAGATCAACTGTTCGGGGCTGTTGATGCCTTCGCGCGAAAGGTCGTTGGGGGAGATGATCTGGAGCGGCAACGCGCTTTTGGCCGGGTCCTGCTTGATACGCGAACCCGTGACGATAATCGTGTCCGCTTCCGCTTGCGCCGCCGAACCGTCGCTGTTCGATATCGTATCCTGCGCATAGGCGGGAACCGCCGCAGTCGCAGCGGCAAGCGCCGAGGCCGAAACCAGATACGCAATCTTCCTGATCATGAGAAATCCCCTTCTTATCGCTGCGGCCTGACTTCCTCCCGCCGACCTTGGTTCGACGCTAATCAAAGCGGGAAGGCTTGGCAATCGGCCACGTGACGTTTTGGTTACAGAATTTCGCGCCAGTGCGGCTATCGCGCCACAGCCATTGTAAAATGGGAAAAAAGTGGTGCCTCGGGGCGGGATCGAACCACCGACACTGCGATTTTCAGTCGCATGCTCTACCAACTGAGCTACCGAGGCACTCGGAACGCGGTGGACATAGCCCATTGACCGGTTGCCGGAAGCCGCGCCTTTAATCAGTCATCCGTGCCGCTGTCCAGCCCGTTTGTTGCATTTTTTTCGATTTTCTCCAGCGCATCCTCATCAAGCGCCACGCCGGGTAGCTTGTACCCTTCATCGGCCCATTGCAAAAAATCGCGGTCGCGGCATCCCTTGCTGCAGAAAGGACGATAGTCCCTGACGGCAGGCTTGCCGCAAATAGGACAAGGGCGCGTGCGCTTTGACGGCGATTCAGCTGACATGGCCGCCAGCCATGCCAAGCGCGCTATCGGATGCCAAGCGAATTTCGCGGCCCAGCCCGCGTGCAAGCCGGGCACCCCAGTCGGGGCGGCCCTCTAGCAGCGCGATAACGCCCGGGTGGGCGGTGATTGTCGCAGGACCTGTCCCCTTGTCACGCGCCGCGCGCCGCAACAGGGCGCGCGCTGCAGCTTCAACCGGCGCATATTGCAACTGCTCGGCAAGCGAGGCGCGTTCGCGCTTGCGGATCACCTGCATCAGGCCAAAGCCGTTGACTGCGGTGCGTTCGAACGGTTGCGGCAGTATTTTGTCGAAATTTACCGCAATCGCCGCCCGAGCTGCCTTGTCTTCGATCGTGGGAAAATCGATCACGATATTGCCCGCCAGCCCCAGCCGGCGGATGGTATCGGCGGCAGCCCTCGCCCCGCGCCGCGCCAGTTCGGCCGGTTTCAAAGGACCGTCGATATCGATCACAGTCATCGCCGGGGTGAGCGCGATCCGCAGCGCTCCACCGTCGAACGCCACCTCACCGCTCGCTCCTTCCTCGAGCAATTCACTCCACCCCGCATCCTCGAGACGGTCCCCGGCATCATGCGCCGTCGCCATGATGACATTATGGCCGGTCATGCGGATGCGTTGCAGCAAGGTCTTGCCCGGCGCAGGTCTTGCGGCTCCTTTGACGGCGCGTCCCTTGGCAAGTTTGGCGCGGCCCGGCTCGCCAATCGCCTCGCGCAGGATTTCGACCGTTACCCGGCCGCCTTCGGTCAGCTTTGGCGGGATGGGTTCCATCAGCACCTCTTCGCCGCTGTCCAGTCGGACGAGACCGCGCATCTTGGGGATAAGCTGCTGCACCATGCGTCCGGCCGCGATCGCGCCAGCACGCACCGCATCGCTTTCGCGTTCGACCTGCGCCTCAAGGATGCGGCCTTTGTGAACAAGCGCGGCGCGCGCTTCACCGATCCCGTCCTCGTAGATCCAGTCCGCCATCAGTCTGCCGGATAACCCGCCGCCCGGAGCAGCACGCGGACTTCGTAAAGCGGAAGGCCGACCACGCCGCTATAACTGCCGGCCAGAAAATCTATGAGCGCGGCCGCCCGCCCCTGGATTGCATAGCCGCCTGCCTTGCTCAGCCCCTCCCCGCTCGCCACATAGGCCGCGAGTTCGGCATCGGACAATCGCTTGAAGCGCACGATCGTATCAGTAATGCGGCTGCGTAACCGCCCTTCCGCGTCGATCAGCGCCACCGCGCTCCAGACATGGTGGCGGCGTCCTGAAAGCTGTCCGACCAGCTCCGCGACCATCGCGTCGCTATCGGCCTGCGCCAGCACCCGGCGGCCAAGCGCGACCGTGGTATCACCCGCCAGCACCAGATGCCCATCCGGCCGTTCAACCGCGCGCGCCTTTTCTTCGGCCATGCGCAGCGCATAAAGACGGGGCAACTCCCCCTTGCGCGGAGTTTCGTCGATATCGGGAGACTGGATCGCATCGGGTGTCACGCCAATCTGCGCGAGCAGGTCACGGCGGCGCGGTGAGGAGGATGCGAGAATGAGGGGCGGTTTGACACCGCCCTCGCCTGCCATCAGGCGGATTGCGGGCCAGGTCCGCCGCGGCCCGGCATGAAGCGATAGGTAATGCGGCCCTTGGTCAGGTCATAAGGCGTGAGTTCGACCAGCACTTCGTCGCCGACGAGCACGCGAATGCGGTTCTTGCGCATCTTGCCCGCCGTGTGGCCAAGGATTTCGTGATCATTTTCAAGCTTCACACGGAACATCGCGTTGGGGAGAAGTTCCACCACCGTCCCGCGCATTTCGAGCAGTTCTTCTTTCGCCATAAATCTCTTTTTGATGATGAATTCGGTAAAGTTGGCGCGCGTGTAGCGCCAAAAGCCGCAAAAAGAAAGCCCCGGCCGGGCTCAACCCGCCGGGGCTTTCCGGATTCACGCTAGATCAGCTGCCTATACGGCGCCGTGCGCCAATGCCGCGAGCAGCAGCAGCGCCACGATGTTGGTGATCTTGATCATCGGGTTGACGGCCGGACCGGCGGTGTCCTTGTAGGGATCGCCCACGGTGTCTCCGGTCACGGCCGCCTTGTGGGCTTCGGAGCCCTTGCCGCCGTGGTTGCCGTCCTCGATATATTTCTTGGCATTGTCCCACGCGCCGCCGCCCGAGGTCATCGAGAGCGCGACGAACAGGCCGCCGACGATCACGCCGAGGAGCAGCGCGCCGAGTGCGGCAAAGCCGTTGGCCTGACCCGCAACCGCGCTGATCACGAAATAGACCACGATCGGCGCAAGCACCGGCAGCAGCGAGGGGATGATCATCTCCTTGATTGCCGCCTTGGTGACGAGATCGACCGTGCGCGCGTAGTTGGGGCGCACGCTATAGTCCATGATGCCGGGATTGGCCTTGAACTGCTCGCGCACGTCCTTGACGACGTCGCCGGCCGCACGGCCAACGGCCGTCATGCCCATCGCTCCGAACAGGTAGGGGAGCAGCGCGCCCAAGAGCAGGCCGACGATCACATAGGGATTTTCAAGGCTGAAATCGACGGTGAGGTCACCGAAATATTCCTTCAGGTCGGTGGTGTAAGCCGCGAACAAGACCAGCGCGGCAAGACCTGCCGAACCGATGGCATAGCCCTTGGTCACCGCCTTCGTGGTATTGCCGACCGCGTCGAGCGCGTCGGTCTTTTCACGAACCGAGTCATCGAGGCCCGCCATTTCGGCAATGCCGCCGGCGTTGTCGGTCACCGGACCATAGGCATCGAGCGCTACCACCATTCCGGCAAGCGCCAGCATCGCGGTCGCTGCAAAGGCGATGCCGATGAGACCCGCCAGCTGATAGGCGATGATGATGCCGGCACAGATCACCAGCGTCGGCAGCGCGGTCGCCTCGAGCGAGATTGCAAGGCCTTGGATGACGTTGGTGCCATGTCCGGTTTCCGACGCCTTGGCGATCGAGCGGACCGGGCGGTAGTTGGTGCCGGTATAATATTCGGTGATCCAGACGATGAGGCCGGTCACAACAAGACCGAGCATCATGCACCAGAACAGGCTCATGCCGGTGAAGCCGGTGCCGTTGGGACCCGCAATCGCCGCGTTCATGTCACCCAGCGTATATTGGGTGGCGGCCCAGATCGCGGGGATCGAGAGCAAAGCAGTGACGAGGAAGCCCTTGTACATCGCGCCCATGATATTGTTGCTGCCGCCGAGACGGACGAAATAGGTGCCGATGATCGAGGTGATGATGCACACCCCGCCCACGATGAGCGGGAGGCTCATCAGCGGGAGCAGCATGTCGCCCGCGCCCTTCATCAGGAGCGCGACCAGCACCATGGTGGCGCCGACAGTCACAACATAGGTTTCGAACAAGTCGGCCGCCATGCCGGCGCAGTCGCCGACATTGTCGCCGACATTGTCCGCGATCACCGCCGGGTTGCGCGGGTCGTCCTCGGGAATGCCCGCTTCGACCTTGCCGACGAGGTCGGCGCCGACGTCGGCCGCCTTGGTGAAGATGCCGCCGCCGAGACGCGCGAAGATCGAAATCAGCGATGCGCCGAACGCGAGCGCGACGAGGCCGTCGACGACCTTGCGGTCATCGGGCGCAAAGCCGTGGCCGAGCGCGCCGGTCGAAGTCAGGTGCCAGAAGAAGCCCGCAATCGCGAGCAGCGCAAGGCCCGCGACCAGCATGCCGGTGATCGCTCCGGCGCGAAACGCCAGCGTCAGACCCTGCTGCAGACCAGACTGCGCGGCGGCAGCGGTGCGTACGTTCGACTGCACCGAGATATTCATCCCGATGAAGCCGGCGACGCCCGAAAGGATCGCGCCGAGCGCAAAACCGATCGCGGAAATCGGGCCGAGGAAGATGGCAACAATGATCGCGACCACGACGCCGACGATGGCAATCGTGCGATACTGGCGGCCGAGATAGGCCTTCGCGCCTTCCTGGATGGCGCCCGCAATTTCTTGCATTTTTTCGTTGCCAGCCGCCGAGCGCATGATCTGCGCGCGGGTGACAAAGCCATAGATCACTGCAGCAAGGCCGCAGATAATGGCTATCAAAACCACATTCATGTGATGAGTTCCTTCCCCTTTTTTTTGAGGCCGGGGAAGCCGGGCAACGCGACCCTCACCCCCGTCCATTCGTAATTTTCTCTGTGGACCCGCGATCTATGCGGTTAAACTGGTATAAGGGCAAGCCCGAAAAAGCGCCGAATCTGCGGCCGGTTCAATGCTGGTAACCCAGCGTTTCGGGCAGGGGATGGGGGGCGCCATCAAAGGTCAGGACAAGCGGCGGCGTATCCGCATCCGCAGCAAGGCAGTCGCCGATGCGGGTTGCGGCAACCGGCGGAAGCGCATCGGCCGGCATGGTAAAGAGCAGTTCATAATCATCGCCCGCCGTGGCAGCGGTGATCCGCGCCGCCGCATGGTCGCCGCCCATATGCGTCACAAAATCGGGCGAGAGCGGGATCCGCTCAAGCGCGATGTGCAGGCTGATCCGGCTCGCATCGGCCATCCGCCGCGCATCGATGAGCAAGCCATCCGAGATGTCCATCATGGCCGATACGACCGACGCCAGCGCCTTCCCTTCGGACAAGCGCGGTTCCGGTCGGTTATAGGCCGCGAGCAAGGCGCAGGGTTCGATGCGGCAGCGGTCGGCGAGAGCCAGACCGGCCCCAGCATCGCCAATAGTGCCGGTGACCCATAGCGTATCGCCGGGCTTTGCGCCCGAGCGCGATGGCGCGGCCACCGCCCGTCCGAACGCCGTCAGTCCCAGAGTCCGCGCCGAGCCTTCCGACACCCGGACGGTATCCCCGCCGAGAAGCGGAACATTGAAATGCTCGAGCGCCCGTTTCAGCCCATCGACAAAGCGGACATCCCAGTCATCATCCCCCGACAGGCTGTATCCCATCACCACGCCGAGCGGCACAGCCCCCGCTGCGGCAAGATCGGAGAGATTGACCGCGACCAGCCGCCAGGCGACATCGGCGGGATCGGCCTCAGGCAGGAAATGCACGCCTTCCCCGATCATGTCGTGCGTGATGACGAGATCGCCCAGCACCGCGCAATCATCCTCCAGCCCGCGCGCGGCGGGGTGGGTCGCAAGCGCCTTGAGGGCAGCGATGAAACCGGCTTCATTGGTCATGATCTGATCCCAATGCTTCCTTCTCTCCCCAAACCGGGACGTATAAACGGCCACGCCTCAGAACATTCGTCATGCCGAACTGTTTCAGCATCCGGCCCGCCGATAGCACGGAGCCGGACGAAGGCATGGGCCCTGCGACAAGTTCAGGTGACGATTATTTGATATTCAGCGCCTGACTTCTTTCGCCACCGCGTCGAGCAGGCCGTTGATGAACCCGGCCTCGCGCTTGTCATAAAAAGCCTTGGCGACATCAACATATTCGCTGATCGCGGTACCGGTCGGCACATCGGCGCGGGCGAGCAGTTCATAGCTCCCCACCCGCAGGATCGCCTTCATCGGCTTGTCGAGCCGGGCCAGATTCCATTCCTTGCTGAGATTCGCCTCGATCAGCGCGTCGATTTCCCCCAACCGCGCATCGGTGCCCGACACCAGATCGTCGAAGAAATCGACTTCCGCATCGGCATATTCGACATCCTCGATCGTCGCGCCGAGCCGGTGGTGATGGAACTCATGCAGCAAGACAGGGATCGCCGTCCCTTCCATTTCCTTCTGGTAGAGCGCCTGCACCGCGGCGAGGCGCGCGGCGGAGCGGGATTGGGCTTTGCTGGTCATCGAGGGATCCTATAATAATCTCTGCCGCACCGACAAGGCGTGGGCGGGGAGCCCTTCCGCTTCGGCAAGCGTCACGGCGGCAGGGCCAATCGCGCGGATGGCCGCCTCGTCGAGCGACAGGAAGCTGGTGCGCTTCATGAAATCGGTGACAGAAAGGCCCGACGAAAAACGGGCGCGGCGGCCGGTCGGCAGCACATGGTTCGGTCCCGCGACATAGTCGCCAATTGCCTCTGGCGTCGACCGGCCGAGAAAAACCGAACCTGCATGCTTGACCTGTGCGAACAGATGCTCGGCATTGTCGGTCGCGAGCTGGAGATGCTCGGGCGCGAGGCGATTGACCAGCGGGATCGCTTCATCAAGGCCGGGAACGAGGATGACCGCGCCATGCGCCGCCCAGCTCGTGCGCGCGGTCGCGGCAGTCGCCAGCGTCGGCGCGATGCGGTCAATCGCCGCGACCACCGCCTCAGCAAAATCCGCATCATCGGTGAACAGGACCGACTGGCTGGTCGGGTCATGTTCGGCCTGGCTCAGCAGGTCGACGGCAATCCATTCGGGATTGTTGAGCCCGTCGGCCACCACCACAATCTCGCTCGGGCCAGCCACCATGTCGATGCCGACGACGCCATAGAGCTGGCGCTTGGCTTCGGCGACCCAGGCATTGCCCGGGCCGGTGATGACATCCACGGGCCGGATGCGGTCGGTCCCGAGCGCCAGCGCGGCGATCGCCTGCGCACCGCCGATCCGCCAGATTTCCTCCACGCCGGCAATCGCGGCGGCGGCCATGACGACCGGGTTGGTGAAACTGTCGCGCGTCGGGGTAACCATCACCAGCCGCTCGACCCCGGCGACCTTGGCCGGAATCGCGTTCATCAGCATGGAACTGGGATAGGAGGCACGACCGCCGGGGACATAGATGCCTGCGGCTTCCACCGGGGTCCAGCGGCTCCCAATCGTCGCGCCGATACTGTCGGTCGTCACGCTGTCGGCGGGTTTCTGCTTTTCATGGAAAACCGTGATGCGTTCCGCCGACAGTTCGAGCGCGGCGCGCAGCTCGCGCGGCAAGCCTTCTCGCGCACTACGGCAAAAAGCCGGATCGACGCGCCAGCCGCCCGCTTCCAGATCGTGCCCGTCAAAACGCCGTGTATATTCGCGCACGGCCGCATCGCCCTGTTCGCGCACCGCCGCGATGATTGCCGCGACGTCGCGCGCGATATCCTCATCGGCCTCGCGCCGGGCGTTGACGACCGCGGTAAAATCTTCGGCAAAACCGGGTGCAGAGGCATCAAGCCGCAACATTCTGCGCGCCTCCTACCACGATTTGCCGGAACCGGTCGACCAGTGGCACCACCTCGGCGCTGCGCTGCTTGAACGCGGCGCGGTTGACGATCAGCCGCGCCGATACCTCCGCAATCACATCGGTTTCCTTGAGGCCGTTTTCCTTGAGGGTGCGGCCGGACGAGACCAGATCGACGATCCGGCGCGAAAGCCCGAGCAGCGGTGCAATCTCCATCGCACCGTTCAATTTGACGCATTCCGCCTGAATGCCGCGCGTTTCATAGAAACGCCGCGTCGTCGCCGGATATTTGGTGGCGACGCGGACATGGCTCATCCCGCGGACATCCTCAGCCGCCAGCCCTTCCGGCTCGGCGACCGACAGGCGGCAATGGCCGATCCTGAGATCGACCGGCGCGTAAAGCTCGGAATAGTCGAACTCGTCGATCACGTCCGATCCGACAATGCCGATCTGCGCCGCACCATGCGCCACGAAGGTCGCCACATCAAACGCGCGGACACGGATGATGTCGATATCAGGACGGTTGGTCGCGAAGGTCAGCGCACGGCTATCCTTGTCGAAAAACGCCGGTTCGGGCTCGATTCCCGCCGCCTTGAGCAGCGGCAAGGCCTCGTCGAGAATCCGCCCCTTGGGGATTGCAAAGATGAGCTTTTCGGTCATGGTGCGGTGCAGCGATACGCGAGCCGCAGACGGAGGGCAATGGCGATGACGCAAGAGGGTGAGATTTCGGAGGGCGTGATTTTGGGCGCGTTCGAAATCCAGGCCGCTTATTGCGATGCCAATGATGCGCCGATCACCGCTGCCGTCTGCCGCGCGTTGGCGGGTGCTTTGAGCGCGGAGACCGCGACCGGCAAGGCGGTGCTGGGCTGGCCGGGAAATGCCGTTGCCGACGGGCTGGTGCTGCGGCTGGTAGGTGGCCTCCATGACCTCTGGCTGGCGGGAGAGGCTCCGCAACTCGACGCGCTGTTCAACGGCAAGGCCGATGCTGAGCCCGCCATACCCGCGGTAGCCGATGCCTTGCGCCGGTTCGACACGATTCTCCTGCCGTGGCTCGACAGCCCGCCGCAGACCAATGAGCCGGGGCGCTCCGCTGCCCTGATGACGGGCCTTCTCCATATTGCCGCGCGACATAACAAGCCCATTGAAATCCTCGAAATCGGGTCGAGCGCGGGACTCAACCTGCTGATCGACCGCTTTGCCTTCGACCTTGGCGGCGTGCGGACCGGGCCCGCCGACAGCATGGTGACGATCAGGCCCGACTGGCGCGGCCCGCCGCCACCCGCTGCGCCGGTCAACATCATCTCGGTCAAGGGCAGCGACATCCAGCCGATCGACGCCACCGACCCCGCCAACGAGCGCCGCCTGCTCGCCTATGTGTGGCAGGACCATCCGCAGCGCTTTGAACGCGTCGCCCGGGCCATTGCCATGCAGCGCGCGCAGCCGGTCGATCTGGTCCGAGCGGATGCTGCCGACTGGACCGAAGCGCGGCTTGCCGAACCGCAGGACGTCGGCGTTACCCGCGTCCTCATGCACTCGATCATGTGGCAATATCTCGACGAGAGCCGCCAGCAACGCATCACCACGGCAATGGAAGCGGCAGGCGCCCGCGCCACGCCGGACCGACCGCTCGGCTGGGTCTCGGTCGAGGCCGACCGACGGTTCCACCGCCACGATATCCGCATCCGCAGCTGGCCCGTCCATGACGAGTCGGAACTGATCGGCCATGCGCACGCCCACGGATTCTGGGTCGAGCATCAGCCATGATTGCGCATTGCAGCGTCGCAAAAGCGGGCTTTTTCACCATTATCGCCGCGACCTTCAGATTTCTGCCAAAAACACTCTCTTAAGTTGATAAAGTTGAGAGGTTAGACGCATTTCACGCGCGCCCATTTGTACTGCCTCGCACAAGGAACAGAACAAGCTGGTTCGTGGCCATTTTCGCTGATCTCCCGACGCGGATTGCGCCACGTCAACGAAACGCTGTTACGGACGCGTAGGACAGGAAAATCGCCAGCCAGCCCGATCAGGTCTGCGCCAGCCATTCGTCCATGGCGGCGTTCACCATATCGGGCTTTTCCCATTGGACGAAATGGCCGCAACCCGGCACCTTGACGATCTTGAGGTCGGGGATGACCTCCTTCATCCCTTCAAGATTGCAGGCGGGAAGCGCGCGGTCTTCCATCGCCCAGATGACGAGCGTGGGCATGGTGACGGGCGGGATCGGCGCATCGAGCAGGGCCGTGCGCGGCGCGTCCTCGCCGACCGCCGGCACTTCGATGGTCGAGGCGCGATACCAATTCAGCATCGCAAAGGCGGCGCCCGGTTCGGCCCAGTCGCGGAAATAGATCTGCCGGTCCTGATCGGTCAGCGCATCACTCCCGGCCCAGCCGACCTCCTGCATCAGGATACCGGCAATCCCCTTTTCGCGGATGAGGTTGTCATTGGCCGGATCGCGGAAGCCGCGCATATATTGGCTGGCGGCGCGCTGTTCTTCATTTTCGATCAACAGCCGCTGGAAGATGAAGGGGTGCGGCGCGTTGAGGATGATCAGGCGCTCGACCCGGCCGCGATAGGGTTCTGGTCCGTTGGCGCCGCCCATGAGTGCGACCATCCACGCAATCGCCCCGCCCCAGTCATGGCCGACCAGCGTGAATTTTTCGATTCCGAGCGCATCGGCGAGGAGGAAAATATCCGCCGCCAGCTTGTCCGGCGTGTAATTTTCCACCCCTTCCGGCTTGGACGACTGGCAGTAACCACGCTGGTCGGGAGCGACCACACGGTAGCGATCGGCAAAATGCGGAAGCTGGTTACGCCAGGTCCAGTGCGATTCGGGAAAGCCGTGGAGGAAAATCATCGCGCCCGCATCGCGCGGCCCTTCATCGACGATATCCAGTTCGATGCCGTTGGCGAGCGTGACGCGCTTGAGTTCATAGGGTTGGCGCATGGTTTCTCCTATTCGTCGGGTGCGCGCGCCTTGATGCTGAGCGCGTGGATATTGTCGCGCAGCAGTTCGCCGAGCGCCTGATTGATCATGCGCTGGCGCGACACGCGGCCGAGCCCGGCAAACTGGCGGCTCACCACCTCGACGGTGAAATGGCTCTCGCCCGAGCCGTCATAGCCTGCGTGGCCGCGATGCTTTTCGCTGTCGTTGGTGACGATCAGAAGTTCGGGCTCGAGCGCCGCCTCCAGCCGCTTTTCCATCTCCTGCTGTACTGGACCTTTGCTCATATCATCCCCATCTTGTGCTGTTCGACTTATGACAGACAGAAGCAGACATACAAGGTTTCATGGCCGTGTCGGTTCCGCAGAGCGGGCCTGCGCCGTCGCCAATTGCCCCGAAGCGGGAGAATTCCGCGCGCCGCCGCCGGGAGGCATGCCCGACGATGGATCGCCGCCGCAATGGCGCTGGCTCTGCCTCGACCATGTGCGCGAATTCAACGCGGGGTTCAATTATTTCGCGGGGATGAGCACGGACGAAATCTATGCCGCGCAAACGCCCTATGCCGGATGGGAACGGCAGACCCGCGCCTTTGCGTCGAACGGCGATCCGGGACCGCGCTGGGCCGATTTTGCCGATCCGCTGGACGCCATCGGTGCGCGTTATGCGGCCTATCGCAAGGCCCGGCCCAGCCGAGATGACCACATGCTTTCACAGGCCGACGAGCGGGCGCTCAAGGAACTCGGCCTCACGCCCGAAGCCGACCGCAAGACCATCCGCAAGCGCTACACCGAGCTTGTCCGCAAATATCATCCCGACCGCAATGGCGGCGACCGCTCCTATGAAAAGGCGTTGCAACGCACGGTTTCCGCCTATACGCAGCTTCGCAACTCTCCCTATTTCCGAGATTCCCGATGACCGACCTGCCCAACGTCCAGCCCGCCAGCATGGAAACCACCATTCTCGATGCCCCTGACAAAATGGTCAAGGTGCGCGAGATGTTCGGCATCGATTCGGATATGGAAGTGCCGGCCTTCTCCGAAGCCGACGAGCGCGTGCCCGATCTCGATCCGGCCTATGTGTTCGATCCCGACACGACCTTCGCGATCCTCGCCGGTTTTGCCCATAATCGCCGCGTGATGATCCAGGGCTATCACGGCACCGGCAAGTCGACCCATATCGAGCAAGTCGCCGCGCGGCTAAAATGGCCGTGCGTGCGGATCAACCTCGACAGCCATATCAGCCGCGTCGACCTCGTCGGGCGCGACGCGATCGTGCTGCGCGACGGCAAGCAGGTCACCGAATTCCGCGAAGGCCTGCTCCCCTGGGCGCTGCAAACCCCCACGGCCCTCGTGTTCGACGAATATGATGCGGGCCGCCCGGACGTGATGTTCGTGATCCAGCGCGTGCTTGAAACCGATGGCAAGCTGACCCTGCTCGACCAGAACCGCGTGATCCGTCCCAACCCCTATTTCCGCCTGTTCGCAACCTCGAACACCATCGGGCTCGGCGATACCAGCGGGCTGTATCACGGGACGCAGCAGATCAACCAGGGTCAGATGGACCGCTGGAACATCGTCGTCACACTGAACTATCTGCCGGCCGAGACGGAGGCCAATATCGTGCTCGCCAAGTCGGGCGAATATGATGCGCCGGGCGCGCGCGACATGGTCGACAAGATGGTCAAGGTCGCCGACCTCACGCGGCAGGGTTTCGTCAACGGCGACATCTCGACCGTGATGAGCCCGCGCACGGTGATCAGCTGGGCGCAGAATACCGAAATCTTCAAGAATGTCGGCTTCGCCTTCCGCCTTTCTTTCCTCAACAAGTGCGACGAGGCGGAACGCATGATCGTGGCGGAATATTATCAGCGCGTGTTCGGCGAGGACCTGCCCGAAAGCATTATCGGCAAGGCGTGAGCCGCTTACATCAGGCCGCCGCGCTTCTGCTTTTCGACCCGCATGCTTGCGGGTACCGTCGGGCCATCTATTCGGTCCTGCAGCGCGTCCATGCCCGGCGGCGTTTCGGGTGGCCTGACCGGCTCGGCTGACACGTCGGCGGCATCGCCGCGGCGCCACAACCAGTAACCGGCCCCGGCGAGCAACAAGATAACGGAAGCGATCAAAGCCCAGACATAGGCGGGAAGCCCGCCCTGCGCAGCCGCCAGCGCGCGCTGTTCCTGCCAGCGCTCGATCGGATCATGACCGAGATCAGCGCTTATTGCGGCAAGCTGATTATTGTCCAGCCGGATGACCCGGTCGCGCCGGAACAACACATATTGTCCGGTTGCAGGCTGAAAGCCGAGGTCAAAAAATTCGCCTTCGACGCCATAGGGCGCGCGATCGGGCAAATCGGTGATCGCCTCGATCCTGTCACCGCTGTGCTGCGGTTTTGCGGAAGCCTGCGCGTGAAGCGGCGCCGGACCGATCAACGCCAGCGCCGCCAACGCGGACAAGAAGGCCGGCAGCCGCCACCGGAAACCGGTCATGCCGCCGCGGCCTGCCGCTGACGGAAGAACATGAAAAGGCCGCCGAGCGAAATCAGCGCCGCTACTGCCATAGCGATGCCCCAGAGCCCGGTGCCCCTGCTTTCCGGCGCGATCTTCATATGCCTGCCCCATCCCACGATCCTTTCGGGAATGATTGCATGGAAGCATTAAGAAAAAGCAAAGGGTCGCACGCGCCTCAATGTGCCTTTCGAGCCGTCAGGGCATGATGAATCGCAACGATGATCCCGCCAATCAGCAGCCCGAAAATGCCTGATCCGATCGCGTGGATGACCCATTGGAGGAAGCCTTCCGCCACGCCGATCGACGATGCAACACTGTGTGAAACGGCATTCAGCCATTCCGGGAGCGGCGTGATATGGAATTCGTGCATGCCATGGAGAATGATGCCGCCACCGACCCAGATCATCGCCGCGACGCCGATGATCGAGAGTGCTTTCAATACTTTCGGCATCGCGCGCACGAGGAAGTGGCCGAGCCCTTTGGCGCCCCGTCCTTCCTTCTGCGCCATATGGAGGCCGATATCGTCCATTTTGACGATCAGCCCGACCACGCCATAAACCGCCGCAGTGATCGCGATAGCGACGACCAGCAGCGAGGCGGCCTGCATCAGGATCGACTGGTTGGCGACCTCGTTGAGGGCAATCGCCATGATTTCTGCCGAAAGGATGAAGTCGGTCCGCACCGCACCCGAAACCATCTTCGCTTCATGGTCGGCCGCGCTCAGTTCCGCGACCTGCTCATCGAGCGATTCCTCTTCATGATGGAAGAAATGTTCATAGAGTTTTTCTGCGCCCTCGAAGCAGAGATAGGAGCCGCCCAGCATCAGGATCGGCGTAATCGCCCAAGGAAGAAAGGCGCTCAGCAGCAGCGCGGCGGGCAGGATGAACAACAGCTTGTTGCGCAGCGAGCCGCGCGCGATCTTCCAGATGATCGGCAGTTCGCGCTGCGGGGTAAATCCGGTGACATAGCGCGGCGTCACCGCCGTATCGTCGATCACCACCCCGGCCGCCTTGGCCCCCGCCTTGCCGGCCGCCGCGCCTATATCATCCACCGACGCGGCGGCGAGTTTGGCGATGGTGGCAATATCATCGAGCAGGGCGGCAAGACCGGATGGCATAGATTTCCTTGGAGCAAAGTGGGGTTCGAGCAGAAATCCGCTCTTGCCGGATAGTTCCGCCGCTGTCGAGCGTTCATGCTTTACCGCTTGGCAAAGCCGCTCGCGGGTGCCAGTGAAGAGCCGATATGGCTGAACGCTCTCCGCTCGACGATTTCAAGACCGTGCTGACTTCCGCATCGCGGGCCCTTGCGCGCGAGCCTGAGATTGAGCTTGCCTTCACCGCCGATGCGCCGGGGGCATCGAACAAGCATTTCCGCGTGCCGATGCCGGGCCGCGCCCTACCACGCGAGCAGGTGGCCGAAGCGCGCGGCTTTGCCGACAGCTTGGCGCTCAGGCTCCGCCACCATAACGCCGCGCTCCACGGCAGGCAGCGGCCGTCCGATCCGGTTGCGGGCGCGGTCTATGACGCTATCGAAAACGCCCGGGTGGAAGCATTGGGCGCGCGCAGCATGGCGGGTATTGCGGGCAATCTTGATGCGGCGATGAAACTGCGGATGCGCTCCGACCCGATCGCCCGCGCCCAGCACGCCGACGAAGTGCCGCTCCAGACCGCGCTCGAACTGATCGTGCGCGAGCGACTGACTGGCATGGCTCCGCCCGACACGACCCACAAGGGCCTCGCTTTCGTGCGCGAGTGGATCGAGGACAAGGCGGGAAGCGATCTCGATGCGCTGGCGCTGGCGCTCGACGACCAGCATGCGTTCCAAGGTCTGGTCGGCAAGCTGCTCGAGGATCTCGAGCTGGTCGAGGGCGAAGTTGCGCCCGAAGACCAGATGGAGCCCGACGAGGCCGAGGACGAACAGGACGCCGAACAGGAGCAGGACAAAAGCGACGAAGGCGACCAGTCCGCCGACAGCGGCTCGACCGAAGCACGCGCCGAAATGGAGGGCGACGAAGCCGATGACGGCGACGCCGATCCGTCCGTCGACGAAATGGACGGTGAGATGGATGGCGAGGCGCAGGAGTTCGATGACGACGGCATGATGCCGGTGCGCCCGAACCGGCCGCAGGGCGCGGACATCCCCAATTTCAACTATCATGTCTTCACCGAGCAATATGACGAGATCATCGCGGCGACCGAACTGTGCGACGAGGAGGAACTGATCCGCCTGCGCAGCTTCCTCGACCTGCAGATGGCAAACCTCCAGGGCGCGGTGACCAAGCTCGCCAACCGCCTTCAGCGCCGGTTGATGGCGCAGCAGAACCGGGCGTGGGATTTCGACCAGGAGGAAGGGCTGCTCGACGCTGCCCGCCTCGCCCGCGTGGTGATCAACCCGGCCTCAAACCTCAGCTACAAGATCGAGCGCGACACTGACTTCCGCGATACGGTGGTGACGATCCTCATCGACAATTCCGGGTCGATGCGCGGGCGCCCGATCGGCATCGCCGCGATTTCGGCGGATATCCTCGCGCGCACGCTCGAACGCTGCGGCGTCAAGACCGAAATCCTCGGTTTCACCACCCGCACCTGGAAAGGCGGACAAAGCCGCGAGGAATGGCTCGCCGCCGGACGGCCGCCCAACCCGGGCCGTCTTAACGACCTGCGGCACATCATTTATAAGAAAGCCGACGAACCCTATCGCCATGCCCGCAAATCGCTCGGGCTGATGATGCGCGAAGGATTGCTCAAGGAAAATATCGACGGCGAGGCGCTGCTATGGGCGCACAACCGCCTCGTCTACCGCCCTGAGGACCGCCGCATCCTGATGGTAATTTCGGATGGCGCGCCGGTCGACGACAGCACCCAGTCGGTCAACAACGGCAATTATCTCAACCAGCATCTGCGCGAGGTCATCGCCTGGATCGAGAAGAAGTCACCGGTCGAGCTGATCGCCATCGGCATCGGTCATGACGTCACGCGCTGGTACAGCCGCGCCGTCACCATCATGGACGCGGAGCAACTCGGCGGGACGATGATCGAGCAGCTGGCGGGGCTTTTCGACGCGGCTTGAGCTTTTTCGGGTTCACCGACGGCAGCAACGTCACCGTGTCAACGTCGATCACCCGTTCGATCATCGTGTCGATGTCCTTGAGCGGGACCTGCGCATCGAGGATCAGCATCGCAAGACCATGCACCATCGACCAGGCCCGCATCGCGGCCACCATCCGGTCCGCTTCGGGCGCTTCGGGATCAAGCAGGCTCGCGATGGTCCGTACCAGCAGCGCGGCCGCCGAATCCTCCGGCGGCGTTTCAAACGGATGCGTTTGCTTGACTGCACAGGAAAAGATCATGCGGAACAATGACGGTTTTGCAATGGCAAAGCGAACATAAGCCCGCCCCGATGCGATGAAGGCTTCGGCAGCCTCTCGCCCTTCCATCGCCTGGCGCTGCGCATCGGCCAGCATCTCGAAGCCACGGGTGGCAATCGCCCCCATCAGCGCGTCCTTGTCGGGAAAATGGCGGTACAGCGCTGGGGCGCTGACACCGACTTGCCGGGCAATGTCTCGCAGCGACAATTGTTCGACGCTGACATGCTCCAGCCGGCGCAGTCCTTCCTCGAGCGCTGCGGTCCGCAAATCACCGTGATGATAGCCAGATTTTCCGCCTGAAGCCACGCGCCGGGCTGCACGAACGCTCAAGACCGAAGCCTTTCCAAGAATATTAACGATGTAAACATTGCCCCATCCAAACCCCTCGACAGGATGAAAAAAGCACGGTGCGATGCCCCACGCGATGCGATGTCAACCGTATGTCATGCTGTTGCAACGATCATGACGCACCAGACCACCGCGCGCAACGGGCCATAATCGCCATCATGTGAATGGGCAATTTACCCGTGATAATGTGATGCGCGCTACACCCCCTTCGGTCAAAACATCTTGCGAAAGCTCAATTCGATATAACGCCCGCGCGGATCCATGAAACCTGACTGATACGTCAGTGGAACGATCCCGTAGCGGTTTTTCACGGTCTGGGTCGCGTTGGTGATGTTATTGATCGACAGGCGGAGGCGGCTGCCCTTGAGGAACGGCATATCCTCAACCAGCTTCGTCTGCTGGTCGAAATTGACAAATGCGGTGAGGTTGAACGTCAGCAGTTCGCCGAAGCGCAACTGGTCCTCAAGCGCCGTCCCCACGATGGTTTCACTGTAGTAGCGCGCATTGCCGCGCAGCCCGATCCCCTTGTTGAACCAGCCGGCATCCAGATCGACCAGATGGCGGGACGTACCGCCCGCGCTCCCGGTGGCATCGCCGTTCATCAGGTCGAGTACCGGAAGCCCGGGCCCCATGTTGATCGTGTCGCTGAGCCGCACGGTGTGGAACAGCGAAAGGTTCCAGCGTCCGCTGCCACCGCCGCCAGGGCCGCGCATCATCCCGCCCCGCATGCCGCCACCGCTACGCGGCGCTCCGGCGGCGGGACCACGCCCCGATCCGCGTTGCGCTGCTCCAGTCCCCTGCCCGCGCGGCGGCTGGCCGAAGCTTTTGAAGAAGGTAAAGCCATAGCGCAAATTGCTGTTTTCGCGGGAGTCATAGTTGAGCGGGCGATTGTCGATACGGATGAGATTGCCCGCCGCGTCCCGCACCACACGATCCGGGAAGGCGGCTTCCACCTGCGGGGTCAGCAGCGGCAGTGAACCGATCGGGTCGTCGGTATGGTTGTTATAATAGTTGGCGCTGAAACGCAGCTGCTCAATCCACGGCACATTATAGTTGAGGCCAAGCTTCCACTCGCGCTTTTGCGGCGCGCGCAGACTGGCGTTGCCGCCGCTGACCGATTCCACCAGCACAGTCTGGCCGGTGCGGAAATCATAGACGGTGCGGTTGGGGTTGATGACGACCGGCGAGCCCAGCTGCGACATTGAGGGTGCATCTTCATCGACCGCGATCGAGGCGGACAGGTTGAGACGTTCCACCGGCGACCAGTTGACCCCCGCGCCCCAGCTGAACAGGCCGCCAAAATCGGACAGGTGATTATAGCCTGCGTTGGCATTGATGGTGAGGTCGCCGAGGAAGGCCAGCACATCATTCCCCGCATCGGCAATAGGCACGTCGATGCTGGCGGCGACACGGCCTTCCTGCCGCTTGAGGTCGGTCGTGGAATAGCCACTGGCGCGATCGCTCCAGCCTTCATAATCGCGCGCGACGAAACCGGTGGTCAAGCTGGCGCGGGCTTGACCGGCGGGCATCTGGAACAGCGGCCCGTTGAACACAGCCGTTGCGTCCGTCGATACATCCTGCCCCTTGGAAACGTCTTCTTCGGCCAGCAAAGTCCCGTCCACCAACGGACGGCGGTCGACCAGGCTGGTGGTGTTGGTGCGGTCATGATTGGCCGACACATTCCAGCGCCAGCGGCCGATGTCGCCGTTGAAACCGGCCCCGGCGTGGAAAATACGGCTGCGATTTTCCGTGTCGATCTGGCCATCGCATAACAGGGCGGAGGGTATCGCACACAGTCCGGCGGCGTCATTCCAATAACCCGACGCGCCCGAAACGCCATTGCTGTTCGAAAGCTCGTAGGTAAGGTTGAGCGATCCTGAAATGTCATCGGTCAGATAGCGCTGAACCGTACCATCAAGCTTCGCTTCAAGGCTTTTGGAGCGCAGCGTGCGATAATCTCCGATCGCGGTACCCGGCGGAATTGGCACCAGCGCGCGGTCGAGCGTTTCATATTCATTTTGATAGACAATTCCACGCTCGCTTTCAAAAAGCGGGGAAGCCTGGTCCAGCGTCGCGGTGATGTTGGTTCGGCCATTGCTGCCAAGCCGCAGCAGGCTCGCTTCAAACTCCTGTGCCGCATAGCCGCCAGCGGTCGGCATACCTGCTTCGGCTTCAAGGGTGACCGAACGAAAATTCTTCTTGAGGATGAAATTCACGACGCGCTGATCGGGGCGATAGCCCTGCGCAACAGCGACTTCCTCGGGATAAACCTCCATCTTTTCGATCGCTTCGGGAGGGAGGTTGTGTATCTCGCGAAAGCTCGAAATGCGCCGGCCGTTGACCAGCATGATCGGACGTCCGCTACCCCGCCCGGACTGGGTGAGGCTTGAGGTTGCGTTGATCAGTTCGTCGATCGACGAGGCGCCATAGCCTTGGATCGTGGTGCTATCGAGCACCTGCTCGGGCGGCGTATCGGTAATGAGCGCACCGGGTTCGTGGCGGCCAAGCACGATGATCGCGTTATCATCGTCTTCCTCGATTCCCTCGTCGGCGAGGTCCTCATCTACTGTCTCCGGCTCTGATTGCGGGAGTGGCGCATCCGGCACGGCATCGCCGGGCGTGGCAGGCGCGGATTGCTCCTGGGGCTGCGCCGCTGTATTTTCCACATTTTCCGTCTGGGCGAATGCCGCATCGGCACTCAGCAACGCCAAAAGCGCGGCGCCTGCGCGCAGTTCAGTCCGGAGGGCTCGGGGCACAAAAAATACGGCCAAGTTTCTACTCACTTCTATATTCTGTTCACGTAACGATGCGAACTAATGGGGAAATGTAACAAAAATGTGCCGGATCACCGGCTAAAGTGTATCAATATAAAATTTCATGAACATGTATTTTCATGACAGACTGTGGTAATAATCATGCAAAATCGCGACCGTTTGGGGGCGGGGGCTTGCTAGGAAGCAGATTCAGCGCCAAGGCCGAATTTTCATGTTGCATTGCGGTATAACGGCCGTGGTGCGCAACGATGCGAGTACAGGAGTAATCTGACGTGGCGGCAAACTGGACCCCGGCCAGCTGGCGGACGCAAGAAGGACGGCAAATGCCGGCCTATCGCGATGCGGCCGCGCTCGAGGCGGCGGAAGCGGAACTCAAAAACTACCCGCCGCTGGTGTTTGCAGGCGAAGCGCGCAACCTCAAGGCCGACCTCGCGCAGGTGGTGGACGGCAAGGCGTTCCTGCTGCAGGGCGGCGACTGCGCGGAAAGCTTCGCGGAATTCCACCCCAACAATATCCGCGACACCTTCCGTGTGCTGTTGCAGATGGCGGTGGTACTGACCTTTGCGTCCAAGCTGCCGGTGGTGAAGGTCGGCCGTATGGCGGGCCAGTTCGCCAAGCCGCGTTCCGCCGACTTCGAGGAAGTGGACGGCGTATCGCTCCCCTCCTATCGCGGTGACATCATCAACGATATCGCGTTCGCAGCCGAAGGCCGCGAGCCTGATCCGCGCCGGATGGTGCGCGCCTACAGTCAGGCGGCGGCCACGCTCAACCTGCTGCGCGCCTTCTCGAACGGCGGCTATGCCAACCTCCACCAGGTCCACGCCTGGACGCACGACTTCATGGGCCGCAGCCCGTGGGCGCAGAAATATAGCGAGATGGCCGACCGTATCGGCGAGGCGCTCGCGTTCATGGAGGCCTGCGGGATCAACCCCGAGACCGTGCCGCAGATCAAGGCGACGACCTTCTACACCAGCCACGAGGCGTTGCTGCTGCCCTACGAACAGGCACTGACGCGGCAGGACAGCCTGACCGGCGACTGGTACGACACTTCGGCGCATATGTTGTGGATCGGCGACCGCACCCGCTTCGAAGGCTCGGCGCATGTCGAATATCTGCGCGGCATCGGCAATCCGATCGGGATGAAATGCGGGCCGAGCCTTGAACCCGACGCGCTGTTGCGCCTGCTCGATACGCTCAATCCGGGCCGCGAGCCGGGGCGGATGACGCTCATCACCCGCTACGGCCATGACAAGATCGAGGCGGGCCTGCCCAAGCTGGTCCGCGCGGTCAAGGCCGAGGGCCATCCGGTGATCTGGTCGTGCGACCCGATGCACGGAAATGTCATCAAGGCGGCGAGCGGCTACAAGACCCGCCCGTTCGACCGCATCCTCGCCGAAGTGCGCGGTTTCTTTGCGGTGCACCGCGCCGAAGGGACGTTCGCGGGCGGCATCCATGCCGAGATGACCGGGCAGAACGTCACCGAATGCACGGGCGGCGCGATCGCCATCACCGACGAGGGCCTGTCCGACCGCTACCACACCCATTGCGACCCGCGTTTGAACGCGGCGCAAAGCCTTGAACTCGCTTTCCTGCTGGCTGAAATGCTCAATCAGGAACTGGCCGACCGGGGCAAGCGCGAGGCCGCATAGGTCTGTTCAACAAGGCCTGTGCCCAGCGCAGCTTTGCTGCTCAGGGCGCAGGCCGGCCCGTAAGCCCTGGCCTGCCGCAGCGCGGGTATCACAGCGCTACGAAACGGATCGCCTGCCCGCCCCCCGGGGCGAGCTTGACATTGAGCGTGTCGGTGCTGGTCACCGTCTTTTGCTCAACGGCAAAGGCAAAGGGGTTAGTCCGGAAGTCGGCGCCATCCCCATCACGATAGATTTCCGCACGATACCGCTTGCCCTTGTCGAGGAAGCCGAGCGGAACGGACAGGTCACGGCCCTGCTCGTCGGTGATCGCGCCGAGGAACCAGCTTTTCCCGTTCCGCTCCTTGCGCGCGATGGTGACATAGCGCCCGACCTCGCCATTGAGCACGCGCGTGTCGGCCCAGTCGACCGCGACGTCCTTGATGAACTGGAACGCTTCGGGGTGCTTTTCGTAATTTTCGGGAAGGTCGGCGGCCATCTGGATCGGCGAATAGATGGTGACATAATAGGCCAGCTGGCGCGCCAGCGTCGACGGGATCGGGGTGCCGCCGCGGCCCTTGAGGCTCACAATCCCCGGGGTGAAATCGAACGGACCGCCGAGCATGCGGGTAAAGATCATCGCGGTATCGTAGCTTGGCGGGTTCTTGGGCACGCCCCAGGCATTATATTCCATCCCGCGCTGGCCCTCGCGGCTGATCCAGTTGGGATAGGTACGGCGCAGGCCAGTATCCTTGACCGGCTCGTGCGGGTTGACCGCGACATGATAGCGCGCCGCCGTCTGCACCACCTTGAGGTGATGGTTGACCGCCGCCTGCCCTTCGTGCCAGCCGAAGCCGGTCGAGCCACCCTCGCGCACCGTGCGAAAACCGCCGGCGTCGGACACATAGCCGGTCTTGACGCTGTCGATGCCGAGTTTCCGATAGAGCGCCATCGCCGCTTCGAGCTGGCTTTCATAATGGGCGGCGTTGGCCGAGGTTTCATTATGGCCGATGATCGCGACGCCCTTCGCGCGCGCATAATCGGTCACGGCCTTGAGGTCGTAATCGGGATAGGCCTCGGTAAAGCTGAAATCCTGACCGTTGGCGAACCAGTCGCCGTCCCAGCCCTTGTTCCAGCCTTCGACCAGCACTCCGCCGAACCCATTGGCCGCGGCAAAATCGATCATCTTCCTGGTATATTCGGTGGTCGCGCCATGTTTCGGCCCCGACGCCCAGCTTTGCGTGTCGAGATGCATGCCCCACCATATGCCGACATATTTGCGGGGTTTGACCCAGCTCACATCGCCGAGCTTGTTGGGTTCATTCAGATTGAGGATGAGTGTGTTGGCCGCATAGAGCTTGGGCGCGTCGCCGGCAATGAGCAGCGTGCGCCACGGCGTCGTGAAGGGCCTCGCCGGATCAAGCCTGACCGACACCTTGGGTCCGCCGTTTCCCGGATAAAGCGAGGCCTTGAGCAGCCCGCCTTTCACCTTGGTCACATTCATCGCCGAATAATCTACCAGCGCCGCTTCATGGATCGCGACATGGGTGCCGTCCGCGAGCTTCAGCGTCAGCGGGGTCATCGAGGTACCCATTTCGGCGATCGGGGTTTCGTTGTAGAGATATTCCTCGCGGTTCGATTCAAGCGCGGTCGTCCACCAGGCAGTCGCGGGCTGGGCGATATCGAACTGGGTCAGTTCCTCACCGATGTTGAGCGCCTTGAGATTTTCCTGCGCCGGGATTTCATAGCGGAAGCCGACGCCGTCATCGAACACGCGGAACGTCATATCGAAGCCCCGCGCCAGCGGGGTGGTTTCCCGGAAATGCAGCTTGAGCTCGTTGAAGCGGTTGTTGACCGTCTTCCATTCACCCCAGGGCTGGTCCCAATTTTCGTTGACCGCGCGGCGACCCGCTTCGCTCATCGCAAGGTTGCGGTGGAGCTTGGGCGCATCGGTCAGGATGAAGCCGAGTTCGGACGGGTTCACCACCGGCTTGCCGTTGCGGCTGATGCTGTAGAGCGGCCGCCCCTCGCCGTTGGTGGTGACGGTCACGCTGAGCGAACGATCGGGCGAGACCACCGTCGCACTGGGCGGCGATGGCTGCTGCGAGAGGGCGGGACTTGTGCCCGCCAGCGCCATCATCAACGCCATTGGGCGGGCCAGCTTCCTCATCGTCTCTCTCCTTGCGTCTTTTTTCAAGCTAGCGCTTGCGCGCGATGAAACCGCCGAGCGGCGGCAACCGGGTCAGCGTCGCCTCGCCGGTCGCGGCCAATATCTCCGCCTCCCCGGCGCCTTCCCATACAATCATCCGCTCACCGGGATTGAAGGCGCAAACCAGCGTTTCGCCGTCATTGCTGCGCTCGAACGCCACCATATCCTCCGGCGTCTGGAGCAGGCGCAGCGAACCGAGCCGCAGCGCGGGCCTGTCCTTGCGCAGCGCCAGCATCGCGCGGGTCCAGTGGAGTATCGAGGCCTCGTCTTCCTCCTGTACATCCACCGCGAGTGGCCGGTGGCTCGCCATCACCGGGAGCCAGGGCTCGGCGGCCGAAAAGCCCGCCTGAACCGCATCCCGCTGCCACGGCATCGGCGTGCGCGCGCCATCGCGCCCGAGCGTCTGCGGCCAGTTGGCGATGGCTTCGGGGTCCTGCAATTTTTCGAACGGCACCTCGCCCTGCGGCAAGCCCAGTTCCTCGCCATAATAGAGGAAGATATTACCGCGCAGCGACGCCAGCAGCATTGCCTTCATCCGGTTGAACCGCACCTCGTCGCGCCCTTTGGCCCAGCGCGACACCGCACGCGGCGCATCGTGATTTTCGAACGCCCAACTCGGCCAGTAATCGGGACCCGACCGTTCAGCGCTCGCGATCGCTTCGCGCACCGTGTCGCCGGTGAGGTCGCTCGCGTAGAGATAGACGAACCCATAGGCGGTATCGAGGCGGGCGGGACCGTCGGTGAACAGCTTCATCTCGCGCTCGGCGTCGTCGCCGCCGACTTCGGCCACGGTGAAGCGGTCGGGATAGGCGCGCACCGTCGCCGCAAGTTTTTCGAGGAACGGCACGATGTCGGCATGCCCCTGATTGTAGAGCTTGTCCTGAAAATCGAACGGGCGGGTGCGCGCGCCTTCCCGCGTCGCAGGGGGATTATCGCGGAACGCGGGGTCGTGGATCGAAAAATTGATCGCATCGAGCCGGAAGCCATCGACGCCGCGATCGAGCCAGAAGCGCAGCACGTCGAAGATCGCCTGCTGCACCTCGGGGTTACGGACGTTGAGCTGCGGCTGCTCCTTGAGGAAATTATGCATATAATATTGGCCGCGCCGTGCGTCCCACGTCCATGCCGGGCCGCCGAACACCGACTGCCAGTTGGTCGGCGGCGAACCGTCGGGCTTCGCATCGTGCCAGACATACCAGCCGGCGCGCGCATTGTCGCGACTCGCGCGGCTTTCGGCAAACCAGGGATGCTGGTCGGACGTGTGCGAAAATACCTGGTCGACCAGCAGCTTGAGGCCAAGTTGATGCGCGCGTGCCACCAGCGCGTCGAAATCGGCGAGCGTTCCGAACATGGGATCGACGTCGCAATAATCGGCGACATCATAGCCGAAGTCGCGCATCGGCGAGCGGTAGAAGGGCGACACCCAGACGCCATCGACACCGAGCGAGGCGACATGATCGAGATGCGCGGTAATCCCGGCAAGGTCGCCGATGCCGTCGCCATTGCTGTCCGCGAAGCTGCGCGGATAGACCTGATAGATGCACGCGCCGCGCCACCAGGGCTGGACGCCGTCACGCGCGGGCGCGGTAGCTTCACTATTCGACGCGACCTGATCCATCTTTGTCTTTTCTATCCTCTTGTCATTGTCAGCGCGCCGCTGCGCAAACCACATAGCCGAACGCCGGCAAGGTCAGGCCAAGCTGGCCGGGCTTCGCGCTCACGGCGGCGCATTGCCCCGCCAGCGCGGTCCATGTGGTCGACTGCATATCAACCTCGACATTCGCTGTGAGGCTTTGCGCAGACGTATTCGCGGCGAAAAGATATTCGCGCCCGTCACTCCCGATCCGCGACCAGGCGACCAGACCGGGCTTCTCGCCCGAGGCGCGCAGGATGAGGCGGCCGCGCCGCAGGGCCTCATGGTCGCTGCGGATCCGGGCCAGCGCGGCGATCTCGCGATAAAGCGGGTGCGCCGTGTCGAAATTGGCGACCGCCGTGGTCGCGCTCGTGCCGATCAGCCTGTTGTCGTTGTAGACCGCCGTCTTGGAAGCAAACATCGGCTCGCGCGCGAGCTGGTCGCCGCCATCGCCGGTGAAGCCCTGCTCGTCGCCATAATAGATCACCGCGGGCCCGCGAGAGAACAGCATCAGCGCATGGGCGAGTTTCGCCCGCGCGAGCCATTCCGCGTCGCTCGCCTCTGGGAAGGCCTGCGCGATGAACATGCCGATCCGGCCCATGTCATGATTGCCGAGAAAGACCGGAAGCTGCATCGCGCCCGCCTCGCCGCCTTCGTAGAGGACGTCCTGCTTGTAGAGTTTTTCGAACACCTCGGTGCCCGCGGTGCCAGCGACCGAACGCTTGACTGCCTGCTGGAAGGCAAAATCGAGCACGGCAGGGAGATGATCGCGCCTTGTGTGGATCGCGAGTTGGCCCGGTTCGAGGCTTTCATCGAACACCTCGCCGAAGATATGGAAGTTGGGAATGCCGTTCGCCTTGGCCCGCTCAAGCATGGCGGGCGCGAATTTCTGCCAGAATTCGGGGTTCACATGCTTGGCGGTATCGATCCGAAAGCCATCGACCTTGAAACGGTCGATCCAGCTGCCGAAAATCTCGATGAATCCGTCGATCACGCGCGGGTCCTCGGTCATCAGATCGTCGAGCCCGGAAAAGTCGCCATAGGTCGCGCTCTCGCCCTTGAACGTCGAATTGCCGCGATTGTGATAATAGCGGATATCGTTGAGCCAGGCGGGGACCTTGACGCTTTTCTCCGCTGCCGGGACGTAGGGAGTGTAGGCGTAATTGGGGGTGGTCAGCGCCTCGAAATTCGCGCGCGTCTGGAGATGGTCACCCCTGAAACCGCCGTTGATCGGCTTGCCGGTCGTAGCGTCGGCCCAATAGGGATAATCGGCCTTCGAGCGATAATCGCAGCCGTTCGGACATTCGCGATACCGGATCACGTCCGCCGTATGGTTGGCGATGATGTCCATATAGACTTTCATGCCGCGCGCGTGCGCCGCCTCGACGAAAGCCTTGAACTCTTCATTGGTGCCGAAGTGCGGGTCGACCCGCGTGAAGTCGGTCACCCAATAGCCGTGATAGCCCGCGCTTTCGTCGCCCTTCGGCCCCTGCACCGGCTTGTTCTTGAAAATCGGCGCGAACCAGATCGCGGTCGCGCCGAGCCCCTGGATATAATCGAGCCGCCGGGTGAGACCCTTGAGGTCGCCGCCCTGGAAAAAGCCCTTGGCGGCGGGATCATATCCGGTCTTGAGCCGGTCGCCCTTGAGGCCGCCGCGATCGTTTCTGGGATCGCCATTCTCGAACCGGTCGGGGAGAACGAAATAGATCACCTCGTCCTGCGGCAGCCGGTCGCGGTAGCCGGTCGCGGGCGCCGCCGGGGTCTGTGCAGCAGCGGGGAGCGGCAGCAGCAGGCTGGCGGCCACCATCAGAGCGAGGCCTGTTTTCATCATCATCCTTTCTTCGCGAGTGCACAGCGCCGCGCATAGTCGCCATGATCGGGTGTCCACCGTCGTCCGCCCGGCGCTGCCGCCGCGATGACGATGCGATAGGGTGGGCGTGCGGTCATCCTCTCCTAGCCTGCCGCCGATATATGACCGGATGACAAAAGCGGTCAAAAAAGAGGCCCCCGCCACGCGGTCGGGAGCCCCGTCTATCGATCAGAATTTATAGGTGATACCGGCCATGAAGTTGCGGCCGTAATTCTGGTAATCGCGGATCTGGCGCGGGTCATTGTTATAATAGGTCACGAACGGCTCGTTGGTGAGGTTCGATCCTTGCAACAACACGCCCAGACCTTCGAGCGGACCCGACTGGAAGGTGTAGCCGATCTGAGCATCCACCACCATTTCACTCTTCGCCTGAATAAGGTCGCGGCGCAGGCTCAGACCTGAAACTTCGGCGAGGAACTTGGAACGATAGCGGCCCGAGACACGTGCCTGGAAGCCATATTTTTCGAAATAGGCGGTTCCGTTGATGACCCAGCTGGACAGACCCGGCATCGAAATCGGAGCGGCACCGCCTTCGCGCACCCGGCTTTTGGTGTAGGAGGCACTGCCCAAAACCCCGAACCCGTCAAGTGCGGGCGTCAACGCCGCGAGCGGAAGCGAAAGCGATGCTTCGGCACCATAAATATGGCCACCATTGCCGTTGACCCACTGCGAAGCAATTCCCTGCCGGGTTGCCACCGTGCCGCCATCCGGAACGACAGCGCCCGTGAAATCGGCAAGCGTGTTCTGCCGGTAGATGTAGTTTTCCAGATATTTGTAGAAGCCGCCGACCGAAATATAGGCCCCGCGACCCATATATTTTTCCAGCGCGAGATCGACCGTATCGGCCATCAGCGGACGAAGCTTGGCATTGCCGATTTCACCCGACCAGGGAGAATTGGCAGGATCGGTGCTGTTACGCAGCAGCGGGTTGAAATTGACGCCGCCGCCGGGCTTCAGCTGATCCATGCGCGCACGGGCCAGCATCCGCGCCGCACCGAAGCGGAGGAAGGTATCGGGTGCGAACTCGAATGAAAGGTTCAGGCTGGGCAGGATTTCGGTATATTTGACCCCGTCCGTGACCGGGGTGGAAACCGTTCCTCCCTGGGGATTGGTCGCAGCCCAGAAGCTCGACGCCGTCTGGTCGGTATGGACAACCTGGACACCCGCATTACCCTTGATCGGCGTGCTGCCTTCCGATGAGAAATTGGCTTGGAGGAAGCCGGTCAAGACCTTTTCCCGTACGGTAAAGTCATTGAATATGCGGCCCGGCGTCCATCCGGCTTCGTCGGTCAGCGTGTAGTTGCCGTCATTATAATAACGCCAGCTGTCGAACGACACCATGCCCGGAATGCCGATGAAAGCGAGCGACACCGGGTCATACAGATAGTCCGAAGGAACTGCCACATTGTTGGGATAAGCCTTGCTGGTCAGCACAAAACCCCGGTCATCGAGGCTCTTCTTGCGATCCGAATAGTTGGCGCCGATGCGCACGCTGCTGACCGGACCGTCAAATTCCTGCGTCGCTTGCAGACGCAGCGACTTCAACTCGTCCTTGATCTTCGGCGTGTTGACGAAGCCATCCTGGCAATTGGCCGCAGCACCGCCGCAACCGTTCCACCCTTGCGGATCGGTAATGAGGAACAGGCTGGGATCGGCATAGTTGAGCGTCGGGTGCAGCATCATCCCACGGTCGGTCATCTCATAGCCGAGCGCCGTCTCGCGCGCGCCAACGCCGCCGCCGCGGCCCGTGCCGAGATAGATTTCGAGGTTTTCTTCGGTCTTTTTAAGCTTGGACCAGCTGAGGTCGGCTTCGAGCGTCAGCTTGTCGTTGGGCTTGAACTGGTTGTTCCACCCGAAAGCGTATATGTCGGCCTTGCGATGTACCACATCGTTGCGCATCACGCCTTCGGTTCCGACCCATGTGCCGCCCGTCACAAATCCGTCGGCTGCGGTGTAGCCCGGTTGCAGGGTCGAGTTGCCCCACGCAAGCGGGAACTCGATGCCGCGCAGGCGCTGGTCGTCATTGAAACGCGACCAGTAGCCGTCGATGGTCGAATGGAAGCTGTCCGAAGGTTCGAATTCGAGCACGCCCATCACGGCGTCGCGCTTCAGTTCATTCGACTTCACATAAGGCTTGGCGCCGCCAATCACCTTGTTGCCGCCCGCCGCCGGGTTATCGCCCGGATAGCCCCACGCATTGAAGCGCTCTTCCGCCGTCGGCGACTGCATCCGCGCATAGCCAAGCGCCCAACCGATCGTGCCGTCGGCATTCTGGTCGATATAGCTGATATTGGCGCGATAGCCCTTGTTCGAAATATCGGGGTTGAGCTTGCCGAGATCGTTGATCTCGAAACGCGCGCCGACGGCAATGGCGCGCTTGCCGAACGCCAACGGGCGCACGGTCTTCATGTCGATGGTGCCACCGATAGCCTGACCGATGAGGCTGGCATCGGGCGTCTTGTAAACCAGCGCACCGTTGAGCAGTTCCGAAGGGTATTGGTCGAGCTCGACGCCGCGGTTGTTATTGGCCGAAACCTGCTCGCGGCCGTTGAGCAGCGTCGTCGTGAAATCGGGCGCGAGGCCGCGGATCGACACCACATTCGCGCGGCCATCGAGACGCTGCGTCGCCAGCCCCGGCAGGCGCGAGAGCGATTCCGCGATCGACAGGTCGGGAAGCTTGCCGATGTCTTCGGCCGAGACCGCTTCGACAATCGAGGTGTTGTTCTTCTTCTGGTTGACGCTGTTTTCGATCGAACCGCGAATACCGGTCACGACGATTGCGTCCTCTTCGCCCGCCGTGGTCGAATCCTGCGCCGCATCCTGAGCATGGGCTACCGATGGTATAGCCAGCATGATCGCCAGGCCAATTGCGCCAGCGCTGGTGCTGGCGGCAAAACGGACGCCGCTGAATTTCTGCGTCATAACAACCTCTCCCTTTTTTGGCCGTCCCATTTGCAGGAGGATCAGCCGGCCTTGTCCCCGCTCCGTTCGATTGAGGCGTCCGGAGCCCAATAAATTCATGTTGCGGATAAGGCGGAATCGGTTCCGGACCCAAGCGGCTCACATACGTATGCCCGGCGGGATGACGTATCGCGAGACTCGTTTTTGCACGATGCTGTGACAATCCTGTTGCACCCATTGGCCTGGCCCCAACCGGCGTCACCGGAGCAAATCACAGGAAAACCATGATTTTCACACCCGACAAGAGGCTTGGAAATGCACCCGGCACCGCCTAAACATCCTCATACGAATGCACGTATAAGGAACCCGCAACCGGTGCCTCACAGCCAGCGCAAACCCACTTCGTTCGACATCGCCTATCTCGCCGGCGTCTCACAGCCGACGGTGTCGCGCGCGCTGCGCGGCAGTCCTACGGTGAGCGAGGAAACGCGCAAGCGCATCGAGGCAATCGCGCAGCAGCTCAACTACAAGGTCGACAAGAATGCGTCGAACCTGCGCTCGCAGCAATCGAACACGCTGGCGCTGCTGTTCTTCGAGGACCCGACCCCCGACGACAGCATGATCAACCCCTTCTTCCTGTCGATGCTGGGTTCGATCACGCGGACCTGCGCCAACCGCGGATATGACCTCCTCATTTCCTTCCAGCAACTCTCGTCGAACTGGCATGTCGATTATGAGGACAGCCGCAAGGCCGACGGGGTGATCCTGCTCGGCTATGGCGACTATGAGGAATATCGCGCCCGGCTCGACCAGCTGGTCGCTCAGGGCACCCATTTCGTACGCTGGGGCGAAGCGGGCATCGGACCGCAGGGATCGACGCTTGGCTGCGACAACCATCAGGGCGGCCTTGAAGTCACGCGCCACCTCGTCGCAAGCGGGCGTCGGCGCATCGCCTTTGTCGGCGAGGCGAATAGCCATTATCCGGAGTTTTTCGACCGCTACAAGGGCTATGCCGCCGCGCTAGAGGAGGCGGGGCTGGCGGTCGAGCCCGATCTCCAGATCGGCGGACTCAATACCGAGGACGAGGGCCACGCGGCGGTCGGCATCCTGCGCGAAAAGGGCGTCACGTTCGACGCCGTGTTCGCCGCTTCCGACACGATTGCAATAGGGGTACTGCGCGCGCTACAGGAGGCGGGGCTTTCGGTTCCGGGCGATGTCGCGATTGCGGGGTTCGACGATATTCCGGCCGCGCAGCTCACCACCCCGCCGCTCACCACCTTCCGCCAGAATGCGGGCAAGGCGGGCGAGATGCTCGTCGACATGCTGCTCAAGCGCGTGCGCAACGAGCCGGTTGAAAACCAGATGCTGCCCGGCGAGCTGATCGTCAGGAAATCAACCGGCGGCTGAGCCCCGCTGTCAGGCGACCTGGAGAAACGCGGCGCGGTTGCGCACGAGGTCCGCGAGGGTGAAGCCGTCGAGATGCTTCATGAAGGCTTCGACCGCACCCGACAGAGCATGCTTCAGCCCGCAGCTCGGCGTCGCCCGGCAGCTGTTGGTCGCCGGATCGAAACATTCGACGAACTGGGATATTCCTTCCATCCGCCGCACCACCGTGCCAAGGTTGATCGCTTCCGGCGCTGCGGCCAGCATGAGCCCGCCGCCTCGTCCGCGCGCGCTTGCAATGAAGCCTTCTGCGGCAAGCCGCTGCACTACCTTCATCAGATGGTTTTTCGAGATCGCATAATGGGCGGCAACATCATCAATCCGGTGCTGTCCCGGGTTAACGGCAAGATACATCAGCGTTCTGAGGGCGAAATCGGTCTGGACGGTCAGGCGCATAAAATGAGCATATTATATATTGCATTTTGCGGCAAGCTGGGCCATATGATGCATATAATATACATCTTTAATGAGTCGAACGATGATGACCACGCCTTCCCCCGGCCCTGCGCCGCGCGATTATGCTGCGGAAGCCCGCGCCCGCAAAGCGGCGACGGCTGAAGCGCTGGCTATCGACGAGGCGCTGATTTCCGAGCTGGTCGAAACCTTCTACGCCCGCATCCGCGAGCATGATCTGCTCGGCCCGATTTTCGACCGGCATATCAAGGACTGGCCGCCGCATCTTGCCCGAATGAAGGATTTCTGGAGTTCGATCGCGCTCGAGTCCGGCCGCTTTCAGGGCAATCCGATGCTCAAGCATATCGCTATTCCGGGCATCGGCCACGAACATTTCTCGGCCTGGCTGCAATTATGGGACGAGGTGCTGTCGGATGTCTGCGCGCGCTCGGACGGGGCCGCATTCTTTTCCGACCGCGCCGGCCGCATCGCCGAAAGCCTGCAACTGGGCA
Source organism: Pseudomonadota bacterium (assembly GCA_023457895.1). Taxonomy (GTDB): domain Bacteria; phylum Pseudomonadota; class Alphaproteobacteria; order Sphingomonadales; family Sphingomonadaceae; genus JAFAFE01. The sequence continues at coordinate 231,853 of JAEXAY010000005.1, forward strand.
TTGCCCACCACCGTGACGGCTTCATGCGCCGCCCGCTTGAGGAGACCAGTCATGCTTCTTGAAGAAAACCGGTTTGCCGCGGAAAGCGACGTGATCCCGTATGGCGGCGCGACCGACAGGGCTCCCTCTCTGCCCCGTCCGGCAGAACGCCAGTCGCACGAAACCCGGACCTTCGACCTTCCCCGTTCGATCTGGGCCGTGATGTTCACTGCCTATGCCGTGTTCATGATCGGGATCACGCTCGCGACCGGCCATGATGGCTTCACCCTGTTCATGATCGTCATCAGCGCACTCTACCTGCTGATGTTCTTCGGAACCGCCGGGTTGATGAACCGGATCGATGCCCATGGCCGCCCCCGTGCGCCTTCCGCGAAGTTCGAAACCTGGACCGGTCCGATGGATTACAAGGCGGTCGCCGCCCAGATGCTCGCCGTTCCGGTCCTGTTCGCTGTGTTCGGTATCGGCATCGCGATCATCCGCGCGGTGGTGATGTGAGCGCGCCGGCCGATGTTCCCCCGCGGCAACCGGGGCGGGCAGGAGCGATAGGGTCCTCTCTCCCACAGGGACCCTATCGCTCGACTCCCGAATTCGATGAAGCCAGCCTCCCAAAGGCGTTGCAAAACACCCACAATACCAAGGCAGGTGTCTGGGGCATGCTCAACATCCTTGCAGGCACGATCCACTTCATCGACGAAGCGGCAGGCGATGTCGTGCATAAGCTGAAGGCGGGCGACGTCCACCCGATCCAGCCGCAATCGGATCACCATCTCGAACTGACCGGCCCCGTACGGTTGCGGGTCGATTTCTACGATTATGATCCGTTGGCCTGAGCGCCCCTAGCGCTCTCCCGCCATGTCCATGATCGCCGTCCATTCGGCGTCGGACACCGGCACGACCGACAGCCGCCCCTGCCGCAGCATCACGAAATCCTTGAGCCGCGGATCGGCCTTCATCTGCTTGAGGCTGACGGGCTGTTTCAGCTTGCGCCGGGGCTTGACCTTCACGGTCCACCATTTGCCGTCCTCAGCGGTGGGATCACGAAAAGGCTCGCTTGATACCTCCATGATGCCGACCGCCTCCAGCCCCTGACGGCTGTGGTAAAACAGCACTTCGTCGCCCGGTTGCATCTCGGAAAGGTTGCGCGAGGCGGTGTGGTTGCGCACGCCCTCCCACATATCCTCGCCCTTCGCCACGAGATGATCCCAGCCATAGCAATCGGGTTCGCTCTTCATCAGCCAGCGGCGCATCTGTTTTCTCCTGAGCTTTGGTCATGCGCAACCTACACTTGGCTCCGCCAATCGGCTAGGTTATATCCCTCCGATTATCTATGTCATTGCGAGCCGTGCAGCGGCCTTTGGCCCTCGCAATGACAAACATCCCGGAAAGTAGAGACGTGTAATGCCCAATGCCGTTCCCCTGATTTCGATGGCGCAGGATGAAGCCGCCTTTGCCCAGGCCTTTGGCGACAGCTTCCGCCGCTTTGGCTTTGCCATGGTGAAGGACCATGGGCTCAATCCCGCGCTGGTCGAAAAGGCGTGGGCGGCAGCGAAGGACTATTTTGCGCTGCCCACCGAAGAAAAGCTCAAGCATGATGCCAGCGCCATCGGTGGCGCGCGCGGCTATACCGCCTATGGCAAGGAAATCGCCAAGGATGCGGAATATGTCGACCAGAAAGAGTTCTGGCATGTCGGCCGCGACCTTCCCGATGATCATCCGCTGAAGCCCTCGACTCCCGGCAATGTCTGGCCGGACAGCCCCCACAATTTCCGCGAGGTCTTTTCGAAGCTCTATGCCGATTTCGATCAGGTGGGCGCAAAGCTGCTCCGCGCGATCGCAATCTATCTGAAACTCGACCCCGATTATTTCGAACGCTCGAGCCGCGAGGGCAACAGCGTGCTGCGCTTGCTCCACTATCCGCCGGTTGACGAAAGCGCGCCGGGTATCCGCGCCGAAGCGCATGGCGACATCAACCTCATCACGATGCTCCTCGGTGCCGAGGAAGCGGGGCTCGAAATCCAGGACAGGGATGGCAGCTGGCTGCCGGTCTCGCCGCCCCCGGGAGGTCTCGCGATCAATGTCGGCGATATGCTCGAGCGCATGACCAACAACCGCCTGCCCTCGACCATCCACCGCGTCCGCAATCCCGACGAGGGCCGCAAGGGCCATGCGCGCTTTTCGATGCCCTTCTTCATGCACCTGCCGAGCGATTTCCCGATCGAGACGCTCGAAGGCTGCATCGACGCCGAGCATCCCAACCTTTACCCCGAACCCTTGCTGGCGGACGATTTCCTGCAGCAACGGCTGCGGGAAATCGGGTTGAAGAAGTAAGATCAAACAATAGCGGGGCGTGCCCCTGCCTTCGCAGGGGCACATGCTGGCTATCGTTCCATGAACATAAAATCGCGCGGGTAGGCGGTGAGGTGCGCGCCGCCATCGACGAAGATGGTCTGGCCGCTCGTGGCTTCAGCCCCGGCGAGATAGGCCACGGCATCGGCGATCTGTTCCGGCGTGGGGAGGCGTTTTAACGGCATGTCCGCCGCCAGCCGGTCCATCTGGCCTTCGGTAAAATCCTGGGTCGGCAGCGTCATGCCCGGCGCCACGGCATTGACCCGCGCGCGCGCGCCGAATGCGACCGCGAGCGTCCGTGTCGCCTGCCACAGCGCCTGCTTGGAGAGCGTATAGGCGGTCTGGTCGGCGGGCGGATTGAGGACGCGCTGGTCGAGGATGTTGACGATAGCCGGCATCACGTCCGGCGGTGCTGCCTCGACTATCGCTTTCGCCAGCCTCACCGGTGCGAGGCAATTAACTTGCATATGCGCGGTCAGGCTTTCCGGCGTCAGCGCTTCCCAGCCGCCCTGCCCGAACAGCGAGGCATTGTTGACGAGGAGATCGGGCGCCCTGCCAAAGCGTGCCGCCACCTCCGGCACCAGTGCAGACACGGCGGCCGGATCGGAAAGATCGGCGAGGAACAGCGCATGTTCCGCCCCGTTGGCCGCCAGCGCATCCATGAGCGCCGCGTCGGGCGTGCCGTCGCTGCGCCCATGCAGCGCGAGATCATAGCCTTCGCGCGCGAGCCGCGACGCAATCGCCGCCCCGACCCGGTGAAGACCGCCGGTGACAAGGGCGAGGTTGCGGCTCATTTGCGGCGACGTTTCATCGTGATGCCGATCGATTCGCCGGCCTCGGCAATCGCAAGCTTGATGATCCTGACCTCGACCGACCGCACCTTGTCATCCTGTAGCAGGATGGTTTCGATGATATGTTCGGCGACCGCCTCGATCAGCGTGAAATGGACATCCCTGGGGATCGCGTCGGTCGCGGCATGCTTCAGGTGCATATAGTTTTTTGATGCACTAAGGGGCGTATCGGGATCATAGCGATCCGCCATCTTCAGCTCGGCCCGGACCGAGATGCGCAGCGGCTGCGGCAGATGGGTTTCTTCCGAATATATACCGGTCAGCACATCGACCTCGACGTCGCTCACCTCAAGAAACAGGCTGTCTTCCAAGCTATTATCCACGCACGTGGCCCCAAAATTCTCGACATCGGGGCAGAACGCCCCTAATCGGCGCGCCTTAGCGCATGCCGCCGCCAAAGGCCAACCCATAAGGAACCCTCCACGTTGCAGATCGTGCCCCTCGCCGAGATTGCGCCTGCCGCCGTCGAAATCCTGCTCGATGCCGCGTTCGGACCGGACCGTCATGGCCGTACCGCCTACAAGCTGCGTGCAGGCGTCGATGCGGTGCCGGCGCTGAGTTTCGCCGCGATGGACAAGGGCGCATTGCTCGGTACCATCCAGTACTGGCCGTGCGGCCTGTTCGCCGCCGATGGCACGCTCACCCAGCCGCTGGTGCTGGTCGGGCCGGTCGCGGTGATGCCCGGCGTACAAGGCCAGGGCATCGGCAAGGCGCTGATGGAAGCGAGCCTCGCCGCCGCCACAACGCACGCCGATGGGCCTTTGTGCATGATCGGCGACCCCGATTATTATGGCCGCTTCTTCGGTTTTTCCGCCGACGCGACGGGGGACTGGCAACTGCCCGGTCCCGTCGAGCGCCACCGCCTGCTCGCCCGCGCCATGCATGGCGAGGCGATTGCCGCAACCGGCATGCTGGCCCCGCGCGCTTGAGGCTCAATCTCCCGCGATAAATGCGGTCATCTTCCACGCGCCGTCATCGCCCTTGTTGAAGATCGCGCGATAGTCGATGGCCGAGCGCACATCTTCGGTACGGACGAAGCCCGTCGTGCCGTCGTCGAGTTTGACCTCGATCCACGGCCGGTCGATGCCTTCTTCCGGATTGACATGGGCGAGCGCGTCCCAGCCCAGCGTCCGGACGACCTCAGGTTTGGCGTCGCCTTCGGGGACCGCCTTGACCAGTTCGATGCCGCTGCGCGCGGGGATGAAGGTGGTGAAGGCATCGCGCGCGCCGAGATTGTCGAAATACCACGGGCTCGACGCGGCCTTGCCATCGCGGTCGAGCGAGCAGCCGAGCGCCATCACGGTCGCAAGTTCGGGCCAGAGCGGCGCGTCGGTGCCATTTCCGGCAAGGCGCTTGCCGAATTCCTCGACGCCCGATCCGCCGCCGAAATCGAGCTTGATGGCGGGGTCGAGCAGCGGGGTCAGCGCGGCGATATCCTTGGCCTTGATCGCGGCATCGAGCCGGGTGCGATAGGCGGCAAAGCTTTCATCGCCGGCGCAGCTATCCTGCGGCGCAAAGGCGCCCGCGCCAGCCGCCGTGGCAGTTCCGGCGTCCGCCGTCTTGGGAGCCGCCTTCGTATCGGTTACCGCGACCTTTTCCTCGGCGCGGTCGGGCTTGAAGGTTTCGACCGATTCGGACCGGCCGCAGCCCGCAAGCGCGGTGGCGGCGATGAGGCTCAGGGCAAATAGCGGCGAACGGACGGTCATCATTGGTCTCCTGTGTCGGGCGCGGCGATGCGCACCACCTTGTCGTCTATGTGCTTGTCGCCTGTGTTACGGTCCTTGGCAACAGCGGGCAATTGCGGCGGTTCCGTTTCGGCATAGCGCGGCAGCGCATCAACCGCGCCAAGCTCGCCCAGTTCCTTGCCGCCGGTCTCGACATTGAGCTCGGCGAACTTGCGGCCGGTCACCATCACCCGCTGCTCGAACGAGGAAACGAACTGGTTATAGGCGTTGACCGCGGTGCCGAGCCCGCCGCCCATGCGCTTCAAATGCCCCGCCGCGACGCTCAGCCGCTCGTGCATTTCCTTGCCGAGCGCGGCGACCTGCTTGGCCTCGCGCGCCAGTGCTTCCTGCCGCCAGATGCCTGCGACCGTGCGGGCAATCGCGATGAGATTGGTCGGGGTCGCGAGCAGCACCCGCTTGCCGAACGCATAGTCCCACAAGTCGGGATCCTGTTCGAGCGCGGCGGAAAGGAAATGTTCGCCGGGCACGAACATGATGACATAATCGGGCGTGTCGTCGAACTGGTCCTGATAGGCCTTGGTGCCGAGCTGATTGACATGGGTCTTCATCGCCGCGGCATGGCTGGCGAGATGGACGCCGCGCAGCTCCTCGTCGGCATCGAACGCATCCTGATAGGCGTTCAGGGAAACCTTGGCGTCGATTACCAGCGACTTGCCGCCCGGCACGCGCACGATCGCGTCGGGGCGCAGCCGGCCGCCATCTTCCTGCGTGCGGCTGACCTCCATCTGGAAGTCGGCATGTTCGGAAAGGCCGCATTGTTCGAGCACGTTCCTGAGCTGCTGTTCGCCCCAGCGGCCGCGCGCCTTGGGGGCGTTGCGCAACGAGTTGACGAGCCGCGCCGCTTCGGAGCGCACCTGGTCCTGCCCGGCGCGCATCTGGTCCATCAGGCCGGCGAGATTGCCATAGGCCTCGCGCCGCTCCGCCTCGATCTTCTGCACCTGCTCCTCATATTTTTGCAGGCGGTCGGACACCGGCTGGAGCAGTGCTTTGAGTTCCTGTCCGGAGCTTTCCTCCGACTGTTTGAAACGCTGGTCGGCGCGTTCGAGGAAGGCGGCCTGTGCCTTGTCTAGCAGCGCCGCGCTGACGGAAGAAAACTGGTGCGTCATCGCCTCGCGGGCCGCGGTCAGTTCGGCGATGCGTTCGTGGAACGAGGCCTCGCGCGCCTCGCGTTCGGCCGAGAGCGAGGCAAGGCGAAGCTTGACCTCGTCCTTCTCGCGATCGGCGGCTTCGAGGTCGACGATCGCGCGCTTGAAACGCTCCTCATAGCCGTCGCGTTCGGCCTTCAGTGCCCCCGCCCCGCGCCCGCCGATCAGCCAGCCAATCAGCCCTGCGGCAGCGGCAATGACAAGGGCGACGAGGACAAGCGTGGTATCGGTCATGGGTGCGAACATAGATGGAACACCAGATGGAGGGAAGCGGTAATTGGTCTGCTTGCGATTTGCCTGTCCCGCGCCGGAGAGGAGGCCTCGCCGCTGCTCCACCCTCCCTCGCCAGGGAGGGTCGAAGGCGCGTCAGCGGCTTCGGGGTGGGTAAAGGGTGGCAGCGGGCATAGGCGGAGAAGATTTACCCACCCCAAAAGGCGTGCCGCCTTTTGACCCTCCCTGGCGAGGGAGGGTGATCAGCGCCGCGCCTTCGTTTGGTAAAGCTACGCCGCCTTGCGCAGTTTCGCCAGCTTTTTCAACACCATATCACGCTTCAGCCGTGACAGGTGGTCGATGAACAAGATGCCTTCGAGATGGTCATGCTCATGCTGGATGCAGGTCGCCATGAGGCCGGTCAGCCGTTCCTTGTGCGCCTTGCCATGCTCGTCCTGCCATTCGACCGTGACCTCGGCGGGCCGGGTAACCTCGGCATATTGTTCGGGGACCGAGAGGCAGCCTTCATTATAGATGCTATGCTCTTCGGACTCCTCGGAAAATACCGGATTGATGAACACCCGCGGCTCGCGGATGACGGTCTCCCCGCTCTCGTCTGCGGGGTCCGGGCGCTGCAGGTCGATCACAAGGATGCGCTCCGGCCGGCCCACCTGGATCGCGGCAAGGCCGATCCCGGGGGCGTCATACATCGTCTCGAACATGTCGGCGATGAACGCGCGCAAGTCCTCGTCGAACGTCTCGACGGGTTTGGAAATGATACGCAGCCGCGGGTCCGGCGTTTCGATAATCGGTAAGATGGCCATGCCCCGCGAGGTAGGGTTGCGGGGGGGGCGAGTCAAGATTTTGGGCGAACGGCCCTGCTCGCTCCGGAAAGCATCGCGACGCCCCACCCTCCCTTCTAGGGAGGGTCAAAAGGCGGTCACGCCTTTTGGGGTGGGTAGGGAGCCCCGCCGCCGATGCTTTACCCACCCCGAAGCCGCTACGCGCCTTCGACCCTCCCTCGCGAGGGAGGGTGGAGATGGTGCGTGCGCTTCCTGCCCCTCCCTTCCAGGGAGGGTCAAAAAAGCGCCAGCTTTTTTGGCGTGGGTATGCGGGTTTATCCAATCACCGTTTTACCCACGCCGAAAATTTCCGTGAAATTTTCGATCCTCCCTTGCGAGGGAGGGTGAAGATGTTGCGCGCGATTCCCACCTCCCTGGCGAGGGAGGGTGGAGGCGGTTCTATCCCCCTGCCCCCGCTCTACCCCACCGGCTTCCTCGCCCTTAACGCCTGCGCGAGCGTGCCTTCGTCGAGATAATCGAGCTCGCCCCCCACCGGCAGGCCGTGGGCGAGCTGGGTCAGGCGGACGGGGAAATTTTCCAGGCGGTCGGCGATATAATGGGCGGTGGTCTGGCCCTCGAGCGTCGCATTCATCGCCAGCACCACCTCGTCGATCCCGCCGCGCGCGACGCGTTCGACCAGAAGGTCGATGGTGAGATCTTCGGGCCGCACGCCTTCGAGCGCCGAAAGCCGCCCGCCGAGCACATGATATTTACCCGGAAACAGCCGCGAGCGGTCGAGCGCCCAGAGGTCAGCCACCTCCTCGACCACGCACAAGGCGCGTTCGTCGCGGCGCGGATCGGCGCAGATGCCGCACGGATCGCGCGTGTCGATATTGCCGCAGGTGCCGCACGTCACCAGCGTGCGGTTGACCGCATCGAGCGCCTTCAAGAGCGGCTCCATCGCGCTTTCGCGCCGCTTGAGCAGGTGCAGCACCGCGCGCCGCGCCGAACGCGGGCCAAGCCCGGGCAGCCGGGCAAGCGCCTGTGTCAGCGCATCGATTTCGGGCGAGATCATGGGAGATTCTATAAGCCGCTTTTCTTAATCTGCCATCTTCATCTCTCACTCGCCATCGGCAATGACCAAGCGATAGCCAGCATCGTAAGAATCGCGGGATATAATATCGGCGTAAAGCCGCTCCCATCGACCCGTTGCCAGATCCTGTTCCAATCGCTGTAATCCGAACGGCGCTCCGCCAATCGCCCAGAAAGACGAACTGCCCGACCGGATACGCGCATCGAGATAGGCATGCGGCCGCTTCCAATAGGCATAGAGGAAGCCGTCGCTGCAATCTTCCGGCACTAATACCGGCTCGATCTGAATCCGCCCCAGCCAACGCGCATAATCTTCCATTCGGGGCATCTGCGCGTCATCAAGCGCGGCAAGTTCGGGAAGATAATCGGTCAACCATGGGCGGGCTGCGGGGTCATAAGTGAGCAGTACAATCGGTCCGCGGGTCACCCTGCGGATTTCCTTCAAACCCGTCGCCTTATCCGGCCAGTGATGGATGGTGAGGATCGCCATCGCAGCATCGAAGCTTTTGTCAGCAAACGGCATATCTGCGGCGACAGCTTGCACGACAGGCGCCGCCGAAGCCGGGCGTTTGGCAATCATTTCCGCTGATGGTTCAACTGCGGTTACCCGCCGCGACGAAGGCTCATAAGAGCCTGTGCCGGCACCGACATTGAGGACTGTTTTCGCATCGCCCAGTGCGACCTCCAGCTGTGCCATTATGCGGGGGTCAGGCTTGCGCAATTCAGCATAATTGATTCCGATTGTGTCATAGAGCGCATGCATGATCGCAAACTAGGGCTTGCGCTGCGGTCTGCCAAGCGGTTTAGGCAAGGCTTATGAAACTCGTCTTCATGGGAACGCCCGATTTTGCCGTGCCGACGCTCGAGGCGCTGGTGGCGACCGGGCATGAGATTGCCGCGGTCTATTCGCAGCCGCCACGTCCCGCGGGGCGCGGCAAGAAGCTGATGCCCTCGCCCGTCCATGCGCGCGCCGAAGCGCTCGGCCTCCCCGTGCGCACGCCAGAGAGCCTACGCGGCGCGGAGGTGCAGGCCGAATTTGCCGCGCTCGGTGCCGATGCGGCGGTGGTCGCGGCCTATGGGCTGATCCTCCCCAAGGCGGTGCTTCAAGCGCCGCGGCTCGGCTGCCTCAACGTCCATGGCTCGATCCTGCCGCGCTGGCGCGGCGCGGCGCCGGTGCAGCGCGCCATCCTCGCCGGCGATGCCGAAACCGGGGTGACGATCATGCAGATGGAAAAGGGCCTCGATACAGGCGCGATGCTGCTGGTCGAGCGCACACCCATTGCGGGCAAGACGGCGGGCGAACTGACGGATGAACTGGCCGGGATGGGCGCGGCGATGATGGTGCGTGTGCTCGCCGATCCGCAGGCCTTTCCGCCGCAGGTCCAGCCCGAGGACGGCGTCACCTATGCGCACAAGATCGACAAGGCCGAGGCGCGGATCGACTGGACCCGGCCGGCGATCGCGGTCGAGCGGCAGGTGCGCGCGTTCAATCCCTTTCCGGGGGCGTTTTTCGAATATGTGGGCGAGCGGTTCCGCGTGCATGCGGCGGAGGTGGTTGCGTCCTCCAACAATCGTCATGCTGAACCTGGTTCAGCATCCATAGACCCGGAGCCATCGATAGCGCGGGAGCTATGGACCCTGAAACAAGTTCAGGGTGACGAAGCGGGGGGCATCTCGCCCGGCACCATCCTCGACGCGCGGCTGACCATTGCGTGCGGCGAAGGGGCGATCCGCCCGCTCCTCATCCAGCGCGCGGGCAAAGCGGCGATGGCGGTAGCGGACCTGCTGCGCGGCTTTGCCATGCCGGAAGGGTCGCGGGTTGGTTGAAGCGGCGGAAATGGCATGTGCCCCTGCGCAGGCAGGGGCCCAGGGCAGCTCAGCGCAGCATAACAGTGGGCCCCTGCCTGCGCAGGGGCACGGATGCGGTATAACCCCATGACCCGCTTCGCGCTCACGGTCGAATTTGATGGCCGCCCGTTCATGGGCTGGCAGCGGCAGGCGCATGGGCCTTCGGTGCAGGGCGCGATCGAGGAGGCGGCCAAATCGATCACCGGCGAGGACATCACCGTCCATGCCGCCGGGCGCACCGATGCAGGCGTGCATGGCCTTGCGATGCGCGCGCATCTCGATGTCGCAAAGCCCTTCACCCCGTTCCGGCTGATGGAAGCGCTGAACGCGCGGCTGCGGCCCGATCCGGTCGCGATCCTTGCCTGCGAGGCGGTGGCGGACGATTGGCACGCGCGCTTTTCCTGCACGGGGCGCGCCTATCTCTATCGCATCGTCAACCGCCGCGCGCCGCTCACCTTCAACAAGGGGCTGGCGTGGCAGATCGCGCAGCCGCTCGACGTCGTGGCGATGGACGAAGCGGCGCGGCATCTGGTCGGCCATCATGATTTCACCACCTTCCGCTCGGTCCATTGCCAGGCGCAAAGCCCGGTCAAGACGCTCGACCGGCTCGCGGTCGAGGCGGGCGATGGCGGGCTGGTCCATATCCATGCCGAGGCGCGCAGTTTCCTCCACCATCAGGTCCGCTCGATGACCGGATGCCTTGCGCTGGTGGGCCTGGGCAAGTGGCGCCCCGATGACGTCAAGACGGCACTGGAGGCGCGCGACCGCGCCGCGCTGGGGCTCAACGCGCCGCCCGACGGACTCTATTTCGTGCGGGCGGTTTACGGGTAGGGCGAGAAGGAATCGTGCCCCTGCGCAGGCAGCGGCCCAGTGTTACGCTGCGCTGTGCGACCCTGGGCCGCTGCCTGCGCAGGGGCACATGGGGTTTTGAGGCAGGGATAATCCTCCCCAAGCTTGTCTTGGGGAGGAATTGACGCCATCCTCAAACCCTTCAGCCCTCAAACCCTGAACACCCGGCCCACGGCCTTGTCGAGCATCATGAGCTGCCAGATCAGCCGGCCGTGGTCGTGCTTGCCCGACTGGTGCTGCGTGACGATGCGGTCGACCTGTTTCATGTCGACCCAGCCGGTTTGCGCGAGCGAGGAGGCGCCGGCGAGGGCGCGGGCTTCATCGGCGAGGCGGGTGCGGAACCATTGGCTGATCGGTGTCACGAACCCCATTTTGGGGCGGTAGAGTATGTCTTCGGGGAGGTAGCGCTCCATCGCCTTCTTCATCAGCCATTTGCCGGTGCCGCCGCGCACCCGCATGTCGGCGGGGATCGAGGCGGCGAATTCGATCAGCCGGTGGTCGAGCAAGGGCTCGCGCGCCTCGAGGCTCACCGCCATGCTCATCCGGTCGACCTTGGTGAGGATATCGCCGGGGAGCCAGATCTTGAGGTCGGCATATTGCGCCCGGTCAAGCGCCTCGCGCGCGGGCGCGCCTTCCATCGCGCGCCAGTAGCGTTCCTCGGCGACATGGCCCGAAAGCGCGCGCCGCGCCGCGTCGGTGAACAGGCGCCGGCGCATCGCGGGGCCCGTCACCCCCACCGCCTCGGCATAGCCTTCCGCGCCGGTCCGCGCGAGGCTTTGCAGCGTCGCCTTGGCGCGAAAGGCGCGCGGCGCCCAGTCGGCCTTGGGGTAGATCGCGCCGAGCGGCCCGAGCAGGTGCCGCCGCACGCCCGCCGGGATGAAGCGGCGGATGCGCTCCTCCTGATGCTGGAATATGAGGCGGCGATAGCCCGCAAACGCCTCGTCGGCGCCGTCGCCCGAAAGCGCGACGGTAACATGCTCGCGCGCCAGTTCGGACACGCGGAACATGGGGAGCGCCGAGGCATCGGCGAAGGGCTCGTCGAAATGCTGCGCGATGCGGTCGATCAGGCCATAATCATTGGCATCGACGATGCGCTTGTGATGATCGGTGGCGAAGCGCGCGGCGATGCGGTCGGCATAGCCCGTCTCGTCGAGATCGGCCTGGTCGAAGCCGATCGAGCAGGTCTTGACCGCGCGCGGCGAGTTTTCCGCCATCAGCGCGACCACCGCGCTCGAGTCCACCCCGCCCGAAAGGAACGCGCCCAAGGGCACATCGGCAACCATCCGGGAAGTCACCGCCTGGCGCATCAGCGCGACGAGATGCTCCTCGCATTCGGCCGCGCTCGCCTTGACGCGGCGGGAAAAGTCGATGTCCCACCACTGCACCGGCGCGGACAGCGGCTGCCCGCGCTTCAGCGCGAGGAAATGCCCGGCGGGGAGCTTGTGCACGCCTGCGACGAAACAGGCATCGTCGGGGACGTAGCCGAAGGCGAAATAATCATCGACCGCGCGGATATCGGGCTCGGCGCGCAGCATCGGGTTGGCGAGGAGGCCCTTCAGTTCCGAGGCGAACGCGACGCTCCCGTCCGAAAGCAGCGCATAGTAAAGCGGCTTCACCCCCAGCCGGTCGCGCGCGAGGAACAATTGCCCCGCCATATGATCGTGGATGGCAAAGGCGAACATGCCGTGGAGCCGCTCGAGACAGGCCGGACCCCATTGCCGCCACGCCGCGAGGATCACCTCGGTATCGCCCTCGCTGTGGAACCGGTGGCCATGATCGCGCAGCTCGGCGCGCAGCTCGCGGTAATTGTAGATCTCGCCGTTGAAGCTGATCGCGGCATTTTCATCGTCGGACAGCATCGGCTGCGGCGAGCCTTCAAGGTCGATGATCGAGAGCCTCAGATGCGCCAGCCCCACCCCCGGCGCAGTCCAGGTCCCCGACCCGTCCGGCCCGCGATGCTGCATCGGCGCCAGCATCATCCTGAGCCGCGCGGGGTCCACCGGCTTCGCCGTTTCGAGATGATAAAGGCCCGCTATGCCGCACATAGGGGCGGGGGTTTAGAGGAATGAACCGAGCGCGTCATCTATTTTGCTATACCCCGCGCGGCGATGCGGGGCCGGGTATCAAACAACACTATCAAACAACACTGGCGGCGGTCGCCTTTGTCGCATAAGCGTGCCCCACGCACACCGCAGCAAGGAGTCATAATGAAGCGCGTTTCGAAACGGCGGATGCTTGGCGGCGGGCTGATGGCGTGGGCCGCTTCGCTTGGTCTCGCTGCCTGCGCGCATAAGATTCCGCAGACAGACACGGCCACGCCGGCGGCCATCGACGTGAAAGGAGAAGCCGTGGCAGGCAAGGTGCCGTTCCAGCTTTATCGCGGCAACCGGCTGTTCATCGACGTGATGGTCGGCGACGAAACCATCTCCGCGCTGGTCGACACCGGCGCGTCGATGTCCGTGGTCGACATGAAACTTGCCGCGCGCGCCGGGCTCGCTTCGGAAAAGAGCGTCGAGGCACGCGGCGCCACCGGGGTCGGCCAGGGCGAAATTCTGCGCCATGTCGATCTGCGCCTGGGAGCGCTCGACATCTCCGGTATTCAGCCGATTGCACTCGACCTTGGTACGATTGAGGCCGGGCTCGGCCGCGCCGTGCCGATGATCGTCGGAAAGGATATTTTCGACCGCTTTGTCGTCAGTTTCGACTGGGCGCGGCACCAGCTCGTTTTCCGCGCGCCGGGCGATTACCGGGTACCGGCGGGGTCGTCCGTGCTATCGCTCGGAACCGAAGGTGAACTGCGGACGATCCCCCTCACCATCGCCGGAATGCCCGCGACCGAGGCTATTGTCGATCTCGGAAATGGCGGCGCGATCAGCCTACCCAAAGCCTATTGGACGGCTCAGCCAATGCTCACGGCGCTTCCCAAGACAGCTTGGGAATTTGGCGGCTATGGCGGGTGGCAACCGGCGCGGATGACCACGCTCCCCGAAGTCGAACTCGGCGGCTTTACGCTCGAGCGCGTCCCCACCATGCTAAGCGAATATGAACCGGCTGGAGCGGCAGAGGAAATCAATGTCGGCTTCGGCATCCTCAGCCAGTTTGACTTTTCGCTCGACATGACCGGCAACCGGCTGGTGCTCGAAAGGCGTGTCGACGGCTATGGACATTTCCCTCGCGACCGATCCGGTATGCGCAGCGAACTCATCCCGGAAGGTCTGCGCATCCGGTTTGTTGCTCCCGGATCCCCGGCGGCAAAGGCCGGGCTCACCGCGGGCGCTATCATCACCGCCATCGACGGCCAGCGCGTCGACAAGACTTTCTACGCCTCCCCCCACGCCGGATGGGAAGAGCGCCCTGCGGGAACCATCGTGCGCATCGAAACCGCCGGAGGGAAAGCCGTGGCGTTGAAACTGGAGGATTATTTTTAAGGGAAGTGGTGCGGTTGAAATCAAGCACAATGCCCTTCGTTCAGACCCAATCCCGCTTATGCCTAACATTGGGTCGGGGGCATTTGAGAGCGCATCGATACTCAGCTTGTCATAGCTCTTATGCGGCTTTGGTTTATACCGGCTTACCTGCCCAACCGTCTCACTCCCCCAAAACCCCATCCGCCATTTCCCCCACGCCCGGCGCGGCGCGCAGGAAATCGGCGATCAGGGTTTCGGGTTGCACTTCGCCCGGGTGGCGTTCGGCGGAGATCAGGATGGCGGCGGCGTGCTGGTCGCCGGCCAGCAGGCGCTGTTTGAGGGTGGCGAGCTTGACCGCGGGCTTGCGCGTGATCGTCTGGCCGCCGACGCGGTACCAGCTGGCGACGGTGCGGGTGACGGGGCCGGGGGCGGTGTACTGGTCGAACTGGCCGGGTGGATCGACCTGCCCAGCCACCGCGCGCTGCCCGGCGCCGATGCTGCCGAGGTCCTGGCTCCACGCCCACTGGTTCGCGGTGTCGAGCGCGCCCTGGCCGAAGCCGACCAGTTCCTTGCCCTCATGCTGGCTCGCGAAGGCGGCGATGACGAGGTCGAGTTCCTGCCCGCCATCATCCTTGCGGTAGCGCCAGTGATAGAGGCGGTCGGCCTGGTCGAAGCGCGGCAGCCACGGATGGCCGCCTTGGGGGCTGATCGGGGTCCAGCCCGGCACCCGGGGCGCGGCGGCGCTGCGCGGGAGCGTATCGGCGGCGGTCGCCGAACCATAGGCCCAGCCGGACACCGCTGCGGCGATGAGGAGCGCGGCGGCGGCAGCCGGCACCGCTCCGATGCGCGCGCCACGTTGCGGCGGGATGCGCGCGGGCTCGATCATCGGGTCGGCGACGCGGCGATCAAAGAAGCGCCAGCCGATCAGCATCACCAGCGCCATCACCAGCCCGAAGAAAATCCAGCCATAGACGATATGGTCAAAGCTCGCGGCGAACGCGATGCCGGTTTTTTCCGCGATCAGGATGGTGCCATAGGCGCGGATGCCGTTGGCGATCACCGGCACGATCAGCGCCATGACGAGGAAGGCAATGCGGCGCGGCCAGCTCTTGAAGCAGAGGTTGGTGACAAGCACCGCATAGGCTGCCATTGCGACAAGGAACTTGACTCCCGAGCAGGCCTCGGCGACCTCGAAATAGCCATTGGGGGTGGTGATGAACACGCCGTCGATATGCGCCGGGATGCCGGTCCAGCCGAGGAGCAGCATCGACAATTTGGCGGTGATCGTCTGCATCGGCGGCACCAGCTCCTCGCCGAAGGGCACGAGGAAGGCCATGTAGAACAAGGGGAACAGGAGCCCGCGCGTTACCTGCTGCCCCAGCGTCGCGGCAACCGCGCCCTGCAGCATGGCGATCAGCCCGGCATGGCGGAACAGCGCGATCCCGCCAAGCTCCCCCAGCAGCCACAGCAGCGCGCCGCCGCCGCTCCACAGCAGCCCGGGCCACCAGCCTTGCGGGGTCAGTTCCGCGACTTCGGCGCGGCGCTGGTGCACCAGCCAGCCGATGATCGGCACGAGCAGCAGGCAATGCGCATAGGTTGAGCTGTTCCACCATTGCAGCACCATGTCGGCGACGTCGCGGTGAAACAGCAGGAGCAGCCCGAGCCAGGCGAGCGCGAGCGTGGCAAGGTGCGTGCGCCAAGGCAGCGCGGCTTCGCGGGGGAGCGCGGCGGCGGTCATGCCCCGCCCGTCATGATCTGTGGCAGGGCGGTGAGCGCGGCGTCCCAGCCATAGCGTTCGACCATCCGCTTCCGCGCCGCGGCTCCGATGAGGCGCGCGCGCATCGGCGTTGCGAGGAGGCCGAGCACCGCGTCCGCCTCGGCCGCCGGGCCATCGGCGACCAGCAGGTCGCGCCCCGCCACCGCGTCGATCCCTTCCGCCGCGGCCGGCGAGGCGACCACGGGCCTTGCCATCGCCATCGCCTCGAGCACCTTGTTCTGGATGCCGCGCGCAAGCCGCAGCGGCGCTACCACCACGTCCGCGGCGGCGAGCCAGGCTTTGACATCCTCGACCGCGCCGGTGACGATGACGCCGGGCAGCTTGCCAAGCGCCTCGACCTCGGGCGAAGGCTGGCGCCCGACGATGGCGAACTGCGCGCCGGGCTGCCGGGCGCGGATCAGCGGCATCGTCTCGCGCGCGAACAGCGTGACCGCCTCGATATTGGGGCGGTAATCCATCTGCCCGGTGAAAATGATGAGCGGCGCGTCCGGGGCGATCCCCGGATGGGCGACGGGCGCGCGCTGAACCGCCGGATCATAAGCGGCAAGGTCGATGCCGTTTTCGAGCGCGACGACGCGGGTGCGCCCCAGCCCGGAGCGTTCGCGGAACAATGCGGCTTCCGCCTCGCTCACGAACAGGCTGACATCGGCGCGCGCGGCGGTCCTTTGCTCGAACGCGGCGAGCTGTTTAGCCTCGCGCGCATAGATTTGCCGCATCGCAAAGCCGGTCGCGGGGTCCTTCGCGTAACCGGCGAATTTCTCGCTGTCGACATCGACGAAATCCATGATAAAGCGCCCGGCGAAATCTTCCGGGACATAATGCGCCATCTGCCCCGAAAAGACGAAGATGTGGCTGATGGGGCGGGCGGCGATCGTTTCGGCGACATAGGCGTGCAGGCCCTTGTCGTCGAACAGGCTGACCGACATCGGCATCCCGCCCATCAGCGCGCTCGCCGCCGCGCCGAGCTTACCGGTGCCGCCCTTGCCCGGGCTGCGCAGGACAATGCGGTGGCTCGCCGTCCATTCGCCAAGCGCATCGGCAAAGCCCATGTCGCGCGCATCGTCAGCGAAGGCACCTATATGCAGCGGCCCGAGCGTGCGCAGCGCCTTCATCAGGTGGAAGCTGCGCATCTTGTCGCCGCGGTCGGGCGGATAGGGAATGCGGTGGGCGAGGAACAATATGCCCTTGATGCGGCTCTTGAGCTGGGCAGCCATCAGCCAAGCCCCCGCGCGATCAGCGGGCCGATGCGGTTCGCGGCCCATAGCGGGAGTTTCTGCCAGAGCCGCACCTGCATCTGATATTTGGGGCTCATCGGGTTGATGTCGCGCGCCGCGCTCCCCTCCGGGCTGCGGCTGGCATAGGCAAGCGGCTGCGGTTCGAAGCCCCAGTTCTTCTTGTAGGCATAAGGCCCGGTGCCGGTCTTGGAACGGCCGAAATCGAAGCGGGTGCAGCCGCGCGCGCGGGCATGGCCCATCAGCTTGTAATACATCAGCTCATTGGCGCGCGCGGCGCGCGCATCCCATGTGCCGCCGCCCCAATAGGGCATCACCACGCCCCTGTGATAGAGCGAGAGGACCGAGGCGAGCGGGCTGCCATCGGCCCTGCACACGGTGAGGATGTCGGCATCGGCGCCGAAGCGGCGGCGCACCTCGTCGAACAGGCGCCGGGGAAATACGGGCGTGCCGAGGTTGCGCACGCTTTCGGCATAGACCGCATAATGTTCGCGCGCATGCGCCTCGTCGCTGCCGGTGACGACCGCGAGATCGCCAGCCTCGAGCGCGGCCAGCGCCTTGCGCACTTCGGCGCGCTGCTTGCGCGGCACGGCGAGCAGTTCCGCCACATCATCCGCCGCAAGGTCCCGCGAAAATCCGGCATAAGTGGCGTGGTCGATGCGCCAGCCGTCGGAGGGCAGCATCCCGCCGCGCAGTTCGGCGGAGCTGGCGTTGATGTCCGGACGGCTCCACAGATGGTCCGCCAGCGCGTCGGCCACCGCCTGGCTTTCGGCAAGGATGCCGCCGCCGACCGCGAAGCCCGCCGACGTCATCGCCTTGCCGAACAGGCGCGAGCGGATGAAATGCGCAGGGACGATACCGGCGAGACGCCCTTCGGCAGCGTCGGGACTGGCGGCTTGCGGGTTGGCCGTGCCATCCTGTTCGCCCTGCCCTTCAACCTGCCACGCGCCGATCCGTTCAAAGCGGTGACCGGTGGCGGCCTCGACCGCCTCGCCCCAGGCGTTGAGGTGAAACGGCGTCGAGTCCGGCCGCGCCATCACCCACGCATCCCATTCGGCCGCGGGCACCGGCCCGAAACGCAGGGCCGGTCCGGATGCGGAGTCGGGCGCGGACTGGGGCGCTGAAAGCGGCGCGTTGGCCATCAGGCCGCCTGCCGGTCGAACGCAACCAGTCTGTGCGCCTGCTCCGGCACCAGCGCGTCGATGCGGGTCCATTCGAAATCGCCCATCAGCTGGCGCAGCTTGCCTGCCATCGCCGACAGCCTGGGATAATGGCGCAGCTTCGAACGGATCGGCGCATTGGCGACGCGCGGCTGGCCGGGGTCGATTTCCCACGGGTGGAAATAGATGATCGCCGGGCGGCCGTCGCGATTGACCTGCTCGATCGCCCAGTGCGAAAAACGATAGGGCAGCAGGCGGAAAAAACCGCCGCCGCCGGCCGCGAGCACGCGGTTGCCGAGCCGCGCGGTGGTGACGGGCAGCTCGATGAGGCTGCTGTCGGGGCATGGCTTCCACGCAAAGCGCGGGCTCCCGGCCCAGCCATAATGGTCATGCCGTATCGGCGCGACGCTCGATGAATAACGATAGCCCTGTTCGGCCAGGACCGGATGCGCCCAGGGGGTGCGCGCGTCGATGGAAAAGCTCGGCGCGCGGTAGCCGTGGAGTTCGACACCCGAGGCATCCTCGATCAGCTGGCGCGCCTTGATGAGGTCGGCGGCAAATTCCGCAGCGCTCATCTGGAACACGCGCTTGTGATCGTAGCCGTGGCTCGCCAGTTCATGCCCCGCCGCGACGATGCGCCGCATCAGCGCAGGGTAGCGCTCCGCCACCCAGCCGAGCGTGAAGAAGGTCGCCTTGACCCCGGCCTCGTCGAACAGCGCGAGCACCGCGTCGGTGTTGCGCTCGACGCGATGTTGCAGGCGCGGCCAGTCCTCCTTGCGGATGACCGATTCAAACGCGCCGACCTGGAACCAGTCCTCGACATCAACGGACAGGGCATTGTGGATCACGGGCAAAGGGTCTTTTCAGATGGACGAAGCGGGGGCGGCGGCAAGGCGCGCCTGCCCCTCACCCCCTATAGAGCGATCAGGCCGCGTTGACCATATCGCTGCCGCTTTCCTCGGTTTCGACCCAGTTGACGAGGAGCGTCAGCATACGGCGCAGCGCCGCATCCTGATCGGCGAGCCGCTGTTGCAGCTCGGCCATCTGGCGCGCCATCGCGTCCATTTCCTCCTGCTGCTGGTCGAGCATTTCGCGGGTCACTTCGGGCGCCGTGGCAGCGACCGGGGTGAACGGCTCCGCTTCGGGCGCAGGTTCGGGCATCTCCGGGGCTTCAACTTCGGCCGCTTCGGCGAGAGGTTCCGCAACCGGTATGTCTTCGGGCGCCACTTCGCTCAGCGCCAGCGGTTCCGCATCGTCCAGTTCTTCGTGAACCGGCTCAGCCATCTCAGCGGCGTGCGGCAGCGCGGGCTCGAACGGCGCGGCCTCGAACGGCTCGGGCGCGAACGGTTCCACCGCGAAGGCTTCATCGACATAATCGCCGGTTTCATGATAGAGCGCCTCTTCATAGGGCTCCTCGTCATATTCATCCTCTTCGGGCACGCGATAATCCTCGGGCGAGAGCGCGCCCGCGAGCACCGGCCCGCCGCTGCGCTTCTGCTTGGTCGCGAGCAGGCCGTTGCCGCCGTCATTCGCCGCCGCCACCTCGACATGGAGGTCGAGCGGGTCTTCATGATCCGAAACCTCGCCGATCATGTCGGCGATCACCGCGCGCACATCATCGCCGTTGAATTCGTGCAGCGATTCGAGCGCCCCGAGCAGCAGCACGCGGCTCGCCAGCACGTTGAGCTTGCGCGGAATGCCCTGGCTGTAATCATACATGGCCCGATAGGCATCGCCGACGAAACGCGGGTCGCCGGTCCAGCCGACCTTCGACAGGCGGTGGACGATATAGGGTTCGACCTCGTCCGGCTCCATCGCGGTCAGGTGATGCGTCGCGATGACGCGCTGGCGCAGCTGTTCGAGATTGGGCGAATATTGCACCATGTCGCGGAATTCGGGCTGGCCGAGCAGGAAGATCTGCAGCAGCGGATGGCCGCCGAGCTGAAAGTTCGACAGCATGCGCAGTTCCTCGAGTGCGCGCTCGGTGAGGTTCTGCGCCTCATCGACGATGAGGAGGCTGCGCTTGCCCTGCCGCGCCTGGTCGTGGAGGCTGAATTCGATCGACTGGATGAGTTCGGCCTTGGAGACGCCCTCGCTCGGCAGTTCGAACTGCTGCGCGACGAGGCGGAGAAGATCCTCGCCATCGACGCGGGTCGAGACCAGCTTGACCGCGTTCAGCCGGCTCTTGTCGATCGTGTCCATGAGATAGGCGACCAGCGTCGACTTGCCCGACCCGATCTCGCCGGTGATGACGATGAAGCCCTCGCCCTGCGCAAGGCCGTAGCCCAGATAGGACATCGCCTTGCGGTGCGTGCCGCTTTCAAAATAAAAGCGCGCGTCCGGGGTCAGCTGGAACGGGCGTCCGGTAAATCCGTAAAACTGATCGTACATCGTCTCTTCTCTTTCCGGTTGAATCTGTCGCGTCAGAAACCGTAACGCAGGCCAAGCAGCGCCGCGGCCATGAGTTCGCTGTTGCGGCCATCCTGGCGGAAGCTGTTGATATTGACCGCCGCCTGCCCGGTGAGGCGGCGCCACAGCACGCGGTCATAGGCCGCGGTCGCGCCCATGCTGATCGCGTGGGGCACGCCCCGGATGCCGCTGTCGAACAGGTTGGCATAGACGCTGGTGGAAAAATTGCTGACCGCATCGATCGGACGGCTCGCCATCAGCGACATATAGTAATTTTCTTCGGTCATGCCGTCGAGGCCGACCGGGCCGAGCAGCAGCGGCGAGATATATTCGCGCTGGTCGAGCCCCGCGGCAAAGCCGACGCGCCAGTCATCGGCGCGGGTCGAATAGGAGAACATCACGCCGCGGTTGCGGTAATTGGTGCTGTTGATCCCGGCGAGCGCGGGGTTTAGGCAGCTCGCGCCGTCCTGGCCGATGCCGCAGGTGCCATAGCTTCCGTCAAACGGGTTCTGCACCAGCAGGAACTGCGTCGGCAGCGCGGCAAGCCCGCCCGAAAGCTGGCGGCCGAAACTGGTCATGCCGGTGTAGATGCCGACCTGCACCGTCGATTCGCGGCTCAGGCGATAGGAGGCGCTGGCCGAATAGAAAGTGTCGCCATAGCGTTCGCCGACGCGCGCCGACAGCGCGGTGCGCGGCCCCGGCTGGTACATCACCCCGACATCCCAGATGAGGCCATCGGTGTTGAACGCGAGCTGGCGCGGCTTGTTGGGGTCCACGACGAGGTTGCCGCGATTGTCCACCACCGGCCGGTTGTTCGCGTCGAGCAGCGGCATGCGGTGGCTGATCTCGATATCCTCATAGCCGATACCACCGACCAGCGACAGACTGCGGCTCACCGGATAGGTGAGATCGACGCGCGCAAATTTATTTTCGAACCGCTGGTCGAGCTGATCGACATCCTCGCGCTCATAACCGCCGCTAACCGCCCAGCCGAGCGGGATGCCCCGCCCCGGCTGCATCCCGACCGAGGCCGAAAGATTGTGGCTGGTTGAATCGTTGTAACCGCCAAGATTGGTGTAGGCGCCAGGCGTCACCAGCGGCATGTCGTTATCGACCTTGGTATAGCCGAACCGGTAGGCGGCGGTCGCGGTCAGCGGGCCGAAACGCTGCGACAGCGCAGGCCCGGCATAGACCGAATAGACTTTCGATATGTTTCCCGCCTCGCCGATATTGATCCCCGGCGCGGCAAAGCCGGTATTGCCCCGCGCCCGGGTGGCGACGCCGCCCGCCTCGAAGGTCAGGGTGCGCGGCACCACGTCATAGCGCAGGCGGCCAAGCCCGGTGATGTCGTTGCTGTCGGCCGCATCGCCCCAGCCGAAGCGATGCGCGTAGCGTGCGCCAAGCTGGCCTTCGGCGCGGCGCGTCGAGAGGCTGGCTTCGACCCCTGCGCCAAGCTGCGTATAGGCGCCGTCACCGCCATTGCCCTTGAGCGTCGTGAAGAACAGCTGCTGCGCCTCGACATAGGGCTGGATCTCGACATGCGGGCGGACCGGACGCCGGGCCTCGCGGTCGCCTGCGCGGCGCGCCTGCTGCGCGGGAACGCCGCTGTCGTCGGGCACTTCCACTGCATCGCTTTCATCGAGCTGGTCATAGCCGAGCTGCTGCGCCTGCGCGGTGCCGGCCATGCCCGCGAGCGCCAGCGCGAAGAGTCCCCCCATCCCCCGCAATATGGTCATGCGGCTCCGGTTCATCTCACTCTCCATAGCCATAATAGGTGCCGTAACGGCGGCCGCTGGACGAGAATTTGACAGCGTTGAGAAGCAGTTGCAGATGCTCGCAGCCGCTGAGCAGGCCGACCGCTTCACGCAAGGCATTCTCGCTGGTCTTGTCGGCGCGCACGATGATCAGCGTCTGACCGGCATGCTGCGCCAGCACCGGCGCGGGCGAGGCGGCGAGCACCGGCGGCGAATCGAAGATGATGATGCGGTGCGGCGCATCTTCGGTGAGCCGGTCAAGCACCTCGACGGTGCGGTCGGAGGCTAGATATTCGGCATCGCGCGTGGTCTGGTTGCCCGCGGGCAGCACCGAAAGATTGCGCACATCGGTCGGGATGATCAGGTCCTCGACATGGACATGCGGGTCGGCGAGCGCGTCCATGAAGCCATCACGCGCGGCGAGCCCCAGCGTCGAAAGCACCGAAGGCTTGGCGAAATCGGCATCGATCAGCAGCACTTCATGGTCTTCCTCGGCCGCCATGCTGAGCGCGAGGTTGACCGCACAGAAGGTCTTGCCCTCATTGGGGTTGGCCGATGTCACAAGGATGCGCTCGCCGCGCGGTAGCGGCGGATGTCCCGGCGCGCCGTTCATGGTGCGCAGCAGGTTGCGCTTGATGAGGCGGAACTCCTCGGCGATCGGCGTGACCGCGCCGCCCGGGACGATGAACCCGCGGGTTTCGAGCTGGGCGCGATCGACCGGCTGCACCGGCTGGGTCAGGCGCGTGTGGAGGCGCGGCGCGGCCTTGCGCTCGGCCGCGGTAGCGCGCTGCTGCGGTTCGGCTGGCGGCGCGGGCTGCGGCGACGGCTGGACATAGACGGGCACTGCGGCCGCGGCCTTGCGCGCTTCCATGCGGGCGATGTCCTCCGGGAGCAGCGGCGGCAGGCCGCTCGCATCCGTCGCCCCGCGCTTCAGGTCATCCAAGCCGTAAGCATCGGACGCACGCTCGAGCAGCGACCCGCGTTTCCGGTTTTCAGGCTGGCTTTCGGGCTGATTTTCGGGCTGGTCGCCGCCGGGATTGATCGGGCTATGCTTGTTCATATCGCTGTCCGTCCCCGTCATGCCACCAGGCCGCGTTGCACAAATTCGACCGCCAGCAGCAGCAGGAACATCCCCGCCAGCCCGGCAAAGCCGCTCGCGAGCCAGACCAGTTTCTTGCGGCCGTCGGCGCGCTCGGCGGGGCTCAGCACCTCGCTCACCGAGCCGATCACCGGCAGGCCGCTCGCCTTTTCGAGCCGCCCGGTGGTGGGATAAGTGGTCTGGAGATGGCTCGCCGCAAAGGCGCCCGCCGCACCCGCGCCGAGCCCGGCAAACAGCGCGAGCGCGAGCAGCATCGGGCGGTTGGGCGCGACCGGCACGCGCGGCTTGGTCGGCGGATCGAGCACCTCAACCTGAATCGCGTCGGTTTCGGTTTCAACGTCGCCCTTCAGCCGCACCTGCTCGCGCTGGGCGAGCAGTTCGTCATATTTCTTCTTGAGCACGTCATAATCGCGGTTGAGCCGCTCGCTTTCGGCCGCGACCGCAGGTTCGAGATTCTGCTGCGACGTCATGGTGGCGATTTCGGCCTGGAGCTGCGCCTTGCGCTGCTGCGCCGCCATCAGCGCAGCCGAGCGTTCGGCCTGCATCGAGCGCAATTGGGTGTAGGCGGGATTGGGCGTCTGGATCGATCCCGAAGCCCCGCCCTCGCGCGCAGCCTGCGCCTGCAATGCGGCGATCTGGTTGCGCAGCGCCACCACATCGGGGTGCGCATCGGTCAACCCGCGCGCGCGCATCCCCGAAAGCTCGGCCTGCGCCTGTGACAATTGCTGGCGCGCAACCCCGCCGCCGACGCTGCTGATGCCCGGCATCGAAATCGATTGCGGCGTGGTGGCAAGCTGGCTGTTGAGCGCGGAGAGCGAGGCCTGCGCCGAGACCAGCTGCGATTCCACTTGCGACATTTCAGCGCGCGCGACCGACAGCCGGCTGCTCGCCGAACCCGCGCCCGGCAGCGCGGCGAAATTCTTGGTTTCGAACGTGACGCGCGCGGCTTCCGCCTCGCGCAGTTCCTTTTCGCGCGAGGCCAGTTGTTCGTCGAGGAAGCGCAGGCTTTCCTTGGCGTTCGACCGGCCGCCGCGCACCTGTTCGTCGCGGAAGATGCTGATCAGATTATCCACCACTGCGGTTGCGAGCCTGGCATTTTCCGCGTCCGACATGCTGCCGACCGACATGATCGCGCCGATCTGGAAAATATTGTCTTCGGGAACGAGAATGCTGATATTCTTCTGCAGCATCGCCACCTTGTCGGCCTTTTCGCGGTCGCCCGCGCCCGATTGGACGAGGCCGGTGGTGATCGCGACCTTTTCAAGGTTGCGCGCGCTCGTCAGCGTCTGGCGGATGCCCTCGATCTGCCGCATCTGCTCCTGCTTGTCGGCGATCGTCGTGTCGGGCAGGACCGAGTTCACCTCGACGCGCATGCGCGCCTTCGATTCATATTTGTTCGGCACCATCGCGATCAGCAGCCAGCCGAGCAGGCTCACGCCCCACGCCAGCGCGAGCGCCAGCCACCGGCGCTGCCAGATGCTGTGGAGCGCGATGCGCAATTCTTCATAAATGCTGTTCATCGGGGCCTGCTTGTATCAAACATCGCGTCCTGCGTCGCCTGTCCTGTCAGAACATGGTTTCGGGGATGATGATGACATCGCCCGGTTCGAGCTTCACATTGGCGCGGCTGTCGCCCTTCTTGAGGAGGTCGCTGAGGCGCAGCGCATATTCGCTCTGCTGGCCGGTGGCGCGATCGGTGCGGATGAGGCGCGCGCGGTTTCCGGCGGCATATTCGGACAGGCCGCCGACCGAGATCATCGCGTCGAGCAGCGTCATATTGGCGCGATAGGGCAACGAGGCGGGCTTTTCGGTCGCGCCGACGATGCGGATCTGCTGCGAGAAGGTCCCGGCGAACTTGTTCACGATCACGCTGACGATCGGGTCCTTGATATATTGGCCGAGCTGCAGCTTGATGTCGTCGGCGAGCTTCGCGGGCGTCTTGCCCACGGCCGGCATGTCGGGAATGAGCGGCGTGGTGATACGGCCATCGGGACGGACCTGGACCTTGGCGCCGAGTTCGGGGTTGCGCCACACGAACACGGTCAGCTCATCGAGCGGCCCGATGATATATTCCTCGCCCGGCCCTTCCTGCTGCGACACGAATTGCGCCGGGGGCAGTTCGGGACCCCTGCCATAGCCGCCCGCACAAGCAGTGAGCGCGACCGACATCAATGCGGCCCCCATAACCAAACGCGTCCGCACAGAAAAAGCCATTTAATCCATTCCCTTTATCATCGGCCGCTTGCCGCCGGGGGCGCGACCCCCAAGACGCCAAGGCGAAACTTTTTTTCCGGATGCACCGGCGGCAATGATCCGCCCCTAACCCGGAAAGGTGAATATACCGTTAGTATTGTCTGTTGTGAGGTAAAATGCTGCGAAATCCGCCAATTTCAACGTCGGTTCGTCGCGTTTTTAGCCAATGGTTAACTCCATCGCGGGCGGGTGTCCCAAAAAGGCACTGGGACTCGCCGAACGGCCATAGGCCCCGGCGAGGAAGATGGCGACCAGATTTCCGGGCTCCGCTTGAGGCAGTGCAACCTGGTCGCCGAGCCGGTCGAGCGGCGTGCAGAGGCAGCCGACGACATGCGCGTCGTCCACCGGAGATTCGTTGAATTTATCAGCAATTGCAATGGGATAGTTGCGCCGTACGACCGTGCCGAAATTGCCGCTGGCGGCGAGCTGGTGGTGAAGGCCGCCATCGGTGACGAGGAAGGTTTCGCCGTGGCTCAGCTTCCTGTCGACGATGCGGGCGAGATAGACTCCGGCCTCGGCGACGAACCAGCGGCCAAGTTCGATGGCGAACCGCGTGCCTTCGGCCTCCATCGCGGTCCTTTGCGCATTTCGGGCGAGCGCTTCCCCGATTCGCGCAATGTCGAGCGCTTCGTCGCCGGCAAAATAGGGAACGCCGAACCCGCCGCCGAGATTTACCAGCGGCGACACCGCGCCGGTTTCCGCCGCAAGGCTGTGCGCGAGCGCGATGGTCGCCGCCTGCGTTTCGATGATCGCATCGGGGTCGAGCGCCTGCGATCCGGCGAAGATGTGAAAGCCGCGCCAGTCGGCCCCCGCTGCGATCAGCTTTTTCGCCAGGGCGGGCACGCGTTCCGCATCGATTCCGAACGGCTTGGCGCCGCCGCCCATGCGCATCCCCGAGCCCTTGAGATCGAAGTCGGGGTTAACGCGGATCGCAAGCCGCGGGGTCCGGCCGAGCCGGTCCGCAATGGCGAGCGCGTGCGTCGCCTCGCCTTCGGATTCGAGGTTGAGCGTCGCGCCCGCGCCGATTGCGGCTTCAAGTTCGCTGTCGCGCTTGCCGGGCCCGGCAAAGCTTACATGCTCCGCCGCCATCCCGGCGTCGCGCGCGAAGCCGAGTTCGCCCGCCGAGGCGACATCGAACCCGTCGACCAGCGGCGCCATCGCGGCGAGCAGCCCGGCATGGCTGTTGGCCTTGATCGCATAATGGAGGCCGAGGCCTGGCGGCATCGCGGCGCGGAGGTCCGCCACCCGCTGGCGCACGATGCCGAGGTCATAGACGAACAGCGGGGTCGCTCCGGCCTGCTCGGCCAGCGCGTCGGCGCGGCTGCCGCCGATCAGCAGCATGCCGTCCGCGTCGGCGGCAAAATAGGGCGGGATCGGGCCGGTGGGCTTGCTCATGGCGCGGCCTTTTCGCGTATCGCCCGCTCGATCTCAACCCGGTCGAGCTTGCCGTTGGGATTGCGCGGCAGATCGGCGCGCCAGGCGACCTGCGCGGGCTGCATGAAATTGGGCAGTTCGGCCTTGAGATGCGCACGCAGCCGCGCTTCGGCCGCCGCCTCGTCCAGCCCTTCGGCAGCGCGCGCGACGATGACGATCGCCTGCCCCAGCCGCTCGTCGGGAAGGCCGAGCGCGACCGCTTCGGCGACCGCGCCGCTCGCCACCGCCTCATCCTCGATCTCGGTCGGGCTGATGCGGTTGCCCGCGCTCTTGATCATCGCATCGTCGCGCCCGATGAAGGTGAGGAAGCCGTCCCCGTCGCGCCGCACCGTGTCGCCCGACCATACCGCCGTGCCGCCATAGCGCGAGGCGGGAGGCGCGGGCCGGAAGCGTTCGGCGGTGCGCTGGGGGTCCTGCCAATAGCCTTGCGCCACCAGCGGCCCGGCATGGACCAGTTCGCCCTCCTCGTCGGCTTCGGTGACGCTGCCATCCTTGCGCACGACGAGGATTTCGGCGTGCGGAATCGCCTTGCCGATCGAATCCGGCCGTTCGGCGAACAATGCCGGGTCGAGATAGGTCGAGCGGAAGGCTTCGGTGAGGCCGTACATCGCGTAAATGTTGGCGTGCGGGAACAGCGCGCGCAGCTTTGCACCGAGGCTGCGGGTGAGCGCGCCGCCGCTGTTGGTGAGGCGCTTGAGGCTCGCGCCCGCCCCGCCCCACGCCTGTTCGGCGAGCTGGACCCAGAGCGGCGGAACTCCGGCCAGCGTGGTGATCGCCTCGCGTTCGACCGCGCGCACCACATCCTTCGCCGTCAGATAGTCGAACGGCACCGCCGCCGCGCCGGCATACCAGCTCGACAGCAGCTGGTTCTGGCCATAATCGAAGCTGAGCGGCAGCACCGCGAGGGTGCGGTCGGCGGGCGTGAGCCCGAGGTAGGTCGCGACGCTTTCCGCGCCGAGCCACAGATTGGCATGGCTCAGCATCACCCCCTTGGGCCGCCCCGTCGACCCCGACGTGTAGAGAATCGCGGCGAGGGTTTCGGGCGCTGCGTCCGATACCGGGAGCGCCGCCCCTTCCCCGTCGGCCACGGCAGCGAGGTCGCCGTCCCCGACGATGCGGCAATGCGCATGTTCGCGCCGGTCGAGCAGCGCGGCGCGCGGCGCTTGCGTGACCAGCATCCGCGCCCCGCTGTCGGCGAGGATATGCGCGACCTGCGCATGTTTGAGCAGCGGGTTGACCGGCACATGGATCAGCCCCGCGCGCACCGCCGCAAGCGGCATCAGGCAGGCCTCCCGCGTCTTGGGGAGCCAGGTCGCGACCCGGTCGCCCGGGCCAAGCCCCTGTTCGCGCAGCCAGTGCGCGACTTTTCCGACCATCGCGTCGAACCGGGCGTAGGAGATCGCCTCGCCCTTGACGATCAGCGCAGGGTCATCCGCATTTCCACGGCTGGTCAATGCGTCGAGCGGCATGCTACGGAAGTTTAACGTCTGGGACATAGGATGAAGAATATCGCCCTTTGAAGGAGTGGGGCCGCGAATATGTGGATCAAGGGCGAATATCACGCGAATTTCGATAGCGTGCAAGAGGTTGCGCGCGGCGGCCTTGATGAACCGGGCAGCGATGGCCCGGGGCAGGCGGACCTGTTCGACCGGCTGTCCTGGTTCAGCAAGCTCCACGCCTATTGCGCGCCGCGCTCGCTCCCGCTGATCGTCCGCTCGCGCGCCGAACATACCGATATGTGGCTGTTTCTCGTGCATCAGAGCCGCACCCAGCTCAAGTCGCTGACCAACTGGTACAGCTTTCATTTTCGCCCGGTATTCACCGGCGACCTGTCGCCCGCCACGCGGTTGACGCTGGTCAAGGGTTCGGCACAGCGGCTCCGCAAGAAATATTCGCGCGTGACGCTGAACGCGGTGCCGGAGGAGGACGGGACGCTCGACCTGCTGCGCGCGGGCTTTGCGCGCGCCGGCTGGCTGGTGATCGCCGAGCAGGCCGACACCAACCATTATCTCGACACCGGCGGGCGCGATTTCGCGGCCTATTGGGCGGCGCGGCCCGGCGCACTCCGCAGCACGGTCGAACGCAAGGGACGCAAGGGCGCGCTCGATATCGTGGTGCATGACCGCTTCGATGCGGCGGCGTGGCGCGATTACGAGACTGTCTATGCGCAAAGCTGGAAACCGGCCGAGGGCAATCCCGATTTCCTGCGCGCACTGGCGGAAGATGCGGGCGCAAGGCACGCGCTCCGGCTCGGCCTTGCCTATGCCGACGGCCGCCCCGTCGCCGCGCAATTCTGGACCGTCGATGGCGGCACCGCCAATATCCACAAGCTCGCCCATGTCGAAAGCGACGATGGCCTGTCGCCCGGCACGCTCCTGTCCGAAGCGATGTTCCGCCGCGCGATCGACGACGACAAGGTTCAGCGCATCGATTTCGGCACCGGCGACGATGGCTACAAGCGCGACTGGATGGAGCGCGAGGCCGCGCTTTACCGTATCGACCTGTTCAATCTGAAGAAGCCGCAGGCCTGGTTGCCCGCAATCCGCGAAAGCCTCTCGCATTTATTGAAATCCCGCTCTAAATAGCGCCCACTTTTGATCACCGCTTTTGCTTCAAGGGATAACAGGGTGCAGAACCAGAAGCCGCGCATTGACGACATCGTCCGCTCGATCCTCGACGATATTCTGGGGATCGGGGCGGACCGCGCCGATGCGCTCACCGACGATAGCGGGCTGTTCGGGACCATCCCCGAACTGGATTCGATGGCCGTCGCCAATCTTCTCACCGAGATGGAGGACCGGTTCGACATCATGATCGACGATGATGAGGTCGAGGCGGAAATCTTTGAAACCTTCGGCGGCCTCGTCCGCTTTGCCGAGCGCAAGGTCAAGGAAAAGCGGGCCAAAGAGACGCAAGATTGAGCCATGACGGCGAGCTGATCATCCGGCGCGGCCCGCAAGGCGCGCCGCCGGTGATGCTGCTCCCGCCCCTGTTCGAGGAAGCCAACCGGATGCGGCGCACGCTGCTGCTGGCGATGGGCGCGCTCGCGGCGCGCGGCATCGCGAGCCTGCTGCCCGACCTTGGCGGCCAGAATGAAAGCCTTGTCCCCACCGTTGACGCCACACTCAGCGGATGGCGCGCGGAAGCCGCGGCGATCGCGGCGCGCGAGGGCGCGGCGCTGGTGGCATCGGTGCGCGGCGGATGCCTGATCGATGCGGACATCGCGCTGCCGCACTGGCGGCTCGCCCCGGTCAGCGGCGGGGCGCTGCTCAAGGCGATGCTGCGCAGCCGCATCGCCGCCGACGCCGAAGCGGGCGTTAGAAGCGACGGCGCCGCGCTGATGGCGGAAGCACGGAGCGCGCCGCTCAATCTCCAGGGCAACAGGCTGTCGCCCGCGATGATCGCGGAACTCGAAACGGCCGAACCGGTTGCGGTGGCGCCGCTGCGCAGCGTTGGCATCGACGAGGGGCCGGACGCAATTGCCGGGCCTCGGCTGTGGCTGCGCGCAGAGCCGGATGAGGATGCGGCGATGGCGGATGCGATGGCGGCGGACATCGCGCAATGGATGAAACAATGCGGCGTCATCTGAGCTTTTCCTGCGAGGGCGCGGAACTGGCCGCGACGCTCGACGATGCGCCGGGCACGGCCGGGCTGCTGATCGTTTCGGGCGGCAATGAGGTTCGTTCGGGCGCACATCGCGGGCTGGCAATGCTGGCGGCGGCGCTTGCAGCGGCGGGCTTTCCGGTGCTGCGCTTCGACCGGCGCGGCATCGGCGACAGCGGCGGCAGCAATGGCGGTTTTCGCAGCAGCGAGCCGGACATCATCGCCGCGCTTGCCGCCTTCCGAAAGGCGGCGCCGGGCGTCACGCGTATCGCCGCCTTCGGCAATTGCGATGCCGCGACCGCGCTGGCGCTGCTTCCCGAAAGCGGCGGGCTCGACGCGCTCATCCTCTCCAATCCCTGGGTGATCGAGACGCCGGGCGATACCCCCACGCCGCAGGCGGTACGTGCGCGCTACCGGCGCAAGCTGGCCGATCCCGCCGCCTTGATCGACCTGCTGCGTGGCCGGGTGGATTTGAAGAAGCTTGGCCGCGGTCTTGCGATCGCGGGCAAAGGCACAGCCCTTGGCCCGCTCGCCCGCGACATGGCGCAGGGGCTGGCCGGTTTCGCTGGCCGGGTGCATATTCTCGCCGCCAGCCGCGATGCGACCTCATCCGCCTTCATGGGCGCGTGGGAGAGCGAGATGTTTAAGGCCTTACGCGCCTCTCCCGCCGTCAAACTGCACCGCATCGACAGCGGATCGCACAGCTATGCGGGTGAGGCCGAGCAACAGTGGCTGCGCGAGCGGGTGCTGGCCGTGCTGGCGGCGCTTGCCGACTGAGCTGGTTTATCCGGCCTTCCGGCTCTTTTCGAAATCCTCCTGCGCGAGGAAGCGTTCGGCGTCGAGCGCGGCCATGCAGCCCATCCCCGCCGCGGTCACCGCCTGCCGATAGACCTTGTCGGTGACGTCGCCACAGGCGAACACGCCGGGGACTTCGGTACGCGAACTGCCCTTTTCGACAATCAGATAATTGTCGGCGTCAAGCGGCAGGTGGCCCTTGAACAATTCGGTCGAAGGCGCGTGACCGATCGCGACGAACGCGCCATCGGCAGCCTCGTGCGATTTTTCGCCGGTGACGGTATCGACAAGGTCAACACCAACGAGGCCCGCAGTGCCTTCCCCGCCGACAAAGCGCTCGACCTTCTTGTTCCACATCACCTTGATATGGGGATGCGCGAGCAGCCGGTCCTGCAGGATCTTTTCCGCGCGCAAGCTGTCGCGGCGATGAATCAGCGTGACGTCCTGCGAGTGGTTGGTGAGGTAGAGCGCTTCCTCGACCGCGGTATTGCCGCCGCCGATCACCACCACCTTCTTGCCGCGATAGAAGAAGCCGTCGCAGGTAGCGCAGGCCGACACGCCCTGGCCGCCCAGCGCTTCCTCGCCCTCGACGCCGAGCCACTTGGCCTGCGCGCCGGTCGCGATGACGAGGACGTCGCCGCTATAGACCTGCCCGCCGTCGCCGGTCAGCTTGAAGGGCCGCGCGGAGAGATCGACCGAGGCGATCTGGTCGAAGATCATGCGCGTGCCGACATGCTCGGCCTGCGCCTGCATTTCCTCCATCAGCCACGGTCCCTGGATCACGTCGCGGAAGCCGGGGTAATTTTCGACATCGGTGGTGATGGTCAGCTGGCCGCCGGGCTGCATCCCCTGCACCACGATCGGCTCCATGCCCGCGCGCGCGCCATAAATGGCGGCGGAAAGACCGGCAGGGCCGGACCCCAGAATCAGCATGCGGGTGTGAATGACATCGCTCATCAAAATCGGCTTTCAGCTTGCAGGGTGCGGAAAAAATCGCTCGCGAAAACCGCCAGAATCGGTCTTGCGCGATCGCCCTGCTTTAGTCAGGAGCGCGCGCCGGGGGCAAGTCCTTTGCCGGGGCGCCATGATGGGCATTGAGCGCCTTGCGGATCGCCTCGAAGCTGTAGGGCTTACTGATCGTCAGAATGTCCGCGAACTCGTCGCGTTGCGGATCGGCGCCATAACCGGTCGCGAAGATGAAGTTGATCCGCCGCTCGACCAGCTGGCGCGCCACCGGATAACTTTTCTCACCGCGGATGTTGATGTCGAGGATCGCGCCATCATAATCATTTGCCGCAAGGAGGTCCGATGCCTCTTCCAGCGTTGCCGCCAGATCGACGGTCGCGCCATTTTCGACCAGCATATCCTCCAGGGCAAAGGCGATAATCGGTTCGTCCTACACCAGGAGCAGCTTCTTTCCCTTCACAATTCCCCCAATTCGCCCGAAAAATATATGGTGCAGACAAGACCTTCGGGCCGGTATTCGATCCGCGCTTTCTCTGAACTCCTCGCAGATGCGCCACTTTCGATCAAGCGCGATCCGAAGCCGCGCCGCGTCGGCGGGCTTGTTTCGGGACCGCCGGTCTCGCGCCATTCGATCGCGAGCACCGGCTCCCTGCCCGCCTCCTGTTCCTCGATCCACCAGCGCACCCCTACCTTGCCGGCGGGCACCGACAGCGCGCCATATTTGATCGCGTTGGTGGTGAGTTCGTGGACGATCATCGTCAGCGATACCGTGGCCTCGGGATCAAGCGTGACATCGGGGCCATCAAGACTGAGCCGCCCCACGTCCGCGCCCGCCGTCGCCTCGACCGAGTTGCGGATCGTGTCGCGTACCGGCGCCGATTCCCAGGCGTTGCTGGTGAGCTGGTTGTGCGCAGCGGCGAGCGCGTTCAACCGCTGGTTGAAGATCGCGCGCGCCTCGTCCGCGCCCTCGAACCCCTTGAACGATTGCAGCGCGAGCCCCTGCACTATCGCGAGCATGTTTTTCACGCGATGGTTGAGTTCGTCGATCAGCAGCTTCTGCCGCTCCTCCGCCAGCACCTCCTCGGTGAGGTCATAGCCCTGGACGAAAATCCCGGCGACCGCGTCCTTGTCGTAATAGGGCTGGTAGATGAAATTGAGATAGCGGATTTCGCTTTCACCGGCATCGGGCGCCTCGATGCTGACCCGCACCCTTTTCCCCATATAGGGAACACCAGTACGATACACCGTGTCGAGCAGGTCGATGAATCCCTGTTCGACCATTTCCGGCAGCGCGTCCGCGACATTCTTGCCCGCGATATTGCGCCCGACCAGCTTGCCATAGGCCTGGTTGGCGAGCAGCGCGTGATGACCGGGCCCGCTCAGGATAGTCACGAAACCCGGCGCCTGCTCGAAAAGCTGGCGCATCTGCTGCATTTCCCCGGCAAGCCACTGTGCCCGGGTTTCAACCGCGCTGGCATGCTGCATCAGCGTCGCCTGGTCTCGCAGCGTGCGCAGGCCGTGAAGCTCGGTCACATCAACCGTGTGCTGGAGGATATAGGCGACCTTGCCGCTTTCATCCTTCAAGGGTGTATGGGTTGCCGTCCAGTGGCGCACATCCATGCCGCCGTCGGGCATCGGGATGTCATAGCGGATCAGCGCGATATCATCCACCTCGCCGCTTTCCAGCACCCGGTCGAAGGAGGTACTGAGCCGTTTGAAACTGTCCGAATCGGGCGCGCTGGGGAAGGCCTCGAACATCGGCCGATCGAGAATATCCTCGCGGCTGCGCGCCGTGACCTTGAGATAGGCCTCGTTCATCCATCTTATGCGAAGGTCGGCGTCGAGCAGGACATAGGGATTTGGCGAAGATGCCAGGAGATGCTCGAAATCAATCTGCAACACGCGAATATCGTTCCAACCGAGAAAATGCCCCGCACGCCCGTTTGCAGGACGCGCCAATAATCCTAAACGCAGGCGCGGAAAAACTGATCCATGCCGGTGCGCAAAAACCTGTATTTTTACAAGGATGATACGGGAAAGGCTTTGCCGGGCGTCACGCATTGTCATAGAAACGCGGCATCGGCATCCCATCCAGAGAGGGAACGGAAAAAGAAGCGTGACGGGAAAGCGGACACAGATCGGGCTGGCGAGCCTGCTTGCCGCAGGGGCCGGGGGCGTCCTGCTGATTGCGCATGCGGTGACAGCGCGGCCGCAGCGCGCATCGCCGCCGGATGAAGGCACAGCCGGGCTCGCGCGGCTGCACGCCTTCCAGCCCGCAGCGCCCCTTCCCGCCCGCCGCACCGTGACGGCACGCTGGGAGGATGCGCAGAACCTTGGCAAGCTGCTGGTCCGCGCAGGAGTTGGCGCGGACGACCGCGCCGCCATTCTGGCGCTGGAGCCGGTGCACCAGCTCGATGCGACGCACGGCAAGAGCCTGTCGCTGACCTTTGCCGCTCCGGCCACCCCGTCGGCGCCCGCTGCCCTGCTATCGCTCGACGTCACCGCCGCCGGAAAGCCGCTGCTCGCGATCGCGCGCACGACATCGGGATTGGCGCCAGTCTCGACGTCCCTCCCGGCGCGCCCGGCGGCAAAGCCGGCCAGGCCCTCCGAACAACTGGTGCGCGTACAGGGTCTGGTCGGCGATGACCTTGCGGCAAGCCTTGCTCGGGCTGGAATCGGCAACGCCCTCGCGCGCGGCTATGGCGACCTGCTGGCGCGCCACCGGCCGGGCGGCCTGCCCGCCACCGCAATCTACGATATCGTCATCGACCAGGCCGCAGCGGGCGGCGGCGCGGACCGGCTGGTCTACGCCGCCCTCATCCCCGCGCATGGCCCCGATATCCGCCTCGTGCGCTTCGACAAGGACGGCACACCCTATTGGCGCCGCCCGGGCGAAGCCGCCATGCTGCCGGGGTCCACAACCTCTTCCTCGCCGCAAAGCTGGCAGCGCCCGGTCGATGCGGGCCGCATGTCGTCGCGCTTCGGCTGGCGGCTGCACCCGATCCTGCGCTTCCTCAAAATCCATTCCGGCATCGATTATGCCGCACCGCGCGGGACGCCGGTGCGCGCCGCGCAGGATGGCGTCATCGCCGCGGCCGCCAGCAGCGGCGGCTATGGCAAGCTGGTCGAGATCGGTCATGGCGCGGGGCTGGCGACGCGCTATGCGCATCTCGACGGGTTCGCCGTCGCGCCGGGCGACGAGGTGCGGCGCGGGGACATTATCGGCTATGTCGGCTCGACCGGGCTTTCAACCGGCCCGCACCTTCATTTCGAACTGCTGCAAAATGGCCGCAAGATCGATCCCGCCGCGGCGCGCATCGCCTTTTCGGGCGGCACCGGCGTCGATATCACGCGCGAGGTCAGCCAGCGCTACCGGACGCTGATGGCGCTTGCTCCGCTCCGGCCAAGATGAAGGCGACATCATTGCTATCATGGCCGAAGTCGCGGTCGTGCATCAGCATGTCGTGAAGGATCAGCCGCGCCGAGATCAGCCGGTAATGATATTTGGGGTTGTTGCGCTGGCGCTGCACCCAGCCGCGGCTGCGCATGCCGGAAAGGCAGCGCGAAATCATCCCGTAGGAGACATCGACCAGATCGAGCAGTTCCTGCGCGGTGAACCAGCGATCCTGCAGCTGGAGCGAGGCGAGCAGGATCTGGCGGCTGACATTGCGGAAGATGGTCGGACTCTTGCGCTCGGGCCCCGGATGGACGGCCGGGGCCGCTTCGGCCACCGGCCTGCCCGGAATCGCGAGGCGATGCGCGCCATCGAGCGCGCACCAGGACAGGCCCGCATCGCGCAATGCGATGTCCCATCCGCGCGGGAGCACAGGCAGGATGGCCAAGGGGTGGACGTCCGTGCCGACCGGCAAAAGCGCGCCGGTCACATCCGCCACGGCCTGCGGCTCGCTTGCGAACAGCGCGATGCGCAGCCGCTGCACCGGACCGCTGCCGCCGAGCACCGCGTCCCATAGCGGCGGATCGCCTGCACCGGCGCGCGCCCTAATGTGCAGAATGCCTTGTGTTTCGGCCGCGAGCTCGGCCAGATAGGCCAGCTGATTGTCCTGCCAACAGTCTTTGCGCTGATCGAACGCCACCCGGTCCACCCTCCTGCTGGGCGGTCCTGTGGGCCATTGGCCTTACAGATTTATGACATTGATGTGCCCGATTACCGGCAGCGTCGCCCGGAACGCCCCGCGTTTCCACCATAAAATAAATATACAAATTGTCATTATCCTGTCATATTTCCGATTCTGAGAAAAAGGAGAGGATGATGGCAAAACTGATTCGCGGACTGATTTTCGCGTCGTTGCTGCTTCCCGCAGCAGCACAAGCCCATGATAGCAAAGGCGAAATCGGCTATCAGCGGGGCGCGCTCGGTTATGATGCGCTGATGGGCGGCAATTATGGCGAGGCCGAAAAACAGATTCAGGCTGCCGCCGCTTCCAGCCTTGATCCAGCCCAGATGCTCAATCTCGGCATTGTCTATCTCAATACATCGCGCACCAGCGATGCGCAGGCGATGTTCACCCGTGCCGCCAACAGCAAGGAACATTTCCCCGTCCTGCTGTCGAACGGCCAGGAAGTGGATTCGCGCCTGCTCGCGAGGCAATTGCTCGCCAAGGCCAATTCGCGGCTCGCCATCCGGTAACGGCCCGTATCCGGCCGGCGGCGGCGCGCCGGTTCTAATCGCCTGATTTCAAAAGAGGCGTTCGCCACATCGCTGGCGGACGCCTTCTGCTGTGCCGCGCAGAGGTCACCATAGTGTAACAATCGACTCCTAGTTGCCCGACTCGTGCGGCAACGGGGGAATGTTTCTTCCTGTCCGTTCACCCATTTCAAATGCGGACCGGCGCGGCCGGGCAGGGAGATTATAATGACCTACGCGAACAAGTTTCGACTCGTGATGATGGCCGGCGCGGCCGCCACGGCGCTTTCGGCCTGTGGTCCTGAAGATATCGCATCGCCCGGCGAAGGCACGGTCATCGTCCTTCCCGGCACCTCGGGCGGCACCAGCGGTGGTTCGACCAGCGGCGGCACCTCGGGCGGCACCACCAGCGGCGGTACCGGAACCGGCCCCGCGGCTGATTGCCCCGCCGGCTTTACCAATGGCGGCGTGATCGCCAATCTGCGCAACTGCCAGATTTCCGGCCGCCTCAGCGCCGACCTCAACATTCCCAAGCGCGCCGGCACCATCTATTCGCTCGCGGGCCGCGTTGATGTCGGCACCGACGTCGGCGCTGACGGCACTGCCGCTGGCGGCAAGAGCGTGACGCTTTCGATCGACCCGGGTGTGGTCGTGTTCGGTTCGGGCGGCCTCGATTTCCTCGTCGTGCAGCGCGGATCGAAGCTGAACGCGGTCGGCACCTCGACCCAGCCGATCATCTTCACCTCGCGCCGCAACGTCGAAGGCGGCGCCACCGACGACAGCCAGGGCCAGTGGGGCGGTATCGTTCTCCTCGGCCGTGCACCGATTTCCGACTGTCTCGGCGCGGCAACGGGCGGCACCGCCCAATGCCAGCAGCAGTTCGAAGGCAGCGCGGACGCCCCCTATGGCGGCGCGATCGCCAGCGATTCGAGCGGCGCCCTTCAATATGTCCAGATCCGTTATTCGGGCTATGAAATCGCGCCGAACAAGGAAATCAACGGCCTCACGCTGGCCGGCACGGGAACGGGCACGCTGGTCGACCACGTCCAGGTCCACAACAGCTCGGACGACGCGGTTGAATGGTTCGGCGGCCGTACCAATGCCAAATATCTGGTTCTGACCGGCAATGATGATGACAATCTCGACACCGACCTTGGGTACAAGGGCGCGATCCAGTTCGTCATCGCCGTCCAGCGCGCAAGCGGCCAGTCGGGCGACTCGATCATCGAATCCGACTCGAACGGTAACGAGGACGCGGTTCCGCGTCAGGACACCCGCCTCGCCAACGTGACCTTCGTCCATCGCTCGACGCTCTCGTCCTCGGTTAACGCGATCCTGCTGCGCGGCGGCACCGACTATCGCATTGCCAATGCGGTCGTCACCAGCCCGCGCTTCTGCCTCGACATCGACGGCGCGCCGACGATGCAGGCGGCAGACCCGGCGAAGGATGAACTCGGTGAACCGCAATTCCGTTCGGTCGCGCTGTCCTGCACCGCGGGTGCGGTCAACGACGATGGCAACATCACCAAGGCCGCGATCGACGCGCTGTTCGCAGCCGATCCGAACAACAAGCCGGGCCACACGTCGAGCCTGACCAATGTGTTCGTCAACGGCGCCAACGAAACCGCGGTTCCGGCGTTCACCGGCCTCGCCGGCTGGAGCAGCTTCTTCACCAGCGTCAACTATATCGGCGCGGTCAAGGATGCGAGCGACACCTGGTATCGCGGCTGGACCTGCGATTCGAGCACGGCCAACTTTGGCAGCGGCTCGTCCTGTACGTCGATCCCGGCGCTTTAAGTCACGACCAGCAAGCAAGCGGCGCGGCCCTGGCTGCGCCGCTTGCACATACTCATAAAAAGTTACGGGGAACCCGATGATGAAGACGCATTCTGCTCTGGCGATCCTGCTGTCTGCGACGACCGCGCTGACCACACCTGCCTTCGCGCAAGACACCGCTGCGGAAGCCGCTCCTGCCGCCGCTTCTCAGGACAGCACGGCCGACGCCGCGCCGGACCAAGAGGAACAGGTCGAAGTCTCCACCACCGGCGCGCAGAATGAAGCGATCGTCGTGCGCGGCCGCCGCATCACCGATATTCAGCGCACCACGCCCGAAGTCGTCTCGGTGCTCTCCGCGGCCGATATCGCGCGGACCGGCGAGGGCGATATCGCCGGCGCACTCCAGCGCGTCACCGGCCTCAGCGTCGTCGGCAACGGCTATGTCTATGTCCGCGGGCTGGGCGACCGCTATTCGCTGGCGCTCCTGAACGGGCTTCCCCTGCCCTCGCCCGAACCGCTGAAACGCGTTGTGCCGCTCGACATCTTTCCGTCGAGCCTGATCGCAAGCTCGCTCGTGCAGAAAAGCTATTCGCCCAACTATCCGGGTGAATTTGGCGGCGGCGTGATCAACCTCACCACCACCGCGATCCCGCGCGAAAGCTTTTTCAAGGTGTCGATCGGTTCCAGCTTCGACACCGAAACCTCGGGCGAAACCGGCTTTATGCATTATGGCAGCCCGTCGGACTGGACCGGTTTCGATGATGGCACCCGCGACATCCCCAAGCCGCTCAAGGCCGCGATGGCGACGGGCCGCCTGATCGGCGTCGACTCGCTCTCGCCCGATCTCGCCTATGCCGACCGCCTCAAGCAGATGCAGGCGATCACGATGAGCCTCGTCAACAGCCGCACCACCGTGGCGCAACGCGAGGATTATATCCCGATCAACGGTTCTGCCGAACTCAGCGCCGCCAAGCTGTGGGATATCGGCTCGACCCGCGTCGGCCTCATCGCGAGCGCCGGTTATGACAATAGCTGGAATACCCGCGATGCAATCCAGCAGCTGTCGTCCGACCCCAATCTCGGCAACCTCGGCATCGACAGCCGGGCGGTGCGCACCGAGAACCATATCGTCGTCAACGGCCTGCTCGGGCTTGGCCTCGAATTTGGCGAGCACAAGCTGCGCTGGAACAATATCTTCATCCGCGACACGCAGAAGCTGACTCGCCTCGCGCGCGGCATCAACGACTTCTCGTCGGTCAACGTGCATTATATGGACCAGGATACGGCCTGGTATGAGCGCCAGCTGTTCAACACCCAGCTGGTTGGTGAATTCAGGTTCGATCCGGTCAAGCTCGACCTGCGTGCAGCCTATGCCAACTCGC
Organism: Pseudomonadota bacterium; assembly: GCA_023457895.1. Classification (GTDB taxonomy): domain Bacteria; phylum Pseudomonadota; class Alphaproteobacteria; order Sphingomonadales; family Sphingomonadaceae; genus JAFAFE01. The sequence continues at coordinate 272,413 of JAEXAY010000005.1, forward strand.
AGCGTGAGGCGCCTTATGAACGCAGCTTCCGCTACGTGTTCGACACGACGGTCAATGACTATATCAACAACCTCAGCCAGCAGGGCAGCGCCAGCATCGCGTTCAGCGATCTGAACGAGGACCTGTATGCTGCGGGCGCCGACCTCAGTTACAAGTTCCCGAGCCTGCCGCTGACGCTGACCACGGGCTATGCCTTCTCGGATACCAAGCGCAATTCCGTGCGCCGCTCGTTCATCTTCAAGTCGGCCGATGGCGCGCTCAACGGCACGGTGGCGCAGCAGCGCCCGGACTATCTGTTGTCCGACTATAACGTCCAGGCCTTCAATGTCCTGCTGTCGGAAGACACCGGGGTCGATGGCGCGGGTGCGTTCGACGCAGGGCTGCGCGTCCACGCGGGCTACATCATGGGCAATCTCGAAATTGCCGACGGCCTCTCGCTCAACCTTGGCACCCGCTATGAAAGCGCGCGCCAGTTTGTCGAGCCGCTCGGCCTTGACGGTGAGCCTACCACCGGACTTTCGACCACGCTCAAGAAAAATTACTGGCTGCCGGCGGCAACGCTGACCTGGATTCCGATGGAGCAGACCCAGTTCCGCCTGTCCGCGTCCAAGACCATTGCCCGTCCGCAGTTCCGCGAGCTGGCCTATCAGGTCTATCAGGACGTCGACAGCGACCGCCAGTTCATCGGCAACCCCTTCCTCGTCGATTCCGAGCTGTGGAATGCCGAAGGCCGGTTCGAATGGTATTTCGGCCGCGACCAGCGCGCCAGCGTCGCCGCTTTCTACAAGAAGATCGACCGTCCGATCGAAGCCTTCACCGACCTGTCTTCGGGTCTGCGCACCAGCTTCGCCAACGCCCCGTCGGCCCAGCTTTATGGCGCCGAGGTCGAGCTGCAGAAATATTTCCCGCTCGGAGACGGCGCCGAAGGAACGGTATTCGGCACCCGCCGCGCAGTGATCGTTGCCAACTATACCTATACCAAGTCGAAGCTGAAAGTCGGTGACAATGACCCAATCGCCTCGCCGCTGCTGTCGGGCCTGCTTGCGCGCGACATCTTCAACGATGGCGATCCGCTGACCGGCCAGTCGGACCACCTCGTCAATCTCCAGCTCGGCATGGAAGATGAAAGCCGCCTGTCGCAGCAGACCTTCATGCTGACCTATGCCTCGAAGCGCGTGACCAGCCGCGGTCCCCAGTCGGGCGGCGCGCAGCAGCCCGATTTCTACGAATATCCGGGCCTGCGCCTCGATTTCGTGGCGCGCGAAGGTTTCCGCCTGCTGGGCGCGGAAGGTGAAATGAAGCTGCAGGTGCGCAACATCACCGGCACCGGCCATAAGGAATATCAGAAGAACGAGAACCGCCGGGTCGACATCAACAGCTACAAGATGGGCCGCATTTTCTCGCTGTCGGCATCGCTGAAATTCTGAACCGGGCGGGCGGGAGCAGCCTTCCCGTCCCTCCCTTTCGAACTTGCACCGGCAAGGCGCCCTATCGATTCGCGGCACGGCGACAGTTCGCCATGCCGGTGCAGGACAATGTAAAAAGCGACGGATTTCCGCGCCAATGACTGGCGTGCAGGCCATTAACAGAACTGTCACGATAGTGTAACAGTAATCATGGAACGGCTAACGGAACGATTGTGACGCCGCCCCTGTCCGGGCGGAGATGGCTTCACAGCCGCCGGGCCGGCGATAAAGCCAGCGAGGGCTGTTGATCTGTGCGGGGATGTTGGAACAAACGGTGAAGTTGAAGCTCGACGAACGCACGCTTCGCCTGTTGCGCTTTTTGCCGCGTGGCGATGCCTATCACTGGCTGGAATTGCTGCTGCTGACCGTGCTCGCGGTACAGTGCGCGCGGCTTGTCTGGACGGTCTTCACGCCGGTCGACCCGCTTGGCGCCTGGCAGCCGCGTCAGGCTGCCATCGGCTCGCTCGCCAGCCGCACCGCCCTGTTCGGCAGCTTCGATCCCTTCTTCCGCACGCCGGTAACGGCGGCTACGGCCACCCCGCAGGTCACCTCGCTCGACCTCAAGCTGTTCGGGGTGCGCGTCAATCAGGGCACGGGCGGCGGTTCGGCGATCATTGCCGGACCTGACGGCATCCAGAATTCGATTGTCGAGGGACAGGCGATCCTCCCCGGTGTGACGTTGCGCGAGGTCCATTTCGACCATGTCGTGATCGACCGTTCGGGCGCGCAGGAAATGCTTTATCTCGACCAGAGCATGGGTCCACCGCCGGTCGCGCTGGCTCCAGGTGGCACAACCATGTCGGTCCAGCCCGCACCGGCCAGCCAGACCATCGCACCGCCTCCCCCGCCGCCACCCGCTATGCAGACGGCGCCAACATCCGCTCAACCAACAGTCGCCCAACCCCCAGCCGCCCAACCCCCAGCCGCACCGTCCGCCGGAGCCCCCGAAGAATGATGATCCGCAAATTTTCGCTTGGGCTCGCGACGCTCGCGCTGCTGGTGGCAACGCCGCTCCAGGCGCAACAGACGCTCAACTTCCGCGACGCCGACGTGCGCGCCTTCCTGCAGGATGCCGCACGCGTGACCGGGCGCACCTTCATCGTCGACAGCCGCGTGCAGGCGAAAATCTCGGTCGTCACCGACCGCGCGGTGTCGCGCTCCGAATTTTTCGAGATCGTGCTGTCGACGCTGCGCGCCAACGGCCTTGTCGCGGTGCGCACCTCCAGCGGCGCCTATCGCGTCCAGCTCGCCGATACTGCTGCCGCTTCGGCAAGCCGCGTCGGCAGCCGTCCGGTGAGCCGCAATCAGTTTGTTACCGAAGTCTTCCGCCTGCGCAATATCGACGCGCTGTCGGCGGTCGAAACGCTGCGCCCGCTGGTCAGCCGCGAGGGCTCGATCACCGCCAACAAGGGCGCGAACAGCGTGGTGGTCGCCGATTATGCCGACAATATGGTGCGCATCCGCGACCTTATCCGCCGCATCGATCGCGAGCCGGCCAAATCGGCGCAGATCGTCACGCTCAAAAATGCCGGGGCGCAGGAAATCGCGCAGGCGCTGAAGGGCATGGACGACAGTGTGGCCGTCTCGCCGATCGACAGCAGCAACGCGGTGGCGCTGCGCGGCGATCCGGCAGCGGTGGCGCGGCTGGTGGCGATGGCCAGCCAGCTCGACCAGCGTGCCGCGAGCGGAACCGAAATCCGCGTCTACTGGCTCCAGCACGCCGACGCCGCGCGGCTCCTCCCGACCTTGCAGATGCTGGTCGGGCAGAGCGTCAGCGACACCGGCGGCGCATCGCTCCAGGCCGCCGCGCCGCCCGCGCTGAACGGCAATGGCGATGGCGGCGCGACCGGCGACAGCAATGCCGGACGCCCGCAGGCGGTCACCAATCTTGGCGGCGCTACCGGCGGCGGCATCACCAAGCGTGGCTCGGTCGTCGTCACCCGCTATGAAGGCGCCAACGCGATCATCGTCGCGGGTAATCCGGACGTCCAGCGCATGCTCGGCGAAACCATCCGCCAGCTCGACAGCCGCCGCCCGCAGGTGCAGGTCGAGGCGCTGGTCGCCGAAATCAGCGACGACGCGGCGAAGAAGCTCGGCGTCCAGTTCCTGCTGGCGGGCAAGAATATGCCGTTTGCGGCGACCAACTATTCGAACGCCCAGCCCAATATCCTCACCATCGGCGGGGCCTATGGCGCGACCAAGCTCGACCAGACCACGACCACGATCAACGGCCAGACCGTCGTGGTTTCCAACAATTCGCCGCTGTCCGACACGTTGCAGCAGGCGGCGGCGGAATCGATCCTCGGGGCGACCGGCGGGCTTGGCGGCGTGTTGTTCGACATCGGCCGCAACGGCCTGTTCGGCGCGATCATCAACGCGGTCAAATCGGACACCGAATCGAACGTGCTTTCGACGCCTTCGGTGATGGTGCTCGACAACCACAAGGCGGAAATGCTGGTCGGGCAGGAAGTGCCGATCACCACCGGCGAGGCGCTGTCCAACAATTTCGACAATGCCTTCCGCACCGTGCAGCGCCAGAAGGTCGGCATCCAGCTTGAAGTAACGCCGCAGATCAACGCGAGCGGCGAGGTCAAGCTCTATGTCCGGCAGGAAGTATCGAGCGTCGCCGGGCCGGTGTCGAGCCGCAGCACCGACCTCATCATCAACAAGCGCGAGTTCAACACCACGCTCACGGTCGACGATGGCCAGATCATGGCGATGGGCGGGCTGCTCGACCAGAATGAGCGCCGCACCTTGCAGAAAATCCCGCTGCTCGGCGATCTGCCGGTAGTCGGCAACCTGTTCCGGTCCAAGAGCCGCTCGCGCGCCAAGACCAACCTCGTCGTTTTCATCCGCCCGACCATCGTGCGCGACCGCCAGGACGGCGACGAGGTCACCACCCGCCGCTACAATTATTTCCGCAACCGCCAGATCGAATATTATCCCGACCGCGAGCCGAGCATCGACGAATTGCTGCGCGATTATATGGGGATAATGCCGCCCATCCCCGACGAGGTGCGGGCAGGCGATGTGCGGATCGCCCCGCCTCCCCTCACCGCGCCTCCACCCGCGCCGGTTCCGCCCGCGGGCTATGAAGGCGCACCGCCCCCGCCGCCGGGCTCCGAAGCCATCCTGCCGCAGGTGATCGACGCCCAGCGCGCGGGCAATCCGCGCTGACGCTCATGAAGATCGCGTTGGGCCGCAGCGTCAGGGACAAGCCAGCCGCCACCGGTGCGACGGGAGACGCGGCGACCCCGCCGATCGCCGCAGCCGCGCCCGCGTTGTTCGACATTCCCTACGCCTTCGCGCGCGAAAATGGCGTGCTGATGGCGACCGGCGAGGATGGCGCGCGCCGGGTGATCCTGCGCGAAGGCGCGGACCCCGCCACGCTTATCGAAATCCGCCGCCATCTGGCCGAGGGTTTTGCCGTCGAGCGCGTCGCGGCGGAGGAATTCGACCGGCATTTATCCGACCATTACCGGATGGGCGATACCGCCGCGGCGATGGCGGGATCGGTTGCGGTCGGCGAGGATTCGCTCGACCTTCTCGCCATGGGGCTCCCGTCTGCCGAGGATTTGCTCGACAGCGCCGACGATGCGCCCGCCATTCGCCTCATCAACGGCATCCTCGCCGAAGCAGTGCGGCAGGGCGTCTCCGACATCCATATCGAGCCGTATGAAAGCGACCTTGTGGTGCGGATGCGCATCGACGGCGTGCTCAAGGAAAGCCTGCGCCTGCCGCCGCAGATCGCGCCGGTGGTGGTGAGCCGCATCAAGGTGATGTCGCGGCTCGACATTGCCGAACGCCGCGTGCCGCAGGACGGACGCATGGCACTCGCGCTCGGCGGCAAGACGCTCGACGTGCGCGTCTCGACCCTGCCTGCGCGCTCGGGCGAGCGGGTTGTGCTGCGCATCCTCGACAAGGACAATGCGGGGATCTCGCTCGACCAGCTCGGCATGACCGGCCGCGCCGATGCGATCTTCCGCGAGGCGCTGGGCGAACCCAACGGCATCATCCTCGTCACCGGTCCTACCGGGTCGGGCAAGACCACCACGCTTTATGCCGGCTTGCGCCAACTCAACGATGGCAGCCGCAACATCCTCACGGTCGAGGATCCGGTCGAATATGCGATGGACGGGGTCGGGCAGACGCAGGTCAATCCCAAGGTCGGCCTCACCTTCGCGGCCGGGTTGCGCGCGATCCTGCGCCAGGACCCCGACGTCGTGATGGTCGGCGAAATCCGCGACAAGGAAACCGCCGATATCGCGGTACAGGCGTCCTTGACCGGCCATCTCGTGCTGTCGACCGTCCACACCAATGATGCGGTCGGCGCGATCACGCGGCTGCGCGACATGAAGATCGAGCCCTTCCTGCTCGCTTCCTCCTTGCGCGCGGTGATCGCGCAGCGGCTGGTGCGGCGCATCTGCCCCGAGTGCAAGGTCGAACGGCCGATCGAGCCGGGCGCCGCCGACGCGCTGGGGCTCGCCAAAAAGGCGACCGTGGCGCGCGGTGAGGGCTGCGCGGCGTGCGGCAACAGCGGCTATAAGGGCCGCATCGGCGTGTTCGAGGCGGTGCGGATCGACGAGGAGATCCGCCGCCTGATCAACGAGGGCGCGGACGAGGGCAGGATTGCGCGTCACGCCTTCAAGGATGCGCCGACGCTGGCGAGCGCCGTGCGCGACCTCGTCGCGGCGGGCGAGACCACGCCCGAGGAAGCGGTCCGCATCGCGCGGCTGGAGGATGGCGAAAGCGATGGCTGATTTCAGCTACACCGTGATCGACCCCGCAGGCCGCGAGCGCACCGGCCGGATCAGCGGCGCGGACGAGGCCGCCGTGCTCGCCGACCTGGCGCAGCGCAAATTATATGTGGTGAAGCTCGAACGCGGCGCGGCAGCTGAGCCCGCCCCAAGCCGTTTCGCCCTCACCCGCACGCGGATGACGGCCAAGCAGCTTGCGCTGTTCACCCGCCAGCTTGCGACCATCGCGCAGGTCAGCCCGCTTGAGGAAGCACTGCGCACCATCTCGCGCCAGAGCGAATTGCCGCACGTCCGCACCATTGTCGGCGCGGTCCATGCAGGCGTGCTCGAAGGCCGGCTCCTCTCCGAAAGCATGGGGCGCGAACCCAAGAGCTTTCCGCCGCTCTACCGCGCGATGATCTCGGCGGGCGAGCTTTCCGGTGCGCTTCCCGAAATCCTTGAACGCCTTGCCAATCTGCTCGAACGGCAGGCGGCGACCCGCGCCAAGATCCTGACCGCGCTTGCCTATCCCGTGGTACTCGCGATTGTCGCGCTCGCGGTGGTCGCGGCGCTGATGATCTTCGTCGTCCCCAGGGTGGTCGAACAATTTGACGATGTCGGCCAGCAATTGCCGCTCCTGACCCGCATCGTCATCGGCATTTCGGACGCGCTCGCCAATTACTGGTGGGCGATCCTGCTCGGACTGGGCGCGTTCGCCGCGCTTGCCGTGTGGCTGCTGCGCCAGCCTGCCATCCGGCTCTGGTTCGACGGACTGCTGTTGCGCCTGCCGCTGCTCGGCCGCCTGATCCGCGACCTGCACGCCGCCCGCCTTGCGCGCACGCTTTCAACCATGGTCGCGAGCCGCCTGCCGCTGCTCGAAGGCCTGCGCCTCACCACCACGACGATCCACAACCGCGTGCTGCGCGCCGCTTCGGAAACCATCGTCGATCAGGTGCGCGGCGGCGGCAGCCTTTCGGCCGGCCTCCGGAGTGCGGGCGTGTTCCCGCCGCTCCTCGTCTATCTCGCGGCGAGCGGCGAGGCTTCGGGCCGCCTCGAAACCATGCTCGAACGCGCCGCCGACTATCTCGAGCGCGAATTCGACAGTTTCACCGCGACCGCGCTGTCGCTGCTCGAACCCGCGATCATCGTGGTGATGGGCGGGATCGTCGCTGTCATCGTGCTGTCGATTCTTCTGCCTATCCTGCAACTGCAAAATCTGGCCAGCATCTAAGGAGTCTTTCTCATGCGCCGCCTTCTCTGGAACCTGTTCACCGACATGCGCCGTCCCGACGCCGAGGATCGCCGCCCCAAGGCAGCGAAGAAAGCGCGCAAGGGCGAGGAAGGCTTCACCCTCGTCGAACTGATGGTGGTGATCGTGATCATCGGCCTGCTGGCAACGGTGGTCGTCATCAATGTGATGCCGAGCCAGGACAAGGCGATGGTGACCAAGGCCAAGGCCGATCTTGCCACCATTTCGCAGGCGCTCGAAATGTACCGGCTCGACAATATGAACTATCCCAACGCCGGGCAGGGGCTTGCCGCGCTCACCGCGGCGCCCGCCGGGATGGACCAGCCGGGCCGCTACCGCAGCGGCGGCTATGTCAAGACGCTGCCCAATGATCCGTGGGGCAATCCTTACCAATATCAGGTGCCGGGCAAGAATGGCGCGTTCGACGTCTATTCGCTCGGCGCCGACGCTGCGCCGGGCGGGACCGGAGACAATGCGGACATCTACGCCGAATAAACACCCCGCCCGCAACGGCTTCACGCTGGTCGAGCTGATGGTGGTGGTGACGGTGATGGCGCTCGCCGCCGCCGTGGTGGTGCTGACGCTGCCCGCCCGCGAGGATGCGGGCGCGCGGGCCGCCACCCGCTTTGCCGCGCGCGTCGCGGCGGTGCGCGATCAGGCAATCCTTTCGGGCCGCCCGACGGGCGTGTGGATGAGCGCATCGGGCTATGGCTTCGAAACGGGGCGCAAGGGGCAATGGGCGCCGCTCGTCACCCGGACGCTCAAGGAAGATAATTGGGGCGCGGGACTGAGCGCACAATTTTCGACCGGCCCCGCCGCGCGGGTGCGCTTCGACAGCGTCGGGCTGGCGTCCGACGAGGTGCTGGTCAGTATCGCCAGGGGCGGCGGCGCACCGCACAAGGTGCAGATCGCCATGAACGGGGATGTGAGCCTTGTCCGCTGACCGCGCGCTTCCCCCGTCCGAGCGGGGCTTTACCCTGATCGAGCTGATGGTCGCCCTCAGCATCTTCAGCCTTGCCGCGCTCGCCATCGTGCGCGTGCAGGGCATGGCGGTGCGCACCACCACCGACCTTCAGGCGCGCGAGATCGGATCAATCGTGCTGCAAAACCGCATGGCCGACATCATGAGCGCGCCCGCCGCGCCGGTGCTGGGCGATGCCCAGGGGGCCGAACAGAATGGCGGCCTTGGCTGGACCTGGATGCAGCGCACCGCCTTCACCGCCGACCCGTCGGTCGTGCAGGTGCAACTGAGCGTCACCGGCCCCGGGCTGCGCCGTCCAATGGCGGTCAAATTTTTCCGCCCGGTCGATAGCCGCCCGGCGATGCAGGCGGTGCCGCAATGAGGACGCGCCGCCCCGCGCCCGCCGCCGAGACCGGGTTCACCCTCATCGAAATGATGATCGCGCTGCTCATCTTCGCGATCATATCGGCGGCGGGCGTGATGCTGCTGCGCGGCACGCTCGACACGCAGATCCGCAGCGACGCAAGGCTTGACGGCCTGCAGGAAATGCAGCGTCTGCGCGCCGTCCTGTCGCAGGATATCGGCCAGATGGCGACGCGGCCGTGGCGCGATGCGCAGGGCACGGCTCGGCCCGCTTTCGTCGAAGGCGGCGATGCCGGGATCATGACCTTTGTCCGCCACGGCTGGAGCAATGACGCGGGCGATCCGCGCTCCTCGTTGCAGCGAGTGAGCTACCGCATCGCCGGGGGCCGCCTCGAACGCACCGCCAGCGCCTATGTCGACGGCGCAGCGTCCGGACGGGTGAGCCGGCTTGCATCCGATATCGAGCGCGTCGAACTCCGCGCACGGGGCGATGATGGCAGCTGGTCGGCCAGCTGGCGCGGCGCGCGGCCGCAGGACCTCCCCCGCGCCGTCGAACTGACGCTGCACCGCCGCAACATGGCGCCGCTGAGGATGCTGTTCGCGGTCGGTGTCTCGGCTGCGCCGCCGCCGATGCTACCGTCCACGATGCCGGAAGTGCCGGGAGTGACGTCATGACGCCGTTGCCCCGCCCCGCTCGCCAGCAGGAACGCGGCGCGGCGCTCCTCACCGTGCTGCTGCTGGTCGCAACCATGTCAATCATCGCGGCAATGACGCTCGAACGGCTGACGCTCGCGACGCGCGTTTCCGGGCAAGGCAGCGCGATCGTGCAGGCGCGCGCCTATGCGATGGCGATGGAGCAGATTGCCGGTATCCGCATCGGCGCGATGAAGGCCCGCAGCCAGACGCTGAGCGCCGATGGCTGGCAGGGCAAGCCCTTCACCGTGCCGATGGAGGGCGGGCGCGCCACCGCCAGCCTTTATGATGCGGGCAATTGCTTCAACCTCAACAGCGTGGTGCAGAGCGCGGACAATCTGACTTTTTCGCCCAACAGCCAGGGCATCGCGCAATTTGCCGAACTGATGCGGCTGCTCAACATCCCCGGCCAGGATGCCGCCGCGATTGCGGCTGCCACCTCGGACTGGATCGACAGCGACACGATGCCGCAGATCGGCGGCGCCGAGGATGATGTCTATCGCGGCCTCGCTTCGCCCTATCTGCCCGCCAACACGATGATGGCCGAACCCAGCGAACTGCGCGCGGTGCGCGGCGTCACCCCGCAAATCTACACCCAGCTGCGCCCCTATATCTGCGCGCTGCCGGTGGCAAAGCCGAGCCTGCTCAACGTCAACACCATGCTGCCCGAACAGGCCCCGCTGCTCGCCATGCTCGCGCCGGGTTATCTCGATCTTGGCGTCGCGCGCGAACAGCTGGCCGCGCGCCCGCAAGGCGGCTGGTCGACCATCTCGGCCTTCTGGGCAAGCGGACGCCTCGCCGGTTTCACCCCGCCGCGGGCTGCCGAGCAACAGCTGAGGTTGACCTCGCGCTGGTTCCGGCTAGAGACCCAGATTGCACTGGGGGAGAGCGAGGTGACCGCGACCGCGCTGCTCGACGCCGACACTGTGCCTGTCACCACCGCGCGCCGCATCTGGGGGGAAGAGGAATGACGACGCCGTTGCCGCCCCGCCATGCCGACCCGGACCTTGCCGCCATCGTCCTCGCACTGCCCGCGCTTGATGGAGATGCCTTACGCGCCTGCCAGGCGGTCGACGGCAACGGCCGGATCGGCGACATCAGCCCGGTCGATGCGGCGGCCGAAGTCGAGGCGCGGGCCAAACAGGGACGCACGCTTCCCATCATCGCCATCGCGCCTGCCGCGACGACCAATTTCCATGCGCTCGCGTTTGACGGCCTGCCGGTCCGGCAGGCGCAGGCCGCCGCCCGCCTGCTCGCCGCGCAAAAGTCGCTCGGCCCGGTGGAGGACCAGCATATTGCGGCAGGCGAACCGCGCGCGGAAGATGGCGCAATTCCGGTCGCGAGCGCGTCCGCGGCGCAGATGGCGCGCTGGATCGCGCTTGGTCGCGCGGCGGGGCTCGACCCCGATTATATTTACCCTGTCGCCGCGCTCCTGCCGCTCCCAGACGAGGGCAGCTATATCGCCGCGCCGGTTGCGGGCGAGGAGGTCATGCGCGGACGCAGCACCGGCTTTGCCGCCGATCCGGCGCTGGTCGAGGCCATCGTCGGCGATGCGCCCGTCACCCGGCTCGGCGAGGCCGATAGCGCGGCGCTGATCGCCGCTGCGGCTGCCAATCCCGATGCGCCGGTCAACCTGCGCTCGGGCGCGTTTCGCAAGCGCAGCCACCGCATGTTCGACCGGACGCTGGTGCTGCGGCTTGCGCTTCTGGTCGGACTGATCGCGCTGGCAGGGCTCGCCATGAGCGCGATCCAGATCGGCAAATATCGCTTCGCCGCGTCCCGCCTCGACCGCGATGCGGTGGCCGCCGCGCGCACCGTGCTGCGCGGCGATGTCACCATCGATAATGCGGAAGGCCAGCTCGATAACCGGCTCGAACAGATTGGCGGGGGCAGCCGCGCCTTCTCGGTTCCCGCTGCCGGTCTTTACGCGGTGCTGCGCGGTAATGCGGCGGTCTCGATCACGCGCCTGTCCTATACCGGCAACGGCACGCTGACCGCCGATCTCGCTGCGCCGCGCATCGAGGATCTCAACCAGCTGCTGATCGCGATCCAGCAGGATGGCTACAAGGTTTCGGCCGTGCCGCGTGCGGGCGCCGATGGCCGCGCCGCCGCCAATATCACGGTGAGGGCCGAGCGATGATGGAAACGCTGCGCATCCGCTGGCAACGCTTTTCGCCGCGCGAACGCGTGCTGATCTCGATCATGCTGGTCCTCGCCGCACTGGTGCTGATCTGGCTCGCCGTGCTGCGCCCGCTGTCTGACGGGCTGTCGGCCTCGATCGCGCAGCACGGCGAGGCGCTCGACCGCCACGCGCGGATCACCGCCAAGGTCAAGGCGATCAGGGGAACGCCCAATTTTCGCACCGGCGCGAGCGCGCCTGCCCCGCTCAACGTCAGCATTGCCCAATCGGCCAACGAGGCGGGCTTCGTGCTTGAACGCAACGATCCGCAAGGGGCCGAGCGTGCCAATGTGGCGATCGCGAACGCCCGCCCCGCCACGCTGTTGGCCTGGATCGCGCAGATGGAGGCCGATGGCATCTATGCCGATACGCTTTCGGTCCAGTCCAATGAGCAAAATGGCGTCTCGCTGACCGCGACCTTCAAGAGGGCGGGCAAATGACGAGGATCATCATTCCGTGGGGCCGCCGCGTCTATCTCCTCATCATCTTCCTCGCCGCACTGCTGGCCTTCCTGCCGCTGCGGCTCGCGCTCGATGCCATCGGCGTTGACGAGCGCGGCCTGTCCGCACGCAGCGCGCGCGGCACGCTGTGGTTTGGCCGGCTCGACGAGGCCCGCTTCGGTCCGTTCGACGCCGGGACGCTCGATACGCAGCTCAATCCGCTGGCGCTGCTGATCGGCCGCGCCCAGTTTCATTTCGAGCGCGCCGGCACCAACACGCCGGGCCTTGCGGGAACGCTGATCTCCTCGCGCAACCGCGCCGGGGTCCGTGACCTTACCGGGACGACCCCGATCACGGGCTATCCCGCGGCGCTGCCGTTCCGCCAGATCCAGTGGACCGGGACATCGATCCTGTTCGTCGACGGCCAGTGCCGCGAAGCTGCCGGAAGCATCAGCGCAAGCCTCGCCGGGGATGCGGGGGGCGCTGGCATGTCCACCAGCCTCACCGGCCAGCCGCGCTGCGATGGCGGTCGCCTCGCGCTGGACCTTGCCGGAGAAACCGGGCTTGAAACGTTGAGCCTGCGGATCAGCGGCGACGGGCGCTACGAGGGCAATTTCCTCGTCAGGGGGGATAATGAACTCATCCGCCAGCCGCTGCTGGCGCAGGGCTTCCGCGCCTCCGCCGACGGGTTGACGATGCCGGTGCGGGGCCGTTTCTAGACCGGCGCGAGGCGATGGAGCAATTGTCCGCCCTCGCTATGCCCCCGCTCGTCCGGATGCTGATTGGTGCCGGGCTGGGCGCGATCATCGGCAGCTATCTTGCGACCATCGCGATCCGCATGCCGCAAGGACAATCGGCCAATCAGGGGCGATCGGCATGCGACCAATGCCATCGCCCGCTGGGGCCACGCGATCTCGTCCCGGTTGCGAGCTACGTCCTCCAGCGCGGGCGATGCCGCCATTGCGGCGCACCGATTGACCCCGCGCATGTGGTCGTCGAGCTGGCTGCGGCCCTGATTGGCGCGCTGATCGCATGGGCCGCACCTTCGCTTGCGGGGGCGGCCGCGGCAGTATTCTGCCTCCTGCTGCTGCTCCTCGCCGCACTCGACTGGCGCGCCTTGTGGCTTCCTTCCGTGCTCGTGCTGCTGCTGGCGGTAACCGGATTGGCGGGCGGCGGCCTGGTATTTGGCGTTCCGCTCAAGCACCGGCTGATCGGCGGCGCGGCAGGCTTTACCGCGCTGTTCTCCATCGCCTGGGCCTATCGCCGCATGCGCGGCCGCGAAGGCATGGGCGGCGGCGACCCCAAGCTGCTTGGCGCAATCGGCCTTTGGACCGGCTGGACAGCGCTCCCCCTCATCCTGCTCGGCGCCTCGCTGATCGGGCTGGGCTATGCGCTGATCGCCCGATGGAAACAGCGCGAAAGCATCACCGCCCTCACCGCGCTCCCCTTCGGCAGCTTCATGGCGGTGGCGGCTATTATATACGCGATGCTGGCGCTATCCGGCCATGCAGCGCAGGACGCGTTTACGCTGCGAGCATCCCTTTTCCCGTAATTGCATAACCGTTTGTAAAGCAGTAACGCCGTAAAAAAACAAAGGTCGCACTTTAGATTGATTCGTGCCGGGGAGGATCCAGTGATTCATGGGATACACCGGTGGAGCGCGACGTTTATCCTGTTCCTGGGTAGTGTAGCGGCTTCGCCGGTTTTTGCGACCGCTCAAGCCCCGCTCGCAGCGGAAAATTTTCCTGTCGGCAATGCGGGGGTGGCGTGTGAGGCGCAGGGGGTGTCGCTCGCTGGCCAGCGCGACAGCGTGTTCGACCGCAAATGGGCGATATTGTGCCGCGACGTCGCCTCCCCGGTCGGTACGGCCTGGGTGTTGCGTCATCCGGAGCGCGCCGCCGCCATCGTCACGGCCAGCCGCAGCGAAGCGCTGGATTGCGGTCAGCCGGAGACAGCAGGGCCAAGCGCAGCGATCAGCGAACGGCGCTGTGTCGGACGCAAGACCGGGCTTTCCTATCTGAGCTATGCTGCCACGCGCGACGGCCGTTCTTATATCGTCGAAGGCATTTCGGGTTATGAAAGCGCGCTCCGGCTCGCGCTGCAAAGCCTGATGGAAAACCGGCTGGTCGAGGGCGAGGTCAGCGTCGTTTCAACGGGCGCCGGCAGCGCGGTGGCGCTCGCCAATGCGGTACGGCGCGATCCCGACATGCTCATCGGCCAGGGCTATCACCGCAACAATGCGGGCGCCTATGCCGAGGCGGCAGAATTGTTCGAGGGCGTGGAAGCGGCGCAGCAGGGCGACGAGGACGGGGCCGAGCGGGAGCGCCGCCGCCATGAAACCCTCGTCAACCGCGGTCTTCAACTCTCCAATATCGGAGAATTTTCCCAGGCCACCCGGATTTTCGACCAGGCGCGCGCGTTGGCCGCACGCGATCCGGTTCAGGTGCGCCTCAGCCGCAACTTCGAAGCGATTGATGCGCTCAACCGCGGCGATCTGGAGGGCGTCGGGACTATTCTGGCGCGCCCGGTGCCACCGGTTGAAGCCGCGCCGCAACAGGGCGACGGCAGCATCGCGATCGACCGGGTTGCAGCGCTTGGCCTTAATGCAGGCGGCAACGGCTCGCTCGCGGAAACGCTCAGTGGCGAGACGCGGCTGACGCCCGCCGAACGGGCGGCGATCATCGATTCGCAGGCTGGAGCCATCGGCGCGACCGTTCAGCGCATGCGCGGCGATAATGACGCGGCGCTCGTAACGCTCGACCGCGCGCTGGCGGACGCCGTGCGCGTGCGCGACGGGCGCGTGCTATCAATCATCCGGTTGCGGGCGCAGATTATCGGCGAAATGGCGCTGGCGGAGGAAAACAAGGGCAATGTCGGCGCGGCGGAAAGCCGGTTGCGCGAGGCCCTGGCGCTGGTTGAAACCCAATATCCAGACAGCGCATCGATGAATGCCGCGCGGGCGCGGCTCGCGGGCTTTCTCGGACGGCACGGGCGTGAAGCCGAAGCGCGGGCGGCGTTCCGCGCCATCACCGCCAATGTCATAGGGGCGCGCGGCGCGCTGGTCGGCATGGCCAATCTGATGCAGCCCTATTTCTCCATGCTCGCGGGCGGCAGCGGCAGCGATCTCGACGACCTGTTCCTAGCCAGCCAGCTGATCGAACGCTCGGGCGCCGCCGATAGCCTCGCCCAGCTCTCGCGCCAGCTCGAAGGCGGCGACAGCAAGGCGTCGGCGCTCTACCGGGAATCCCTGTCGGTCGGACGCGACATCGAACGCAACCGCATTCTCCTCGCGCAAGCCGGCGCGGCGAATGATAATGCCGCTCTGATCGCCCAGTTGCAGGCGCGGCAGGAAAGCTTGCAGCAGGACCAGCTCCGGCTGGTGCAGGCGCTGTCCGCCTTCCCGCAATTCCGGGCTGCGACGCGCAATTATCTGTCGTTGGGTGAATTGCGCGCCGCGCTGAAACCAGGAGAAGCCTATCTCAAGCTGATCGATATCGGCAGCGACGCCTATGCCTTGTGGATCACCCCCGAGTCGGCCCGCAGCTGGCGGATCGAGGGCGGCGCTGGCGGCATGGCCGACGACGTTACCGAACTGCGCGCCAGCATTTCCGAAACTGTCAACGGCGTCAGCTCGACCTATCCTTTCGACGTCGACCGGGCGCGGGCGCTGTTCGGCAAGCTGCTTGGCCCGGTGGCGGCAGAATTGCCCGCGACGCGGCATCTCGTCTTCGAGCCTGACGGCGCGATGCTGCAACTCCCGCTCAATCTCCTGACCGGCGATGATGCGGGCATCGCGGCCTATCACAAGCGGGTCGCAGATGGCGGCGACGAATTTGATTTCCGCGGTATCGGCTGGGCCGGACGCGACCGGGTGATCAGCACCGCGCTATCAAGCGCTGGTTTCCGCGATGCGCGCCGGGCACCGGTGTCGGCAGCACCGCAGGCTTTTCTGGGGCTCGGCGAAAACCAGCCGCTTGGCGCGGCGGGGAAGCCCGCCGCCACGGCGGGGGATGATTGCAGCTGGCCCGCGGCCACCTGGAATCATCCGATTTCCGGGCAGGAACTGATGGATGCGTCGCGCGCGATCGGGCCGGACGGATCCCGCCTGCTGACCGGTGCGGCGTTTACCGACACCGCGCTCGCCGCCGGAGATGTGGCGGGACAGTTCAAGATCCTCCACTTCGCGACCCACGGCCTCGTCACGCCGCCGCGCGATGCCTGTCCGGCGCGCCCTGCGCTGGTCACCTCGTTCGGCGGCGCCACTTCGGACGGATTGCTGCGTTTCGACGAAATATTCAACCTCGCGCTCGATGCCGATCTGGTCGTGCTGTCGGCGTGCGATACCGCGGGTGAAGCGAGTGAAGCCGCAACCCGGGAGGCCGGACTCGTCACCGGCGGCGGGCAGGCGCTCGACGGCTTGGTGCGCGCCTTCATCGCGGCGGGCGGCCGGCAGGTGATCGCCAGCCATTGGCCCGCGCCGGATGATTTTGACGCGACCGGACGGCTCTTTTCCGGCTTTTACGGTGGCCGCGCGCTGTCGCAAGGCGAAGCGCTGCTACAGGCCCAGCGCGGACTGATGGACGATGCGCGCACTTCGCATCCCTTCTACTGGGCCGGATTTGCCATCATCGGCGATGGCGCGCGCGCGATGCCCGGCCGCTAAGGAACGCCCTTTGAACGACGCCCTTCCGTCACCTGCGCGCCGGGGCCTTCTGGCGAAGGGCTGGCGCAACCTGCGAGCGGCGGGACCGCGCCGGCTCTGGGCCACGGCACTGCTGCTCCTCGCCGCCGGGCTGCTGGCGATGGTTAGCTGGTCCTTGCCGGTGTTCGGCGATGCGGAACGCGCGCTCTATGATCTGCGCGCCTTTCTTGCCGCTCCGCGCGCGGAGCAGGATCCGCGCATCCAGCTTGTCGTATATGACGATCAGACGCTCATCGAAGCACGCAAGCGTTCGCCGCTCGATCGCGGCCTGCTGGCCCGCGCGCTGCGCAATCTGGATGCGATGGGTGCAAAGGCGATCGGCATCGACATATTGTTCGATCAGGTTCAGGACGAGGATGACGAGCTCATCGCGACATTGCGCGCGATGAAGACGCCGGTCTCGGTCGGCTACACCAATCTCCAGAGCAACCGCGACGATATCACTTATGAACAGCAGCAGTATCTCGACGCCTTTGTCGCGCGCCTCGCGGGAAGCCGCGCCCACCCTGCGAGTATCCAGCTCGACTATGCCCATGGTGTAACGCGCAACTGGCCGCGTCCGGAATCGGGACGCCTTGAACTTCTGTCCCGCTCGATGCTGAAAGATGCCGGCGAGGCGCAGGCGAAAAACTTTGCCGGTTATACCGGAACGATCCGCTATCGCATTGCGGCTGACGAGGGCCGCCCCGAATTTTCCTCGTTGCGGATCGATCTTTTCGCCGATCCCACCCTGGCCGAAGCGATGCGCAGCCAGATCGAGGGGCGTTATGTGCTGATCGGCGGCGATATTGTCGACACCGACCGGGTGGAAACCACGCTTTCGTCGATCATGGGGCAGAGCGTGCCCGGCATTCAGGTGCATGCGGCGATGATCGCGCAGATGCTCGATGGCGCGGCGTTGCATCCGTTGCCGTTCTGGGGTGTGGCCGGACTGACGGTCCTGGTCCTGGCGATGGCCGCTATGTCAGGCTTGCTGGAGCTGCCGCTGTTCAAGGCGGCCCCCTTGATAGCGGGTCAGCTCGCCATAATCGGCGGACTGCCTTTCCTGCTCCAGCAGCACGGCACCGATACGCAGGGACTGCCCGCGTTCGGGTGGATTGCGGGATGGATCATGGCCTATGCCGCGGTTGGCGCGGCGGCGCGGGCCTCGGGGGCCGAACAGCGCCGCTTCGCGCATGCCGCGCTCGGCAAATATCTGCCTCGTGACATCGCCCAGCAGATCATCGACAATCCCGAACTGCTCGCGCTCAAGGGCACCAAGCAGAATCTCTATATCCTCTTCAGCGACCTTGAAGGCTTCACCAAGCTCGCCCATGCGCTTCCGCCCGAAACCGTCGCGAAGCTCCTCAACGATTATCTGGAAAAGCTGAGCCAGGTCGTACTCGATCGCGGCGGGGTCATCGACAAATTTGTCGGCGATGCGGTCATCGCATTCTGGGGTGCACCGATTGCGCGCGCCGACGATGCCCAGCGCGCGGCCGATGCCGCGACGGCACTGTGGCAGGCGGGCGAGGAATTTCGCCGCAGTGTCGATCCGTCGCTGCCGCCGATCGGCAAGACGCGCGTGGGCCTCCATTATGGCGAGGCGATCGTCGGCAATTTCGGCGGGGAGAGCCGCATCCAATATACCGCGCTCGGCGACAGCATGAATACCGCGTCCCGGCTGGAATCGGCCAACAAGCCGCTGGGCACGAGCGTGCTCGCAAGCGGCGAGTTCATCACCCACGCTCCCGATGCGGCTGCGGTGTGGCGGCCGATGGGCAAGGTGGTCCTGCGCGGCCGGTCGCGCCCGGTCGAAATCTTTGAATTCGCTCCGCAGTTTCCGGCGGAAGACCGCGCCGCGCTCCAGGATGCCCTCGCGCTTTCCGACCCGGATGCCGCCGCGACCCGGATCGCCGAACTCGCAGCCCGTTTTCCGCAAGACTCCGGCTTGCAAAATCTGGCATACAGAATGTCACATCTGCCCAAAGGAGAGGCTTATGTTCTGGAATAAGATTGTCTGGAAACTTGCGGCGGCCGTCGCGGCGACGGCGTTTTCGTCAACCGCAGCGCTGGCCGCGATCGTCGTTGCATCGAGCGGGCCATCGGCGCGGGATTATCCGGTCGGCCGGAAGCTTGATGATAAGGGCAGCATTACCTTGCGCGCCGGCGACACGGTGACGATCCTCGACAGTAAAGGTACGCGCGTGCTGCGCGGCGCGGGCACCTTCCGCATAAGCCAGCCGGGAGAAGCGAGCCGGGCATCGACCCTTAACGCCATTACCCGCCAGCGCGCATCCTCGCGGGTCCGCACCGGGGCCGTCCGGAACGACGGCACCGGACCGGTCGCCAGCCCAAGCATCTGGTATGTGAATATCGTCACAAATGGCCCGCAATGCGTGACCAGCCTCGATGCGATCCGCTTCTGGCGGCCGGATACAAAAACGGCGGCGAATTACACGGTCACGGATACCCGCTCGGGCAGCAGGACAGCGCTCGATTTCGCCGCGGGCGACATGCTGGCGACGTGGAATCTCAACAAGTCTGCCGTTTCCGGCGATCAGTTCAGCATCGCGGCACCGGACGGTAAAAGGCTTGGAGAGATGAGCTTCGTACTCATTCCGGACGTTCCGCGCGATCCGGAAGCGGTCGCTGCGGCGCTGATCGAAAAAGGCTGCTCGGCCCAGCTCAACCTCCTCGCGCTTTCGACCATGATCTGATCGTCCGTTTCTGGGTTGCCAGCGGTGCAAAGCCGCGAGTAAGAAGAAAAGATCATAAAAATTAAGGTCGCATAATCAAATTATTTATAGACTGCACCGGCAACGGCTGCAGCAGGGGGATTTATGCGGGCTACAAGCGCGATCGCGCTCAAGGGCAGGAGAGAGGCGCATGGCGCGGTGCTCGCAGCGGCGGCGGGCCTCCTCGCGTTGCCCTCGGCCGGTCTGGCACAAGGCATACCGCAACCCACACGCGAGGAGCTCGACCCAGGCCGCTTTTCGCGCCCTGAGCTTCCGGCCGGACCGCGCCTTTCCATAGAAGGCGGTATCGAGCGCGGCCCCTGCCCGTTTGCGGACGGCGCCTATGCTGGGATGACCGTCAATTTTTCGTCGGTCGATTTCGCCAATCCGGGACCGGTGACCGCAGCGGATCTCGCCGCGTCCTGGAGCGAGTTCGCCGGACGCGATGTGCCGCTTGCTACCATCTGCGAGGTGCGCGACCGGGCCGCTACCATGCTGCGCCAGAGGGGCTATCTGGCGGCGGTGCAGGTTCCGCCGCAGCGCATCGACAAGGGCGGCACGGTGCGACTCGATATTCTGACGGCGCGGCTGGTCGATGTGCAGGCACGCGGTGAAACCGGACATTCCGAAAAGCTGATCGCGGCGCATCTCGCCAGGCTGTCGGCAAAGCCCTATTTCAACACGCGGGAGGCGGAACGGCAACTGCTCCTCCTGCGCGATCTGCCCGGCTATGATGTCAGGCTCGTGCTGCGGCCGACGGGCACGGCGCCGGGCGAAGTCACCGGCGAGGTCTCCATCAGCCGCCAGCCCTATGAACTGATCGCATCGGTGCAGAATCTGGCGACGCGCGAAACCGGGCGCTTTGGTGGCTTCGTCCAGTTTGCCGCCAATGATCTCATCGGACTGGGCGACCGCACCGCGATCAGTCTCTACAACAGCGCGCAGTTGCATGAGCAGACTGTGCTCCAGCTGCAACATGACCTGTCAATCGGCGCGGACGGACTGCGGCTTGGCGGCAAGATCCTGCACGGCTGGGGGCGTCCCGACGTGCTCGACGGCCGCATCAGGACGCGTTCGCTGATCGGGCAGCTCACGCTGAGCTATCCGTTCGTCCGCCGCCAGACCCATTCGCTGTATGGCAGCGGCGGGGTCGAACTGATCAACCAGGCGGTCAATTTTGCCGGAGCGCCGCTCAGCCGCGACCGGCTGCGTGTCCTGTTCGGCCGGGTGGCGTTCGACGCGATCGACGGGGACAGCCTGCGCGGCTCCGGCGGATTCAGCGCGAACGAGCCACGCTGGCGTGCCGGTGCGGGGATCGAATTGCGGCAGGGGATCGCCGGGCTGGGCGCGTCGCGGCGATGCAAGCCGGTATCGGCCTGCCTGCCGCCCAATGATACCCCCAGCAATCTGCTGGCCAATCCGGCCGCGAGCGTTGTCCGGCTTGACGGTGCGTTCGAATATCGGCCGGTGCCACAGGTCACGTTCGCGGTTTCGCCCCGGGCGCAATATACGCGCAGCCAGCTGCTCGGTTATGAACAGTTCAGCCTCGGCAACTACACGGTCGGCCGCGGCTTCGACCCGGGTATCGTGCAGGGCGACATCGGTGTTGGCGCGATGATCGAGCTGCGCGCCGGACGGCTTGCCCCGCGCTCGCAGAAGGCGCTGGCCTGGCAGCCCTACGCCTTTTTCGACGCCGCCTGGGCGTGGAGCAACGATGGCGGCCTTACCAATGACCCGCGCCGCCTGCTTTCGGCAGGCGGCGGTGTCCGCGCGCGCTGGGGCGATCATGCCGATTTCAACATGGCGCTGGCCGTGCCGCTGGAAAAGGCGGGCTTGCAGGCCCGGCGCGGCGACGTGCGGCTGCTCTTTTCCCTAACCACAAGGATCATCCCATGGCTGACGCAATAGAACGGACGGGTCTTCGTCTCGGCGGACGGCTTTTCTCCAGCTCGGCAATATGCGGTACTCTGGCGATGGCGCTGCTGCTGTCCCCGGCGGCCGTCAAGGCGCAGGGCTTTCAAGGGACCGGAACGCCGGTTTTGGGCGGTCCCACCATTACCCAGACGCCGGCGGGACCAGGTACGCCTGCAAAAACGACAATCGACATCAATGAGCCCTCCTCCATCATCAACTGGACGCCATCCGACACCACGGGCACCGGGGTCATCGACTTCCTTCCCGCCGGAACGGTCGCGTCCTTCGCCGCCAGTCCCTCGTTGCCGGGCACTTACACGGTTCTGAACCGGGTCATTCCCACCGACGCGACGGGCATTCCCGTTGCGCGGCAGATTGCCTTCAACGGTACGGTCGACGGCCCCGGCGGCAACATCTGGTTCTATAGTCCAACCGGCATTCTCGTCGGAGCAACCGCCGCATTCAATGTCGGCAGCCTGGTTCTCACCACCAACGATATCGATACGACAGGCGGCTTCACCGATGCCAATGGCTACATCCGGTTCCGCGGCGTGACCGGATCGACCGGGCGCGTCGCGATCAGCGCAGGAGCACAGATCAACGCAACCGGCCCGGACGCTTATGTCGCACTCGTATCCGCGCGGGTGGAACAGGGCGGCAATATCAACGCTGACGGCTCAACCGCGCTTATCGCTGCCGAGCAGGTCGACCTGCGCTTTACCGCCGGGCTGATCGACTTCCAGATTCTGCAGGGTTCGGAAGACAATAATGGTATCGTCCATAGCGGCGTGACCGGCGGTCCGGCATCGACGGCAGCCGCGGACATCCAGCAGATCGCGATGGTCGCGGTTCCCAAGAATAACGCGATGACCATGCTGCTGTCCGGCTCTGCGGGCTATGCTCCGGCGGCATCGGCGGCGGCAGACGGCAGCGGCATCATATTGACCGCAGGAAATACTCCCGCGGCCCCGGTGGCGAATATCGCAATCGGCACCATGAATTTCAGCAACGCAGTGACCGCCACCGCCGATAACGCAATCACCATTGCCCCGGCGGCTGGCGGAACAACCAGCTTTCAGACCGATGCCGCGCTGAACTCGCTTCGCACCATCACCGCCACGGCGCAGGCGGGCAGCCAGATAACGGCCGCAGGAGACCTGGTCTTGCGATCGGGCACCGATACGCAGGGCGGCGTCATCAGCGTGGAGGCGCAGGGACCGGCCGGCGCGCTCGCCGCCGGGCTAATCAACGCGACCGGAACGCTGACCGCGGACGCGTCGGCGATCTCAGGTTTGTTTAACGCATCGGATGCCTACGGAGGAACAATCAGCCTGTCCGCAAACGGCGGGACGATTACCGCAGGCAGGATCAACCTGTTTGCACCGGCACAGGGTTCGGGCGGCGATTCAGCAGTTAGCGGGATTCTTTCCGGCAGCGGATACGGCGGCACGATCGCGGTCAATTCCGGAAACGGGGGCACAATTGCGGCACCGTTCTTCAACGCCGACGCCCGGGGCTTCGGCGGGACGAATGGCGCCGGAAACGGCACGGGTGGCGTGATCCGCATCGCGGATACAGCCGCGGTCCTGCCCGATGCCATCGGCGGATCGCTCGCGCTGGGTGCTATTACGCTGACTACCGAAGGGAATGGCTCGCTGGGTCCAGCTCAATCGGGCAGCGGCCACGGCGGCTCAGCCGGGGTGACCCTGTCGCGTCAATCGCATGGCTGGAATTCGTTTCAGGCGAATAGCGGCGGCATCGGCGCGCATTCCGAAGGCGGCGCATCGCTGGCAGGAAGCGCGACAGCACGGCCGGACGCCATCAACCTGACAATTTCGGGACCGGCTTCGCTCACGGTTACCGATCTGAATCTATCGGCCGATGCTTATACGCCGCCCAATGGCGGAGCTAATAGCGCAACGGCCGGAACCGTCTTGGTCAATGTTTCGAACGGTGGCACCTTGTCGGTTCCAGCAGACATGACGCTCACTGCCAATGCGGGCGTTGCCGCGCAGTTCCTTTCGTTTTTACCGGACACCACGCCAACCATCAATGCCGGCAATGCGTCACTGCTGGCCGATGGCGGCACGGCCACCATCGGATTTTTGTCTGTGCAGGCAAATGGAGAAGGCGCGGGGGCCAATACACAGGCAGGGGCAGTCACTGGCGGTACCGCGGCCGTTGGCGCCATCAATGGGGGCACGATCAGCGTCACCAGTAGTACAACCCAGATTGAAGCCCAGGCGCTCGGCAACAGCGGGCCGGTGGCTGCCAACGCAACAGGCGGCTCTGCAAGGCTTTATGTCAGCGATGGCACCGTCGATTTCACCGGGTCGGTGATCGTTTCGGCGAGCGCTACACGCGGCACGGTTGGCAGTTTCACGGGCAACGGTTTCAATGCGACTGGCGGCACCGCGGTCGCCGAGATTCAGGCGGGCGCTACCGGCACCGGACAAATGACGCTGGCGGGTTCTCTCGAGGTGCGTGCGGATGGAGACAGCCGCAATACAGCCGCCGAACAGGGCAATGGCGGGACAGGAACTGGCGGCATCGCACGGCTTGCGGTGGCAGCGGGTCAGTTGACAGCGGCGCAGGCGACGGTGTCCGCAGCCGGTTTTGGCGCGACTTCGGCAGAAGCCCTGGCTGGTGCCGGTTACACGGCCGGTAACGGCGTGGGCGGCAACGCATCGATTGCATTGACTGGTGGATCGTCTTCCGTGCCCGGACTCGTCATCGATGCGAGCGGCCTCGCAGGGAGCGGCGAGAGCTTTTTCCAAGGTGCGCCGGCTATGGCTGGCGCCGGTCTCGGCGGCAGCGCTATCCTGAACGCCGATGGGGGCACGCTGATCAATGATAGCCTGTCGCTTACGGCCGACGGGACCGGCGGGACAGGTGCGGACGAAGTAGGAGGCCTGATCCCCGCTCCGGCCGGCAATGGCGGAAGCGGCACGGGCGGCCTTGCGCAACTCGGAAGCAATGGCGGCGGCTCGGCCTTGCTGACGCTCGGTACGGTCCAGCTGAGCGCGGCCGGAACCGGCGGCGCTGGAGGAACCGCGGTCACTACGGTCGCTGGCGATGGCGGTCAGGGCGCGGGCGGCATCGCGCGCACGGCCTTTGCCGACACCCGCTTCGCCACCGGGGCGATCACGATTGGCGCCAATGGCACCGGCGGAGCCGGAGCGAATGGCGGAAATGGCATCGGCGGCGATGCCGGGTTCGGTTTGAACGACACGCTGGCCGGGCCCTTCGCGCCGCGCACCACCGGCGCCGTTACGCTCACGGCCAGCGGTATCGGCGGGGCCGCGACTGCAGGAGCAGCCGGATCGGGCACCACTGGCATCACCCGCCTGACCGCGCGCACGGCGGCGAATTCGGGAATTACCGTCAACGGCGACTTTACCGCGACGATCGATGGCACGATCGCCCCGGCTGGTGCGGGGTTCATTGGCGATATTTCGGGCTCTGGCGTGCAGGTGAACGGCAACAGCACGGTGGTCATCCCGCGCGACATCACGATCAGTTCGGGCGCGGGCTCGGCATGGAATTCGAGCGGCGCGCTGACTCTCACCACACCGCGCACAATCACGCAGAGCGGCGCGGGCTATATCGGCGGTGGCAGCGTTTCGCTGATCGCGGATCAGGGGATCAATGTTTCGAACGTCCAGTCGGGTTCGACCGCCCTGCTGCGGTCGGTCGGGGGCGCGGTGGTGGTCACCAGCGATCTTGCGGCGGCCGGTCTCGTCACGGTCAGCGGCACTGCAGTGGACATTAGCGCACTGGGCGCGCTCGCCTTTGCCGATGCCGATGCGACGGCAGGCGATCTTGCGATCCGCACGGGCGGCAATCTGGCCCTCGCCACGGCCGATGCAACCGGAGCGGTGACGCTTTCGAGCGCAGGCGGCAACATCAGCAACAGCGGCGCGATCAATGGCGCGACGATAACAATGGCGGCGGGCGGGACGGTCAACGCAACCGGCCCCATCATATCGCCGGGCGCGGTTTCGCTCACCGGCAATCAGGGGATCACGGCGGCCCTGGTCCAGTCGGGCGCGACGACCCAGCTCAACTCGCTCAATGGTGCGATCACGCTTGCGAGCCTCACCTCCGCTGGAAACGTCACCGCGAGCGGTGGGTCGGTGGATATCACCTCGCCGGGCCCGCTGAGTTTCACCGATGCAAGTGCCACGGCGGGCGACTTGGCGATCCGTACTACCGGCAATCTGGCGATGGCCAATGCAAGTGCCGCCGCAAACATGACGCTCGCGAGCGCCAACGGCAGCATCAATGTCGATACGGCGCAATCGGGCGGAACATCCGCCCTACTGGCCGCCGGGGCGCTCACGATCGGGAGCCTCAGTTCGGCGGGGGCCGTCACGGCGTCCGGCACAAACGTCGATATCACCTCGCCCGGCGCGCTGAGCTTCGCGGACGCCGATGCGACTGCGGGCGATCTCACCATCCGGACCGGCGGCAATCTTGCCCTCGCCACGGCCGATGCAACCGGCGCGGTGACACTTTCCAGCGCGGGTGGCAATATCAGCAACAGCGGCGCGGTGAATGGCGCCACGGTGACGATGGCCGCGGGCGGCATGGTCTCCGCCACTGGCCCGATCGCATCGCCCGGCGCGGTTTCGCTCACCGGCGATCAGGGCATTGCGGCGGTGTCGGTTCAATCGGGATCGACCACCATGCTGCGCGCCATCGCGGGACCGGTAACGGTGAATAGCCTCAATTCGGCTGGTCTTGTCACCGCGTCGGGCGGTTCGGTCGATATCACGTCACCCGGGGCGTTGACCTTCGCCGATGCTGACGCAACGGCGGGCGACCTGACGCTCCGCACTGCTGGCGATCTGGCGGTGACGACCGCAGCCGCGACGGGGGCTGTGACGCTCGCCAGCGGCACGGGCAATGTAACCGCGTCGGGCGCGATTAACGGGGCATCCGTCTCGATGGACGCCGGTGCCGCGCTCACGGTCAATGGCGTGATATCCGCGTCCGGGCCGGTCTCGCTGACGGCGGTGACCGGCGTTACGGCAGGCACGGTAGGATCGGGCGGGACCACGCTGTTGCGGGCATCCTCCGGGCCGGTATCGGTCGCGAGCCTGACCTCGACCGGAGCGGTTACCACCGCAGGGACGAGTGTTACCATCACCTCGCCGGGCGCGCTCACATTCGCCGATGCGGATGCGACAGCGGGCGATCTCATCATCCGCACCGAAGGCAATCTGGCGATGGCTACCGCCGGCGCGACCGGCGCAGTCGATCTTGCGAGCCTGTCGGGCAACATCAGCAACAGCGGTGCGGTTAATGGCGGCTCGGTGACGATGGCGGCAAACGGCACGATCAACGCGACCGGACCGCTCGCAGCGACGGGCCCAGTTTCGCTCACCGCAGACCAGGGGATTACCGCCGCGTCGGTGCAATCGGGATCGACCACCCTGCTGCGCACCGTGGCGGGACCGGTGACAGTGAATAACCTGACTTCCGCTGGTCTTGTTACCGCGTCGGGTACAACCGTCGATATCACCTCGCCCGGCGCGCTCGCCTTTGCCGATGCCGATGCGACGGCGGGCGATCTGGCGATCCGCACGGGCGGCAATCTGGCCCTCGCCACGGCCGATGCAACGGGTGCGGTGACGCTTTCGAGCGCAGGCGGCAACATCAGCAACAGCGGCGCGATCAATGGCGCGACGATAACAATGGCGGCGGGCGGGACGGTCAACGCAACCGGCCCCATCATATCGCCCGGCGCGGTTTCGCTCACCGGCAATCGGGGCATTGCGGCGGCACTGGTGCAGTCGGGCGCAACGACCCAGCTCAACTCGCTCAATGGTGCGATCACGCTCGCGAGCCTCACCTCCGCTGGAAACGTCACCGCGAGCGGCGGGTCGGTGGATATTACCTCGCCGGGCGCGCTGAGTTTCACCGATGCAAGCGCCACGGCGGGCGACTTGGCGATCCGTACCACCGGCAATCTGGCGGTGGCCAATGCAAGTGCCGCCGCAAACATGACGCTCGCGAGCGTCAACGGCAGCATCAATGTCGATACGGCGCAATCGGGCGGAACATCCGCCCTACTGGCCGCCGCGGCGCTCACGATCGGGAGCCTCAGTTCGGCGGGGGTCGTCACGGCGTCCGGCACAAACGTCGATATCACCTCGCCCGGCGCGCTGAGCTTCGCGGACGCCGATGCGACTGCGGGCGATCTCACCATCCGTACCGGCGGCAATCTTGCCCTCACCACGGCCGATGCGACCGGCGCGGTGACACTTTCCAGCGCGGGTGGCAATATCAGCAACAGCGGCGCGGTGAATGGCGCCTCGGTGACGATGACAGCAGGCGGGCCCGTTACCGCAAATGCTGCGGTCAATGCCGCTGGCGCACTCGACGTCAATGCGGGCGGATTGATGACAGCCAACGCCCGGCTCTCCGGCCAGACGGTTTCGATCACCGCGCCCGATCTGCAGGTGACAGCATCCGGGCAGCTTGGGGTGCGTGGCACAACGCAGACACTCACCCTGACCAGCATGGCCGCATCGAATCCGACCTTCATCGGAGGGACGGGCGGCCCCGGCGGCTACAGCATCGACGCGAGTGAACTCACCCGCCTTTATGCCGACCGGCAGATCAGCTTCACGACGCCCGCGACGGCAACGGCAGCGGGAACGGGCGATTTTATCGTCGGGGGCTTTACGCTCGGTTATGGCCCTGCAGCCGCGATCGGAGCGGGCGGCACACTCAAATTCTATACCCCCGGGCGGGTCGAGATTTCAGGCCCGGTGCAGCTCACCACCAGCAGCAATGCCGATATTTTTTCCATCGACCCCACCCGGATCGACATTCTGGCCGACCGGGGCGGGATCGCGATGCGCGATGCAGGCGGAGTGCCGCAGGGACAGCTCGATCTTGTCGGCGGCACGATCACTGTTGCGGACGCGTCCGTCTTCACGGGCATCGCGTCGGCCACCTCGACGGCCGCGATCACCACCTTGCTGGGCAATCCGGTGACATCGGCCATTGCTGGCGGCCCGCTGCAGGCCGCGCAGATCCGCTTCAATGTCACCAATGGGCTATACATCCAGAACAGCGGAACCGGCACCGCCTTTGCCGACCGACAGGGCTTTGCAGCCAATGGCGTCACGATCACCACCGCCAGTCCCGCGACGGTGATCGTCATCAATGGCCGCACACTGACGCCTGCCGGGCCGGTCATCGGATTGATGACAGCCGCCAGCCTCAGCATCAACGGCGTACCGGCCGTCGCGCCGGGCATGTTCGACCCGTTCTCGTCAGTCAACGGTTGCGTCATCGGCGTGAGCTGCCTCGGCGGCGCGGGCATATCCAGCGCGCGTCCGAATGTCGAACGGCCGGTGACGGCCGATGCATCGGGGAACGATCTCGACATGATCAAAGTGATTGAGGTATCGGATCGCGCCGAGATCGGATCGCCGCCGCTCATCGACGAGCCCGTCACCGGCGTTGGCAATGACGACCTGTGGCAGCCCCTGCCGTGCGGCGGGAAGGATGACAAACGGCCAAATTGCCGGACAGGAAAGCCGGGAGAGCAATAGGATGCGGGCGCGGGGGCCGGGATTTGGTATCTGGACAATATTGCTGGCGGCGGCGGTGCTGTTCGGCCCGTCCACGAGTTTTGCCGGGAATTTCGAGGGCGTAGCCAGCTGCGCCGGATCGACCTGCCATGGGAGGGCAGAAGGCAATGGCGCGGTCGTGCGTCAGGATGAACTGCTGCAATGGCAGGAACCATCGAGCAAGACCGGGGCGCACAGCCGTGCCTATTCCGTGTTGTCCGGGCAGCGGTCGCGGCAGATTGCGGCGACACTGGGCTTGGGTCCCGCCACGTCGGCGCCAGCCTGCATCGGCTGCCATGCCACCAATGCGGGCGGACAGTCCGGCCCGCGTTTCCGGCTCAGCGAAGGCGTTGGCTGCGAAAGCTGTCACGGCGCATCGTCGGCATGGCTGCCGACCCACTTCACGCTGGGAGCGAACCGCAGCGCCAATATCGCGCGTGGCCTGATCCCGCTGGAAAATCCCCGCACCCGTGCCCGCGTCTGCCTCGATTGCCATTTCGGCAGCGGCAACCCCGGACAGTTCGTCACCCATCGCATGATGGCGGCGGGTCATCCACGCCTGTCGTTCGAGCTCGACCTGTTTTCGGCGTTGCAGCAGCATCATAATGAAGATGCCGATTATGCGGCGCGCAAGGGCCGGCTCGACAGTGTCCAGCTCTGGGCTGTGGGACAGGCGGAGGCGGTCAAGCGTTCGGTATCGCTGTTCGCCGACCCGAAGCTCGGCACCGAGGGCGTGTTCCCCGAATTTTATTTCTACGACTGCCACAGCTGTCACCGCCGGATCGACGATGGCCCGCAGCGCACGCTGAGCTTCCAGACCAATCCGGGCCGCCCCATCCCGTTTGGCATGCCGCCCTATAACGATGAAAATATACTGATGCTCTCGGCGGTGGCTAAAGTGCTGGCGCCACGGCAGGCCGCCAGTTTCGACAGCGCTTCCCGCCAGTTTCATGCAGCGATGGGAGGGGGGCGCGGCGCGGCGGTCGCGGCGGCGGGAAAACTCGCCGGCGCTGCCGATGGCTTGTCGGCCGGGCTTGCCGCTGGCGGCCATGGCAGCGATACAGCCTTCAGGGTGATCGCGACCATCGCAGGCGAGGCGGTATCCGACCGGTTTACCGACTATAGCGGATCGGTGCAGGCAGTCATGGCGGTCGATACGCTGCTCAACGCGCTGGTGCGGCAGGGTCGCATCACCGTCGGCGCGGCGGCGGGCATCCGCGCCGATGTCAACCGCGCCTATGCAGCGGTGCGCGCGCCCAATGCCTATAATCCGGCCGCCTTCCGTGCCGCGCTGGGCAGCGCGGCCAGAGCCGTGGCGGCGCTCAAATGAAGCGAAACTGGTTCACGGCAGCAGCTGCGCTGGCATTACTCGTATCGTGCGGTGGCGATGGCGGCGGCGGTGACGGCGGTCCGGTTATCCTGCCCCCCGGGAGCACCGGGGGGACCGGATCGTCTTCGTCGAGCGGCGGGACGGTCCCGCCGGTCGTGTATGCCGTGCCGGCGGCAGAATCGCTCGGTATCGCGGACGTAGAGGGCGTGCTGGCGCGCGCCGCGACCCAGGCGAAGGCAGACGGTAAAGCCGCGACCATCGCCGTGGTCGACCGGGTGGGCAATGTCCTTGCGATTCTGCGCATGGGCGGTGCGCCCGCAAGCGCCGCCATTCCGCGCGCGCCTGACGGCAATGACCATGATATTCAGGGCCTTACCGTTCCCGCCGAAGCGGCGGCGGTCGCCAAGGCGATTACCGGCGCCTATCTCTCGAGTGCGGGCAACGCCTTTTCCAGCCGGACGGCCAGCATGATCGTGCAGCAGCATTTCCCGCCCGCGCCCTCGACCGCCGGACTTGAAAGCGGTCCGCTGTTCGGTGTGCAGTTCAGCCAGCTGCCCTGTTCCGACCTTGCCGCCCGCTTCGGTTCCGCCGGGGCCGGCGCGATGATCGGGCCGAAGCGTTCGCCACTTGGTCTCTCTGCCGATCCGGGCGGTTTTCCGCTCTATAAAAATGGCGTGGTGGTCGGCGGTGTGGGCGTGCTCGCGAACGGCGTTTATGGCTTCGATCCCGATGTGCTCGATGCCGAGCAGGATGCCGATGAGCGCATCGCACTCGCTGGCACGCTCGGGCTCGAACCGCCGGTGACGATCCGCGCCGACCGCATTTATGTCGATGGCACCCAGCTGCGCTATTCCGATGCGCGCTACGAGGATGTGACGGCGGCGGGCGGTGCCAGCTATGCAGCGACCGTCCCCGCGCTCGGAGCGCTGGTGCCGCTGACCGGCTATACGGCGGGCAACATCATCGCCGGCACCGCATATGGCACCGAAGCTTCTGGCGTGCGCCCGGCCGGTGCTGCCGATTTCGGCGATCCCAACGCGTTCGTGCTGACCAACGGCGCGGGGGCCAATCGCTACCCGATCCGGGGCGGCACCGACGGCGGCGATATCGCCAGCCCGCTGACCGCCGCCGAAGCCCGCGCCATCCTTTCCGAAGCCTTCGCGGTGATGACCAGTGCACGCGGGCAGATCCGCCAGCCGCTCGACAGCCGGGCGCAGGTTTCGATGGCGCTGGTCGATACGCGCGGCGCGATCCTCGGGCTCGTCCGCGCACCCGATGCGCCGGTGTTCGGGATTGACGTAAGCGTTCAGAAGGCGCGGTCGGCTGCATTTTTTTCGAATGTCACGGCGGGAGCCCAGCTGCTTGCCGACCCCAGCGCCGATGTGCGGGCATTCGTCACCGCAACCCGCAATTTTCTGGCCGATCCGGCGGCGCTGACCGGACAAAAGGCGTTCAGCAACCGCGCGATCGGCAATCTGGCGCGGCCCTATTTCCCGGATGGCCAACTCGGCACCGCCAACGGCCCGCTGTCGCGCCCGGTGGCCAGCTTCAACCCTTTTTCGACCGGTCTGCAATCCGCGCTGGTGCTCGCCAATCTGGGTGAACATCTGCAGTTTGCCACGGGCGCGGCCGCAGCCGATACGCCGCAAAGCTGTACGAAGCTGCCCGCCGCCGCAGACGGCAGCCGCAAGCTGGCCAATGGCCTCCAGATTTTCCCCGGATCGGTTCCGGTCTATCGCGGCACGACGCTGGTCGGCGCGATCGGCATTTCGGGCGATGGTATCGATCAGGATGACATGACCGCGTTCCTCGGGATGCATAACGCGGGAGCGAAGACCGGCAGCATCGGCAATGCCGCGCCTGCGATCCGCTCCGATACGATCTCGGTCAAGACGGGCGGATCATCGATCCTGCTGCGCTATGTGAGCTGCCCGTTCGCGCCCCTGATCGGCAGCAGCGAACAGAATGTGTGCCAGGGACTGTAAATGGCACTGGACACGCTTCTTCTCATGCCGTTGCTGGCCCAGGTAGCAGTGCCGCCGGTCGAGGACGCGCCGCCGCCTCCGGTCGAAGCGGCACCCCAGCCGCCCGAATCCGATCCCGACGCGGAGCCCCCGCCCCCGCCCGGCGTCGATCCGGGCGTCATCGAAGGCCGCCGGCGACCGGGCTATGACGACGCGCTCCCTGAAAAGGTCACGCAGGACAATCCCGGCGCGGTGCGCGCGCCGCCGCCGGAAGCCTTCCCCGCCGACCAGATTCCCGTGCCCGACCGCTGGCGCCTCATTGAAACGCTCGGCGTGGTCAAGGAACGCTGGTGGGACCCCTATCACCAGAACAGCTACAAGGGCGACCGGCCGATCAATCGCGCCAACGTGCCGTGGTTGCCGATCAAAGGCGATGACTGGTTCTTTGTCGCCAATCTCACCAGCGACACGGTGATCGAGCCGCGCACCTTTCCCATTCCGGTCGGCGTCCAGACGACGGCCCGGCCGCACAGCCTTGATGTCTTCGGCAAGAACGGCAGCTATGTGCTGGCGCAGACCTTCATCATGGGAGCAGTGCTGTACAAGGGCAGCACCACCTTCAAACCGCCCGAGATCGAATACCGGCTGACGCTGGCGGCCAATATCAACCACGTCCGCGTTCCGGAAAAGCGCGTGCTGTTCGTCAAGCCGACCAAGGGCACCACCCGCACCGACAGCTTCCTCGGCGTCCAGGAAGCCTTTGTCGATTATCATATCCGCAATGTCTCCGACCGGTATGATTTCGACTCCATCCGCGTCGGCATTCAGCCCTTCCAGAATGATTTTCGCGGTTTCCTGTTCAACGACGAGCAGCTTGGCGTGCGCCTGTTCGGCAATCGCGACAACAACCGGTTCCAGTATAATCTCGCGGCCTTCTGGCGGCTGGAGAAGGACACCAACAGCGGGCTCAACGATGTCACCTCGACCCCGCGCCGCGACCTCGTCTTCATCGCCAATGTCTACCGGCAGGACTTTCTCATTCCCGGCCTCACCAGCCAGCTGAGCCTGATCTACAACCGCAACCGGGAAGGCGGCAAGGTCAAGATCGATGACAATGGTTTTCCGGTTCGGCCCGCGCTCCTCGGGACCT
Organism: Pseudomonadota bacterium; assembly: GCA_023457895.1. Classification (GTDB taxonomy): domain Bacteria; phylum Pseudomonadota; class Alphaproteobacteria; order Sphingomonadales; family Sphingomonadaceae; genus JAFAFE01. The sequence continues at coordinate 305,866 of JAEXAY010000005.1, forward strand.
TGCGCGGGCGCGATTATGATGTGCTCTATGCGGGCTATAATGCTGACGGGCGGATTGGCCGTTTCAACCTCACCGCGTCCGCCTATGGCGCGTTCGGGCGCGACCGCAACAGCTTCTTCACCGGACGATCGGCCAATATCCGTGCAGGGTTCGCGGCGGCGGAGCTTTCCTATGATCGCGACTGGATGCGCTTTCGCCTGTCCGGCCTTTACGCCAGCGGAGACCGCAAACCCTATAACAATACCGAAGCCGGGTTCGATGCGATCAACGAAAACCCCATTTTCGTCGGCGCGGATACGAGTTACTGGATCCGCCAGACCATTCCCTTTGCCGGGGGCGGGCGAGCGGTCGCGCTCAACGGGCGCAACGGCATTCTCAATGCACTGCGTTCGTCGAAGGAACAGGGCCAGTCGAACTTCAACAATCCGGGGACGATGCTGGCTGGGGCCGGCGGCGACTTCGATCTCGCGCCGCAACTGCGCGTTTCGGCCAACGTCAACCATCTGTGGTTTGCCAATACCCGCGTGCTCGAAACGCTGCGCAACGAAGGCTCGATCCCGCGCGCAATCGGGTGGGATATTTCGGCCGCGGCCGTGTGGCGGCCCAAGGCGACCCAGAATATCGTCGGCCGCCTGTCCGCAGCGGTGCTGGTTCCGGGCGGCGGCTTCAAGGACCTGTTCGATAATCAGCAACGGCACCGGGTCTATGCCTCGGTCCTTGCCAATATGGTGTTGAGTTTCTGATGCGGTCTTTGCGGTTCCTGATCCTTATCCTCGCGCTCGCGGCTGGCCTGTTCGCCCTGGCCCCGTCCGGCTGGGCGAGCGATGCGGAAAAACCGGTGGCGCGCAACTATGTCGCGGCGCCCCCCGCGCCCTCCTCGCAGAGCGAAGAGGAAGCGGCGGCCAAATCGGCTGGATGCCTTTCCTGCCACACCAGGTCCGACGCGCCGACCATGCACGAAAGCCCGGCGGTACGGCTCGGCTGCACCGACTGCCACGGCGGCAATGCGAGCGTCAGTGGCGACCCCGCGCTCGCCCATGATGATCCGCGCTATGTGTCAGCGCGCGAGGCGGCGCATGTGCTGCCGCGCTATCCGGTAAGCTGGGGCTATCCCTCGTCGGCCAACCCCTCGCGCGGCTATACGCTGCTCAACCGCGAGGCGCCTGAATTTGTACGCTTCGTCAATCCCGGCGATTATCGGGTCGCGCGGCAGGCTTGCGGCTCCTGCCACCTGCCCACGATCGAGGCGGCGGAACGGTCGCTGATGGCATCGGGCGCGATGCTGTGGGGCGGCGCAGGCTACAATAATGGCATCGTGCCGTTCAAAAACTATATTTTCGGGGAAGCCTATACCGAAAAGGGCGAGGCGGCGAAGATCGTTTCGCCGGGCAATCCGCCGGGCAAGCTCACGGCGCGGCAAAAGGCGCGCGGCGCGCTCGCCGAACTCTATCCGCTCCCGACCTGGCAGGTCATTCCGCCGGCCGACGTCTTCCGCGTGTTCGAACGCGGCGGCCGCAACAACGGTACGACCTTCGCCGAAACCGGCCTTCCCAACCCGACCGGCCTGTCGCAGCGGCTGGAAGAACCCGGCCGCCCCGACATCCGCCAGTCGAACCGGGGCCCGGGCACCGGCAACCGGGTCGCCATCCCGGTGCTCAACATCCACAAGACCCGGCTCAACGATCCGCTGATGTGGTTCATGGGGACCAATGACCAGCCGGGCGATTATCGCAGTTCCGGCTGCTCGGGTTGCCATGTCGTCTATGCCAATGACCGCGAGCCGCGCCACAGCCTGACCTACGCTCCCTTCGGACGCGACGGACAGACGGCGACGGCCGACCCGACCATTGCGGGCAAGCGGCAGCGCAATACTGGCGGGCATGGAGCGCTCAAGGGCGGTCACGACGATACTGCCCCGGAAGGCGGGGAAGCACCGCCCGAAAAAGGGCATCCGCTCCGGCACGTCTTTACCCGCGCGATCCCGACCGCGCAGTGCATGAGTTGCCACATGCACCAGCCCAACGTCTTCCTGAACAGTTATCTCGGCTACACCATGTGGGATTATGAATCCGACGCGCCGAAGATGTGGCCGGAAAAGCAGAAATATCCAACTTCTGCCGAAACGCGGGAGGCGAACGATCGCAACCCCGAAGGCGCGGCCGTCCGCGGCAAGTGGAGCGATATCGATTTCCTGCGCAATGTCTATGACCTCAATCCTGAGCTCAAGGATACGCAATTCGCCGATTATCACGGCCATGGCTGGAATTTCCGCGCCATTCTGAAACGCGACCGCGAAGGCAATCTGCTCGATGCCGAGGGCAATATCGTCCCGCCGGACGACCCGCAGAAATGGCGCAAGGAAGATGAGGGCCAGTTCGTCAAACCCGGCAAGAACCCGGGCAAGACGGTCCACATGATGGACATCCATGCCGAAAAGGGCATGCAATGCGCCGATTGCCATTTCGCGCAGGACAGCCACGGCAACGGGCTCATCTATGGCGAGGTCGCCAACGCCGTCGAGATAGGCTGCAAGGATTGTCACGGCACGGCGGATGAATATCCGACGCTGCTGACCTCCGGCCCTGCCGCGCCGCCCAACGGCAATAACCTCGCGCTGCTGCGCAATCCCGATGGCCAGCGCCGGTTTGAATGGATGGAGGACGAATTCGGGTTCCGCGCGCTCATCCAGCGCTCCATTGTCGATCCCAAGCTGCAATGGCGGGTCAGCTTGGTAAAAGATTCCGTCGACCGCACCTCGCCCTTTTTCAACAAGGTGGCGGCACGCGCCAAGCTGATGAGCAAGTCGGGCGCCGAGGATGGCAGCTTCACCTTCGGTCCGGGAATACCCAAGGACGATCGCGCGCATGGCGATGACAAGATCGCCTGCTTCTCCTGTCATCTCAGCTGGACGACCAGTTGCGGCGGCTGCCATCTGCCCATCGAGGCCAACTGGAAAAGCACGTCCCATCATTTTGAAGGTGAGGAGACGCGCAATTTTGCAACCTATAATCCACAGGTCGCCCGCGACGAGATGTTCCAGCTCGGCAGGCACCAGACGACCAAGGGCAATCAGGTTGCGCCGGTCCGCTCCTCGTCCGCGCTCGTGCTGTCATCCACCAACATCAACCGCGAGCGCATCTATGTGCAGCAGCCGCCGATCAGTTCGATCGGCTTTTCCAGCCAGGCTTTCGCGCCCCATTTCCCGCACACGGTGCGCAAGACCGAAACCAAGAAATGCAGCGATTGCCATGTCTCCGAGAAGGAAGACAATAATGCGATCATGGCGCAGACGCTGCTGCTCGGCACCAATTATGTGAACTTCGTCGGCCTGCATGCCTTTACCGGACTGGAGGGCGGCATCGAGGCGGTCCGGGTGACCGAATGGAGCGAACCGCAGGCGGTGATCGGCTCCTATCTCCATAAATATGCCTATCCCGATTATTATCGCCTGCATGTCGAGCGCAACGGGCGCGAACTCAAGGAATGGACGCGCGGCAAGATGCTCGACGGCAAGCTTTCGGGCGAAACCGATTCGGTGGAGGAGTTCCGCAACCCGACGCAAGCCACCGCCGGGCGCGCGGCCTGTCTCCAGCTGCGCGGCGAATATCTGTTCGTCGCGGAAGGGAAAGGCGGTTTCCGCGCCTATGACGTCGCGTCGATCGCGAACAAGGGCGTATCCGACCCGATCCTGACCGGACCGTTCTCCCCCCTGGGACATGACACGCGCGTGAAGACAACCAACGCGACCTGCATGGCCCTACCGACGGGCCAGCCGATTGCGCCGCTTCGCAATACGGCCGACATGCGCGAGATGAACCAGGAGCAGCCGTTTCTGCCGATCTACAGCTATGCGGCCATCACCGACAGCGTCGAGGGGCTGATCCTCGTCAATGTCGATACGCTGGCCGACGGCGAACTGCGCAACAACAAGCTGAAACGCGCCGTCACCTGGAACCCGGATCATGTCCTGAAAGGCGCGCGTCACATCACGCTGGCCGGCGAGGTTGCCTATATCACGGCGGATGCCGGGCTGGTGGTGGTCGACCTCAGCAACCCGCTCAAACCCGCGCTGGCGGCGGTACGCCCGCTGAACGATGCCCGCGCCAGCGCGGTGCAGTTCCGCTACCTGTGGGTCACCGATGCGGACGGTTTGAAGCTGTTCGACATCACCAGTCTGCGCGATCCCGTGGCGGTGCCCGAAGCGACCTACCCGATCGCCAACGCCCGGCGGATCTATATCGCGCGCACTTATGCCTATGTCGCGGCCAAGCAGGACGGGCTGATGATCTTTGACGTGACCCGCCCCCGCGCGCCGAAACTTTATATGCAGGCGACGCTTGACGGGCTGATCAACGATGCCGAGGATGTCATCGTCGCTGCCACCAATGCGAGCAGCTTTGCCTATGTTGCGAACGGTGTGAACGGGCTGATGGTCCTGCAGCTTACCTCGCCTGAGAGCCAGCCTAATTTCTATGGTTTTTCACCGGCTCCCAAACCGGAACTCGCCGCCTGGGCGCGGACACCGACGCCCGCCATCGCGCTTTCCAAAGGCCTTGATCGCGACCGCGCGGTTGATGAAACCGGCGGGCAGATCGCCGTGTTCGGACGGCTCGGATCGCGTCCGTTCAACCGCAAGGAAATGGAAAGCCTGTTTCTCAACCGGCGCGGTTCGCCCTACCGGGTCAGCGACGAGGTTGATATGACCGGCTGGCGGCCGCTGATGCTCAAATAAGCTTCACGAAGGATCGCCACGCTGATCGAGGATCGGGCGCAGCTTGTCGCGGCGTTGCGCGTCCAGTTCGGCGAGCGGGTCCAGCCCTTCGATAAATTCGACATGCGAGACCAGTTGCATCCCATCCCAGCGATGGAGCGCATAACCCGGCGGCTCGCGCGTGATGAGGGCGCGGTGATCCGGGGCGTCGACGTCAAGCGGCCGCAGATCGAGCCCGACCGGCGGGGCGATAGAAGGCGCGCTCATCATCGAAACACCCTCGCGGTTGGCATGGATGACGCGGTGAAGATGCCCGCTGATCACGCGGGCGCGGTCGCGGTGCGGCGCCACCGCGGCATGGAAGCGCGCGATCGCCTGCGATCCCGGCGGCGGGTCCATCCACTCGATGCCGGAGTCGAAGGGCGGGTGGTGCATGACGATCAGGACCGGCTGATCCGGAACGCGCTCAAGTTCAGCCGTGAGCCAGGCCGCCCGCGCGGCGCAGAAGGCGATGCCATGGCGGCCCTCTTCCAGCGTATCGAGAAACAGCATGCGGAGGCCCGCAGTCTCGATCGCATATTGGATGAAGCCCTGATCCATCCGGCCCGGCGGCGGAAAGGCGGCGGCCAGCGCTTCGCGCCGGTCGTGATTGCCCGGAATGGCATGACAAGCGATGGCGCACGCCCGCAACTCTTCGGCCAGTACGGCATAGCTTTCCGCATCGCCATGCTCGGTCAAATCGCCGGTCAGCAGCAGGAGGTCCGGGCGGTTGGGGCCGTTGCACAGGCGGTCGATCACCTGGCGCAACCGGAGCACATTGCCCTCCTCGCGATTGCCGCGCTCATAGCCCACATGAATATCGGTGATCTGCCCCACTAGCATTGTCATGGCTCCTGCGGAGGCCGGCCTGGAAAGCGGCTCATATTCGTCACCCGTCCCGGCGGCGCCATACCGGCCGGGTGGAAGGAATGGCACATCGCACAGCCCGAGGGCACCTTAGCCTTGGCGGCATCCTCGCCAAGATGACAGGTTCGGCATTGCGCGAGCTTTGGTAGCAGGATGTCGCCCGCGCTTTTCGACGTCGCAGCCCCGGTATGACAGGTGGTGCATTTTTCCTGCTTGTGCGGGGCATGGTTGAACCAGCCATTGTGCATGAAGCGCGAAAGCTGCGTCACCGGCATCACGCCGGGCTTGCCGCCGCTGTAAAGCGGGGTGTGGCATTCGCCGCATACCCCGTCGCGGCCGAGCGCTCGCTGCACGGTGCTCAGCCCGGCCGTGGGGACCGAGAAATTGGCATAATAGGGGCCGCTGTTGCTGAAGGCACCGGGCCGCCGCCGCCCGGTGACGATCGGCTCCGCACCGCGCCGCGCGACCGAAAGTTCCGCCGCCATCTGGTCGATCCGGCCATGCCGGAGCGTCAGCACGGTCGCACCAATCTTGTCATAAGCGAGGCTGTGACAGCTTTCGCAGTCGCGCTCCATGTTGACCGGCTGGAACCGCACCCCGTCCTCGCCCGGCCGGTGGCAATTGCTGCAGGTGAGCGCAGCACCATAGCCGCGCCCGCGCCCTAGCGAAACCGCCATCCGCGCGACGCCGCCACGCGGATCGAGATGGGTTTGATGGGGAAAGGTCAGCCCATTGTCTTCGCGTGCCTTGCCATCGAGCGTGACCCGCACCGGTTCCTTGGCAAGCGCGCTGGTCATGACGGCGGGCGCGAACTGGGGGTGAAGCGTGCCGAAATCGGCAGCATCACCCAATTTGGTATCCGGCAGGCGGCTCTTCAGGCTACCATGGCAGTCGGCGCAGAATTGCTGGCGCGCCGGTTCCATCCGGCCGGCGCCCTGATGCTCGGTATGGCAGGTGACGCAGGCTTCCGGCCCGGTTTTCCCGAACGCCGCCGCGACCTGCCACTGCAGCTTGTCGAAGGGTGAAGGTTCGGCGCGGGCGTTGACCAGACGCTTGGGCGCAGCATGATCGTGCACGCTCTTGTGGCAACTGCGGCAGGCGGTATCGCGCACCGATTCAAAGGCCTTGACGTGACAGGATTCGCAATTGTTGGCGAGCGAATGATGCGCCGCGGAAAGCGGCCCCGGATCCCACGCCCCATCCCCCCGGACACTCGACTTCGGGCCGGGCGTCCGGCTGAGATGGGTATAGATCGGCACCGCCAGAAACGCGGTGATAATGGAGAGGAACAGCAGCCAGGACAAGATCCGCCGGTTCGGCATGACGGGTGCGAGCGTGAAGCTACGCTTGGGGTCGATATCGTCGAGGGCCGCGTCGTGCTTGCGGATGGTGAGCAGTGCCACGCCATCGTCATCGCGCGATATCGCGATGCGGTGGCTGCCAAAGCCGAGTTCCGCGCCCACGCCGGGGTTGACCGTCGCGTCGCGGCTGGTGCGCCCGTCGATGGTAAAACCGAGCGTTCCGGCCGCCTCGATACGCAGCCGGTCGTCGACGGTGCGGGTCAGCCGCGCGTGATACGGATCGACGGCAAGGTCGGCGAGCGCAAGCGCGTTATCCGGCGCGCGTCCGATGGTGACGGTATCGCCGTCGAGGTTGCGGTCGCGCACAATCTCGCGCCCATCCGCAGTGATCCCGATCTGGCGCAGGCGGAAACTCATCGATCTCACCAATAATAAAAGACGCTGACGATATGCGCGGTGAGCGCGGCGAGGAGCGCGATCGTGGCCGGAACATGGATGTAGAGCCACACTTCCAGCAGCGCCTTGTAATGGAGATGCCGCCGCAGCCGGTCGAGCTGTGCCTTGCGCCGCCGCAGCAGCCCTTCGACCCGCACCATGGCGGGATCGGACGAGGCCGCGCGGTCGATTGCGGCAATCGCGCGTTCGGTCGGTCCGCGATGGAAGCGGCCGGAGAGGCGCTGCAGCAGCCCGCCGCGAAACGGATTTTCGCTGATCGCCGCCAGCACCATTTCGGCATGATCACGCGCCAGCGGCTGTGCGGCATTGTCGAGCTGACGGTCGAGCGCCTCGATCCCGTCGATCATTTGCGCCTGCGTCATCTCCTCGCGATTGGCGCTGAGCGTTGCTGGCAGCACGGCATAAACGACGATCCCAAACAGGCCGGAGGCGATCACCAGCAGCATCAGTGCATAGGCCAGCGTATGCACATTCCAGCCGAGTTGAAATCCGGTGTGAAGTGTTGCGATCACGATCAGCGACAGGCCAAGATAGACATGCGCCGAAGTCCATGCCTTGAGGGACCAGGCGCCCCGCGTCATCGTCCGCTTGCGGACGCCCAGGAAGGTCAGCCAGACGATCAGCAGCGCGCCGATCGTGCCGAGCGTATAGCCATACCAGCTGCCGCCGTTGGGACGCGGCTTGACGTCGGCGAAGATATATCCGGCGACGGCGATGACCACGAGCAGCGTTGCAAGCTTGAGCCAGCGAAAATCGGCATAGCGCAGGAAGCCCTGATGCTCGCTCACCGAGCGGCGGCCGGTTTGCCGCGCGGTGCGCGGACTGGAGAAACGCGGCGCCATCAGTCCTTGTCGTCCAGCCGGGCGACCGCGAGAAAGGCTTCCGGCGCCACGCGGATGGCAGCGCCAGTCGGGCAGGCGCGCACGCAGGCCGGGCCGCCGCGCACGCCCGAACACATGTCGCACTTGATTGCCTTTTTCGCTTGTTCCGGTCCGGTCTCCCGGCTCTTGCGCCATTGCTTGCCGGGCTCGCCAGGTCCCGGGCCAAAGCCGAACAGCATCCACGCGAGTAGCGGCGGTTTGGCAGGGGGCGGACTTTCCATCCGGATCACGCCATAAGGGCAATTACGCTGGCAATTGCCGCAGCCGATGCAACTGTCGTTGATGACGACCTCGCCATCCGGCCCGCGACGGATGGCGTTGGGCGGACAGTCGGCCATGCAGTGCGGATGCTCGCAGTGGCGGCAACTGGTGGGAACGTGGAGATGCGCGTAGGTGCGGCCCGCTTCGCGGTTGAGGCGGGTCAGCCCCTCATGCGTATCGGCGCAGGCTTTTTCGCAATTGTCGCAGCCGACGCACAGATTTTCGTCGATGAGGAGGACGTCGGTGGCCTCGCCGATCCCGTTGTCGACGAGGAATTGCGCGGTTTCCGAGTAGAGGTCGACCGCGCCGGTGAAATTGTCCTTGCGCCCTTCGATAAAGGCATTGATGTCGCGCCGCGCCGCCATATCGGCCTGGGCGCGGGCGAGTAGGGCCGGCTTGGCCGCAAGCAATTTGCGGAACACTTCGCCGGGCAGGCGAATGACCTCGGACCGGATCGCGGCCTTGACCGTCGCCGTGCGCGGCCCGCCATCGATCAGCGCCATTTCCCCGACATAGGAACCGGACGGCAGATAGGAGAGGAACACCGGCTTGCCGCCGATCATCTTTTCGACGATCATCGATCCGCGGCGGATGATGTAGATGTCATCGCCGGTGTCGCCTTCGGCAAGCACGACATCCCCCACCCGCTTGGTCTGCACCTCGGCGGCGGCCACGACCTCGGCGACATCGTCCCGGGTCAGTCCCGAACCGAAGATCTGAAGCAGCTGGCGTTCGATCGAGATGCGCTCCACCGCGCGCGCGGCACTTGGCGAGGTGGCGATCAGCTTGAGGGCAGAGTTGCGCGACATTTCGACCGCGATCACCGGCTCGCGCGCGCGAATCGTGGCGCCGCGCCGCCGCCCCGAGATAAGGCCGACCTCGCCGAAGATCGACCCCTGCTCGATCGGCACGGTGACCGAAGGGTCGTTGGGATCGACCTCGACCTCGACCGATCCCTGCGCAAGAGCATAGAGCGAGGAGCCCGGCTCGTTGCGCACGAAGATGGTTTCGCCGGGCGCGTAGCTCGCAATCGTGGAATCGAGCATCAGCTCGCGCATCTGCAATGGCGACAATTCGTTGAAGATCGTCACATTGCGTCGCAGCAGGGCGAGCCAGTCATCGACGTTGCGCCGCACCGGCAGCGCCGCAAATTTTTCGGCGAGGATCGGTTCGTCGGCCGGCTTCAGCGCATGGTTCCCGTTGAGGAACTCGATCACGTCATAACCCTGGTTCATACAATGCTTGATGAGCGGATAACCGGCGAGCGCGCCGATCACGAAAATGCCGGGCTGAGTGGTTTCGAAGGTGGGAGAAAGAATGGGAAAGGCCTCGCGATCCTCACTCGAAAAGCGGATGCCGCAGCCTTCGACAAAGGCGCGCGGTGCGGTCGATCCCATGCGCGCGATGATCCGGTCGCAGCGGATGGTTTCCTGGCCGTCGCGGGTGTCGAGCACGATCTCGCCGGGGCGCACTTGCGCAGGCGAGGTTTCGGTCCGGATGGTCAGTCGTCCGGCCGCCGCGGCTTCCTGCAACAGCTTGACGTTGGCGGCCTTGGCGCGTGCGAAATCGGTGCCGCGGTTGAGAATCGTGACGATATTGCCCTGAGCCGGATCGGCGGCAAGGCCGAGCGCATTTTCAATGCCCGCATCGCCCGATCCGATCACGGTAATATGTTCGTCGACATATTCGCCGGGGTCATCGAGCTGATACTGGACGTGCGGAAGATCTCCCCCGGGGCAGCGGAGGAGGTTGGGATTACCCTGGGTGCCGATCGCGAACACGATGCTGGCGGCTTTCACGCTGCTTCCGTCCCTGAGCTTCAGGGTGAAATCGCCCTGCGTGCCTTCAACCGCGACCAGTTCGCTGTCATAGCGGACATGGACCGCGCCGCTTTCAATGCCCTCCTGCCACGCGCCGAGCACCACCTCGCGGCTCGCGGCATCGAACGGCAGATCCGATCGCAGCACGAGCGAGGAGGGCGTCGCCATGACATGCTTGCCCTTCTGATATTTGAAGATCGTATCGGAAAGATGGTTCGTCTTTTCGAGCAGCACATGGCTCATGCCAAGGGCCGCGGCGCGCGCCGCGGCGCTCAATCCCGCAGGTCCAGAACCTACAATCGCGACTTGAACGCCGTCAGCCAAACATCCCCCCTTTTTAGGATGGCCAGTTACAGTCTGGCGGGCATTTTGCCTCTGCCAGTATCAGCAAGTGTGATTGCGCCCGGTGCGCTTATGGACTAATTCTTGGCGATGACACAAGACCAGAATATGATAGCGCGGCCGCTGCGCGTCCTGATGTGGGGAATATTGCTGGCGAGCCTGGTGGCGATCGGCTGGATGCTGGGCGGCAGAGCGAAAAACAGTGACGCCGCACCTCCGGTTGCAGCCGCAGAAAAGGGCGGCGCGCTGTCGCTTGAGGCGCTGGAACAAAAGGCCAAGGCGAACGCGGATGATTCCGCGAGCCAGCTTATCCTGGCGCGCCACTATTTCGATCTCGGCCGTTTCGATGACGCGGTGAATGCCTATGCCGCGGCGACCCGCGCCAGCCCCGGATCGGCGCAGGCCTGGTCGGGACTCGGCGAAGCGCGCGTGATGGCGAGCCGCCAAGATCCCATGCCTCCCGAAGCGCTCGAGGCCTTCCGCAAGGCCGTCGCCGCCGATGCAAGCGATCCGCGCGCCCGCTATTTCCTCGCCGTAAAAAAAGACCTCGACGGCGATCATCAAGGCGCGATCGCGGACTGGACCAGATTGCTGGCCGACACGCCGCCCGGCGCGCCGTGGGAAGCCGATCTGCGCCGGACCATTGAACAGGTCGGCAAGATCAACAAGATCGATGTCGCGAGTCGCATTGCCGCCGCTGGCAAGGCCGCCACCCGCGCCCCGGTCGCGCGGGCCATTCCCGGCCCCAGCTCGAAAGACATCCAGGCCGCCGCCGCGCTACGCCCCGCCGAACAGCGCGAGATGGCGGTCGGCATGGTCTCAAGGCTTGAACAACGGCTGGCGAAGAATCCCGGCAATGTCGATGGCTGGCTGATGCTGATCCGGAGCCGCGTGACGCTGGAACAGCCCGATCTTGCACGCGCCGCGCTCAACCGCGCGGTCAGCGCCAATCCGCAGGCCGAAGCGCAAATCCGGCAGCAAGCCGCGATGCTGGGCGTCAAATAGGATCAGCCGGCGCCCGGCAACGCGGCGAGTTCGGCCGCGAAGGTGAGCGCGGTGACAATGAGCCCGGCAAGCAGCAGGCGATAGGCCCAGCCGAGCAGCCGGTATTTCTTGCGCTGGAGCACCTCGCCGTTCTGATAGAGATCGTTGAGCATGGTGCGTAACACGCTTTCGTCAGTTTCAAGCCGGTCGAGCACCGCGTCGGTCCAGTCCTCTTCCGGCATCGCGGTGAACACCCCGAAAAACAGGAGATTGGGCGCGGCGGCAGGATCGGCGGGCCGCCCCCTCGTCGCCGGAAGGACCGCGATAACCGCACAGAAGGCCGAGGCAAAGGCAAAGCCCGCGAGCATGACGAGCGACCAGGGCACGGTGCCGCGCGTCATCTGGCCCATCACGATGGTGAAGACCAGAAAATTCGCCCCCATCAGCAGACTCGCCTTCTGGTCGGCCATCTGGCTGAGAACGAGATTGGTCTGGGTCGCGGTGCGCACCAGATGAATTGCCTGAGCGGAATAAATGCGCTCGCGCGGTCCTTCGCCGCTCATCGTCGGTCTGCCGCCAACCTGCTGACTACATGATCCGGTCGCATCCTACTAAGCCTCCCCGCAGAAAAATCATATCGAGAGGCAAAGCGGGTGCAAGACAAATATCCAAACAACGCCAAGACACGCTGAAGGCTGATCAGGCTTCAAGTGAAATCAGGTACGTTATTTCCCGCTCCAGTTCCCCGGGCGCTTCTCGACGAAGGCCGTCATGCCTTCCTTCTGGTCGGCGCTGCCGAACAGGCCGTGGAACAGACGGCGTTCGAAGTTGATGCCCTGTTGCAACCCGGTTTCGAACGCAGCGTTGACCATTTCCTTGTTGGCCTTGACCGCGAGCGGCGCCATGCCGGCGATCGTGGCGGCGGTCTTCAGCGCATCGTCGATCAGGTCCGCTGCCGGGACCACGCGCGCAACAAGGCCGGAACGCTCGGCCTCGTCCGCGCCCATCATCCGGCCGGTGAGGCACATTTCCATCGCCTTGGCCTTGCCGACCGCGCGGGTAAGCCGCTGCGAGCCGCCCATGCCGGGGGTGACGCCGAGCTTGATTTCGGGCTGGCCGAACTTGGCGCTGTCGGCGGCGATGATGAAGTCGCACATCATTGCCAGTTCACAGCCGCCACCAAGCGCATAGCCCGCGACAGCCGCGATCACCGGCTTTCTCGTCGCGGTGACGCGGTCATAGCCGGCGAAAAAATTGGACGCATACATGTCGGCAAAGCCCTGGCTCTGCATTTCCTTGATATCGGCCCCGGCGGCAAATGCCTTTTCGCTGCCGGTAATGACGGCGCAGCCTTGCGAGGGATCGGCGTCGAAAGCCTCAAGCGCGGCAATCAGATCAGCGAGCACCTGGCTGTTGAGCGCGTTCAGCGCTTCCGGACGATTGAGGGTGATCAGCGTCACCGCGTCGCGTTGCTCAACCAACAGGGTTTTATATTCGGCCATCATCATTTCCTTATCCAAATCGTCATTGCGAGAAGCGAAGCGACGAAGCAATCCAGGGTGGTTCAAGCGCCCCTGGATTGCCACACCCTGCTACGCAGGGTTCGCAATGACGGATCGTTTTTCAATCTGTCAGCGGTGTCCATTCCTCGCCTTCCGGCAAAGGCGCGAAAATTTCATCGATCATGGCGTCCGTTACGCCCTCGGGCGTTGCGGGCTGCCATTGCGGGTCATTGGTCTTGTCGACGATTACGGCGCGCACCCCTTCAGCGAAATCGGGACGCAGTAGCACGCGCGAGCCGATGCGGTATTCCATCCGCATATTGTCGGCGAAGTCGCTGAGCTTCGCGCTTTCGGCGAGTTGCCGCAGCGCTACCTTGCAGGTTTGCGGGCTCTTGGTCTGGAGCGTTGCACGCTCCTTGTGCGCCCAGTCGCTGTCATCGGCCTCAAGCGCGGCGAGGATGTCTTCATAACGGTCGGATGCGAACAGGCGGTTGATCAACGGAACATGGTCGACAATCCGCGCCGACGGCGGCGGCGCGGCGAGCGTGCCCAATATGCCCTCGAGCCGGTCGGGATTGTCGGCGATCTGTGCCTTGGCATCGTCGAGGCGTTCCGAGGGGAGATAATGGGTCGCGAGGCCCAGTTCCTTACATTCGGCGCCATCGAGCCGCGCGCCCGTCAGCGCGAGGAAAGGTCCAACCCGGCCTTCGAGCCGCGACAGATACCAGCCGCCGCCGACATCGGGGAACAGGCCAATGCCGGTTTCGGGCATGGCGAGCCGCGTGTTTTCGGTTGCGACGCGGTAGCGCGCGGGCGCGGAAATCCCGACCCCGCCTCCCATGGTGATCCCGTCCATGAACGCCACGACCGGCTTTTCATAGATGAACAGCAGGTGATTGAGCCGATATTCATCGTGGAAGAATTTGCGGCCCTGAACCCCGCCATCGTTGAGTGCGGAATCGCGCAGCATCGCGATGTCGCCGCCTGCGCAGAAACCGCGCCCTTCGGCATGATCGATCAACACCGCCTCAACCTCGGGATCGTCGCGCCAGGCAACCAGCGCGTCGGTCATGGCATGAACCATGTCGAGATTGAGCGCATGGATCGCCTTGGGCCGATTGAGGCGAAGGCGGCCAACGCGGCCCTGCTTTTCAACGATTACGTCTTCGGTCATCTTTTCAACTCTTCCAGTGTCGCGCTGAACTCATTTCAGCATCCGTGTCGCGGCAAGCGCGGTACTATCCCGATGGGTCCTGAAACAGGTTCAGGGTGACGATTTTGCTACATCGCTATATCATTGCCGCAACATGTCGCGCGAGACGATCATGCGCATGATCTGGTTAGTGCCTTCAAGTATCGAATGGACGCGCAGGTCGCGCCAGAACCGTTCGATCGGATAATCCTTCAGATAGCCATAGCCACCGAACAGTTGCAACGCATCGTTGACGATCGCCGAACCATTATCCGTTGCGAGCCGCTTGGCCATCGCCGCGAATTTGGTCTTGTCGGGCGCGCCCGACGTCACCTTGGCGGCGGCGAGATAGAGCAAGGCCCGTGCCGCCTCGAGGTCGGTCGCCATGTCCGCGAGCATGAACTGCGTGTTCTGAAACTCCGCGATCTGCTTGCCGAACTGCTTGCGGTCCCTCGTATAGGTCACGGCCTCGTCGAGGCAGCGCTGGGCGCCACCGAGCGAACAGGCGCCGATATTAAGCCGTCCGCCATCGAGCCCGGCCATGGCGAAGCGGAACCCCTCGCCCTCCATGCCGACGCGGTTTTCAACCGGGACCTTCACATTGTCGAACATCACCTGCGCGGTCGGCGATGCGTTCCAGCCGAGCTTCTTTTCCTTCGCGCCGAACGAGACGCCCGCCATGTCCTTTTCGACGACAAGGCAGCTTATCCCCTTGGGGCCGTCCTCGCCGGTACGCACCATCGTCACATAGACGTCATTGACGCCTGCGCCGGAGATGAACTGCTTGGTGCCGTTGACGACATAATGATCGCCCTCAAGCTTCGCCGTGGTCTTGAGCGCCGCCGCGTCCGATCCCGAACCGGGCTCGGTGAGACAATAGCTCGCCATTTTCTCCATGCTGACGAGGTCGGGCAGGAATTTCGCCTTGACCTCGGCCGAGCCGAACCGGTCGATCATCCACGCCGCCATATTGTGGATCGAGATGAAGGCGCTGGTGGCGGGACAGCCATAGGCCATCGCTTCCATGATCAGCGCCGCTTCAAGGCGCCCAAGGCCGATACCGCCCGATTCCTCGCTGACATAGATGGCGGCAAAGCCAAGCTCCGCCGCCTGCCTGATAACGTCGCGCGGGAAATGGGATTTTTCATCCCACTCGGCCGCGAACGGGGTGATCGCGTCGGCGGTGAACTTGCGCGCCATGTCCTGGATCGCAAGCTGGTCTTCGGAGAGTTCGAATTGCGTTGTCATGAGCCAGTCCCTAGCATAGCGTTGCGATAATTCCAGAGGTGGAACACCGGCCAATACCCGTCAGAATGACTAGTGTGCCGCTGTGGGAATGGCGGCTTGCGCCACGCTTCCACCCGCTACACCCGGCAGCCTGCCGCGCGGCGCGGCACCCGCAGGCTCGTCCAGTTCGACCAGCAGGCCGGCTTCCTCTTCCTCCTCGTCTAGAAGTTCGCGGCTCATCGCAAATGTTCCGCTCGCCCCGGCCAGCGACCAGTGACCGATGATACGCCGCCGGTCATCGCTGAGAACGCCATAATAATCGACCCGGTGCGCCGCATCCGAGGCGCCATCATAGGTTTTGGCGAAAAAGACATCGCTGCCGTCGCGCTGCCCTGAAACAATGGCATGCAGTTCCTTGGAGCTCATCCCCATATGGTTAGGCTCGCTGATCGTGCCGGAGAGACCCCCGCCTGCCCCTTCCGCCAGCGTCGCCAGGAACTGGACGTCCGCGCTGACGCTGCCGTCATAGCCATAATGGCCGACCCAGAAGCCGGAAATATCAACAGGCGGCCGCGCCATACATGCTCTTTACCCGGACCAATGCAGGGTCTGCTTCATGGCGTCAGCGGCAGCGCCACAGCGTCTGCCGGGTGCCCTCGGGCCGGTCCTCCATCACCAGCGTCCTGCCATTCTTGGCAACACGCCAGATCTGGAGCGATTCCCACTCTCCGCCGCCGCCGCTATTATCCAGCCGGATGAGGATTTCGCGCGGCTCGCCGGTGCTGACCGACCTTACCGAAGCGGCGCCCTCGGCCTGCGCGATGCCGCCACTATGGATTGTCAGGCGCGTCATCGACTGGCGCCGGCAATTGCCGCGCTCGGTGGTCCACACACCGCGAAAGAGTTTCGGCACCGCCTTGCTCTTCTGCTCGACAAAATAGGCGCGGTCGGTGCCTGATACCTGATAGGCCGAGCCCGGCGCCGCGCAAGCTGCCAAAGCGGCTGCAAGCCATAGTTTGGCGTTCTTCATCATTCTCTTCCCCATATGGTCGCGACCGCCCGCGATGATGCCGCCGATCCCGTCCCTAGGCAAGGCCGGATATCGGCAACGCCGGTCGCGGGCTGCCGTCGTCACCCCATGGTCGGAATGACGAATGCGTTGCCGCCGTCGGGTGAGCCGTCAGGCCAGCGCTGCGTCACCGTCTTGACCTTGGTCCAGAATTTGACGCCTTCCATGCCGTGCTGGTTGGTGTCGCCGAATGCCGAGCGCTTCCAGCCGCCGAAGGTGTGATAGGCGACCGGCACGGGGATCGGCACGTTGATGCCGACCATCCCAACATTGACGCGGGCGGCAAATTCGCGCGCGGCGTGACCGTTGCGCGTGAAGATGGCGACGCCATTGCCATATTGATGCTTCGACGGCAAGGCGACCGCTTCCTCGAAATCCCTGGCGCGCACCATCTGCAGCACGGGGCCGAAAATTTCTTCCTTGTAGCTTTCCATGTCGGTGGTGACACGGTCGATCAGGGTCGGGCCGATGAAATAGCCGTCCTCATAGCCCTGCAGCTTGAAGCCGCGGCCATCGACGATGATTTCCCCGCCTTCATCGGCGCATTTCTGAATCCAGCCTTCGACCTTGGCCTTGTGCTGTGCGGTGACGACCGGACCATAATGGGCGTCGGGGTCGGTCGAGATGCCAACCTTCAGCTTGTCGATCGCCGGGATCAGTTTGGCCTTGAGCTTTTCCGCGGTCTCGTCGCCAACCGGCACGACCACGGGAAGCGCCATGCAACGCTCGCCAGCGGAGCCGAATGCCGCGCCGGTAAGATCGGTGACCACCTGGTCGAGGTCGGCGTCGGGCATGACGATGCCGTGATTCTTCGCCCCGCCCATTGCCTGTACGCGCTTTCCGGCCGCGACACCGCGATTATAGACATAATGGGCGATGTCGGACGATCCGACGAACGACACAGCGGCGATATCGGGATGATCGAGAATCGCATCAACCATTTCCTTGTCGCCATGAACCACCTGCAGGATGCCCTCGGGCGCGCCCGCTTCGAGCATCAGTTCGGCGAGGCGGACTGGGACCGACGGGTCGCGCTCCGAAGGCTTCAGAATGAAGGCATTGCCGACCGCGATCGCGACGCCGAACATCCACATCGGGATCATCGCCGGGAAGTTGAACGGGGTGATGCCCGCGCCGATGCCGAGCGGCACGCGCATCGAATAGACGTCAATGCCCGGACCCGCGCCCGGCGTATATTCACCCTTCTGCGCATGGGGAATCCCGCAGGCGAATTCGATCACATCAAGCCCGCGCTGCACGTCGCCCTTGGCGTCGGCGACGACCTTGCCATGCTCGCTCGCGAGGAGTTCGGCCAGTTCGTCGATATTCTGTTCGACGAGGCGCTTGAATTCGAACATCACGCGGGCGCGCTTTTGCGGGTTGGTCGCGGCCCAGCCGGGCTGCGCCTTCTTTGCCGCTTCGACGGCCGCGTCGAGCACAGCCTTGTCGCCCAGCGCGACCTTGGCCTGCACCGCGCCTTCGCTCGGGTTGAACACATCGGATTCGCGGCTGCGCGCGAACGAGGCGCCTCCGGCAAGGAAATGATCGATCTGACGCATTGCGACTCTCCGGATCTGAATGATAATCTGGAGGATAGTGCGCCTGAAACCTGTTGCAGGCAACCAGCAATAATGAGAGTATTGCCTGCAATTTCGCAGGAGCGTTCGGGGATGGCGGACTGGAGCGATTATCAAGCCTTTCTCGCTATCGCGCAGGGCGGAAGCCTCGCGCGCGCGGCCCAGAAAATGAAGGTCGACGCGACCACCATGGGGCGTCGGCTGCGCCGGCTCGAAGGCGCGCTCGGCGTCACGCTGTTCGAACAGACCCGCGAGGGGCAGATATTGACCGAGGTGGGTGAGGCGCTGCTCGCTCGGGTCGAGGCCATGGCGCAGGCCGCCGACCAGATCAGCGAAGGTCCGGTCCAAGGCGTGCTGTCCGGCACCTTGCGGATCAGCGTGTCCGAGGGCTTGGGCAGCTGGTTCCTGCCGGTGCATGTCCCGGCCTTTGCCGACGCGCATCCTGCGCTGACGCTTGATATTGTCGCAACCAGCGGCTTTCTCAGCCTGACCAAGCGCGAGGCGGATATTGCCGTCACCCTGTCACGTCCAAAGGCGGGACCGGTGATCGCGCGCAAATTATCCGACTATGCGCTGCGGCTCTATGCGAGCGCCGATTATCTGGCGAGGACACCGACCGTCCGCCGGCCCGCCGACCTTGCAAGAAATCAACGTCTCGTCGGCTATATCCCCGACCTGCTCTATGCGCCCGAGCTCAATTATCTGGGCGAGTTGCACCCCGGCCTTACCGCCCATCTGCGTTCTTCGAGCATCAATGCGCAGCATCATCTGCTGTCGGGCGGCGCGGGGATCGGAGTGCTTCCCTGTTTCATCGGCGATGCCGACCCCGGTCTTATCGCGGTTCTGCCGGAAACGCGGATCATCCGCAGTTTCTGGCTCCTCACGCACAAGGATACGCATCAACTGGCCCGGGTGCGCGCGGGCAAGGAGTGGCTGGTCGAGATTGCCCAGCGCGGTGCGGCGACGCTCCTCCCCTAGCCCATCACCTCGCCCGCCAGTGCCTCTGCCATGGCCAGCAGTTCATCTTCGGTCGCCTCGCGGGCGACATTTTCGCGCCCGACAATGACCATCAGCGGGATCGCGAGGGGCGACACACGTTCGAGCTGGCAATGCACCATCGTCGCCTGCGCCCTGTCGAGCAGATCGCCGAGCCGCGCCACATCGGTCATACGGGTGCGCGCGTCCGCCCACGCCGCTTCCAGCAGCAGATGATCGGGTTCATATTTTCGCAGCACATCGTAGATGAGGTCCGTTGAAAACGTCACCTGCCGCCCGGTCTTCCTCTGCCCGGGATGCTGCCGCTCGACGAGCCCGCCGATGATCGCGACCTCGCGAAACGCGCGTTTCAGCATGTGCGAGCCTTCGACCCATTCGACAAATTCATCGGCGAGGATATCGGGCGACAGCAGGGCGCCGGGGTCCGTTACCGGCGCCAGTCCATAGGTCAGGAAGGCATAGTCATTGGCGACAAAGCCGAGCGGTTTCAGCCCCGCCTCCTCCATCCGCCGCGTCACCAGCATACCGAGCGCCTGATGCGCGTTCCAGCCCTCGAAGCTGTACACCGCCATATAATGCAGTCCTTCATGCGGGAAGGTTTCGACCAGCAACTCGCCGGGAGCGGGGATCGACGACACGCGTTCCTGCACCTCGAGCCATTCACGTACATCGCCGGGAAAGCGCGCCCATTGGGTGCGGTCGTGCATCATCGTGCGCACCCGTCCGGCAAGGTTGGTCGAAAGCGCCAGCCGCAGCCCGGTGTAGCTGATAATCCGTGCCGACTTGCTTGACGCGCGGACGATGAGATCAAGGTCCTTCATCCGCTCGACCTCGACCGCGATACCCGCAAAATAAAAGCTGTCGCCCGGCATCAGCGTGGACGCGAAATATTCCTCGACCTGCCCGAGCTGGCGGCCGTTCTTGAAGCGGATATTGATCATTGGCGCATCGACGATGATGCCGGCGTTCATGCGGTGCTGACGGATGAATTGGGGATGCGCGACCCGCCACGCCCCGCTGGCATCGCGCACTATCCGGGCATATTTGTCATAGGCCCTGAGCGCGTACCCGCCGTTCGCCACAAATTGCAGCACACGGCCAAAATCGTCCGCCGTGAGCGCGGAATAAGGTGTCGCCGACTGGATTTCGGCAAGGAGTGCCGCTTCGTTGAAGGGCGCCGCGCAGGCGCAGGCCATGATATGCTGGGCGAGCACGTCGACCGCTCCGGGGCGAAAGACGTCCCGATCAAGTTCCCCCTCCCCGATCGCGTCCAGCGCGGCGCGCGCCTCCAGATATTCGAACCGGTTGCCCGGTACGATCACCGCTTGCGACGGCTCATCGAGCCGGTGATTGGCGCGGCCGATGCGCTGAAGCAGCCGTGACGACCCCTTGGGCGCGCCCATCTGCACCACGCAATCGACATTGCCCCAGTCGACGCCAAGGTCGAGGCTAGCGGTGGCGACGAGCGCACGCAGCTTGCCGTCCGCCATCGCTTCTTCGACGCGGCGCCGTGCTTCCACCGAGAGCGAACCATGGTGGATACCGATCGGCAGTTGCGCATCGTTCCCCTTCCACAAATCCTGGAAAATCAGCTCGGCGAGACTGCGCGTGTTGCAGAAAATGAGCGTGGTCCGGTTATGCGCGACCAATTCCATCACGGGGCGCGCCGCATAACGGCCGCTGTGTCCCGCCCAGGGCACCCGGCCCTCGGGAATGAGGATCGAGACGTCCGGCTCGGCGCCCGGTTCGCCCTCGACCAGCCGCACGCTGTCAATATCGCCCCATGGGGCAAGCCAGGCCCGATAGGCATCAGGGTCGGCAATGGTGGCGGTGAGGCCAACCCGGCGCATCCCCGGTGCCAGCTGCTGCAACCGCGCAAGTCCGAGCGAAAGAAGGTCGCCGCGCTTCTGTGTCGCAAAGGCGTGGATTTCATCCACAATCACCGTCTTCAAGCCCGCAAACAGCTGAAGACTATCCTCGTGACTCAAGAGCAACGAAAGCGATTCCGGCGTGGTCAGCAAGATCTGCGGCGGCCGTGCACGCTGCCGCGCCTTGCGGTCGGACGGGGTATCACCGGTGCGGGTTTCGACCCGGATGTCGAGGCCCATCTCCGCGATCGGCGCGAGCAGGTTGCGCCGGACATCGACCGCGAGCGCCTTGAGCGGCGATATATAGAGCGTGTGCAAACCTTGCGCGGGATGCTGGATCAGATCGGCCAGCACCGGCAGGAAGCCCGCCAGCGTCTTGCCCGCCCCGGTCGCCGCGACCAGCAGTGCATGCTCTCCTGCCGCCGCCGCATCGAGCATCTCCGCCTGATGGCGGCGCAGATGCCAGCCTTTTGCGGCAAGCCAATCTGCGATGGGGGAAGGAAGCGGGCTTTGCACCGCGCCGATATAGGGACGCTGCCAGCCGCTTGAAAGCCGCTCACACGGCAACGCCGGACCGGCCGAGCCCCACAGCATGAACGATGATATCCGTCATTCCCCGGCTTGACCGGGGAATCCATCCCCGAACATCCCGTTAATAGGCTAGTTCAAGAGACGGATAGCCGCGTGCGGTTACGACAGATCAGCGATGCCGCTGGAACGATTCGTTCACAACGCGTCCTTCCTTCGCGGCGCAGGATCCCCGGGGCTCAGCCCTTCGGATGCGCCTTGACCCATTCAAGCACGGGTTCGGGTTTCGATTCGCCATAGGGATCGCCGCCCTCGCCTTCGTCGTTGATACCGGGCTCGACGAACATCGCGCTGATCACGCCGTCGTCGACTACCATCGCATAGCGCCAGCTGCGCTGGCCGAAGCCCAGATGGTCCTTGTTGATCAGCATGCCCATGCGGCGGGTAAAGGCGCCCGAGCCGTCGGGCAAAAGCTTCACCTTGCTGATGCCGAGATGCTTGCCCCACTGATACATGACGAACGCATCATTGACCGACAGGCAATAAACCTCGTCGACGCCTGCCGCCTTGAAATCATCGTAGAAACGTTCAAACGCCGGACATTGTTCGGTCGTGCAGGTGGGCGTGAACGCACCGGGCAGCGAGAACAGCACGACACGGCCTTTGCCCAGCAACTCGCCGGTCCGGACGTCCTGCCAGCGGAACGGATTGTCCCCGCCGATCGATTCGTCGCGTACGCGGGTTCTGAGGGTTACGTCGGGGACCTGCTGGCCAATCATGTTTCGAACTCCTTACATTTCACCGCGCGAACGGCGGATTTCATACCATTTTTCGACATTGGCATTATGCTCGGCGAGCGTTTCGGCGAACACATGGCCGCCATCTCCCTTGGCGACGAAGTAAAGATAGTTCGTCTTCTTGGGATTGAGAACCGCCTCGATCGAAAGCTTGCCCGGATTGGCGATCGGGCCCTTGGGAAGGCCGACCATCGCATAGGTATTATAATCGTTCACCGCGTCGATCTCCGAGCGCAGGATGCGGCGGCCGAGCGGCTTGCCCTTGGTGACCGGATAGATGATCGTTGGATCAGCCTGAAGCTTGATCCCCTGTGTCAGCCGGTTGGAATAGACGCCCGCGACCGTGGTGCGCTCGGCCGGAACGCCGGTTTCCTTTTCGACAATCGAAGCGAGGGTGATCGCCTCGTTGCGGTTCTTGACCACGCTGTCGGGCGACTTCCTGGCCCAGAGCTGGTCGAAGGTCTTGTCCATCGCCGCCTGCATCCGCTTCACCACGGCAGCCCGCGGCTCGCCTTTCTGGAAGCTGTAGGTATCGGGCAGCAGCGTCCCTTCTTCCGGCACCGCGATCTCGCCGGTGAGATTGGGCTCGGCCATCAGCTTTTCATAAACGAGGATCGAGGGCATGCCTTCGGGCACGGTGACAAAACGCTGCTTGGTCTTGCCCGATTCGATGAGCGTCATGACGTCGCTCGCGCTCATTCCCTTCTTGATCTCATATTCGCCCGGCTTGATCTTGCTGCCGCCGCCAAAAATCTTGGCATTTCGTACAAAGGCATCGGCATTGCCGATCGCGCCGGCTTCCTCGAGGATATTGGCGGCGCGGGTAAGCGAAGCGCCTTCGGGGATGACGACCGTGGTATCCTTTTCCGCCGACCCGGCCGAACAGCCGGTGAGGGCGATCGCCAATGCGGCGGTCAGCAGGAGCCTGCGCATCGCCCGCCTAGTCTTCGACCGCTTTGACGATGAGGCTCGCATTGGTGCCGCCAAAGCCGAAGCTGTTGTTGAGCGCGGCGCGGACCTTGCGCGGCTTGGCCTTGTGCGGAACCAGATCGGCACCCTCGGTGCCCTCGTCGGGATTGTCGAGGTTGAGCGTCGGCGGCACGATCTGGTCGCGGATCGCGAGGATGCAGAAGATCGTTTCCACCGCACCCGCGCCGCCGAGCAGATGGCCGATGGCCGATTTGGTCGAGCTCATCGAGACATTGCCCATGGCATCGCCGAACAGCCGCTTGACCGCCGCGAGTTCGATGGTGTCAGCCATGGTGGAGGTGCCGTGCGCGTTGATATAATCGATGTCGCCCGGCGCCATGCCTGCCTTGGCAAGCGCCGCGCTCATCGAGCGGAACGCACCGTCCATCTCCGGATCGGGCGCGGTCACATGATAGGCATCGCCCGACAGGCCATAGCCCACTACTTCGGCGTAAATCTTTGCGCCGCGCGCCTTGGCATGCTCATATTCTTCGAGCACCACCACGCCCGCGCCTTCGCCCATGACAAAGCCGTCGCGGTCCTTGTCATAAGGGCGGCTGGCCTGTTCGGGACGGTCGTTGAAGCTCGAATTGAGCGCGCGCGCCTGCGCAAAACCGGCGATGCCAAGCGGACAGATCGCGCCTTCCGCGCCTCCCGCGAGCATGACGTCGGCGTCATTGTCGCGGATCATCCGCGCCGCATCGCCGATCGAATGCGCGCCGGTCGAGCAGGCGGTGACGACCGCATGGTTCGGCCCCTTGATGCCATATTTGATCGAGACCTGCCCCGAAACGAGATTGATCAGGCGGCCATGAACAAAGTGCGGGCTGACCCGGCTAGGTCCCTTTTCAGCCAGCACGAGCGATTCCGATTCAATGCCCGGAAGCCCTCCGATGCCCGCGCCAATGGAGCAGCCGGTGCGCAGCTTGAGCTCTTCGCTCATGTCCTCAAGCCCCGCATCCTCAAGCGCCTGTCCGGCGGCGTCGATACCATAGATAATGAAAGGATCGACCTGACGCTGGACCTTGTGATCGACCCGCTTGTCCGGATCGAACCCATATTCATGGTCCTTGGGCTTCACTTCGCACGCAATGGTACATTTCTGGTCGGAAGGATCGAAACGGGTGATGCGTCCTGCCCCCGATTTAGAGGCAAGAATATTCTTCCACGTGGTTTCGACATCGCCTCCGAGCGGTGTCACCAGCCCCAGACCCGTTACAACAACACGGCGCATTCTTGCCCTTCCTCAACTCTCTCTATGTTTGGCTCGGCAGCGTATAAGCCAAAACGGCTTCCCAAGCCATAGGACGAACCATCGTCCGGACCGGGAAGCCGTATTCTGGCTGCCCTGGCGAAACCGCCAGGCGCGGGGCTTGTTAGCCCTTGTTCGAATCGATGAACGAAATCGCGTCCTTGACGGTCGAGATTTTTTCGGCCGCATCGTCGGGAATTTCGACGCCGAATTCTTCTTCAAATGCCATCACGAGTTCGACGATATCCAGGCTGTCCGCGCCCAGATCATCGATGAAGCTGGCTTCTTCGGTCACCTTGTCGGCTTCGACGCCGAGGTGCTCGACAACAATTTTCTTAACGCGATCAGCGGTCTCGCTCATGCCCTGTTCCTTTTCGTATCAGGTAAAGTTGAATTTCGTGTGCCTGCCCTAAAGCGGCGCCGCGCTCCATGCAAGCCCCGCATTTCAAACAGGCTGGAACTTGGGAAGCGCAGCAGAGGCTTACAACATCGCCATGCCGCCGTTGACGTGCAACGTCTGCCCGGTGACATAGCCGGCCTCCTTCGAGGCCAGGTAGACGACCGCAGCGCCAATGTCTTCACCGCTGCCGAGATCGCCGACGGGGATTTTCCCGAGCAATGCTTCCTTCTGCGCTGCGGGGAGGACATCGGTCATGGCCGAGCGGATGAAACCGGGCGCCACACAGTTCACCGTGATACCGCGCGAGGCGAGTTCCTGCGCCAGCGCCTTTGACATGCCGACAAGGCCCGCCTTGGATGCGGCATAATTGGCCTGCCCCGGATTGCCGGTGGCGCCCACCACCGAAGTGATCGAGATGATCCGGCCGAAGCGCGCCTTCATCATCGGCTTGGCGGCCGCACGGGAGAGACGGAATGCCGCTTCCAGATTGACGCGGATGACCTCGTCCCACTCCTCGTCCTTCATCCGCATGGCGAGATTGTCGCGGGTGACGCCTGCATTGTTGACGAGGATATCAAGCTTGCCGCCGAGTGCTTCCACCGCTTGCGGCACCAGTGCGTCGACCGCCGCGCCATCCGACAGGTTGCATATGAGGGTCATGTGGTCACCGCCCAGCTCACTGGCGAAGGCGGCGAGCTTGTCCGCATTGCTTCCCGAAAGCGCGAGCGTCGCCCCCTGCCCCGCCAGCGCCCTGGCAATCGCCGAACCAATCCCCCCCGAAGCGCCGGTCACCAGCGCGGTCATTCCTGTCAGGTCGAACATCTACTAATCCTATCGTTTGAATAAATTTTTGAGCACCCCGGCCAGTGCATTGCCTGCGGCACGGCCAATCTTGTCGCCGGCCGCGTGAGCCGAATAGCCGCTCCGGCGGCGACGGCGGCGCTTGGGTTTGGCGCCTTGTACGGCGCCCTTCAGCATGTCTTGCAACAAGCTCATGGCTAACCTCCTGTCAAAATGCTTTCAGCACCGCTTCGATATCGTCCATCGTGACGATGCTTGTGGCATTGGCGTCCGGTACCGAGCGCTTGACCATGGGGCCGAGCACCTTTCCGCCGAATTCCAGAAAATCGGTAACGCCGGCATCGAAGATGGCGATGACGCTTTCGCGCCAGCGCACACGGCCCGTGACCTGTTCGACGAGGCGCGCGCGGATTTCGCCGGGGGCACTGATCGGGGCTGCCAGCACATTGGCGTAGACGGGGACAAACGGACCATTGACCGCTGCTTCGCCCAGCGCCTTTTCCATCGCATCGGCGGCGGGTTGCATCAACGGACAGTGGAATGGCGCCGAAACTGGCAGCAGCACACCGCGCTTGATGCCATAATCCTTGACCAGCGCGACCGCGCGTTCGATCGCTCCCTTGTGGCCGGAGATGACGACCTGTGACGGGTCGTTGTCATTGGCGACGGTGCACACCTCGCCTTCGGCGGCCGCATCGGCAAGCTTTTGCGCGCTTTCGATGTCTGCGCCGAGCAGCGCCGCCATCGCGCCCTCGCCCACCGGGACCGCCGCCTGCATCGCCTGTCCGCGCAATTTCAGCAGCCTGGCGGTGGTCGCCAGGTCGATCGCGCCCGCGGCACACAAGGCGCTATACTCGCCGAGACTGTGCCCCGCGACAAAATCCGCCTTGTCCGACAGGCGCAGCCCGCCTTCGCGTTCCAGCACGCGGAGCGTCGCGATCGCGTTCGCCATGATCGCGGGCTGCGCATTTTCAGTGAGGGTCAGCTGATCCTCCGGACCTTCCGCCATCAATGCCGACAATTTCTGCCCCAGAGCCTCATCGACCTCTTCGAACACCTCGCGGGCGACGGCGCTGGCATCGGCAAGCGCCTTGCCCATGCCGACCGCCTGGCTGCCTTGTCCGGGAAAAATGAATGCGCGCATATGATCCTCTTGATTATATCTGACGATAACGGCCGAACGGTACGATACGGTTGGTGGCACTATGCCCGATCATCGAGCTGCCGAGGACCGGGATACCGCTGCGGCGCGACCAATAGGCCATCATTTCGTCGATGCCCATGCCGAAATCGGGTTCATTGGGTGGAATATCAGTAAACTGGCCGACACGGATGCCCTTGAGCCCGCGCATTTTCAGCCGCTCGGTCAGCTGGAACATCATCCGGTCGAGCCGGTACATTTGCTCGCCCACATCCTCCAGGAAAAGCACATGGCCTTCGACCTGCGGTTCCCATTTGGTGCCCATGATGCTGCACCAAACGGAAAGGTTGGCGGCGATGACCGGGGCGTTGGTATCCCGCACCGCCGGGTCGATATAGCTCCCATCATTGTCGACAAGAAAGCGCAGCGCCTGCTCGATGATCACCGGACCGACCTCCCGCCTGCCCACATCGACCGGCATTGGTCCCCATACGGGCCGCCCGATACCATGTCCGTAAAGCCCCGCCAGCGTCGCCGTCGCGTCGCTGTAGCCCATATAGGTCTTTTTGCGCGCTGCCTTGTTGAGATGGGGCAGGACATGTTCGAGCAGCCTCCCGGCGCCATAGCCTCCGCGCGCAAACCAGATCGCATCGAACGCGGGGTCATTGGCCATTTCGAGGAAAGCCCCGGCGCGCGCTTCGTCGGTTCCGGCGAAATGCCCGGCGCTGGTGAAACATTGCGGGTGGAACACGATCTCGAGCGTGCCCAGCGGATAAATGCCGCCCGCGACCTGAATCACCTGTTCGGCACGGATCGGGTTCAGCGTGTTGCTGGTGCCGACCACCGCGATGCGTTTCATGAACCCCTGCACTCCCGCTAACCTGCGGCCGAATTATATTGGCCGATTGCTTTTATGTCGCATCCCCAATAGCGGGAGGCCATGACAGCAAGCAAATCCTATTTCTTTTGCGGCATCGGCGGTAGCGGGATGTTGCCGCTCGCCAGCATTCTCGCCGATCACGGCCATAAGGTCGCCGGATCCGACCGCTCGATGGATCAGGGGCGTCATAGCAGCAAGTTCGACTGGCTGACCGCGCGCGGCATGGCGCTTTTCCCCCAGGATGGCAGCGGCGTGACCTCCAACGACCAGATATTGGTGGCATCCGCAGCCGTCGAAAAGACCGTGCCGGACGTTATGCGCGCAGAGGAACTGGGCTGCACGCGGATGACCCGTGCCGAACTGCTCTCGCAATTGTTCAACGCGACGCCGCAGAGCATCGCCATCGGCGGCACCAGCGGCAAATCGACCGTCACCGCGATGATAGGCTGGATTGCCCATGATCTCGGGCTCGATCCGACGATCATGAACGGCGCGGTGATGAAGAATTTTGCCGGTGCCGATGCACCTTTTGCCAGCGCGCGGGTCGGTAAGGGCGACCTTTTCATCAGTGAAGTCGACGAAAGCGACCGCTCGATTGCGCTGTTCCGGCCCACCGTCGCAGTCATTAACAATATCAGCCACGACCACCGGCCGATGGAAGAATTGCGCGAATTATTCGCTGATTTCGCCAGGGTCGCCAGGATCGGGGTTTACAATGCCGACGACCGCGAAACCGCGACGTTGCTAGATCCGCTCGGCCTTCCCGGCGCGATCCGTTTCGGAACGGACGAAACTGCCGATTTCCGCGCGATTGATATCATCGAGGAACCGCTGAGCGTGCGCTTTACATTGCTGGCGGGCGGTGAGCGTCATGACGTCATGTTACGCGTCCCCGGGCGGCATAATGTGGAAAATGCGCTGGCCGCCATTGCCGCGGCTCATGCCATCGGCGTCCCCGCCGGCGCGGCCGTGCGCGCCATCGCCGGCTATTCGGGCATCAAGCGGCGCTTTGAGGTGGTCGGCACGATCAACGACATCACGGTGATCGATGATTTCGGCCATAACCCGGAGAAGATCGCGGCCACGCTCAAGACGCTCAAGGCCTTCCCCGGCCGCCTGCTGCTGTTTTTCCAGCCGCATGGCTATGGCCCGTTGCGTGTCATGGGCGAGGAACTGACCGCGATGTTCCGGGAACTGCTCGGCCCCGACGACGTGCTGCTCTTCTCCGACCCCTGTTATTTCGGCGGCACGGTCGACCGTTCGGTGGGATCGGAAGCGGTGATCGATCCGCTCAAGGCGGCCGGTTTCCATGCCGAACTCATCCCGACGCGCGAAGCCTGCGGCGACCGCCTGGTTGAACTCGCCCGGCCCGGCGATCGCATCGTCATCATGGGCGCGCGCGACGACAGCCTGCCGCTGTTCGCCGCCGAGGTATTGGGCAGGGTGTGAAATCCGGCGCAAATCGCCGCTTCACGCTTGCTTTTCCGCGATGATCGACTAAGAGACCGCCTTCACTTGGCGCCCGGGATGATTCTCGCGCCGGTGATTGAATACCCGAGACGACAGCCGGAGGGGTATCCGCATGGGGCGGAATACCAGCGATCGGCCAACATGAAAGAAGACGCCATGCCGCTTTACGAGCATGTATTTCTCGCGCGTCAGGATCTGGCTCAGGCCCAGGTCGATGCGCTGGCGGAAGCCGCCACCAAGATCGTCGAAGACAATCAGGGCAAGGTCACCAAGACCGAAACCTGGGGCCTTCGCCAGCTTGCCTATAAAATCGCCAAGAACCGCAAGGCTCACTATGTGATGCTGCACATTGACGCTCCCGGCAACGTGGTTGCCGAACTCGAGCGCCAGACGCAGATCAACGAAGACGTCATCCGCTATGTCACCATCAAGGTTGACGAGCATGAAGCCGGTCCGTCGGTCATGATGCGCAAGAGCGATCGTGGCGAACGCGGTGATCGCGGCGCCCGTGGTGGCGATCGCGGTGAACGCGCGCCGCGCCGTGAACGCGAAGACCTCGACGCCAGCGCAGAATAAGGAGACCTTGAACCATGGCACGTCCGTTTTTCCGCCGTCGCAAGAGCTGCCCGTTCGCAGCCAAGGACGCCCCGAAGATCGACTATAAAGATGTCCGCCTGCTCCAGGGTTTCGTCTCTGAGCGCGGCAAGATCGTTCCCAGCCGCATCACCGCGGTTTCCGCCAAGAAGCAGCGCGAACTCGCCAAGGCGATCAAGCGCGCCCGTCATCTGGGCCTGCTTCCCTACGTTGTGAAGTAAGGAGTAGCCACAATGGAAATCATCCTTCTCGAGCGCGTTGAAAAGCTCGGCGGTATCGGCGATGTCGTCACCGTCAAGAATGGCTATGCCCGCAACTTCCTGCTCCCCAACAAGAAGGCGCTGCGCGCCAACGAAGCGAACAAGAAGCTGTTTGAAGCCAACCGCGCCCAGATCGAGGCCGACAACGCCAAGCGCCGCGACGAAGCGGCCGTTGCCGCCAAGAATGTAGACGGCCAGCAGGTCGTCCTCATCCGCCAGTCGTCGAACGCCGGCCACCTTTATGGTTCGGTTTCGGTGCGCGACATCGTGGAAGCGCTCCACGAAGCTGGCATCAAGGAAGTGACCAAGGCGATGGTCGTGCTCGAACGCCCGATCAAGACGCTCGGCCTGTTCGACGTCAAGGTTGCGCTGCACCCCGAAGTTCCGGCTACTGTCCAGATCAACGTCGCCCGTTCGCCCGAAGAAGCCGACCTGCAGAAGGACGGCGTCGACGTGATGGCGCAGATGTTTGAAAAGGAAGAAACCGGTTTCGTCGAGGATTATGATCCGAACGCAGAACCGGGCGTCATCGCTGGCGAAGAAGCCGAGGAAGCCGCTCCGGCTGCCGAAGTACCTGCCGCCGACGAAGCGCCTGCTACCGACGAAGCGGACGCTGGCGAATAATCGCTTTCTTCGCAAAGCCGAGATAACAAGGCCGCCGGAGCGATCCGGCGGCCTTTTTTTGCTGGCCGGATCAGGCGGGGGACGACAGCTTCATCAACACCAGACCGCTCACGATCAGCACGGCTGCGAATATGCGCATCGGGGTAGCCAGTTCTCCCAGGATCGTGATCCCGACAATGAAGGCGCCGACCGCACCGATACCGGTCCAGATGGTATAGGCGGTCCCGAGCGGCAGCGACCGCATTGCCCAGGCGAGCAGAACGAAACTCGCGATCATGGCAACCAGCGTGACGACCGACGCGCCCGGCCGGGTGAAGCCTTCGGAAAGCTTCATCGCATAGGCCCAGACAATTTCGAAAATACCGGCAATGATGAGTGCAAACCAGGCCATGGGCAGCTCCTTTCAACCAAAGCTGCCGGGCCGTCCCGGACTTCTGCCCGTCAACAACGGGGGAGGACGTGGCCTCGCACGGCGGGATTAGTCTGCGGTGCCGCGGCGATCAACCCCGCACACGCGCCATCATGAACCCGTCCCAACCCTTGACGCCAACGGTCTGGAGCGCGGTAGCTTCCAGCCGCGGATGATCGCGCAAGGCTTCGAACATCGACCGGTTGCCCGCCGTGTGCGGGTCGGTCTTGGCGGGATCGGTCAGCGCCCCTGCCCGCACCACATTATCGACCAGGATGACTGTACCGGGCCGCGAAAGCGCCACGGCGCGCTCGAGATAGCGGGCGTTGTTGCGCTTGTCGGCGTCGATGAAGATGAAATCATATGGACCGGAGAGCGTTTCCAGCGTTTCAAGCGCCGGCCCGACATGGACGCGGACCGTCTCGGCCAGCCCCGCCTGCGCGATATTGCCGCACGCCACCGCTGCCGTTTCGGGGTCGACTTCCAGCGTCTCGAGCGTTCCGCCCGAAGGCAGGGCCCGCGCCATGCAGATCGCGGAATAGCCGCCCAGCGTGCCGATTTCGAGGATGCGTCGCGCGCCGGTGATCCGCACCAGCAATTCAAGATAACGCCCGAGCAGGGGCGACACGTCGATCGCTTGCAGACCCGCTGCGCGATTGGCGCTTATCACCGCGTCAAGCAGCGCATCATGAGGCAGCAACCTTTCTTCGAGATAGTGGTCGATTCCTGCCCAGTCGTCTGCCGCCATGGTCAATAACCCATCAGGCTCAGCACTTCCTTGCGGCTCTTGTCATCTTCGAGGAAGCAGCCATGCAAACGGCTGGTGACCATGCCGACGCCTGGGGTGCGCACCCCGCGCGCGGTCATGCAGGCGTGCTGCGCCTCGATCACCACCGCGACGCCATGCGGTTTCAGATTGTCCCAGATGCAGCCCGCGACTTCCGCGGTCAGCCGCTCCTGCACCTGCAAGCGGCGGGCAAAACCGTGGAGCACGCGCGCCAGCTTGGAAATGCCGACCACGCGGTCTTTCGGCATATAGGCGATCGAGGCCTTGCCGATGATCGGTGCCATATGATGTTCGCAATGCGACTGGAACGGAATGTCCTTGAGCAGGACCAGTTCATCATAGCCGCCGACCTCTTCAAAGGTGCGTGCCAGATGGACCGCCGGGTCCTCGTCATAGCCCTGGCAATATTCCTTCCATGCGCGCGCCACCCGCTTGGGCGTATCGAGCAGGCCTTCGCGGGTCGGGTCATCGCCCGCCCATTTCAGCAAAACCCGGATGGCGTCCTGTACATCGCCGGGTACCGGCAGCTTGGCGGCTTCACGTTCTTCAAGCGCGGTCTGGATAAGATCCCCACCCATGCATCTGTCTCCATGATTTTTTACTTATGTCCAAAATAAAGAAAAGGCCGGGCTACACAAGGGCAGCCCGGCCTTTTTTATGCTGTCAACGCGAACAGTTAGAAACCGGCGCGGACACGAACTCCGTAGAAACGCGGCGTCGACGGATAAACCGCGAAGCTGTTGCCCTGCTCGGGGATCGGGAAGGCGGTGATGTTGTAATACTGGTTCGTCAGATTTTCGACGAACGCTTCCACCCCGAACTTGCGTTCCGGACCAAAATTGACGCCGACCTTGGCATTCAGGATCAGATATCCGTCATTGGCGACATAGCGCTGCGCCAGCGCGGTGTTGAGCGGCGTCGAATCACCCTGCAGGCGGAAGTTGGTCGCAAACAGCAAACCGACATTTTCCGAAAGATCGGGCGTCCAGGTCACGCCGCCGGTGACGACATGCTTGGGCTGGTTGGTTGCCTGCTTGCCATTATCCTCGCCCGCCGCCGCGTCTTTGATCTTGGCGTCGAGATAGGTGTAGGCAAGGTTGACGGTGAAATTGCGCACCGGGCGGATGATCGATTCCAGTTCGAACCCTTGCGACCGCACGGTATCGTACGACTGCACCTGGAAGTTGTTACCGACGAACTTCAGCGACTGGAAATCGTGGAAGTCCTGGCGGAAAGCCGTTGCATTGAACGTGAATTCGCGGCTGAAATTGGTCTTGATGCCGATTTCATAGCTGTTCACTGTCTCTGGGCCGAATTCGAGATTATCAATGCTGATGCCCGCGCCGCCGTAGAAGGGATAGGCAAAGGTTGCGCGGTCAAGATTGTACCCGCCCGACTTGTAGCCGCGATCATAACCGCCATAGAGCATGACCTCGTCATTTACCTTGAACGCCAGCTTGGCGGTGCCGGTAAACTCATTATCCGAACGATCCCCTTCATAGATGCCGTTGGCCTGCGGATTGACCGTCGGATTGCAGACCAGTAGGCTCAGCGAGCGAGCGCCGGCATTGGCCTGCAGTGCGCTGGCCAGAATCGGGTTGCCGAGCAGCGCTGAGCAACCGGGGTTGACCACATTGAGATCAGCCTTGATGTCTTTCGATTCATGATTGTAGCGCAGACCCAGCGTCAGCGACAGATTATCGCTGAAGTTGATGATGTTGTGCGTGAACAAGGCGATCGCCTGCGTGTCGACGGTATAATTGTCGTTATACTGCCCAGCGCCCACGTTGGTCGGCAAAGGCGCCGCGATGGCCGCCAATGCAGCGGGGTTGGCGGCAAGCTGGGCGTAGAGCGCTGGATTGGTCGCCGCGATCTGACCCAGCGCCAACTGGCCGAACGTCGGAATTCCCGCCTGGGTACCAAACCACTGGAAACCTGTCGGTAGCGCTGCCGACCGGCTGGCGCCCGCAGTGACCAGATCGGCAAAGGCATCCGCTTGCGTGCCCATGCGCACCGTATCACGCAGCTTCAGCTTCTCGTTGAGGTAGAAACCGCCGATGAGCCAGTCGAGCTTGTCGTCAAACGCCTTGCCCTGCAGACGCAGTTCCTGCGAGAAATCGCGCATCGAGGTGCGATAGCCTTCGCGGTAGGCACGGTCTGCGCCCGAGAAATCGATGTCCTGGTTGCGGGTCGCCTTCCAATCACGCCAAGCGGTGATCGAGGTGAGCTTCATGTCGCCGATATCAACATCAAACTGGCCCGAAACACCCCAGTCCTTGACCTTTTCCAGATAGGACCGGTTGGGCGAAATCGCCATGGTCCGGCCCTTGGGATCAAACGGACGGACAATCCCGTCGAGACCGCGCGAACCCGCGAGAGCTTCGATGACGTTGCTGGCGATGAATCCGACTGCAGAGCTGCTGCTGGTGTCCTGCGCGGGGAACAATTCAAACCCCGAATTGGTGTTGAGCGCACCGCAGCAATTTTCATCGGTTTCCGCATAATCCGCAATCAGGCGGAAAGTGAGGTTCTCCGTTTCATACAGACCTTGACCACGCACGAAATAGCGGTCCAGATTGTTGATCCGGCGATCGGAATTGGCGTCCTTGATATAGCCATCACGCTGATGATAGCCGCCATCAAGTCGCAGCGCGAAGGCGTCCGATACGGGCCCCGTCACGCCTGCCTTGACTTCCAGATTATCGTAATTGCCATAGGCCACTTCGGCATAGCCGCCCATGGTGAACTTCGGCATAGCAGTGGTAATGCTGAGCGCACCCGCAGAGGTATTGCGGCCAAACAAAGTCCCTTGCGGACCGCGCAGGACTTCGACGCGTTCCACCGGCGGCAATTCGGCCAGCGCGACACCTGCGCGCGCGCGGAACACGCCATCGATGAAAACGCCAACGGCCGGCTCAAAACCCGGATTGTCGCCCGCCGTGCCGATACCGCGGATCGAGAGCACCGCACCGGTTGCGGCCGACTGGCCGGTCGTTGCCTGAAGCGAGGGCGACAACTGCTTGAGCCCGCGAATGTCGGTGACGCCGGCAACCTTCAACTGCTCACCCCCGACCACGCTGACGGCGAGCGGGACATCCTGCACCGACTGTTCGCGCCGCGTCGCGGTGACGACAATTTCATCGCCATAATCTTCCGCGCTTTCCTGCACTGCCGGATCGGCAGCCGTGTTTGCGGTTTCCTGCGCAAACGCGCTGACCGGCAAGGTCGCAAGCGCCACACCAGACAAAAGATAATGTGAGAATTTCATCAGAAACATCCTTCCCCGAAACATTTTTAGCCCGTGCGCCCGGCCTTCCGGCGGTTCGCGCTTCCGCTTCCCCTTCGCAGAAGACTACGGTTATCGCTCAACAATCACGGACAGAGTCGACTGTCAATGTCGAAACAGGCGGAAATCCTAGCGCCCGGCATGGTTTCCGCCAGCCTGTGACTCTTTCGCCACGGCCTGACGCTACGGCATTTTGACCAGGAGAGCCCCTTGAGCGAACGGCAACACGCGCGAGATGTACGGGGCGCAACGCGCACACGCATGCATCCCCCAAAAGTTCTGGTGCACCCGACAGGATTCGAACCTGTGGCCCCCAGATTAGGAATCTGGTGCTCTATCCTGCTGAGCTACGGGTGCACACCTGAAAAGCCCTATAAATGCGGGGTTCCAGCAAGGCAAACGGATTCCAGCGCCATTTTACAACCGAAACAAAGGGGAAATATGCGGCACAGAGTGGTACGCTGTTGGCACCGAAAGTGTCACGTTCTGCCTTGACCCGACTCGCGCCCGCGTTCCACTTCCTGGGTAAATCAGCGCCATCCCTCAGCTTCGAACGCTGCCGCGACCTCGACACGATGATTGCGCGGGAACAGCCCGTTAAGGCGTCCTGTCTGACCTGCAGCAGGCAATCGATCTTGTTGCATTGCGCGAAAAGGTGGGCGGAGCCTATAGCCTCATCAACCGTTCACCACCTTGCCGATTCACGCCGGGATGCAAAGCCCGCGTTGGCTTTCGCTGGCAGCATGGCGGGTTCTGGTGGCCGATGGTGGAGTAGGGTGAACAATGGCAAGTTCAGCAACTAGGTTTCGTGGACAAAGCTTGACTGGGGACTCGGACCTTGATTCAAGGCTGGCTTTTGGAGGCAGCCTTGGGCGAGCGGATTGGCGTGACAGACGAAGAGTGGGAAGTGATCGGGCCGCTGTTGC
>JAEXAY010000006.1 GCA_023457895.1 Pseudomonadota bacterium
TCTTCCAGATAGCGATAGAAGGTGCCCTGCGAGCCGCTGTCCATCATCTGGTTCATCGGCTCCACATAATGATCGTAGGCTTCCAGCACCTCGCGGTAGCGCTGGCTGATCGGCATGCTGCTGTCGGCGCTTTTGGCGTTTTCCGCCAGCTCAAAGAGCGCGTGCCGGTCCTGATCGAGCTGCAGACTGATCTGGCGGAAGAGTTCTGCCAGCTTGTTGGCGGCTCCGCGCACGCGATCCATGTCGGCCCCGAGCATGCCTTCATTGAGTGCTTCGGTGGCTTCACGGATGGCCGCAACACGCGCCTGCAGTACGGCAGCCAGGCCCAGCTCATGTTCACGGGTGAGGCCGCGCACGAACTCCAGCACATAGGCATTGAGCTGCAGATCGCTGCTGCGCGGCAAGGTTTGCAGGATGTCCGCATTGACCAGGGCACGCAGCACCGCGCCCTGCGCTTCGCCATCCAGTTGCCCGGATACCTTGGCAATACCGTTCAACACCTGATCGCTGGTCAACACGGCAAACTCGCGCGACAGCCGCACCAAAAGATCCACGGTGTCCCAATGGGTGTAAAGCGCGTAAACCAGCGAGCGAGGGTTGGCCATGTCAGTTCAGTCTCCCACCACCGAGCAGGCATTCCCTGTGCGGCATGCGCTCACCCGCCAGCCGCACAGGGCGGCAACCCGGCGCATGGCCGCAGCGGGGTTTCATAAGGTTCAGGCTGGACGCATCGACCATTCGTTGTCCCCACGCCGCAGCGCCCGATTTCTGGCGAAATCGAGCCCAGCGGCCACATTCTTTGTGCTCTCGCGAGCCAGCACAAAGAATGTGCTCAGCGTGCTGGGGACAAGCGACTCTCGGGCTGCGTCCCGGCCGGAATGTGTAAGGCATGGTGGCAACACTGTGTGCACATAGTGGCGTCAATGTGGTGAGCAGTGTGGCAACATTGTGTTGAACATGGCGGCAGCATTGTGGCGACATGTGGGTCACAGCGTGGCAACAAGGTGGCGCTGACAGCTCAAGCGGTCGCATGGATGAAAGCATTCAGTGCCGCCGCGATGCGTTTACGGCGTTCTTGCAAGAACGCCTTGTAGTGATCCAGTGCCAACAGTTCCTCCTCCACCGGGATGCACTGTGCTGCGAATGGTGCTGCACCGTGCTGCGTCACCAGCGGCAACAGGTAGGTCACAGGCGCTTTGTCGCTGATCGCACGATTGGTTTTGCCGCCGATGAAAGCCAGATTGGCGATGTCGTCGGCCTCGCGAGGGGTGTAGCTGCCGCGCAGCAATGCCTTGGGGAAAATGTGATGAAACTGCAAGCGGTGCTGACTGCCCGAGTGGTCCAGGGCAATGGCCAGGTGGCTGCGCCAATCCTTAGCGCCTGCCGCACGAAACGCCAGGAACATGGTCTTGAACAGCGCGCTGCGCTGGTTGCGCCCCTCCAGCTCTTCCGGCGTGATGTCAAGGCGGCCGAACTGCAGGCGCAGCCGGTCGATCAATTCATTGACGCCGCCGCCATTACGGATGGTCGCCAAATCCTGATCCAGAATGGTCTCACTGGAACCCCGCGAGAAACGGCCTTTGGCATTGGCGGTCAAGGCCCAGTAGCGCAACTGCTGCGCCTCTTCCGTGCTGAGGGCATAGTCGCGGCGATGCCCAAAGTAGGCCAGTACCACCAGTAAGAAGGGCGATGACAGCAAGGCAGGGCTGTCGATACCCAGATTGCTGCGTGCGAAATTGAGGGCAAATTCCATCCCCTCGCAGGCTTCTTTCCAGGCTTGCTGCAGTACCTCCAGGGTCAGGCTGCCGACGGTCAGAAAACGGGATTGCCCGGTAGCAAAGGCCATCAAATTCTTCAGGTGCAAACCCAGATCAAGCTCGAAACCGTTCTGGGCGCAGGCACTCTGGAAGTCCAGGAAGGTCTGCAGCGAGTGCCGCCATTTGGCCGTGATCTGCGCCAGAGCCAGATCGGAGCTGCGCAGCTTGGCGCCCAGCGAGTTGACCCGCACGAAGATTTCCGTGACCTCGTCGTAGGACAGTGTTCGCTCCAGCACGTCCATGCGATACACGTACTTGCGAATGCCGCGCAGCCGGGCCAGGCGCTGACTGTATTTCTCGTAACGCGGATCATCAAAGCCACTGATGCCCGCACGTTTGAGGAAAGGCGCATCGCTGTCGGTCTTGAAGACTTCGGATACCTTCACCCACTGCGGCAACTGCTCCAGCTTCCGGGTCGCCACCACGAAGGTCATTTTGTTGAAGCGCGTCAGCAGTTCGTCTTCGCTGGCGTCGGCCTCGTCGCCGCCCAGTTCGCCTTCCTCCTCGACCTCGGCGTCATCACCGTTCTCATCCACTTCGGTCACGACGGCCAGTTGGTCGGGATGCTCCAGATTGAAGAGCAAATCGATGGGCCGACGGCGACCGCGCACCGACACCGGCTCGCCACGAATGACGGCAGACAACGAGGTCAGACGCTGTTGTCCATCGAGCAACAGGCGGGTGCTCTGATAAGGGTTGTTGCTCTGGCTGACGGCGAAGCTTTGCAGGGGCACGGCCTCATCGGTTTCCCACAGCAGGATTGCCCCAGAGGGATAGCCCCGATACAGCGAATCCAGCAAATCGCGCACCCGTGTAGAACGCCACACATACTGGCGCTGCATTTCCGGCAAGCGCAGCTCGCCGCGCTCGATCATGGAAACCAGTTCTTCAACGCTTGCTTCGGCCTTGGCCATGCTATTTCCTCGATCAGGATGTGAGCAGGAAGCGCTCGCAGTGCCATTGCAGATAATGCAAGTGCTCGCGGGCCAGCCAGCGCAGCCTCATGCCCGGCTGAATGCCAAGCCCCTGCAGATCGCCTGCGGTCAGGCGGGAGCTGGTCAGCAAGTACCCGGTATCGTCGAAGCTGATCAGAAAGCGATCAAACAATGCATCCAGATTGGCCACCAGCAGAAAGCCATTGAAGGCATCCAGCCGCTCGGCATCACCGGCGCACTCGGCCCAGGGTTTGGCATGGCTGGCACGCAGCACCTCGGGCACATTGATGCCGGTTACCGCACAGGCGCCCCCCCAATAGGTGAGCAAGGCATCGCGGTAACGCGCCTGTCCCACACGCTGACGCACCAGGCGTTCGACTTCCGTGCCCCGGGCTTCGGCAGGCATGGCTTCCACCGCTTGCGCCACGGCAGCGTGGTAGTCGCTTACCGCCTGGTTCGGCAAGGCCTGCGACAGACTGGCCGCACGGCGCAGCAAAGCTGCCAGATCGGGCATGGTGGGTACACAAAACACGCCGCCAGCGCCGGCCCAGGGCTGAAAGCTGCGCAGCAACTCCGGCAACAGCGCGGGCGTTGCCGGTTGAAAGCGCACTTCAAAGCCTTCGGCCAATGCTGTCACCACTGCCTGACTGCGATGACGGGCCGAAGCCAGTGTCACCGCATCGCCTGCCGGAGATAGCACGTGCTCGAAGCCATTG
Source organism: Pseudomonadota bacterium (assembly GCA_023457895.1). Taxonomy (GTDB): domain Bacteria; phylum Pseudomonadota; class Alphaproteobacteria; order Sphingomonadales; family Sphingomonadaceae; genus JAFAFE01. Next base: position 3,469 of record JAEXAY010000006.1, read on the forward strand.
TCGTGGCCGGCTTTTTCGATGAGGGTGCGTTGCAGAGGATTCATGTCCGCGTCCAATCTACCCGGTTCCACTCGATGGCGCGCTTGCGCCAATGGGTGTCGATCGCTTGGGCGAAATCCGGGCGCACCAACTTGGCACGCGCCTCGCACCAGTCAGCTGATTCGCGCCGTACCACCGCACCTTCCAGCGGCAGCTCGGCGCGATAGTGACTGGCTGTATCCATAACCAATTGCTTCAGCGCCGCCAGGGTGGTGCGGCCACTCAATATCCGCGGCACAGTGAACAATCCGGCTTCTGAGGCCAGCGCGTTGCGCCGGGAGGTACTCCAAAAACGCCTCTTGCTGCGGTCATAGACATCGAACAACAGAAACCAGTCGGGCAGCGTGTCGTAATCCAGTGAATGGCGGGCGGCGCACCATTCGCCGAACAGCATCAACTCAGGACGCAGCACGGCAAGCAAGCTGGATTTGTGTTGCGCCAGCCAGGCGGGTAAACGCGCAAACTGACCAACATAGGGCTCGCCCAGATACTGGCCTCGATTCTGGGCAAGCACGGTGCCGTCGGGTGATAGAGACAGGCCGAGGTTTGCTCCGTCGAGCTTCTCCTCCACGACCACATCACTGGCAAGCAGCGCCTCTGCTTCGGTGGGTGACAGCACCTTGTCGTCGCGTGGCATGCCGTCTTTGGCCAGCCAGGCGAGGTGCGGAGTGGTAGGAAAACGGAAGAAGTCGGTCAATGCATGATCCTCATTCAACGAGCTTGCTTCTCGGCATGTTTCTGTCGTGACCAAATTTCAATGATGGGCTCCAACAAAACGTTGTTCGCCAGCAGATCAGTCTCCCAATCATGCCAATCGGTGTCCCCTGCAAAAGCAACACAGCCCTCGCCGTACTTCCTGTGAGAGTCCAACGCAGCGGCGACCATTTTCTTATCTGCGTCATCGTGGATGACAGCCAACAATGGCAGTTGCAATATCCCGTGCCCATACCCGTCATAGGCGACATCAACGTTATCGACGGCTGCTGTGCTCCACTTGTGCATGACAACTTGGATACCAAAGTCATTGAACCCCAGCTTATTGGTGTACTCGTTATAGATTTCACCCGCCAGATCCAGTACAAGCCGGGATTCGCTTTTCTGAAATACGTCCAGCCACTGCCACACCTTTTGGCGTTCTGTCGGATCATCTGGCGTGGCATCAATATCCTTCGGGTGAGTTGGGTCAGCAGCGCTGGCAGCAATCAAAACATTGGTATCCACGACATAACGCGCCCTCATGGCTGACTCCGCTTCTGGCGCTCGAACATCAAGCGTGCCTGTTCGCGGGTCTCACCTAGCGCATCCCCAAAGAAACCTTCAGGCCAGTTCTTCAATCGACCAAAATCATCCATTTCCAGGGTTCTCAATCGCGCGGCCTTGCCATCACGTTCAACGAAATACATGGCGGCGCCAGCAACAGAAACTTCTTCGCGGGCAATCAAGGTCTGCATACGGCGGAACAAATGCTCTGAATGCGTCTCGACAATGAACTGAACGTTGCGCTCCTTGCTTACCTGCGCCAGCAACTCAGCCAGCTTGCTCTGTGCCAGAGGGTGTAAATGGCTTTCCGGCTCTTCGACGATCACGATATGGCCGGGCTGTGCGAACAGGGCGGCCACAATGACGGGAAGCACCTGCGACACCCCTACTCCAACGTCTTTGAGGTTACTGGCCTGGCCATCGGTTTCCACTAGCAACTCATGACGCGCTGAATTGCCAAGGGCGCGGATGGAAAGACCGTGCGCCAGATTCATCTCCTTCAGCCAATGAACCGTTTGCTCAAAGAGATAGGCTTCCGCTGGCAAGGCTTGACTACGCCTCTTGGCTTGCTGGCACGCCACACCGCTGGCAATCAACGCATCCACGGCTTTGGCGCCATCGTCGCCGATATGGGCAGGCATACGCCCTGCCCATACATAGTCACGCTGGGCCAAGCGGCGCACGGGGCCAAGGTAGATGATGCGGCCCAACTCGTCCAGCAGCGCCGGACCAACCGGCCGAATCACCTCACCCTGCACACCCAGCTTGTTAAGCGTAGAGGGTGAAAATGCAAACGAACGCTGCGGACGAAAATCCGCGCTTTGCCCCAAAGGTTTGGTTTGATTGCCCAGCGTGAGGCGATAAATCCCGGGTTTGCGACGTTCCACACTGAAGCCTTGACCGTCTTTGCCTAAGCGCAGGAACTCCAATTCAGCGCTACCGGACTGACCTTTGCGGTAGCGTGCCGAGAAAATCGCCGATTCAGCAGCATTTCCCGTTTCGCTCCAGCGAAACTCGATACCTACTTGATTGGACGCCGTGCTTTCTGTTGCTGCACCATGACGACACAGCACATCCTTGAACTGGCCGAGTGTGACGGAGTCGCTGGTATCGGGGTTACCTAGATTGAGATCCAGATTCGGATCATCGCCCTTGACGGTCTGACGGATGAGCAGCAGGCTTTGGATCAGACTGGACTTACCCGATGAATTGGCACCCAGCAGCAGAGTGATAGGGGCGAGTCGCACAGGCCCCGTGGTGCGCCAGATCTTGAAGTTCTCCAGTTTGAGATGAGTAAGCATGTTCTGTCCCGCAGATTACATGTAGTAGCCATAGCGAATTTGTGGTCGATCATGTTCATCCAAATACTTCATGATCTCCCCCACCTTTCTGGCGCAACTAAGCGTGATGGGGTACTTTCCATCAAGCTGGGGGTTGTTCCAGTTCATTTTTGTTAGTCCGAGGATTTCCCTAGCCAGAAAGGCGGGGCTTTGCTCCGAGCGGATCACGCGCAACTCAAGTGGCTGAGGAATGTACATCCCAGGATAGGTCTTGTAGTACCAGATTGAGCCTCGGGTATAGAGCAACTGCCGCTGGTCATCAAGGACTAGGGATGTACCTCGATAAGGAGGATATGCTCCAGTCCTAAAGAGTCGAAGTCGCGAATCCATCACCGTCACAAAATCAACTGTATCGATACGCAAGTCCGAGGCCGCACTCATGAGACCTGAAATCTCCAGGTCAGAGAAATTTGATGTCTTGTGAACAACGACCCTGCCAGGGTACGTTCGCATCGCATTGCGATACTCCTCAAGCGCAGCCTTGAACAACGTATATGCCTGCTCCTCCGATAGCTTTGGGACTCTATCTCCTTTGTCGAGATGCACAGGCGTGCCCCGCAAAATCAATCCATTACCCAATTCATCGAAAACCTGAGCCAAGCTGGTGTTAAGCGTCTTCTTGTCTCTGCTTCGGTAGAACGCGATACCCAAGGCACAAGAAAGTGTGTTGCCTTCAGCCTTTTCAAGGCGCCATGGGTTAGTCGCGCCAGCCTTGTAATACAGCGCGGTCGCGAGATTCCAAGCCTTGGTTGCGTCATCCTGCTGACCCTTTGCGCCGGATGCCAGTGAATCCGCACGCACCAATTGAAGCGGCTTTCCCAAGTGCATGGCCTTCGCCTTCAAGGCCCGCCGGAAATTCAACTCTGATTGAACCTCGATGCTCTCTTCCAGCTTTTCGTCGCCTTCTATCGCCGAATCTTTGCTGACTGCATCGTAAACAGATTTGGAAAGCACGCAAACGATCACATCGACAGGCCTGTTCTGTGCGAGGAACTTGATCTCCTCATAGTACAGATCGAGGGCTGCTTCTATACGCTTCGTTCTATTATTTATTTTTGTAATTTTCTCGATATCCAATTGTCTCAATGGGCGACCTAAATCTTGGTTGAACGCAAGCTCCGCATGAAACCCAACCCGCTCATTGAATCCACAGAAGTCTGGAAAAAGATTGCCCTTGTGTTCATCCACATCAGCCGATATAGGAGACTTCATTCGCTCGATCAGACTCGAAAAATCTTCGAGGTCTTTGCTAGTGCCGATGGCTCCGATTAGGATTCGAGTTCTTCGGGTGAGAGAGCCTTTGTCATACACCCCATAGGCTGCAATCCCGCGCCTAGGACAAACATGTGAGCCCTCAAAAAACTCAAGCCTTGGCTCGTTGACATGCACCAGTTTCATGAACCGAACATCCTTCTCGGCTGCGCCGAATCTTCTTCATTGATCGTAGGCAGGGCTTTCCAGCCAGACTCCTCCAGAGAGGGGGCACCGTCCAGCATGAGTGGAGTCCCAAATGAGAGGAAAGAGTCCGTTGTCCCTTTTTCTGAGAAAAGATCCTCGTCGTCAATTGAGGACAGCCAGGCAGATATAAATCGAAAATGATTCAACACCTGCTGGTTATTTTCCTGGCGCTTGATCCAGCTGAGGTTGTCGTGACTGAAACCAGACTGCTCGAAATTGGCTCCATAGCTAAAGAACCAACTGGGGGTTATGGCAATGAACCAATGACCATCCAGGCGCAAAAAATCTACAGCGAACGAGAGATGCTTTTGCAGAAAAACCTTTGAAGGGTCTTTTTTGTTGAATTGCCTTGAAAAGACATTGCGCTTGGCTTTTTTCTCTCCTTGCCACACCACCTCCCGTTGGTTTAAGCCATCTTCCAAAGGTAGGAATATGAACTCACCGATATCGTTTTCCCACCGTACACGTTCTTTGAACAGGCGATGCTGCAGGGAAAATCTCAACAGTGACTTGAAGACACGCTCGTGGTCATCGTCGATCGAACAGTAATCAGCAGCGCGGTGTTCTTCTGCCGTGCCTAGCTCACACAAGTGCTGATAGGGATTGTTCCGCTCGGTCAGATCAAAAAACGTCACCAGATTACCACTGTGGATTACGTAAGCAGAGGGAACCGCGAGTTCATTCTCTTGGTTAAACTCTCTAATGGTAGTTCGCCACAAGCCTGGTCTTCTTTTTCCATGCTTTTTCAGCAGATCCTCACTCAATCGAGCAATGAAGAGTTTGCTCGGAAAATAGAGTTCCACGAGGTTGGCCGTCAGCGATTCCGATGGTGTCAACGGTGGATCAATGTCCTCGTCCGCTAAACCAACAGGCACTCCGCGCAGATAGGCTTTCAAATGGTTGAGCGCAGCTTGCAACTTGTGTGGTTCAGCATCGGCTGCTAGGGTGCACAGATCCTTGTAGTCCCAAACATCATCGCCAGCTGAAAACTTGTGCTTGCTCTCGCACACCGAATCAACGGCCGCTTGCGAGTAGCTGCCTTGCTTGGCGGTGAGTACATAGACAATCAATCGGTCGTAACGCTGGTGCAAATCACGACTGAGAAATTGCTCCAGCGTGTATTTGACCTTGCCGATGTCTGCGGTGGCCGTTACCTGCACCGCCACTCGGCACGTATCGTCTGCGAGATCAATTCCGGGAAAATTCGCTTGCTCGTGGTTCAGATTCCGCAAGTCAGTCCAGCCACACAGCTCTCGCAGAAGGCCGCACATAAGGTTCTCGGAAATCTTATGCACATCAAACTGCCCCATCGCACTGGCGGCTTCGATTTCATGCCGGAGTTGCGCGATCAGTTCGCGGAATTCGTTCTGCAGATCAAGGATCTTCATCTGAGTTCTCCGCGTTCCAGCTTGTCCCAAGCTGCCAGGATCAGCCGTTGAGTACGGTATTCGTCGAACTCCTTCTGTTCCTTGTTCTTGAGCACACGGAAGGTTTCGCTGGGGTAGTCGGCGCCCATGACGTCGGCGGGGTCGAGGATGTAGCGCAGGTCGTCTTCGGTGAGGCCGTAGAGTTTGGCGTAGTAGGCATCGAGTTCGGCGCGCAGGGTGGCGCGGCGGTCGGGGTCGAAGGGGAAGGGTTCGCCGCCGTAGCCCAAGTCTTGTGCCCAACTGGAGAGGTCATGGGCGGTGTAGGTCAGCTCCAGTACGCGCGGGACGATAAAAGCGAGGTCGGCGTCGGTGTAGTGGTCTGGCGGCAGTACTGGAAATTGTTTGAGGTAGCCGTATGTGAGGTGGGTGCCACCGACTTTGACCCGAGCGCAGAAATCCAGCACGAGTGCCCCCAAGTTACCCAAGAGCGCAGCGATTTGGCGTGTATCGGTATCAGTCAGGAACAGCGGCATAGTGTGCCCAACACCCACCCTTGGCACCACCGACGCAATCACCGTCCGCTCATTGGTCGCATTGGTGATATCCCGCCAGCCCATCAACCAATCCCGCTCCCATTGCCAGATCACGCGACCATCGCGGTCGCGTTTACACAGGCGTTCTTCCACCTCTGCGCGACTGACCCAATAGCGCGGGGTGACGGTGAAATGCGGGTCGGCCTTTTCGGGCAGCGTGACATCGCGGCTGTTGCCGTCCGCCGTGTAGGTGGCCCAGCGGTGGTCGAACTGGTGAATGAGCTTGGCTTCGTACAGTGGCAAGCGGTCGGCAGCTGGCTCGTCCCTGAAGAGGTGGCTGTCGTTGGACATGTGCAGCATCGCCATGAACGAAATGCCCCACGGGTTTTGCGCAGGTTCCACCACTTTGGCTTGCTTGCCCTCGCCTGCGGTAACGGCATCGCGCATCAGCACCGGGGCGGCGCGGTAGAGCTTCTTGGTCAGCTCCGCGTCGCGTTCGCTGCGGAAGACCGGGCAGGTGAGCGTGTTGGGGTTGATGAGACGGAATTCATCGGGCGTGAGGGTAAAGCGGCGGCGCGGGTCGGCCAGTTGGCTGACCTGGGTGGCGAAGCAGACGAATTCTGCCCGTTCCGCCGCGCCCAGGGTGAGCAGGCAGAACTTGTAGCTGCGGTGTACGGAGGGGAACACCGCCTCGCGGTTCTCGATGTCGTACAGGCTGACCAGCCGCCGGTTCTGGGTGATGTGGCCGAAGTACGCCTTGGTACTGTCGTCGGTAGCAATGCCGGTCGGCACGATGAAGCCGGCGCGGCCGCTGTCGGCATGGATTTGCAAGATGGTTTCGGCAAACAGCGCGTAGGTGTTCACGTCGCCCACGCCGGTCAGCGGGTAGCGTCCGCCGTCGTTGCCTTTCACATGGGCAAACACGCTGGCCGCCTCCGCCGTGCGGCGGGCGGTGACGAATTCACGGTAGAGGCGTTTTTCGGCCTCGTCCTCATGCACCTCATGGGCCAGGTCGGGGTACAGGTGGCGTGCCAGCATGCCTTCACTGAGCCACTGGATGCGCTGGGCGCGTTCGGCCTTGTTGCGAGCTTGCGCCACGTCGCGGTGGCGGGTGGCGAAGAATTCTTCTTCTTGCAGCTTGATGCGCTCCCACGGCGGATTGCCCAGCACACAGTCGAAGCCGCCCTGCGCAAACACCTGCGGGAAGGCCAGCGGCCAGTGGAACACGCGCGCCTGTTCGCAGGCCGCGCGTGCGGCGGCGATGGGCGCGGCGTGCTCGGTCTGGGCGCGTTGCGGGTCGGTCAGCAGCGCATGCAGGGTGATGCTGGTGGGCACAGTTTCTGCCATGTCCTCCGTCTTGGGCAGCAGGTAGGCGCCCACCAGCGCATCGGCGGCGTGGGCCAGCGGGCTGTGTGCGGAGTCTTCCAGAAAGCGGCGCCAGGCCTGTTCCTTGGCGGCCACCTGCTCGGGGGTATCGGTGGGCAGGGTTTCGATGGCGCGCAGGGCATCGAGGCCGCTGCGGTTGTCCACGCCCAGCAGCATCTGTTTTCCGTTCAAATCCTTGTCGATCTGCTTGAGACCGGCGGCGTTGGCCTTGGCCAGCTCCTTGCACACGTTCTTGTCGTCGCCGCTCAAGGGCTTGAAGGCATCCTTGGCGATACCTTTTTCGAGCACGTTCAGGTCGGTCAGGCCCAGCAGGGCGTCGCCGACTTGCAGATGGTGGTCGAGAAAGCCCAGCGGGCGGCCTTCCTCGTAGCCTTCCAGCCACAGCGCCATGCGCGCCAGTTCGATGGCCATGGGGTTGCGATCCACCCCGTAGATGCAGCGGGCCACCACTTCGCGCAGGGCGTGGCGGTAGTCCTGCGGCTGGATGGCGCCCTCCTGCCCACCTTCGAGACTGCGCAACAGGGCCAGTTTTTCGGCCAGACGGCGGGCAGCGGCGAGCAGGAAGTGGCCGCTGCCGCAGGCCGGGTCGATGACGCGGATGGCCAGCAGTGCCTCGGTGGGGTTGGTCGGGTTGGCTGCCAGACGTTGTTCGATGACGGGGTCGAGCGCGCTCCTGATCAGCTCCTGCACCAGGCTGTCGGGGGTGTAGTAGCTGCCGGTGAGCTTGCGGGCGTTGCCGGCGGTGCTGCCTTCCTCGGTGCGGCCGACGAAGCCGAAGGTGCGGGCGGGCAGGTCGATGGCGGGCACCAGCTCCAGCAGGCTTTCGTAGACACTGCCCAGCTCTTCCGGGCCCATGTTGCGGTAGTCCACCGGCACCAGGCTTTGCGCGCCGGTCGGCTTGGCCCAGCGCAGATGTTGCAGGGCGGCCAGCAGGTGGGCGTTGTCCAGGCTGGCGGCATCCAGATCTGGGCATTGCGCGGGAGCGAACAGGCCGCCCAGGGCGGGCAAGGCCAGACGCGGCTCGCCTTGTGCCAGGCCACGGAAGACGATGCGGATGGCCTGCCACTGGTCATCGTGCCGGGTGCGGGCGCGGCGTTTTAGGCACAGCTCGCGCAGGCGGATCAGGGCATAGCCTTCGGCATATGCTCGGCTAGCGGCTTGTGCATCGGCGCTATCGCTCCGTGGGTGCAGCACGCCGCGCTCTTCCACGGTGAAGACGAAGATGAGCCGGTAGACCAGGCGCAGCAGTTGTTGGAAAAAGGCGTCCTTGCTGAGCGTGCCGTCATGCAGGGCGGTGCGCAGGGCGTGGTTGTCGGGGTGTTGCAGGAAGCCCTGACCGAAGGTCAGCAGCGCCTGCTCGACGCCATCGCGCAGGCCATCGCGTACGCGGGTGCCTTCTTGCTGGCCTTCGGTGCGCCATTGTTCCCATATGCAGGTTTCAGCTCCTTGTACACGGTGACCGGGCGCACGACTGGCATGCAGCAGGCGCCAGACGTTGGCGAATTCGGCGTAGCGCTGGCCGCCCAGCAGGTCGGCCAGATCGACTTCGAGAAAGCTGGGGCGGGTGAGGCTGGCGGCGTCGCGCAACAGGCGCAGTTGCCTGCCGTTGCTGACGATGCCCCAGAGGTGGTCGGTACTGGCGTTGAGCAGCTCCTGCATGGCCTGGAAGGGGGCCTTCCTGCGACTGCCGCCGCCCTGCACGGCAAAGTGCGCGTCGGCCTCGTCCAGCCCCAGGGAATACGGGGCAACGAGTACGGGCAGGCTGCCGTTCGTCAGGCTGACGGGGTAGCGCAGTTCCCCCACCGACTGTGCCGAAGTGGCTTGCAGGGTGGCGTAGCCGAAGGCATCGCGCAGCAGTTCGTGCACGAAAGCGGTGGTGAGCTGGGCGGCATCGACGTCGGCGCGCTCCATCTGCGCGGCGAAGTGCTGCCACTGGGCGCAGGCGATCTGGAAGGCGCGGCTGTATTCGTCCTTGAGCTTGACGCCCTTGGGGGTGCCGTAATCGGCCTCGCTCTGGGCGCTGGCGCGGCCCTGGGCGGCTTTTTCCAGTTGGTCGGGCAGGAACAGGCCACCTTCAAGCTTGAGAGTGGGCAAATCCAGCGTGGCCTGGGTCTTGCGGATGCGTTTCATGGTTGTTCTTCTTTAGGCCGAGGCTTATAGCGAGTCGGGCAGCAGCACGTACACACCCATCACATCCACTGGCAGGCAGGGGCTGACGCTGTGGTGGCCCACGTCGCGGGCGGCGGCGCGTACGCGCTCGTGGTCGGCCAACAGGGCTTGGGCGCGTTGCTCTGCCAGGGCTTGCAGTGGTTGGGGATGCGCGGCGAGGAAATCGAGCGCGGCGCACACCTCGCGTTGCACGGCTTCTGCGGGCAGGTTGCCACTGGGCGTGCATTCGAGCAGGCGGTTCACGCTGTCATCGGCCAGCCATTGCGGATTGGCACGGCCACGCACGGCCAGGGCCACGGTCTCCTCGGCCATCATCTGGAAAGGCTCGCGACGGCGCACGTAGCTGAGCTGATGGCGCAAGCGCAGCAGATAGATCGTGGTGACAACATCGACGTCGTCGGTCAGCGTGGCAGCACAACGGGCGGCCAGCGGACGTTCGCTGCTGAGGGCATCTTCCAGCAAGTGCTGCGCCAGCAGGCCTACCAGTGGGTGGCTGCGGTGCAGTTCGGCTAAGTCGATGCTTTGCGGTTTGTTGATGCCTTCGTCGGCTAGACGCTGGCGCAGGGCTTCGGGCAGATGCTGGGGCAGGAAGCGGGCCTGCTTGCGGCTCATTTCCAGAGGCGATCCGAGGCGCACGCAGGCGCTTTGCAGGAAACGCTGCACATCGGCCTGGGTGCCCAGGGCGTGTTGCTGTTTATGCCACTCTGGCAACACCTCGTCGGGCTTGATGCGGCGTTGGGCAAAGACGGTGCGGTTGGCTTTGGCTTTCTCCAGGGCGTCCTGCCACTGAGCCTGCAATGGCGCCAGCAGTTGCTCGGATTCACCGAAATCGAAACTGGCTTGCGGCGATGCCATGCTGCTGTTGCTGCGCCGCATGAGCGCGGCCTTGACCAGGGCCTGGTTGATGCGGGCTTCGTCCTCAGGGAGGGGCACCAGCACGCCCAGTTCCTTTTGGATGGTTTCGCCCTTGCGCAGGATGACGTTGAGCACAAAACCATCGACCGGGTTGTCCTGCCCGTAGAGCATGGTGCAACGGACTTCGTCGGCCTGCTGGCCAAAACGGTCAACGCGGCCTTCGCGTTGCTCATGGCGTGTCGGGTTCCAGGCCAAATCGTAATGGACGACGGCGGTGAACAGATGTTGCAGGTTGATGCCTTCGGAAAGACAGTCGGTGGCGACAAGGATGCGTCGCCCAGCCTCTTCCATATCTTCCACGCGCTCACGGCGCTCTTCCGGGGTGAGCTCGCCGGTGACGGCATCGACGGTGGCCGTGGGAAAGGCGGCCTTGAGGTGCTCGGCCACGTAATGGGCAGTGGCGACATAGCGGCAGAACACCACGGGGTGATAGCCATCTTCAAGCAAGGAACCGATGTGCCGGATGAGCGCGGCCAGCTTGGGATCGCCCTTCTTGCCGGACAGGCGCTGTGCTTCGGCAATGAGGCCGTGCAGGCGGCTGGCGTCCTGCAATTGGGCGGGGGGCTCCAGGTCACTGCCCATGAGGTCGTCGGCTTCGCCATCGTGCAGGCGCTCGTCACTGAGCAAGTCGTCATCCGCCATGGTGCCTTCCAGCCGCGTGGTCAGGGCCTTGACGGCCGCCGCAGGCGAAGAGGCCACGCAGCGCAGCAAGGCCAGGGTGGCGTACCAAATGAGGCGGGCGCCACTTTGCTGCGTGTCCTGCTGTTCAATGGCTTCCGCCATTTCGCGGCAATAGTCCTGCACGGCATCGAAGAACGCACCCCATTCGCCGCTGAGCTGGTAGGTGAGCTCGGTTTTCATGCGGCGTGGGAAACCCCGTCCATCCTGGGTTTCAACCTGCCACTCGGCGATGTCCTTGCGGCGACGTTGCACAAAATGGCGGGCGAGTTCCTGACGCAGCGGATCGGAGGCCGTCATGCGCCCTTGCAGCGCTGCAAAGCGGGGATCGAGCAGCGACAGCAGGTTGTAGAAGGCGGTTTCGTCACCGGAGTGAGGGGTGGCGGTCAGCAGGACCAGGTGTCGCTGCGCGTCACGGGCAAGGCGTTGCAGCAACTCGAAGCGCAATTGCTTGCCCGCGCCACTGCTGGCGCAGGTGTGGGCCTCGTCAACGATGATGCATTCGGGGGCGGTAGCGAGAAACTGTTCGCGGTGGCGTTCGCTCTTGATGTAGTCCAGGCTGACGACCACCACGGGATGATGGTCGAACAGGCACACGCCATGTGGCAGATCACGCTCGATGCGGGAGGCCGAAGACGAAGTCAACGCCACGGCCTGAAGGTTGAAGCGGGTTTCCAACTCACTTTGCCACTGCTCGACAAGGTGTGGCGGGCAGAGAATGGCCAGGCGGGCGATTTCGCCACGGTCCATGAGCTCTCGTGCGATCAGGCCGGCTTCGATGGTCTTGCCGATGCCGACGTCATCCGCAATCAGCAGGCGCACAGTGGACAGGCGCAGTGCCATCAGCAACGGCACAAGTTGGTAGCCGCGAGGCTCCACCGCGATATTGCCAAAGGAGCGGAACGGGCCAGCACCGGCGCGCAGTGTCATCCGCAAGGCATCACGCAGCAACAGCGCGGCGGCATGGTTGCCGGCGCGTGCAGGATCTGGCCAGTCGAAGGTGGCAGGTTCGACGGGATGCAGTTCCAACTCGGGGATCAGGGCGATGCTTTCGTCATCGGCGCCGTTCAATGGACGCAGGCGCAACCAGTCGCGGCGGGAGTCGCTCTGCACCACCCATTCGCGGCCTCGGGCGCGCACCAGATTGCCGGGTAAAAAGTCGTGTTCTAGGGTTGTCATGGGCCTTTTATTCCTTGGAGCCAAACACATCGACGTGCGCGGCAAACTTTTGTGGCCACTGTGAAACGTCCGCAAAATCGAGCACCTGCCAACCTTTGTCCTGCAATACGCTGGCGGTCTGCCCATCCACTACGGAAAGAAATACCAAAGCACGAGATGCCTTGTACTGGGCTGCGGCGATGGCCGCGCCATTGTTGACGGGTACATTGACCGCATCAGGTTGTCTAGCCCCGGCCTGGCGGAGTGCGGACAGCCAGGCGTCGAGCAGCTCGTCTTCTGAAGTCGCTGAGGCAATGGCGGCCGGGCTGTTCGTTACGGGCTGCACCTGGGCATTGGCCAGCGCGACCAGCAGCTTGAGCGCATCCGCGTTACGGCGGTTGATGTGCTCGTGATCCGGCTGATTGAAGTAGGAGAGCAGGCATTGGTAACAGCCGGCCTCGCATTGATGATTGCCAAGTGCATCGGTCTGCTCCAGTGACGGCAGATCGTCCAGCGTCCAAACGCCGCTCTGCGGTGCGCGGTAGTGAATCAGTTGCAGGGCATTGCTGGCGACGAGTGCAAGGTCGTCGCGATGATTTGCCAGGCGAGTGAGCACACCCGCACCGCCTTCGGCCGCTTCGTAGAACAGCAAGGCGCGACGTTCGTCGGACTTCGGCAGGGGTTCGACCACCAGTTCGGATTCCTCGATCTGGAAGGTCATTTCGATGCCACGCTTGAGAGCAGCCTGCAGGGTAGCCATGGCCTCCAGCGACAGGGCATGTAGAGGTGTGAATATCAGCAGGTTGCGATGATCTTCCACAAAAGGAACGATGCGCTGGGGCGTCACCTTTTCCAGCAAGGCATCGTCGTTGCCGTTGTCGTCTTCCGCATCCGGCGTGTCCTGCTTGCTCCAGGTGCCGGTAATGGGATTGATGTAGAAGCCCAGTTGCTCCTTGTTCTTACGCCTGCGCCAGCCGCGGTTGATACGCCAGATTTGCGCAGCAGGCGCATAAGTGAGTTCGCCCAACAATTCTTCGCCCAGCCGGACTTCGGCTTTCTGCTTCTGAATCTGGCCATCGGGCCCGGGCAGGAAACGGTAGGTGGTCTGCAGCTCGAAGCCCTGACGCTGGCGTTCCTCGTCGTTGATGGAGATGCGCTCGGTAGCTACCGTCTCCACGGTTTCGATGCGATAGAGCTTGCGCACCCAATCTTGCTCGGTGAGCAGGGCATCACAGTTCTCGCAGCGATTGACCAGCGGCTGTTCGCCGCCCGGCTCGCCGAGATGGCCGTAGCCGCATTGGCTGCACACCAACGAGGCAATGGTGGCCAACTGGCCGCTGCCGGAAATGTGGTCTGTATTGCCTACGTTGAGCTTGGCACGCACCACGCGGTACATGCGGCCCTGGTGATAAATGAGGCTGCGGGGGCCAAATTCGGACAGGGCCAGGAAGCGCGGACGGCTGACCATGCTGCCTTCGTCATCCTTGCCATTGACGGCCTGGCCGCCACGGGCGGGAATCCAGGCCATCAGCGGCAGGCGCGGGAAGTTGTAGCCTGGCAAAAAGCCTTGGCTGGCCAAGTAGCGATAGGTATAGAAATCATTGTTCTGGCCGTTGCCGGACTTGAGCAATACGGCGTACTGGCGCGCGGCGTCGCCGTAGCGGCGCTGGGCATTTTGGCGTTCCGTGTGCGAGGCGGTATGGCTCTTGACGATGCGATCAGCCATATCCATCTGTTGGCGGGTAGCATCGAACAGCACGCGCCAGCGCTCCAGCGCCCCAGAGAACGCTTGCGCCGCGTTGTCGATGACCTGGCGCACATAGTCAGGCGTGAACCAGGCGCTGCCTTCAAGCTCGCCCTCAAGCTGGTCGATGACCCGTCCGGCACTGGCCAAGGCACGCTGCTGGACAGCCTGCGCCCGCAGTGCTTCGTGCAAGGGCTGTTTCAGTGGTTTACCGGGCTGGTCGAGATCCAGCATGGGCGCAATGCTGTCGTCCAGCGGCACCTGGGTGCTGGCCAGCCAGACCGCTTGCAGATGGCTGTCAATCAAGTCACGGTTGGCCAGATCGAGTGTAGGTGCACGTACCACGCCATGCACCATCTCGCTGGCATTGTAGAAGAACCACTGGTCATGCGGGCTGAGTGCCGCGCAGTAGGTGATGACCAGTGCCTGCTGGCCCGAACGCCCCGCACGGCCGCTGCGCTGGGCGTAGTTGGCCGGGGTTGGCGGCACATTGCGCAGGTACACAGTGTTGAGTGCGGAGATATCCACGCCCAGCTCCATGGTGGGAGAGCAGAACATCACCGGCAGACGCTCCAGCGGTGCTTCGTGAGCCGGGTTCTGCGCCCAGTCTTGCCTGTCCTTTTCGGTGTAACGGAAACGCTGCTCCAGCAGTTGCCGGCGCGGTGCATCCACCTGGGCCGTATGTTCCTGGGCCTCGAAATCGAACAGCGGATGTGAGGGCTGACGCAGCAGGTCGGCAATGCTGAGATACAGCGCACGGAAGTACTGGTTGATGCGATTGCTTTCTGCCGGTGCGTCATCGGCAATCAGGCACCAGTCCATGGCGGCTGCGTTCAGACGCCAGCCAGCAAGCTGCGAATCAATGGCATGTTTTTGCACATAACCATAGTTGCTGGCTGCCTTGAGCATGTCTTCGATCAGCTCAGTCCATTCGGCGTCTTTCCACTGCGCGACTTCGCCGGCACAGGCGCTGGCACGCCAGAAATCGGCAGCCTTTATTTGCCGCAGCAGTCGGGAGCGTGGGCCACCGGTCACCAGCTCGGTGCGCGGTTTGCCCTTGTATTCCGGGCGCTTGCCGAGGATGAGATAACGGCCGGTATCGAGTTTCTCGTCGGAGGCAAAAGCCCAGCGTTCATTCAGATAGGTGTGGGCGCTGGTACGTGCCTTGTCCTGCTCGACCGGGTCGAGGTAACGGCTTTCCAGGCACAGATGGCGACGCAGCGTGTCGAACAGTAATTCGTACAGAATTGCTCGCTGCACCGCCGTCAGTTTGTTCAAGGTGCTGTTTGCGGCAAAGATGCTGGTGTCAGCGCTAAAGGCGGCCAGGTCTCGGTACCGAATCTGCAACAGGCCAAGCTGATCCAGATTCGGATTATTGAAGCGCCAGCCACGCCGCAGATCGCGCAGCAGCCGGTAGGCAATAATGAATCGCAAGGTGCGTTGCGCTTCTTGTCGGGCCAGTCCCATGAGCTTAGGGGTACGCAGATACTCCACCAAGGTCGCTTCATCGACTCCTTGAAAGCCAAGGGCCTTGAATACGCTTTCGGCCAAGTGTTCTTCATCGAGTTGGCCGCCGCTGCCCTGTAATGCGCCGATCAAGCCGGCACGCAGCGTCAGCAGGAAAATGAAGTCGTTGAAATGCCCTGCCTGCAGAGCGGCATCCTGGCGGTTGTCGGTAAACCCAAGCAACTTGCGTGGGTCAGGCTGCCCTAGCGCAGGTTCGGAAAGTGCGAACAATTGCTGCAAGGCCGCCAGGGCAATCATGGTAGTGGCCGAAGAGCGGCCTTCGCCGGACAGGCTGGAGAGGCGGTTGGCATCCTTGCCGCGGGCTTCGTGTGTCGTGCCGCAGTTCAGGCAGAAGCGGAACTTTCCCGGAATGAACCAGAACTCCGTCCCCGAGCCCGTTTGCCCTTTGGCATCGACCGTGACCATATAGGGAACGGCATTCTTGTAGGCTGGCTTGATTTTGGGTTCGTTACGGCTGAGGTCGATCCAGGTTTCCGGCAGGTCTTCGAGCAGGCCACCGTATTGCTGCCCGGGCACCAGTGGGCACAGGAAGCCATAGCTGGCGGTGTCGTCTTCTGCTGCGATATCGTCGATTTCACGCGGGCTGAAGCTGACCGGTTGCTGTGCGTGCCAGACAGGCAGATACTCCTGGCCGCAATCGCGGCAGAAATGCGTGGGGTAAAGCAGCACATTCTCTTGCTGCCGCCCCGGTGCGAAACGCTGGGCATCGAGCGTGACATGGCGCTTGCCTCGCTCTTCCAACGTGGTGAGCACCTTGCCAGGTCCACTGATGAACTGGTGCAGCTTGAACGCGAAAGGCGGCCTGCCCTGGGGCGTGCGCACATCATGGGCAGCCACCAGAAAGCGCTGCAGAGCGGCGCGAGCGGCTTCAGGCTGGCAGCCCGCATCTTCGGCGAGACGGTAGCTGGCCTCTTCCAGCGTCATGGGTTTCGCGCGCCTTGGAGGCTCGTCCGCAGGTAGCTCGATACCCAGGTTCAATTCCACCCAGATAGCCAACGGATCATCGCGAAAAGCGTCGAAATCAGCCCAGATATCCTGCTTTCGCGCAACGGCTTCCGACAGTTCTGTGCGGATGGCGTTGACATCCTTGAGTGGGTTGGTGACGCGCTCCAGGGTCTCGCCGATGACATCATGCTCGGTGATCCGGGTGCCAAACAGTTTGCTGGCCACAGCAGCCACCACGCGGTTGCGGTCAGCTTGGCTGCCTGCGCTGGACATGGTGGCAGACGTGCCGATACAGACCAGTTGCTCGGTTTTCAAGCGCTCCCGCAGGCGACGCACCAGCAAGGCAACGTCCGCCCCTTGACGGCCACGATAGGTATGCAACTCATCCAACACCAGGAACTCAAGTCCCTCGCAGTGTTCCACCACGCGCCGATCCACTTCGTCGAAGCGCGTGAGGATGTACTCCAGCATCATGAAGTTGGTGAGCAGGATATCGGGCGGTTCATCCGCGATGGCGCGGCGTTCCGTCTGGCTTTCCTGGCCGGTGTAGCGCTTGACGGTGAAGGGGCGGTGCTCTGGCGCATAGCCATGCAGAAACTTGTCGAGCTCTTCCAGCTGGCTGTTGGCCAGAGCGTTCATCGGATAAATCACAATGGCTCTGGTACGTGCTTTGCCATCGGAGTCCTTGGCCTTGAGAAGGCGGTCGATGACCGGGATGAAAAAGGACAGGGACTTGCCCGACCCCGTTCCGGTTGTGACCACATAGCTCTGGCGTTCCTGGCCTTTGGCCAGGGCTTCCATTTGGTGCTTGTAAAGATGCAGGGGACTTGGCTTGCCTTCCGTCTTCCCAACCTGAAAGATGTCTGCGCAGGCAGGATGCAGGACCCCCTCCGCCACCAGATCCTGCACTGTGCCTTGACGTTGATAATTCGGGTTGATCTGCACCAGCGGTTCAGGCCAATAGCGGCCTTGCGCATATTGATGCTCGACCTCGGCTTGGATATCAGGTGCGGCGATGCGAACGAAACTGCGGGAAAAGCTGCCGTATCGTTCGATGAGCTGGTCGCGGAACTGGAAAACGTTATCCATGTAGAGTCCTCACTGATCCATCTTGCGGTCAATCGCCAGAACCGCTGCTCTATCCGAGGAGCCTGCTGTGACGCGCTTCCACTTTGCCCCTCTTCCCTTGCCAGTCGATTCGATCAATCCCTCTGACTTCATCGCCCGCAGCACCAGCCGTACCATGTCCCGGCTCACGCCCGGGCAGGCCTCTTCAATCTCGGAAATCGAGAATGGCAGGGTGCGCCCCAGGACTTCCGTCCGCACCCGGTCGCCTTTGCTGCCACGGCCACGCTCGATGGTGCCGACACGCTCCTCGAACTCGCGGTATGCCCGTAGCAAGGCTCCCCAGAAGTAGTCGAGCCAGGGCTTTACGTCGTGCTGCCCCTGGTGCCAGCCCTGCGAGCTGGCTTCCAGCGTTTCGTAATAACCTTCCTTGGTATCTTCGAAGATGCGTTCCAGGCTGATGTAGCGACCCACGGCATAGTCGAAGTGATAGAGCAGCAGCAAGGTCAACAAGCGGGACATGCGACCGTTGCCGTCCGGGAAGGGGTGGATGCACAAAAAGTCGAGCATCGCCAGCGGCGCCAACACCAGAGGGTCGGCCAGGTGCTGGTCCAGTGCGGTGGCGTAACGTCCGGTCAGATCCGCCATTGCCATCGGTGTCAGGTGCGCAGCCACTGGCTGGAAGCGCAGACGGGAAGTGCCATCCGGGCGACGCTCGATGATGTCGTTATTGGTAGCCTTCCAGCGCCCGCCCGCCTGCGGCATGTAGCGATACAGCAGGGTGTGCAGTTGCAGCACTACGCCATCGCTGAAGGGCATGTGCGCGGCAGATTCGTGGATCAGCGCCAGGGCATCACGGTAGCCGGCGATCCCCTGTTCGGAACGGCTCTTGGGGATTGCGTTGCGGATGACCAAAGACTTCAAACGCGAGGGCGCTACGACAACACCCTCCAGCCGGTTGGATGACTCGGTGGACTCCACTACCGCGATCTGGCGTAGCCCCTTGAGGGCTTCGGGCGACTGCGCGGCGTAGAGTTGCTGCTTGCCCTGGTACTCGCCCAGTGTGCGCAACGTGGCAGCCTGGGAGCCATCGAAGCGAAGCGCGGCAAGGTACTCGGGTGTGAGCGAGTGCATGGAAATGTAAGCCCAGGCTGTCTAAATGGGGTAATCATAGCCATTAAATGGGGTACTGTCTCTACAAATACCCTGTTATCAGTCTCTGACTACTCCATTTCCTCAGCTTCTTGATTTTGACGTGCAGCATCTCCTCGGCATTCGCCACCCTCATATATTTCCCTTTACTGGCTCACCTTGAGGGTCTGGTTTCAGGCCATGCGTACGAGCGTACTCCAACACCAGAATTTCGATCATTGAGGCCACCGAGCGACGCTCACGATCAGCCGCCAAGCGCAAAAGCTGCTTGATCTCGGCGGAGGTGCGGATGGAAAGGGTTTCGTCCTTCAGGCGTGACATGGCGGCGTCTCGTCATTGATGTCACGCAAATGTACTGCATTTTGCCTCACCCCGCCATGATTCTCTTCAGGGGGTGACTGTCTTGCTTGAGGCTGCTCGATGGTGCGGCGCCTTAGCGGTAGCCAGCCTCACGGAGCGCTCAGCCTCGATGGCGATAGGATGCAGGGCATGCCGGCTGCTGGCCTGATTGGCTTGCCCGTAGTGTCGCCGTGTCTTGGCGCTGGCATGTCCCAACCCCTGGCTGACTGAGTCCGCAGCCGCGTGCCGTTTCAGGTCGGCCGCCCATTGGTGGCGCAGGCAGTAAGCCGTGATAGCGTGCTTGTGCTTCGGCCAGAGGCTACGTGCTAGCCGACGGACTTCGACGGTAAAGTTGACCGGGCTGTCAATGCAAACGAGCAATTCCCGCCGCCCCGCTAGACGGATGCGCAGAGCCTCCAACAATGGATGAGGATCGTGTGCTCCATAGGCGATCAAGCGGTGCGGCTGGCCTTGATGCGCCTTGACCTTGGCGCCATCGATCTCGAAATTGATCTCGCCCATGTCGTTGCGCGGATTGTTCACCCAGCGAATGAGCACGCCGCGCCGCAGTTCTTCCGGGCGGCAGCCGGTCAGCGCGGCGACCAGAATCGCATCGGCATACTTGCCTTTCCCAGCGCGCTGATACAGTCGCTCGCGCCAGTCGCCGGGGAGGCCGCGCAAGGCTTGCCGCTTGCTGGCACGCTTGCGGCGCTCATCGGTAGGGCCGCTTTGCCAGGCTACCTGGAACTCGCGCAACACCGTCCGCTGTTGCTGCAATTGGGCATGAATGGCCATTACTTGCAACCTGTCCACAGGTCGAGCAGAGAGTGCGGAATGCAGGCTTTTCAGCTGCTCGACAAGATCGGCGTACAGGCAGTAGCGAAGCGCTGCGAGGCGTTTGTAGAAGGTTGTCGGACGCTGGGTGGCAGTCAAGACTTCCGCCACCCCACCTTCGGCATAGCGAGCGCGCTGTAGTAGCGTGCGGCCAAGCTGGCGATAGTCCTGCCTGGTCTTGCTGCTCAAGGTAGCAAACTCATCGGCCGGGAGCATGGCTTGCATCTCGCGCCGGCAACTCTCGATGAGCGCAACCATCTCATCCGCGTCGATCATTGCTTCCGGCCCTGAAACATCGCTTTCAAATCGGCAATGGCTTTTGCGCGTTCCGCCTTTGCTTTTTGACGCTCGGCTTCTGACTGTTGCACAGGGGTGCGCGATGCCGATGCTTCCATCGCCTCCTGTCGGTTCTTTCGCCAGCGGGCGATATTCGGCGCGAACTCAGGGATGAATTCCCCCGCGACAGCGCTATTCATCACGGCCAATAGCCATGAGCGCACGGAACGGATACCAGCGTGCTTGCCACTACCGGCTGCCGACAGGACGCCAGCCAGCTCGTCGGCGACAAGCTGTATCTGTTGTGCTGAGAGCGAGGGCCCGAAGCGGCGGGTTACGTCGGCGATGACGCGCAGGTAGGGCAGAAGAGAAGGGTGCGACAAGTCCAAGGGCGCGGATGCCACGCCAATTTTCTGAGAGTTATCCACAGTCCCTATCTGTAGTAGTGGTTTTATATTTTTTACTACTACTTCTTCCTTGTATTCACCTACACCTATATCACCGCCCTCACCGGCGACGGATGTGCCGTCCACGGTTTCTCCGTCGCCGGCCAAGCCGGCCATGGATGTCTGTGACACTTTTTGTGAAACGGGAGTCAACACGGACTCCCATCGCCAAAGCCCTTCCTCGTCCTGGAATTTCCTCCGTGCCAGGTAGCCGGCATCTTCAAGCTCGCGCAGGATGCGGCGGCAAAGGTCTCGCCCAAGATGGCCTTTCGCGCGTGACTGATCGTGCAGCACGCGCGGCAGTGCGACAGCGCGCAACTGCCAGTTGCGGCCCAGCGAGAGCAAGTGGCAAGCTACGCCTCGTGCTTCATAGCTCAGCCGCGAATCGCGCAGCAGGCTGCAAGGTAGAGACCACCAGTATTCGGCGGAGTCGTCAACGCGGATGCGGCTCATGACTTCGCCCTCTTGCGAGCCAGACAACCGGCGTGCTCACGCTCCGCAGCCTGAGTCTCAAGCCATACGTCGATCTCGTGGGCAAAAAAGCCAATCGAACGGCCGCCTGGGCCTAGCCGAACTGGCTTCGGAAAATCTTCAGTCTGGCAAAGTCGCCAGAGGGTTGTCCGGCTGACCGAGATCTTCGTGCAGACATCCTGTGTCTTGATGATTTGCATACTATTCCCCGTAACGTGTTGAAACACGAAGGAATCATGCAAAAAATCTGGCCATGAAGTCAGGGAGTACGGTTGTCACCTTCGCTCCCTATTCTCGGGCCTGAAATCACCCAGCATGCAAACCGGTGTCGAGCAGTGGCCTCAGCTGTGCCAGTCGAATGTTTCACAAAATGGCCGAGACAAGCCAAGCTCGTATCCTTGGCAAGATGCCGTAAGGATGCTGCTTGTGGGCAGGGTTGGTTCACGTCCCTCGGAGACGGCTTTCATTATCTGGGACATGTAAAGATTGGGCTCTATCACTGTTTTCTTCAGCAGCACCCGGACTACAACTCCATCGATAGCGACGGTAAGTCCTTTGCTGAAACGCCCCAGATAGTGATTGGCGCGATGAGCAGGCGTGGTATCAGCATCGGCCTTCATGCCGCCTGCAGCATAGATGGCGCCGAGGAGATAGGCGGATGGCTCGTTCTTGCTGTTCACCGAGTGGTACTCGAACTCCTTGCTCCACTTGATCGGAATTCTGAATTGCTGGCAGGTGACGATAAATTGCTTCGCGATCAGCTCCTTGGCCTCATGTTCTCTGC
This sequence comes from Pseudomonadota bacterium, assembly GCA_023457895.1. Lineage (GTDB taxonomy): Bacteria > Pseudomonadota > Alphaproteobacteria > Sphingomonadales > Sphingomonadaceae > JAFAFE01. The sequence continues at coordinate 25,355 of JAEXAY010000006.1, forward strand.
TTGCTCCGGACGCTGATAGTTGCCTGCTCACGGAGTGTAGCGACTCGCAGAACAGCTTATGGGTAGGCAGGTCCTTCCTCAGAAATTCGGGTAATAGCGCTGCCGACTCTTCGTCTAGGCTTCGAAGCGCCTTGCTTAACCGGGACGCCGCATCTCGGAGTCTTTTTAGTTGCTCAAGTGTGCCTTCTTCAATTTCAGGGGGCGGCATCGTACGCCAACGAAAACTTTCTGCCAGCCGCAGAAAAGCATTTACACATTGCTCGCGGCGCTGGACGCCATATCGGTCGCAGGTTGCCTCTGCTCTGGTGCGCAACTCGGCGACGGCATCGGAGTTGGGAATATCTGGAGCCATGATCTTTGTGGTCATGCCTGTGCTTGCTCTTTCCATTCGTCCAATCTGACCGCCCATTCCTGCATCATGGCGCGCCGCTCATCGAAATAGGTGGCGTGGTTGTAGGTACGACGCACATTGTTCTGGTCAGCATGGGCAAGCTGCGCTTCGATGGCATCGGGACGGTAGCCCATCTCGTTAAGACGGGTACTGCCACTGGTCCGCGTGGCGTGTGGGCTATAGGTGCCGCTCCACCCCAAAGCCTTGATCGCCTGGCGAAGCGATGCGGCGGACATAGGGGCGTTGCGATCATCCCGGCCAGGAAACAAGTGCTTGCGGTTGCCGGTAATGGCATGCAGTCCTTTGAGCATGTCCACTGCTTGTCGTGGCAGAGGCACGACGTGCTCCTTGCGCGCGTTCATGCGCTGCGCAGGGATGCGCCAAACAGCCTTCTCAAGGTCAAACTCATCCCAGGCCGCCTCGGCCACTTCGGTCGGTCGCGCCAGGGTCCACCACATCAGTTGCATGCAATGACTTACCTGAAAGCTGCAGCGGTGGTTTGCGAAGTCGCTCAGCAGTTTGCCGATCTGCTCTTTACTCAGTGCCGGCTTGTGCTGGGTCTTGTTTGCCGGTAGCGCCTTGCGCACCGGCCAAACCGGGTCGCTGTCGGCTCGCAAGGTGGCGACGGCGAACTCGAATACGGCGGACATGGTGCGCCGCGCCTCGGCTGCGACCGTGGGCGCGCCACGCTTTGCTGTTTTCTGCAGGATGTCCAGGACATGGGTTGGCGTTATTTCGCGAACCGGCATGCTGCCGATACTGGGGAATACCACGCGCTCCAGCATATCCAGACGCCGGTTCTTGGTGACATCTTCCCAGTCCTTTGTCTGCAGCCACTCCTTGGCGACGATCTCGAAGGTGTTCTTTGCTTCGCTGGCTTGCCGAATGCGGTCTAGCTGCCTTTGCTGGGCGGGATTGATGCCTTGCTTGACCAGTTTGCGTGCAGCCTCGCTGCGTTCCCTGGCTTCAGAGAGCGTAACGGCAGGGTATTCGCCAAGCGCAAACATGCTGGCCTTGCCATCCAGTGTGAAGCGGTATCGCCAAGCCTTGACTCCGTTGGGCTTGACTTCGAGGTAGAGCCCGCGCTGGTCATTCAAGCGGTAGAGCTTCTCCTTGGGCTTGGCATTGCGGCAGTGCGTGTCGGTAAGCATGGTGGCTGACTCCTTGTCATGGCGACAACGTCACTATACTCACTTATTTGTACATACTCCAAGAGCTGTACTCGCTAGCGTACTCAGGCATGCTTTGACTGCTCGGGAAACGCGAAGCAGCACCATGAAACAATAAAACCGCGCAACTGCGCGGTTTTATTGGGTTTTTTCATGCTTTCCTGGTGTTTCATGAAACATCAGGAAAACGGCATGGCGACTCAAACGTTGAACAGGAAGTTCATCACATCGCCATCCTTGACGATGTATTCCTTGCCTTCAGCACGCATCTTGCCTGCGTCCTTGGCGCCTTGTTCGCCCTTGTAGGCGATGAAGTCTTCAAACGCAA
>JAEXAY010000007.1 GCA_023457895.1 Pseudomonadota bacterium
CCCCTGAAGATTGCGCGTAAAGGAAAATGGCATGCGGTCGGCCCTGAGCAGCGTCAATGCCTTATTATACACCACTGACGGTTCTAATATGGTAAGCAGGGCGGCAGTATCAAGCCTTTCTTTCATCATCGCCGCGTCAAGCATTTCGCCAAGCAACCGGGAAAGTTCCGAATCGGTCATTTGCAGTCCCGAAAGCGCTTCGGCATGTTCATTCAGTTTGGCCGGATAGCGCAGCAATCCGCCAACAATCGCTTCCATCAGTGGGGTTTCAAGGCCTTTGCCGCTGACACGCCGCGCATCGTCGCTGGGCGGGACAAGGCGCGGGTCAGGTTGCCACCTGCCGCGCTTTTGACCGCTACCACGCGATGGCTGCGGCCGGGCGCTCCAGGCAGCCGATGGCGCCGTGTCTTTTGCAAAGAACAGTGCATCGTAACGCTCGCGGTAGGCGGCGCGATAATGGGCGGCGATATCCTTGTCGCTGATCGCCGAAACGGTCTCCGCCAGCCGCTGCTTCAACGCGGCCCGCTCCTCCGGCGTATTGAGCGGCGTGACTGCCACCGCTTCAGCCCACAGCCGGTCGACGAGGGGCTCGGCGCTGTCGAGCAGGGTTTCAAAAGCAGCCGGCCCCTGCCTGCTGACGATGTCGTCGGGGTCTTGGCCAGCGGGAAGGCTGACAAATGCAAGGCTGTGGCCCGGTTTCAGCAGGGGGAGCGCGCGATGCGCCGCGCGCAACGCCGCTTTCTGTCCGGCCGCGTCGCCATCGAAGCAGAGAATCGGCACCGGAACCATGCGCCATAACATTTCGATCTGCTGTTCGGTGAGCGCGGTGCCGAGCGGGGCCACGGTTTCCTCGAACCCGGCCTGGGCGAGGGCGATGACGTCCATATAGCCCTCAACCACGATGATGCGGTTCGTCCTGCGCGATGCGGGCGATGCGAGGTCAAGGTTGTAGAGCGTGCGTCCCTTGTCGAACAGCGGGGTATCAGGCGAGTTCAGATATTTGGGTTCGCCTTCGCCGAGAATCCGCCCGCCAAAGGCAATCACCCGGCCGCGCGCGTCCCGGATCGGGATCATCAACCGTCCGCGGAAGCGATCATAGGGCTCCTTGCCTTCGACCGCGATCAGCATGCCGGCCTCAACCAGCATATCTGCCGGAAATTGATCTAACGCCGATTTGAGCTTGCTTCGACTATCGGGCGCATAGCCAAAACGGAATTTCCGGCTTGTCGCATCAGATATTCCGCGTTTTTTGAGATAATCGCGCGCCATCGCGCCATCGATGCCGCCAAGCTGATCCTCGAACCAGTGCGCCGCCTCCTCGGTGACATCGCGCAGGCTTTTCTGCTGCTCCTGACGCTTGGCTGCGCGCGGGTCGGGAGCCGGGACGTCCATCCCGGCGGTCGCCGCCAGCTCCCTGATCGCGTCCATGAACGAAAGGCCGCGCTGGTCGGTCATCCAGCGGATCGCATCCCCATGCGCACCGCAGCCGAAGCAGTGGTAAAAGCCTTTCTCGTCGTTGATCGTAAAGCTCGGCGTTTTCTCGTTATGAAAGGGGCAGCACGCCTTATATTCGCGGCCCGCACGCGTGATCTTGACCGTCTTGCCGATCAGCGCGGACAGCGTGACCCGTGCACGCAGTTCATCCAGCCATTGCGGGGAGAGGGTCATTCTAATCCCCCTCCCGCTTGCGGGAGGGGTTAGGGGTGGGTTTGTTTTCGTGCAACTTCCGGACAGTCATAGCGATCAGGCTAATCACGCCCTCGATATTTGCAAACACATCCTCATGGGTGAAACGGAGAATGTGAAAACCCTTTGCCTTCAGCCATGCGTCCCGGCGCTGATCATGGCTAGCGCGCATATCATGCGAAAAACCGTCCAGTTCGATTATAAGGTTCAGCCCGCGGCATAGAAAATCTGCGAAATAAGGGCCAACCGGCATTTGTCTGCTGAATTTGGCGCCCTCAATCTGGCGGCGACTGATATATTTCCACAGTTCACGTTCGGCGGGCGGCGCAGTGTTGCGGAGTTTCCTGGCTCTTGGGGTATCGCGCGATTTGAACTCGACCAAGACCCACCCCCGACCCCTCCCGCGAGCGGGAGGGGAGATTAAATCACCCCAGCGCCGCTTTCACCAAGGCGCTCGCCTTGCTCATGTCGAGCTGGCTGCCGTGGCGGTCCTTGAGCGCTGCCATGACCCGGCCCATATCCTTGACCGAGGTGGCGCCGAGTTCGGCCTTGATCGCCTCGATCGCAGCCGCCGTATCGGCCTCATTCATCTGTGCCGGGAGAAACTCCTCGATCACCGCCAGTTCCGCCTTTTCCTGATCGGCGAGTTCCTGGCGGCCGCCCTGTTCGTACATGCTGATCGATTCGCGGCGCTGCTTGATCATTTTCTGCAGCACTTCCACGACCAGCGTGTCATCGTCAGGCTGGGTCGTGGCGGTGCGCAGTTCGATGTCGCGGTCTTTCACTTTGGCGAGGATCAGGCGCACGGCGGCGAGCCGTTCTTTTTCACCCGCCTTCATCGCGGAAACTTGCGCAGCTTTGATGGAATCGCGAATCATGCGCGGCCTCGTTCAGTTAAACAGGAAAGCGGAACCCTTAACGGGAAGTTTCACAATTTCCTAGCTTGCGAGTCATTTTTTTGAAGCATAACTGTCTGGCCGTTTAACCCGCCGACTCTCGCGAAAAACGGAGCTTCCCGCCATGGCCCCAGCCACACCCTCCACCGTGCCCGAAGGAGCGACCGGTCTCTTGTTGCTCGCCGACGGGACAGCGATCTGGGGCAGGGGATTCGGGGCCGAGGGCGCGGCGGCCGGAGAGGTCTGCTTCAATACGGCGATGACCGGTTATCAGGAAGTGATGACCGACCCGAGCTATGCCGGTCAGATCATCACCTTCACTTTCCCCCATATCGGCAATGTCGGCACCAATCCGGAGGATGTCGAGGCGGGAGAGGCGCATGCACTCGGCTGCGTGGTGCGCGAGGATGTGACCGCGCCCAGCAATTTCCGCAACGTGCTGCCGTTCGATGAATGGATGAAGGCCAATGGACGGATCGGCCTGGCGGGCGTCGACACGCGCGCGCTCACCCGCCGCATCCGGCTCGCCGGCGCGCCCAATGCGGTGATCGCGCATAGCGCCGACGGCCGCTTTGATATGGACGAACTGATCGCGATGGCGCGAAACTGGCCGGGGCTGGAGGGCATGGACCTCGCCAAGCTGGTGAGCGAGGGCCAGCAGCGCGAATGGACCGGCGGACCGTGGAAACTGGGCGAGGGATATACTTCCCCGCGAGAACAGAACAGACCGCATGTCGTTGCGATCGATTATGGCGCCAAGCACAACATCTTCCGCAATCTGGTGCAGGCCGGGGCTGAGGTCACGGTGGTTCCGGCGGAAACATCGGCGGAAGCCATTCTTGCATTGAAACCCGACGGCGTATTTCTTTCGAACGGTCCCGGCGACCCGGCAGCAACCGGCGAATATGCGGTGCCAACCATCCGCGCATTGCTTGAGCGGGATATCCCGATCTTCGGAATCTGCCTCGGCCATCAACTGCTGGGGCTTGCTGTCGGGGCGACCACGAGCAAAATGCACCAAGGCCATCGCGGCGCCAACCATCCGGTCAAGCGGCTGGAGGACGGGACGGTCGAGATCACCTCGATGAACCACGGCTTTGCAGTCGAAACCGCGAGCCTCCCTGCCAATGCGCGCGTTACCCATGTCAGCCTGTTCGACGGCAGCAATTGCGGCCTTGAACTCACCGACAAGCGCGCGTTCAGCGTGCAGTATCACCCCGAAGCCTCGCCGGGACCGCAGGACAGCTTCTATCTTTTCGAAAAGTTCGTGAGGATGCTCAAATGAGTGAACCGCAGCGTTGGGAATATAAGGTTGTCCAGTGGACTGCCAATATGTGGGGCACCAGCGGCGACTGGGAGCTCGAAGAACTGAAAGGCATGTCCAGCGAGCAGGTGCTCAACCATTATGGCGCGCAGGGCTGGGAGTTTCACAGCATCGGCCCGGCGCATAGTGAATTGAGCAAAACCGCAGCAGCCTATGTTTTCAAAAGAGCAAGATCATAAGTAATGCCCAAAAGAACTGACATATCCTCCATCCTCATCATCGGCGCCGGCCCCATTGTTATCGGGCAGGCGTGCGAGTTCGACTATTCGGGGACGCAGGCGTGCAAGGCGCTTAAGGAGGAGGGCTATCGTATCGTCCTCGTCAATTCCAACCCGGCGACGATCATGACCGATCCGGAGTTGGCGGACGCGACCTATGTCGAGCCCATCACGCCGGAGGTGGTCGCACGCATCATCGAGAAGGAGCGCCCCGATGCGGTGCTGCCGACGATGGGCGGGCAGACGGCGCTCAACACCGCGCTGGCGCTCGCGCGCGACGGCACGCTCGAAAAATATGGCGTCGAGATGATCGGTGCCGATGCCGAGGCGATCGACAAGGCCGAGGACCGCCTCAAATTCCGCGAGGCGATGGACAAGATCGGACTCGAAAGCGCGCGCTCGGCGATTGCCCACAGCGAGGCCGAAGCGCTTGAGGGGCTTGAAAAGGTCGGCCTCCCCGCGATCATCCGCCCGAGTTTTACGCTGGGCGGCACCGGCGGCGGCGTTGCCTATAACCGCGAGGAGTTCCTCGAAATCGTGCGCAAGGGGCTCGATGCCTCGCCGACCACCGAGGTTCTGATCGAGGAATCCCTGCTCGGCTGGAAGGAATATGAGATGGAGGTGGTGCGCGACCGCGCCGACAATGCCATCATCATTTGTTCGATCGAGAATGTCGATCCGATGGGTGTACACACCGGTGACAGCATTACGGTTGCGCCTGCGCTGACGCTGACCGTCAAGGAATATCAGATCATGCGCAACGCCTCGATCGCGTGCCTGCGCGAGATTGGGGTCGAAACCGGCGGGTCGAACGTCCAGTTCGCGGTCAATCCCGCGAACGGCCGCCTCGTCGTGATCGAGATGAACCCGCGCGTGTCGCGTTCTTCGGCGCTCGCGTCGAAGGCCACCGGTTTCCCGATCGCCAAGGTCGCCGCCAAGCTGGCGGTCGGCTATACGCTCGATGAAATCACCAACGACATCACCGGGGCGACGCCGGCTGCGTTCGAGCCGACCATCGATTATGTCGTGACCAAGATCCCGCGCTTTGCGTTTGAAAAATTCAAGGGCTCCGAGCCCGTGCTGTCGACCGCGATGAAGTCGGTCGGTGAGGTCATGGCGATTGGCCGCAACATCCATGAATCGATGCAGAAGGCCCTGCGTGGCCTCGAAACGGGACTGTGCGGGTTCAACGATGCCGAGCACCTGGTGGGTGCGCCGAAAGACGACATCTATGCCGCGCTATCGCGCGCGACGCCCGACCGGCTGCTGTTCGCCGCGCAGGCGATGCGCGAGGGGCTGACCAACGAGGAAATCCACGCGGTCACCCATTATGACATGTGGTTCCTTGATCGCATCGCGGAGATCGTCGCGGCGGAACAAGAAGTGCGCGAAAATGGCCTGCCACGCGATGCGGCGGGGATGCGGCGGTTCAAGGCGATGGGCTTTTCCGACAAGCGGCTTGCCTGGCTCGCGCTCGAAAGCGCGCATCTGCGCCCGGGCACGCGCCGCGCGACCGCGCGCAGTGGCGGCCTGATCCACGAGGCGGTCAAGGCGATGACCGGCGGTATCACCGAGGAAGAGGTGCGCGCGCACCGCCACAAGCTCGGCGTGCGCCCTGTGTTCAAGCGCATCGATACCTGCGCCGCCGAATTCGAGGCGAAGACGCCCTATATGTATTCGACCTATGAGGCGCCGAGCTTCGGTGTGCCAGAGGACGAGGCGCAGCCTTCGGATCGCACCAAGGTGGTGATCCTCGGCGGCGGGCCCAACCGCATCGGGCAGGGGATCGAGTTCGACTATTGCTGCTGCCATGCCTGTTTCGCGCTGAGCGATGCAGGGTATGAAACCATCATGATCAACTGCAATCCAGAGACGGTCTCGACCGACTATGACACCTCCGACCGGCTTTATTTCGAGCCGCTGACGGCAGAGGATGTGCTCGAGATTCTCCATGTCGAACAACAGGCGGGCAAGCTTGCCGGGGTGATTGTGCAGTTTGGCGGGCAGACCCCGCTGAAGCTCGCGCAGGCACTGGAGGATGCGGGTATTCCGATCCTTGGCACTTCGCCCGATGCGATCGATCTTGCCGAGGACCGCGAACGCTTTGCCGCGCTGGTCAACAAGCTCGGCCTGCTCCAACCCAAGAACGGCATTGCCCGGAGCCGCGAGGAGGCGATCGCTGCGGCCAACCGCATCGGCTACCCCGTGCTGATGCGCCCGTCCTATGTGCTCGGCGGGCGGGCGATGGAAATCGTCGATGGCGAGGCGCAGCTCGAGGATTATATCCAGACCGCGGTGCAGGTTTCGGGGGACAGCCCGGTGCTGATCGACCAGTATCTGCGCGATGCGGTCGAGGTCGATGTCGATGCACTGTGCGACGGCGACGATGTCGTGGTCGCGGGCGTGCTCCAGCATATCGAGGAGGCGGGCGTCCATTCGGGCGACAGCGCCTGTTCGATCCCGCCCTACAGTCTGCCGGGGGACATTATCGCCGAGATCGAGCGGCAAACCGGGTTGCTCGCGCGCGGTCTTAATGTACGCGGGCTGATGAACGTCCAGTTCGCGGTCAAGGATGGCAAGGTCTATCTCATCGAGGTCAATCCGCGCGCCTCGCGCACCGTCCCTTTCGTCGCGAAAGCGGTGGGTTCGCCGATCGCCAAGATCGCCAGCCGCGTGATGGCGGGCGAAAAGCTGGCGGCGCTCCCGGAGATCAACCGCGACATCGGCTATATTGCGGTCAAGGAAGCGGTCTTTCCGTTCGCGCGTTTCCCCGGCGTCGATCCCGTGCTGTCGCCCGAAATGAAATCGACCGGCGAGGTGATGGGCATCGACGATGATTTCCCTACCGCATTCGCTAAATCGCAGCTCGGCGCGGGTGCGCCGCTCCCTGACCGCGGCACGGTGTTCATCTCGGTCAAGGATAGCGATAAACCGGTGATCGTGCCGGCCGCGCAGAAGCTGGTGGAACTCGGATGGTCTATCATCGCGACTGGCGGCACCGCTGACTATCTGGCCGGGCAGGGACTCGCGATCGAAAAGGTCAACAAGGTGGCACAGGGCCGTCCGCATATCGTCGACCGTATTATCGATGGCGACGTGCAGATGATCTTCAACACCACCGAAGGCTGGCAATCGCTCAAGGACTCGCAATCGATCCGGATGGCGGCGCTGTCGAGCAAGGTTGCGATCTTCACCACCGCGTCGGCGAGCCTTGCTGCCGCAGAGGCGATTGAGGCGACGCGCGGGCAAAGTCTTGAAGTTCGCTCGCTTCAGTCTTATTATTCGCATTCGCAAAGCTAGCTCCCCGACAATCAGGACAGCTCGCGAACGGGCCGCTCCCCTCTGCTTCAGCAGGCGGGGACACCCCAAGATATTGATTTGAAAAAGGGATGAAATCAGATGGCATCTGTTGAAAAAATGCCGATGTTGCAGGAAGGCTTTGAAAAGCTTCAGGAGCAGCTCAAGAATTTAAAGGCGGAGCGCCCGGAAATCATCGATGCGATCGAGGAAGCGCGCGCGCATGGCGACTTGTCGGAAAATGCCGAATATCATGCCGCCAAGGAACGCCAGGGACAGGTCGAGGCATCGATTGCCGACCTTGAGGACAAGCTCAGCCGCGCCCAGATCATTGATCCGACTACGCTGTCCGGCGACAAGGTGGTGTTCGGCGCCACCGTCACCTTACTCGACGAGGATGACAAGCCGCTCCGCTATCAGATTGTGGGTCAGGCTGAAGCCGACGCCAAAGATGGCAAGATCAGCTATAACTCCCCGCTTGGCCGCGCTCTCATCGGCCGCAAGGTCGAAGACGAGGTCGAGGTGACCGTTCCTTCCGGCGACAAATTCTATCTGATCTCGAAGATCGAGTTCGTATAACCGGATGAAACGGCCGGGTGTTCAGGGCGTTGCATGGGGGCGCTACCCGGCTATCCACGGCATTGCCGCGTTGACGGTGCTGATTTCTGTCGTTGCGATGGCCTATCCCGGCGTCGGCGATGCGGCCTATGCCGCTGGATTTATTCCCGCGGCTTGGGGAGCCGAAGGATCGTTGCAGCCGATTCCGTCGCTGCTAACGCCCGTGACTTCGGCTTTCCTTCATGGCGGGATGCTGCACCTTCTGTTCAACATGGTGATGCTGGTCTACTGTGGAAGACCGGTCGAGGCTGCGCTTGGCGACCGCTTCATCATCGCGCTCTATGGCATAGGCATATATAGTTCCGCGCTGGCACAATGGGCGGTTGATCCGGTCAGTATGACCCCGGTGATCGGCGCCAGTGGTGCAGCCTCGGCGATCGTCGGGGCGTATTCGGCGATGTTTACCCAGCAGAAGGTAGGACCCATCGGCCCGTTGTCGGCTTATATGGTACGGATTTTGTGGCTGGCTGCGGCGTGGATCGGCCTCCAGCTCCTGTTCGGAGTTGCCTATGACAACAGCGAACTCGGCGGCGGGATTGCCATCTGGGCGCACATCGGTGGATTTCTGGCGGGGCTGTTTCTCGCCCGGCCCTTGCTCAAGCGGCGCTACCGCGTGCGTTGATCAATTCTTCTTTTCGAGCGGCAGATCGGGCTGGAGCAGGCGGTGGAGATGAACCACCACATATTTCATTTCAGCATCATCGACGGTCCGCTGCGCTGCGCCGCGCCAAGCTTCTTCGGCTGAAGCTTTATCCGGATAGATGCCGACAAGGTCGATGCTGTCGAGGTCCGAAAATTCGAGGCCCTGAGGATCCTTGACCCGGCCGCCGAACACAAGATGCAGTTTGCTCATTTTATCTCACAATTTGAATGGATGGCCCTGCGCTAAGGGTCGCAGAGGGTGGTTGCGGCGCGCCTAGCACCAAAGCCAAAAGACCGCAACCGGCGGAGGCCGGTGCGGTCTGTTCACAAGCTTCAAAACCTGTCAGGCGTCGCGGCGTCCATTGCTCTTTGGCATCATCAGCGCGGCGATTGCCCCGATGGCAAAAGCGCCAACGACGGCAGCGAGCGGCTTGTCGTTGATTTGCTCGACCGTCTTGTCCGCGACCTTGCCCGCTTGCACTTTGCTGACTTCATACGCGTGCGTCGCCTTTTCCTTACCGGCGCGATAGGCTTCATCGGCCTTCTCGCGGCCCTGTTCGATCAGCCGACCGGATGTATCGCGTGCCGCACCATAGGTGGTCGCGACACGCGCGCGCGCTGCTTCGGCTGTTTCGCGTGCGCTCACCGACGCCGTATCCAGCACATCTGCCGCCTTTTCACGCAGCCGGTCAATATTCTCACTCATCTTGTTCGCCATCAGTATTTCCTTTTTATCAATCAGTCTTGGTTCGCCTTGACGACTCCCAACCTTGCGGCGCTACCCAGTCGCGCAAACGTTCCAGAACATCGCCGACGCCGTCGATCGCATCGGGACTACGGTGCTCTACCTGTCGGGCAATCGGCTTGCGGTACCAGAACGCCAATGTTCCAAGAAAAGATGCACCAAAAGCGGCGGGATGCTCCTTTATCGTTGCGACCGTCACTTCCTTGGCTTCCTGAACATAATGGTCGGCCGTATCGATGGCGTCCTGCTTAAGCCTGTCAGGCCGTAGCCGCTCGCGAGTGCCGATGAACTGGCTTTTGAGGTTCGCCCGCGCGTCACGTGCGAGCAACTTCGCTGTGGCGAGAGCTTCTTCTGCGCGCTTACCCATCGGTTCGCTCCCAAATTGCGCTGGTTATGCGATCGAACTGCCGCTTTGCGAGCCAGGCCGAAATGCCGGTGAGGAGTGAAAGCGCAACAACCACAATTGCTACCGCCTGCAGATTCGTCAAATAATCTGCGAGTATGATGATCGCGCCAAAGCCGATGGCGAGAAGCGACACGAGCCCCGCCGCGGCGGCCAGCGATACGAATACCGCCGCGCCCTTGGCTGCCGAAGTTATCACATCGGCGCGCGCCTTGAGCAAGGCGATCTCGGCTTCGTAAGCCGCTTTGCCGCTGTCGAGCAAACCGTGAACCCGGTCAGAAATATCTGCGAACGCATTACCATTGGCGATATTTTCTTCGAGCTCAACGTCCGGCACGTCGCCCGATTGGGCGTAAGCCGCATCTGGAAATTCGAGCGCGATGTCTTCGGCGCGGGTTTCAGGATAGTCCGGGACGGCCGGCACACGATTTTGCTGGCGCGGCGGTGCATAGCCGTGCCGCACGTCATCAAATTCCGTTTTGCCGTCCGTCCCGTAATTCATGCAACTGCCTGTTTATCAGTCTTTATTGGTCGACTTGAACATTCGGGCAAGGACAAAGCCCACAACCGCTGCTGTGCCAATGGCAACCGCAGGGCTTTTCTTCACGAACTCGCGAGTATTGTTGACCAGCGCGTCGACATCTTGCTGTTCGAGGCTGTTGGCCATGCCCGAGACGGTCTTGGCTGCGCTACGGGCGAAGTCGCCATATTGCGTACCCAGCTTTTCATCGACCTGCGGAGCAGCGTCCTCGATCATCTTGGCGAGGCTACCCATCGCGCCGGCAGTCTTGGTCTTGCCTTCGTTGGCGAGTTCCTTGGCGCGGACGGAAGCCTGGTCGGCATATTTACCGGCTTCACCCTTCCATTCGTTGGCCTTGGTCTTGGCTTCGGTCGTCATATCATTGAGTGACATCTTCTTACCCTTTGTGCTTGCTTTGGGTGCAGTTTCGGCAACCGGCATAAGAGGGGCCGTACTCCCGGGAACTGCAGCCGGTTTTGATGCTGCCTTGGCAGCGCTTTTCCTGACACTGGTTTTCGCTGCGGTTGTGGCTCCGTCGGCCTTGGAGACGGCCTTTTTCCGAGCACCCTTGCTGCTGTTATTCGGTTCCATTGCCATGAAACGAACCCCTTTATTGATACCCTGAAGGAACGGCGCAATTCCTTACGCCGCTTGCGATGGATAACATATGGGAAGGTAAAGGGTTCCGGACAAGGTGTATTGTTATGCTGGAACAGCAAAATTATCAAAATTGCGGCCAGCCGCCAATTGCCTTGGTCAGGGCGGTTGGCTAAGGGCAGCCCATCTTTTCTGACGCCGCACGGGCGGCTCGCAATCAGGAGTGCGTTACCGATGACCGCGATTATCGATATTTATGCCCGCCAGATCATGGACAGCCGGGGCAATCCGACGGTCGAGGTGGATGTGATGCTCGAAGATGGCAGCTTCGGCCGCGCTGCTGTTCCGTCGGGCGCTTCGACCGGCGCACATGAGGCAGTCGAACTGCGCGATGGCGACAAGAAGATCTTCATGGGCAAGGGCGTGACCAAGGCGGTCGAGGCGGTCAACGGCGAGCTTTCCGAACTGCTGATCGGGCTCGACGCCGAAGACCAGCGCGAGATTGACCTTGCGATGATCGAGGCTGACGGGACGCCCAACAAGGGCCGGATCGGCGCCAACGCCATTCTGGGCGTGTCGCTTGCGACCGCCAAGGCCGCAGCCGACGCGCGCGGTCTGCCATTATATCGCTATGTAGGCGGTGTCGCTGCCCATGTGTTGCCAGTGCCGATGATGAACATCATCAATGGCGGCGAACATGCCGACAATCCGATCGACTTTCAGGAATTCATGATCATGCCGGTCGGCGCTGATAGCCTCGCCGAAGCCGTGCGCTGGGGCGCGGAAATTTTTCATACGCTGAGGAAGGGCCTCCATGACAAGGGCCTCGCAACGGCGGTGGGTGACGAAGGTGGTTTTGCGCCCAATCTCGCCTCGACTCGCGATGCGCTGGATTTCGTGATGAAGTCGATCGATCAGGCCGGTTTCAAGGCGGGCAAGGATGTTGTGCTTGCGCTCGACTGCGCCGCGACCGAGTTTTTCAAGAAGGGCAAGTATGAAATTTCGGGCGAGGGGCTTTCGCTCTCCCCGGAAAAGATGGCCGATTATCTCGCCGATCTGTGCAAGGACTATCCGATCAAGTCGATCGAAGACGGCATGGGCGAGGATGACTTCGAAGGGTGGAAGGCACTGACGGACAAGATCGGAGATAAGGTCCAACTGGTCGGCGATGACCTGTTCGTGACCAATCCGGCACGCCTCAGCGACGGGATCAAGCGCGGGCTTGCCAACTCGCTGCTGGTCAAGGTCAACCAGATCGGCACGTTGAGCGAAACGTTGGAGGCGGTCAGCATGGCGCAACGCGCAGGCTATACAGCGGTGATGTCGCACCGCTCGGGTGAAACCGAGGACGCGACCATCGCCGACCTCGCGGTTGCGACCAATTGCGGGCAGATAAAGACGGGAAGCCTCGCGCGTTCTGACCGGCTCGCGAAATATAACCAGCTGATCCGCATCGAAGAAGAGCTCGGCGCAATGGGCCGCTATGCCGGGCAGGAAATTTTCGACGCCTGATCGACAGCATTTTCGGTATTCAGATCGAAGCGAGTGCGCGCACGGTATTTTTTGTATCGCCCCGCATATTTGGCTTGCAACCGCGAGTCGCATGTGATTCAAAGGCAATGATGGTTCAGGGCAGCAAATTCAGGAAAGCGTTGGCGACGGCTTGGGGGCCGAGCCTTGCTGTGCTGATCGTCCTTGCGATGATCGGCTATGCTATTTTTGGTCCGACCGGGCTTTACGCCTGGGGTGAATATACCCAGTCACTCGAAGTGAAGCGCGTACAGCTGGCCAAGCTGAAAGAGCGCGAGGCAGTGCTCAAGAACCGTGTGACACTGCTCGATCCTAACCATGTCGATCCTGACATTGCAGATGAGTTCGTGCGCAAGGACCTTAACGTCGTGGGCGCCGACGAGGTTGTCATTCCAATGAAGTGACGATTGCAATATTTGCAATCTCGTTTGAAAATATTCAGAAAAAAGCGTCGTATCCGGGCGGCTCCGGCGTTGCATTCGGCTGGGTTTCGGCCGTATAGCGGATGAACGCACCCAGAAGATCAGGAGTGGACCTTGGCGAAGACCCCTACGCGCCGCGCGGCAAAACCTGCTACGAAAACAGCGACCCGCAAGACGCCCGCGAAAAACCCGTCTATGCCGTCGCTGCCCAATCGCGAGCGTCCGTCCGAACCTGCACCATACAAGGCGTCGAAAGAGGAGATGCTCGCATTCTATCGCGAGATGCTGCTCATCCGCCGGTTCGAGGAGAAGGCGGGGCAACTTTATGGCCTCGGGCTGATCGGGGGCTTCTGCCATCTGTACATCGGCCAGGAAGCTGTTGCGGTCGGTCTCCAGTCGGCACTGGATGGCGACAAGGATAGCGTCATCACTGGCTATCGCGACCATGGCCATATGCTCGCCTATGGGATTGATCCCAAGGTGATCATGGCGGAACTCACGGGCCGGGAAGCCGGTATTTCCAAGGGCAAGGGCGGCTCGATGCACATGTTCAGCGTCGAGCATAAATTTTACGGCGGTCACGGAATCGTCGGCGCGCAGGTTTCGCTCGGCACCGGTCTCGCCTTCGCGCATAAATATCGCGAGGATGGCGGCGTGTGCATGGCCTATTTCGGCGACGGCGCTTCCAACCAGGGTCAGGTGTACGAAAGCTTCAACATGGCGGAGCTGTGGAAGCTGCCGATCATTTATGTGATCGAGAATAACCAGTATGCGATGGGCACCAGCGTCAACCGCGCCTCGGCTGAGGACCAGCTTTACCGGCGCGGTGAATCTTTCCGTATTCCGGGGCTTCAGGTCGACGGCATGGACGTGCTTGCGGTGCGCGGTGCGGCCGAGGAAGCGCTCGCATGGGTGCGCGCGGGCAAGGGGCCGATCCTGCTGGAACTCAAGACCTACCGGTATCGCGGCCACTCGATGTCTGACCCTGCGAAATATCGTTCGCGTGACGAGGTGCAGGCGGTGCGCGACAAGTCCGATCCGATCGAGGGACTGAAGAAAGTCCTCGAAAAGGCCGGAGTCAAGGAAGAGGAATTGAAGGCGATCGACAAGGACATCCGCCAGATCGTCAATGACAGCGCCGATTTTGCCGAAACCTCGCCCGAACCCGATCCAAGCGAACTTTATACCGACGTGCTGGTGGAGACCTATTGATGGCCGTTGAACTGAAAATGCCGGCGCTCTCCCCGACGATGGAGGAAGGCACGCTCGCCAAATGGCTCGTCAAGGAAGGCGACACGGTGCAATCGGGCGATATCCTCGCCGAGATCGAGACCGACAAGGCCACGATGGAGTTCGAGGCGGTTGACGAAGGCACGGTAGCACAGATTCTGGTCGCTGCCGGCACCGATAATGTGAAGGTCGGAACGGTGATTGCGATTATCGCTGCCGAAGGCGAAAACGTGTCGCAGGCGGCACAGGTTACCTCGGCACCTCAGCAGGGCGCGCCGGACGGTAATGAGATGGCGACGGCCGACAAGCCTGAAGCCCGTGCTGCGTCGGCAGCGCAGGAAAAGACCGTTGATGCGGCCACGCCGATGCTGGATAAGCCAGCGCCGCGCGCCGACGTGCGCGATCCTGATATCCCGACGGGCACCGAGATGGTCAAGGTCACGGTGCGCGAGGCACTACGCGATGCCATGGCCGAGGAAATGCGCAAGGATGACCGCGTCTTCGTCATGGGCGAGGAGGTTGCAGAGTATCAGGGCGCCTATAAGGTTACCCAGGGCCTGCTCGAGGAATTTGGTCCCCGGCGCGTCATCGACACCCCGATCACCGAATATGGCTTTGCTGGTGTTGGTTCGGGCGCGGCGATGGGGGGGCTGCGGCCAATCATCGAGTTCATGACCTTCAACTTCGCGATGCAGGCGATCGACCATATCGTCAATTCCGCCGCCAAGACCAATTATATGTCCGGCGGACAGATGCGCACGCCAATCGTGTTCCGCGGCCCCAATGGAGCGGCGAGCCGGGTCGGAGCGCAGCATAGTCAAAATTATGGGCCCTGGTACGCCAATGTGCCGGGGCTCATAGTGATTGCGCCCTATGATGCGGCCGACGCCAAGGGACTACTCAAGGCTGCGATCCGCAGCGAGGACCCGGTGGTGTTCCTCGAAAATGAACTGATGTACGGCCGCTCGTTCGAGATTCCGGCGCTCGACGATTATGTTCTGCCGATCGGCAAGGCACGGATCGTGCGCGAGGGCAAGGATGTGACGCTGGTGAGCTATTCGATCGGTGTCGGCGTCGCGCTGGAAGCGGCGGAAACACTGGCAGGCGAGGGGGTTGAAGCAGAGGTGATCGACCTGCGGACGCTACGCCCACTCGACCGGCAAACTATCCTTGACAGCTTGGCCAAGACCAACCGGATGGTGGTGGTCGAAGAAGGCTGGCCCACTTGCTCAATCGCGAGCGAGATCATGGCGATCGCCATGGAAGACGGTTTCGACCATCTCGACGCCCCAGTTCTGCGCGTTTGCGACGAAGACGTCCCGCTCCCTTATGCCGCCAACCTGGAGAAGCTGGCGATCATTGATGCAGATAGGGTCGTGCAGATGGTAAGAAAGATTACCTAAACCTTGCCGCAATCCGAGGATGCCGGGGTTACCCCGGCCTGACTTTGCACACCGGTGCCATAAGAACGCGGATCCCGCACCGAATAGGCCGCGTGGTAAGAAAGAATACGCGCCGATTCGGGGAGCCACGTGGGATCGACTAGAATCGGTTGATATTGATAATAGACTTCCACAAACATGACGGCTCCACCTAGGGGCGCTTTGATTTTGTTCCCTCCCGCACCCATTCCTTGAGGATATCTTTCCAGTTTGTATTCTGAGCGTCTCTCCGTCCAGCCGCCCCAGCAACGCTGCCAACCGACAGTCTGGATGACGTTGTTCGCGTCGGAAGGGTCGGCGGCCCCTTCGAGGCTGGACACAATGATGCGGCCATGTTCAGAAAAGTTGAGACTTCCCTGTTGTAACTGTGCGCCCGCAAATGCGTCTTTGATATCCGATTCCCGGATTGGTGTCGGGGTCATCGAATCCTCCAAGGAACGGGAAGTCGAGTCCGCGACGCTCAGCGCGACCTGACTGACGATACTGTGCATATTGATATAGTTCATCAATTCGAGGCTACCAAATGCGGTCAACATGAAAAACGGCAGCCCAGCCGCAAATTCCATTAATACGGTAGCACCCTCAGATGCTTTCACTGTTTTGAAGAGAAGCCGAAAATTTGTCATGTCTGTTCAACCTCAACAACTGCGTGTTGTGACAGCGCGTTGTGCCTCGAAGGGCTGGTTTCTGAGCACAGTTTGTGCAGCTATCTGGGGAGTGCTGCTCTGGCCCAAAAATCCTGTCGACCCGAAATAAAGCGGGAAATTCATTTTGACCGTATAAATCACCACTTCGCTGGCGGCGCCTTGCCCTGACCGTGACCCGTCGGAACTCCAGCTCCTGTCTCCGTTGAGATCATCATATCTCTCGCCATTGTCGCAAGTTCCGTTTCCGTTCGAATCGGTGTAAGGTTCCGGTTTTCCGATGCTCGTGAAGTCCCGGATCGAACGACGTTTAAAATCGAACGTCGCTCGGGGATTAACGGCACTGAGACGGCGTTTGACTAAATTATCTAGAGCGGTCTGGTCGGTATTATACTTCTCTAGGCTCGCAAACCGGCCTGCATCCTGGACCGCCCCGATCAGAACAGAACGGCCATAATATGCATAGGCAAAGTCGAAAGACCCCAAAAGAAACATTAAGAAAATAGGTAATATCAGTCCAAGCTCAAGAAGAGAGGCGCCATTTTCATCTTCGAACGTAAATCTCAGATGTGCTTTAAGACTTTCAAAGCGCATCATTGTGTCAGCCTCAATTTTGTTATTGTACCGGCGATGTTCTGGAACGTAGAATTCAATTGTGCGGCGCTTACGTTGTCCTTGGCGTGATCTTCGTCGGTCGCACAGTGTCGTAGTGCTACAGCATCATCGCTTGTTCCTTTTACGGAGACTTCGCTGCCAAACGCTAGAACCCACAATTCCGGTTCAGATTGCTCGCCGGCTCTCGCTGTTTTGATCTGATCGCACAGAAAATTGAAGCGGTTGCGCATGCGGCTAAGTTGCGGGTAGCCAACACGCTTTTCATATCTTTCATAGCCATAGTTCGAGACGGCCCCTTGGCTCGTATACTCCGTCAGCATGCCGTCGGTCATAAAAATGAGGTGACGGCGCACAGGCAGGCCATTGTCTGGCGGATCGGCATTGGGGGTTTCGAACAGACCTACAGGGGCAAGGAGCCGCATGCCCCACATCATGCCAACATCATGGTACGTACCGCCCGTAGTGAACAGAGCGTCGATTTTTGTCTTGAGCGCGTTCTTGAGTGCCGAATTATCTTTGGGATAGGTGGTAAGCAATTGAGCGGCGGGAGGGCAAGTGTAATAGGTGCTATTTCCGTTTACTCTCCAGTTCGGCTTCCACTTCTTAACCTCATGGGTGAGATCAATGGTGCCGGATATATCGCGACGGACGTCGGTCGGCGGAACATATTCAGGGTCGAGGTCAGACGGAACTGTGAACTCCATAGCAGGGTCGACTACTGCCTTTGTTGCGACCTCCTGCACGCAACCGTCCCACCTAGACGGCGTATAACTGCTCACCGACTGGGTCAAATAAGTCTGAACGTCGGTCTTGTCGTCTAAAGTCGGCCGATTTCGATAAGAATCCCAGCCTGTCGTATAGGCCCAACGCGTTGCAAAATACTTCGTGGGGATAAGTTTGCCCACATTGGTGTTCCAAGAATAGGGTACATAACCGATGCGCACGCGGGCGCCGCCAGTTTGCCCGTCGACTAACGTGTCGACAAAATTCTTTACGGCGGTCTTGAGTGCGGTGATTTTTTTGGTTCTGTCCGTTTTCGAAACGGGGTCCTCCATCGATCCTGTTACGTCGAGGACCAGAACAACGTCTACATTGGTTCCCGATTCATATCGAGACGAACAATTTGCTGTAAGGTCCGTCTCCGAAAAACCGAACATACTCATGATAAACGGCCGCATTGTCGTCGCGGCTGCGCCGTTCAAGCTGGTCGGTGCGGTATCGGCGGGGGTTCCAGCGGGTACGGAGATCGAAAAACTTCGGCTTTTGCTGCCGTAAACCCCTTCAGGAAAGTTGAAGTTGAATGTATCTTCTCCCGCCTGGACGATGGAACTTGCGAGGCTGGTCGAGTAGGGATTGGAGACGGATTTCATTTGCTGCCGTGCAGCCAGAATACCCGCGTCACAGGATTGTTGCAGACGTGTCTTTGCCGCATAATAGCGGCTCATATCTACGCCAGATCCGACGAGGGCAAGCAGAGGGAACATTGCGAGGGCTGTTATCCACATGATATTCCCGCTGTCGTCCTCGACTGACCTTACGGCGGACAATAGTGAATTACGGACTGATTTCAGCTTGCAGGACATCGGATATTTCCCCCATGTGTTACCATGCGCAATATATGCGGGTGACACAAACAATCCCGTTCGGATTACAGTGTTTGAGGTTTCCAGTCCGTCAAAAGGGATGGTTAATTGAGTGTAAAATGTGCAGCGACCGTTCTCCCAATGTATTGAAAGAATACGAGAAGGCCGGTCTGGTTCAAGATATCGGGCTGCGCAATCCGTTGCTCTCCACCTTGTTGCCTCGGCAAGCGCGTGCCCGGATTGCGGCGTTGTGGGCGTTGGACGCTGAACTGGCGAAGGTTCTTGCGCATGCTCGGGATCCCTATCTTAGATTGATGCGGTTTACCTGGTGGCGTGACCAACTGGCTGCACTTGTTCGTCACTCTGGACCGGCACCGCACCCTGTTCTGCAAGAGTTGGCCATGTACGGTGGCGCACGCGAATTGCCGCTATATTCGCATATTAAACTGGAAGAACTGGCCGACATTTGGGCGGATTGTAATGCCCATGACGAGACCGGTCTAAACCAGTTTGGTGTTGCTCGCGGGACATGGTTGTTTTCGGCAACAACCTATTTGCTGACCGGAGATCAACAACTGCAAAGCCGGAGCGAGGCAGGCGGGCGATGGGGTGAAATTGACGCGCTATTGCGGTTTGGGCAAAAACCGTACCGAGATGAACTTTTGACGGAAGCAGCGCATGGACCGCGTCCCTTTTTATGCCTCCGGCAGACGGTTGCTTTGGATGCGGCACTTGCCCTCGCTTTTAAGCGTGCTCGCGCCCGGGGGCGATGGCGGCCGTTACAGGAACAAGCGCTCCTTTTTCGATTCGGCTTGATCGGGCGTTGATGAAAGAATAATCCTCGTTCGCACAGGAAGGGGGCAAGATATGAAAGGCTTTCTGGGTGGCGCCCTATCCAGCCTTCTCCTTGTTCTCGGGGGATGGCTGTTGTGGCAGGGGCGTAGCGAGGCAATTTCAAGGGGCCAGAGCGAACTGTCTCTAACCGGCGAGGCGGCGCCGGAGCCATTAATGCTTCCGGAAGGCGCCAGCGGGGTGCGCGGAAACGCACCGCCACGCTTGCCCGAACCGCCGCAGGCTGCGCCTAAAACACGCGAGGAAAAACGCTTTAACCGTTATGACAAGGATCGTGATGACGTCATAACGCGGATCGAGTTGATGGGTAGCCGGACCAAGGATTTCAAAAAACTCGACAAGGACGGCAATAATCTTCTGAGCTTCGAGGAATGGGCGGTCAAAACTTCGGAGAAGTTCGCTGCCGCCGACGTGGATCGCAATGGACGACTGACGCGGGGCGAATTTGCTACAACGGCGCCGAAGCCCCGACCCAAGCCGGCGTGCAGTTGCTAGGCGAGGTTAGCGGCGCGCATCCATGACGTCAGATCGGCACGTGCTCGCGCAGTGACTGCAGCTTTGCGCTGCTTCTTATGGACCTTTGCCTCGAGCGGAGCGAACAGGCCAAAATTGACGTTCATCGGCTGATAGCTGGATGCATCCGCGCCCCCCGTGATGTGGTGGAGGAGGGCACCGAGTGCGGTGGTGGCAGGCGGCGGGGCCAATGGCTCCCCCGCAAGTTCGGCGGCGGTAAACAGTCCCGCCATCAATCCCACCGCGCTCGATTCAACATAGCCCTCACAACCTGTAATCTGCCCCGCAAAGCGAATATGCGGTGCGGCCGTGAGTCTCAGAGTCTGATCGAGCAGTTCCGGCGATTTAATGAAGGTGTTGCGGTGGAGCCCGCCGAGCCGGGCAAATTCCGCTTTTTCCAGGCCGGGGATGGTGCGGAACAGCCGCACTTGCTCGGCATGCTTGAGCTTGGTCTGGAAACCCACCATGTTCCATAAGGTGCCGAGCGCATTATCCTGCCGGAGTTGAACCACGGCATAGGGCCAGCGACCGGTCCTGGGATTGTCCAGTCCGACCGGTTTCATTGGTCCGAAACGTAGCGTATCAACGCCGCGCGCGGCCATCACTTCGATCGGCATGCAGCCCTCGAAATAGGGAGTGTTCGCTTCCCATTGCTTGAACTCGGTTTTCTCGCCGTCGATCAGGCCCTGGTGGAATGCGAGATACTGCTCCTTGTCGAGCGGGCAGTTGATATAATCTTTACCATCCCCCTCCGGCCCGACCTTGTCCCAGCGGCTTGCCATCCAGCAGATATCCATGTCGATGCTGTCGCGGTAAACGATCGGTGCGATAGCGTCGAAAAACGCCAGCGCGTCTGTTCCTGCCAGCTGTCCGATCTGTTCGGCGAGGGCGGGTGCCGTCAGCGGACCCGTCGCAACGATCGTCAAACCATGCGACGGCATGACGTCAAGGCGCTCTCTAATTATTTCAATATTTTCATGATTTTGCAATGCATTAGTAACGCTATTGGAAAAAATATCTCGATCGACGGCAAGCGCGCTACCGGCGGGCACCTTGGCGGCATCGGCGCACTTCATGATGAGCGAATCAAGCGTTCGCATCTCCTGATGGAGCAGGCCGACTGCATTATTTTCCGCATCATCGGAACGAAAACTGTTGGAGCAGACCAGTTCTGCAAGACCATCGGTTTGATGCGCCGCTGTCATGTCGCCGCTGCCGCGCATCTCGGACAGCCGCACCCGGACGCCCGCATGCGCGAGTTGCCATGCCGCCTCGGAACCCGCGAGGCCGCCGCCAATGATATGGACTTGATAAGGAAGCTTGTTCATTACCGGCCTTTAACCAGCTGCCGCTAGACAGGCAAATAGCGAACAACATCAGGGGGAGTTTGTCGTGGGACCAAATGTGAAAGCCATGCCGCTATTCTGGGCGGCTGTTGTCGCGGGTGCGTCCTATATGCTGGTAGTAACGGGGAAATGGACAGGCACGCCTATGATCGTCTGGAAAGGCCTCGGCGTTGGTCTTCTTGCCCTATGGGCCGCCTTGAATGCACGCAGTGTCGACGGCTGGCTGATCGCGCTCGTGATGGCGCTGGGCGCATCGGGTGATGTATTGCTCGACGCAATTTCGCTCCAGGCCGGCGGCGTCGTGTTTGCGCTTGGTCACGCGGTTGCGATCTGGCTTTACCTCAAAAAACGCCGCGCGAAGCTGAGCCCGTCGCAGGCGCTGCTGGCTGGACTGACCGTGCCGCTGTCGGTATTCGCCGCATGGAAACTTCTTGGCGGTGGAGTGCAGGGGTTGCAGGCCGCGCTCTATACTTTTTTTGTCGCCGCAATGGCTGCCGCCGCGTGGATCAGCCGCTTCCCGCGATACCGCACCGGAATCGGCGCGATGCTGTTCCTTGCGAGTGACTTGCTGATCTTTTCCCGTTTCGGAGCGCTCAAGGGAAGCCAGCTGCCAGATATCATGGTGTGGCCACTCTATTTCGCAGGGCAAGCGCTGATCACGTGGGGCGTGGTGCGCGTACTGCGACGAGATCCTGCACAGGGTTAGCGGGGCAGGTTGCTGGGCAATAACGTCATGATATGCTAGGATGCGCAATGACCAAGCCCCATGTTTATACGATCGGCTATGAAAAAACCACGCAGGCGGAATTTATTGCTGCGCTAAAAGCGGCCGGAGTGACACAGGTAATTGACGTGCGGGCGCGGCCGATTTCTCGTAAACCGGGCTTTTCGAAGAATGTCCTTGCCGCAAGCCTGGCAGCGGAAAAGATCGATTATCTGGGGCTTCCTGCACTGGGAACTCCGGCGGAAGGACGAGCGGCGGCACTTGACCATCGGCTGGACGATCTAGAACATATTTACAGCAAGCAACTCAATACCCCCGAAGCGGATCTTGCGGCCCAGCGTTTGCGCGAAGCGGTACACGAGCAACCGTCGGCGCTCCTTTGTTACGAACGCGATCCGGCGTTTTGCCATCGCACGCTGCTGCGGAAGAAAAAACTGCGCGGCTATCCTGTTACCGATCTTTTTCCCTAGATCGGGTTTCACTAGATCCTGGTGAGCGCCTTGCCCTTGTGCGCGGCGATATGATCGGTCTTGTCGCTCTTGATCTCATATTGCGGTTCATCGGCGGATGCGTGATGCGTGTAGCCTTTATAGTCAAAGTCCCGCTTGTGGACCTTGATGATCTTGCCCGATACGCGTCCGGCTTCGCTGTTCCAGCTGACATGATCGCCAACCTTGAAGATCGTCATGATGAAGCCTCCTTCGCTCAAGCAACGCGAAGGAGCGCTTAAATATCCGCTTTCAGGCTTTGGTCATGTGACCCTGATTGCCATCAGGAGTCCGGATCGGCTGCAGGGTCCTGAAGGGCAGCGGCATCACCAGTGTCATCCGCCGGCTCGCCATTATCCTCCTCGTCGCTTTCCCCGATCTTTGCCGCGCTGACGACATGTTCCTCGTCGGCGACGTTGAACAGGCGTACCCCGGCCGAATTGCGGCCGATCACGCGCAGGCTGTCGAGGCCGAGACGGATCATCTTGGCCTGGTCGGTAACCAGCATCAGCTGATCGGAGGTGACCGCCGGGAAGCTCGCCACAACAGCGCCGTTGCGTTCGATATTGTCGATGTTGGTAATACCCTGGCCGCCGCGCCCGGTGCGGCGATATTCATAAGCGGAGCTGAGCTTGCCATAGCCATTGGCACAGACGGTGAGGATGAACTGCTCGCGCGCCGCCAGTTCGGCGAAACGTTCGCCGCTCATCACCGGCGCGCCGTCCTTTTCCGCCTTCCACGGGGCGTAACGCAGATAATCCTCGCGTTCCTCCTGGCTCTTCATTCCGCCGCGGATGAGTATCGAGAGCGAAATGACCTCGTCGTCGCGCTTGAGCGTGATGCCGCGCACGCCCGTCGAGGTGCGGCTCTGGAACTCGCGCACGTCGGTGGCAGCGAAGCGGATCGCCTTGCCCTGGCGGGTGGCGAGCAGCACGTCCTGATCCTCGGTGAGCAGGGCGACGCCGATCAGCCGGTCGTCGCTATCCTCCTCGAAGCGCATCGCATATTTGCCGTTGGACGGGATGTTGGTGAAGGCGTCCATGCTGTTACGGCGGATATTGCCCTTGGCCGTCACGAACACGACCGAGAGCGCGCCCCATTCATTTTCGTCCTCGGGCAGAGGCAGCACGGTCGAGATCGTCTCGCCCGCCGCCAGCGGCAACAGGTTGATCATCGGCCGGCCGCGCGTCGCGGGTCCGCCCTCAGGCAGACGCCAGACCTTCATGCGGTAAACCTTGCCGTGGGTCGAGAAGAACAGCACCGGCGTGTGCGTCGAGGTCACGAACAGTTCGGTGACGACATCCTCGTCCTTGGTGTTCATGCCGGCGCGGCCCTTGCCGCCGCGCCGCTGCGCGCGGAAGGCGTCGAGCGTGGTGCGCTTGATATAGCCGTCCATGGTCACGGTCACGACCATGTCCTCGCGCTCGATCAAATCCTCATCGTCGATCCCGTCAGCCGCCGGAGCGATTTCGGTCCGGCGCGGGGTGCCGAATTCGTCGCGCACCTTGACGAGTTCCTCACGCATCACGGCATAAAGTTTCACCCGGTCAGCGAGAATGCTCAGATATTCTTCAATATGCGCAGCGAGTTCCTTGAGTTCATTGCCGATTTCATCGCGGCCGAGCGCCGTCAGGCGATGCAGGCGCAGCTCCAGGATGGCGCGCACCTGCGTATCCGAAAGCTGATAGGTCTCCCCCTCAATCTCCTCGTCAATCGCTTCGACCAGACGGATATAAGGGGCGATTTCCGCCACTGGCCATTCGCGGTCGAGCAATGCCACCCGGGCTTCGGCAGGGGAGGCCGAACCGCGGATGATGCGCACCACCTCGTCGAGATTGGTCACGGCGACAACCAGGCCGAGCAAGATATGCGCGCGGTCGCGCGCCTTGTTGAGCTCGAACTTGGTGCGGCGGGTGATGACTTCCTCGCGGAAGCGGACAAACGCCTCAATAATGTCGCGCAGCGTCAGCACCTCGGGGCGGCCACCGCGAATTGCCAGCATGTTGGCGGGGAAGCTCGACTGCGCCGGTGTGTGGCGCCACAACTGGTTGAGCACCACATCCGGCGTCGCGTCGCGCTTCAGGTCGATGACGATGCGCACGCCCTCGCGGTTCGATTCGTCGCGAATGTCGGAAACGCCCTCGATCCGCTTGTCCTTGGCGGCCTCGGCGATCTTTTCGACCAGCCCGGACTTGCCCACCTGATAGGGAATTTCGGTCAGCACGATCGAGCGCCGGTCTCCGCGGCCTTCCTCGATCTCGTAACGGCTGCGCATCATGATCGAGCCCTTGCCCGTCATATAGGCGCTGCGCGCGCCGCCGAGGCCGAGGATCGTCGCGCCGGTCGGGAAATCGGGCGCGGGAATGATCTCGATCAGTTCCTCGTTGGTGATGCCGCCGTTGTCCATATAGGCGAGACAGCCGTTGATCACCTCAACCAGATTGTGCGGCGGGATGTTGGTCGCCATGCCGACCGCGATGCCGCCCGCGCCGTTGACGAGCAGGTTGGGGAAGCGAGCCGGAAGCACCTGCGGCTCCTCGCGGCTGCCGTCATAGTTGGGCTGGAAGTTGACCGTGTCCTGGTCGAGATCCTCGAGCAGTGTCATCGCCGCCTTGGACATGCGCGCTTCGGTATAACGCATCGAGGCTGGCGGGTCGGGATCCATCGAGCCGAAATTGCCCTGGCCGTCCATCAGCATGACGCGCATCGACCAGTCCTGCGCGAGGCGCGCGAGGGCATCGTAGATTGCGCTGTCGCCATGCGGGTGATAGTTACCCATGACGTCACCGACGATCTTCGCCGACTTGCGATAGGGCCGCCCCGGAACGAAGCCGCCTTCCTTGCAAGCGAACAGGATGCGGCGGTGAACGGGCTTCAGGCCGTCGCGCACATCGGGGAGCGCGCGGGCGACAATCACCGACATCGCATAGTCGAGATAGCTCGACTTCATTTCATCGACGATGTTGATCGGGCGGATCTCGTCGGAGTCGGGAGAAATTGGGGAATCGGTGCTCAATTTTCGGCCTTTTTTGGCTATTTTTTATGATGTTCGGGCTCTAGCGGAGCGGTGCCGCAAAGGCCAGCCCAAAGGGGCCGGGCGATGGTTTTTTACGCGCTGTCGCCGTCTTAACGAACGCGGGTGAAAAGCCAGATATGGTCGTCGCTCGCGGTCTTGTCGAAACTGTAGCCGTCGCTGTCGAACTGCTTGAGCGCTTCCGGATCAGACAGGTGATGTTCGCAAAGGTAGCGTGCCATCATGCCGCGCGCCCGTTTGGCCGCGAAACTGTTGAAACGCAGGCCGTTGGGACCATGCTCGCGAAAATCAATCGTAATGACTCGGGTGGCATCAGAAAGCCGAGGGCCGAGCGCCTGCCAATATTCCTGGCTGGCGAGATTGATGAGGACGTTATCATCGGCTTGCGCCATGTCAGCCTCAAGTAGCCGGGCCAGGTCATCGCCCCAATATTGATAAAGTGTTTTTCCGCGCGGGCGCGGTGACCAGCGTGTTCCCATCTCGAGGCGATAGGGCTTGATCGCGTCCAAGGGTTTCAAAAGGCCATAAAGGCCGGACAATATGCGCACATGCTCCTGCGCAAAGGCGATCGCGGCGTCGTCGAGGCTACGCGCTTCAAAGCCGTGATAGACATCGCCGTTGAATGCGAACAGGGCGGGGCGTTCGGGCGCTTTGGCAAAATCGCGGAAACGCTCTGCGTTGAGCTTGCCGAGGCTGTCCGAAATATGCATCAGTTGCGAAAGCTTGCGGGCGCCAAGTTTCGCGGCGCGGGCGGCCGCTTCTTTGGCGCGAGCGGCGAAGACCGGAAGCGATGGTGTGACGTCGGGTAAGGGACGTTTGTAGTCAAGCGACTTGGCGGGAGACAGAACAGCGAACATGGAAGCCAGCCTTAGGATGCAACGCGGCTTGCGTCAAAAGGCTTTGGCCGCGATAGATGCACGATGTCAGCTTGTTTGAACTTCATACAGTTTCTTAAGTGTGCGACACTCAATGTGCTTCTTTCAGGTGTCGAATCTTTGCGCTCATGGCGCCATGACGTCAGTTTAAATATCTATAAATGAACGATTTTGATCTATGGCGCTGATTGCATTGATACTTGCGAGCGAACCGGTAGCAAACGGCGGTGATCATCTGCGCGCCTGTCTGCCAATTGCCGGAACTCCGTTGCTGGAACGTCAGGCGGAACGGGCGCTCGCTGCAGGCGCAACGATGATCTGCGTCGGTGTGACGACGCTGCCCCGGTCGGTCACCGGGGTTATTGACCGGCTTAATGCGCGCGGCGTTGAAGCCCGGCCGGTGCGTCGCATGGGTGAGATACTGGCCTGCATGAATGAGAATGATCGTCTTCTACTGGTAGCGGACGCCGTTCACGCCGCACCAAGTCAGTACCGGCAGATCGCGTCCGCGACTCCGCCCGCACTGCTGGTGGCGCCTGATGGGCCGGCGACGATGCATTTTGAACGGGTTGACGCGACGGCACGGTGGGGAGGCCTCGCGCTTTTGCCTTATGCGCTGCTGGCCGAGCAGGCGCAGATCCCCGAAGATTGGGATATCGGATCAACCCTGTTGCGCAGCGCGGTACAGGCTGGTGCCCGGCGTATCACCATTGACCCCGGGTTGTTCGAGCGCGGGGAAATCGCACTGGTCCATGACAGTGCCACGGCGGCAGCAATTGAAACGCGGCTGATGCAAAATATTCGCTTTGCAGGTGGTGGAACGGGCAAGGCGTTGCTGTTTGCACCCCTGACTCGATTGATCGGACCGGCGCTGCTCAAGCGCAACGTGCCTACGATGGCTCTGCTTGGCGGAGGAATTTTGCTGATCATCGCCGGGCTCGGCCTGATAGGGTGGGGCTATGTAATTGCCGGGGCTGGAAGCGGGATGGCGGGGGCGCTGGTGACTTCATTGGGACGCTTTCAGCGGACGATCCGAAAAGCTGGAAGTCATGAACATATCGCATCGAAAATTTTTGATTTTATTGTATTATTATTCCCATTTTCCTTGGTTTTACCTGACGTCTTAGCCAGCACACGCGCACCGGTTCTTGACAGTTTTATCCTTTCGGCAGCGCTGGCAATAACCGTGCTCTCGATCACCGCGCGTCGAATCCCGCAACTCACGGCAGACTCGAGCGGGTCCGACGCTCTGCTCCCGGATGGAGAGTTTTTCCTGGTTCTGCTCGTTTTTGCGGCAATTGCGGGGCAACCGCTTGCCGCGATTCCGGCCGCATTGCTGGCCGCGTCGGCAATTCTGCTTGCCTGGTTGTGGATGCCGTCGCGGAATTAACGGGTTGGCCATTATCCAGCCAGCGCGAAACATAGCCATGGGTTTACATGTCGTTAACCTTATTTTGCTAGGGCGCAGACGGTGATGTCTGCAAGGCGTTCCTTTCATCCCGATCCCGCCGTTTCGCGGCACAGCCGTTCGGCGGTTGGAGGCGCGCGGCCATGATGGCACAAACGGTGATCCGGGCCGAAGTCGATGGCGCTGCAAGGCTGGTGCGTAGCGACGCTCCGCTTGCCGGGCTTCAGGCCCGTGCTGGCGGCATGGTGGAAGGCCCACTGGTCATCCCGCAACTGGCCCGTCTCGCGCGTCTCGCCATGCGTCTCGACACGCCTATCAGCCGTCCGATCATTGCCGGCGATGATGACTGTGATATTTCGATGTGGGTCCGGGTGACGCCTAGGGAGGAAGGCGCGATTCTTGAAATTGTCGACTGGGTAGAGACCGAGCGGGCGGCGCGTATTTATCGCAGCGACGCCGTCGCGTCAAAACCACGGCTGACACTCGATACCGTGCTAGTTCCCCAGAAAAACTGGGACTGGGCCTGCAATCCCCAGTTGCGCCTGACCGAACTGGCGCTCAGCAATGGAGCATTTGATGGCGGCCTCGATCGCTGGATCGGACATTCGCTCGCAGAAGTCTTCAAGCTGCAACCGGACAGCAAGGGACAATTTCCTCTGCTACTCGCACTTGCCGGTCAACAGGCCTTTTCCGGCCAGGGCGCGCTTGCCGCGCTTGATGATGATCGGATGATCGAACTGCAGGCCGCGCCTTTTTATGACGATGCCGGGCAGTTTTTGGGCTATCGTGGAACGGCTGGCGGGTTTCTGGCTGTGTCGCCCGGCGGTGACGGGGAAGAGCTTGTCCTGACGGATGTCGCGCCGGAAAGGATTGAGGATAGCGGTGATGACCATAGCGACCTGATGGGCATGGGGCCACGCACCGGAGATTTTTCACGACGGATCGATGGCGCGCTGCGCCGTCCGTTGGGGCGTATCATTGCCAATGCCGAGACCATCTCGGGTAAGCTGGAAGGCCCGATACGGCAGGATTATGCAGCCTATGCCGCGGATATTGCCGAGGCGGGGCGCCATCTTATGGGGTTGATCGACGATCTGGCCGATTTGCAGGCGATCGAACGCCCTGATTTCAAGCCAGCCAAAGAAGCCGTGGACCTCGCCGATATCGGCCGCCGGGCAGCCGGTCTGCTGACAATGAAAGCGCGCGACCGCGGTATCACGATTGATGCGCCGGATACGGACGAAACGGTTATGGCAACCGGCGAATTCCGCCGCGCCTTGCAAATTCTGATCAACCTCGTCGGCAATGCGATCCGCTATTCGCCCGAGGGATCGATGATCTGGATCCGCGCCGAAAATGACAATGGACATGCCATGGTGACCGTGGCCGACCAGGGGCATGGCATTGCGGCCGATCAGCAGGAAAAGATTTTCCAGAAGTTCGAACGTCTTGGCCGCGATGATCAGGGCGGATCGGGTTTGGGTCTTTACATCGCCCGGCGCCTCGCCCGTGCGATGGATGGCGACCTCGTCATTGATAGCGCGCCGGGGCAGGGCGCGCGTTTCTCGCTGATCCTCCCGAAACGGGCATGAAAAAGGCCCCCGGACCACTCCGGGAGCCTTGTCATCAAGCGATACGCGCAGATTATCGCTGCGACACCGGTACATAATCCCGCTGGGTCGGGCCGGTGTAAAGCTGGCGCGGACGGCCGATCTTCTGTTCGGGGTCGGAGATCATCTCGTTCCACTGCGCGACCCAGCCGACCGTACGGGCAAGCGCGAACAACACCGTGAACATGGTCGTCGGGAAACCGATCGCGGACAGGATCACACCCGAATAGAAGTCAACATTGGGGAAGAGCTTCTTTTCGATGAAATAGGGGTCGTTGAGCGCCATTTCCTCGAGCCGCAGCGCGACTTCGAACACCGGGTCGTTGACCTTGAGCGCATCGAAGACTTCACGCACCGTTTCCTGCATTACCGTCGCACGCGGATCGTAGTTCTTGTAGACGCGGTGACCGAAGCCCATCAGCCGGAACGGATCATTCTTGTCCTTGGCGCGCTCGATATAATGCGGAATCTTGTCCGGCGTACCGATCTCGCGCAGCATGTTGAGCGCGGCCTCGTTGGCGCCGCCATGTGCCGGGCCCCACAGGCAGGCGATGCCGGCAGCGATGCACGCGAACGGATTGGCGCCCGACGAACCGGCAAGACGGACGGTTGAAGTCGATGCATTTTGCTCGTGATCGGCGTGAAGGATGAAAATCCGGTCCATCGCCTTTTCTACCGCCGGATTAACCTCATAAGGTTCGGCCGGAACGCCGAAGGTCATCTTGAGGAAATTGCCCGTGTAGCTGAGGCTATTGTCCGGATACATGAACGGACGGCCTTGCGAATATTGATAGGCCATCGCCGCGATCGTCGGCATTTTGGCGATCAGACGGTGACTTGCAATCTTGCGCTGTTCCGGATCGGTGATGTCGGTCGAATCATGATAGAAGGCGGAAAGAGCGCCGACCACGCCGCACATGATCGCCATCGGGTGCGCGTCGCGGCGGAACCCGCGATAAAAGGTCGCCAGCTGTTCATGCAGCATGGTGTGGCGCGAGATGGTATAGCTGAAATCGTCGAGTTCTTTCTTGGACGGCAGTTCGCCGTTGAGGAGCAGATAGCTCACTTCCATGAAGGAAGATTTTTCGGCCAGCTGCCCGATCGGGTAGCCGCGGTGCAACAATATGCCTTCCTCGCCGTCGATATAGGTCAGGCCGGATTCACAGCTCGCCGTTGAGGTGAAACCGGGATCATAGGTGAAGGCGCCCGTCTGACCGTATAATTTACGGATATCGACCACGTCGGGGCCGATGCTGCCTTCGAGGACGGGAAAGTCGAAGGACTTGCCTGCGATATCAAGCTTTGCGCTTTTGTTGGACATAAACGTCTCCCTTAAATCTCAGTCGTCATCTTGCGATCCGCGACGGGTTCAACCCGCCGTTTCCAATCGCTTCAATGCTTCGTCTTTCCCGAGGAGGAAAAGGACGTCAAAAATCCCCGGTGAAGTCGTGGTTCCCGTGAGTGCCGCACGTAACGGCTGGGCGACCTTGCCGAGGCCCAATCCGGCATCCTCGGCAACCTTCCGGATAGCGGCATCTAGTGTCTCCATCGTCCAGTCTTCAAGACCGGCGAGGGTGGATTCCACATTACCAAGCAGGCTGCGTGCATCGGCGTCTAGCAGAGCCGAAGCCTTCTCGTCCATTGCCAATGGTGCCTTTTTGAACAGGAAAAGCGCGCCGTCTGCGATCTCGTGAAGCGTTTTCGCGCGTGGCTTGAGCGATTCCATTGCCGCGGTCAGCGTGGTGAATTCACCGTCGCTCAATGCGCGATCGAGGCCCGCTTCAATCCGGGGGCGGACCAGGGCGGCAAGACGGACGTTATCGGCCTCGCGCAGATAGTGGCCGTTGAGGTTTTCGAGCTTCTTGAAATCGAAACGGGAAGGTGAACGGCCGACATGGTCGAGATCGAACCATTTGACGGCCTGCTCGCGGCTGATGATTTCATCGTCGCCATGACCCCAGCCGAGCCGGAGCAGATAGTTGTTCACAGCCTCGGGCAGATAGCCAAGCTCGTCGCGATAGGCATCAACGCCAAGTGCGCCGTGGCGCTTGGAAAGCTTGGCTCCATCCGCGCCGTGGATCAACGGAACATGAGCGTAGACGGGCTCTTCCCAACCCATTGCGCGGATCAGCGCGAGCTGACGGAACGCATTGTTGAGATGATCGTCGCCGCGGATGACGTGGGTCACGCCCATGTCATGATCGTCGACGACGACCGAAAGCATATAGGTTGGCGTGCCGTCCGAGCGGAGCAGCACGAAATCGTCAATCTCGGCATTTTGAACGGTGACTTCGCCCTGCACCTTGTCCTGGATCATGGCGGCCCCGTCGCGCGGCGCGCGAAGCCGGACGACCCCGGCCTGTCCGGCCGGAGCTTGCGAAGGATCAAGGTCCCGCCATGGACTGTTCACGCGGAAAGGCCGACGCTCCTCCTGCGCCTTGGTGCGCATGGCGGCGAGCTCATCCTGGGTCAGATAGCAGTGATAAGCGGCCCCTTTTGCCAGCAACTCTTGCGCCACCTCGGAATGACGCGCGGCGCGGGCGAACTGGTAGACGACGTCGCCGTCCCAATCGAGTTCCAGCCATTGCATGCCGTCAAGGATCGCTTCGATCGCCGCATCGGTTGAACGCTCCCGATCGGTGTCCTCGATGCGCAACAGAAATTTGCCGCCGTGATGGCGCGCAAACAGCCAGTTGAACAGCGCGGTCCGGGCACCGCCGATATGGAGAAAACCCGTCGGGGAGGGCGCAAACCGCGTCACGATATTATTGTTGCTGGCGGTTGCTTCCACGCGCCGTTTCTCCCAAAATCCGGATCAATAGAATGACAGAGTCGGCCCGCCCTAGCATGGCCTCGCAGCCGCTTCAAACGGGCATTTCGCTCAATGCTGCATTGCGGCATTTTTCCGCGATCTCGACACTCGAAAAGCTGCTTGAAGCCGAACGGGACCAGCTTGGACTATGGCTTCCGATTCTTTTTGGTGGCGGGATTACGGCTTGGTTCCTGCTGCCCAATGCGGCGGCCTGGAGCGGCTTTATTGTCCTGTGTCTCGCGATTGCCCTGTTCGGGCTGACAGCAGGACATGGACGGCGGACCGGGCAGGTCTTGTGGGTCAGCGGTTTTTTGCTTGCTGCCGGATGCGGATTGATCTGGGCGAAGAGTCAGTGGGTTGCCGCGCCGGTATTGGCCCGCCCCGTTGTGGAAAGCTTCACCGCCCATGTCGAGCGGCGCGATGCCTTGCCGGCCCGTGACATGGTGCGGCTTGTCGTGCAGCCTGTTGATCGCGTGGATTTGCCGCCGCGTTTCCGCGTGAACGTCCGGAGTGCTGACGTGCCAGATGGGGCTAGCGCCGGGGCGATTATCGCGCTGAAAGCCCGCCTTGTTCCGCCCGCTCCACCCGCGCTCCCGGGCGGTTATGATTTCGCCC
This sequence comes from Pseudomonadota bacterium, assembly GCA_023457895.1. Taxonomy (GTDB): domain Bacteria; phylum Pseudomonadota; class Alphaproteobacteria; order Sphingomonadales; family Sphingomonadaceae; genus JAFAFE01. The sequence goes on from JAEXAY010000007.1 coordinate 32,690, forward strand.
GCCGTGCCTGGTTCGACCGGATCGGAGCGACTGGAACCGCGCTCGGGAAAGTGGAGGTCGTTCGCCCGGGCGCGCGGGCCGTGCCGCTCCGCGCGCGGCTGTCCGCGCATATCCGCTTGCGTCTGTCCGATGGCCCCGGCGCAATCGCGGCCGCGCTCGCAACCGGTGACCAAGGGGCTATCAGCGCGGCTGACACCGAGGCCATGCGGCGCAGCGGCCTGGCGCATCTGCTATCGATTTCGGGTCTTCACGTCACGGCGGTCGTTGGGGGCGTCATGCTGATGCTGATGAAACTGCTGGCCTTGAGCCCCCGCCTCGCGCTGCACTGGAACCTTATGCTGGTCGCTGCGGCAGGCGGCGCATTGGCGGGAATCGGCTATACCTTGCTGACGGGCTCGGAGGTGCCCACCGTCCGTTCCTGCATCGCCGCCCTGCTCGTGCTGGGCGGCGTGGCGCTTGGGCGCGAGGCTATCACGCTACGCCTCGTTGCTGCGGGAGCGCTCATCGTTTTGCTATTCTGGCCCGAAGTGCTGGTCGGCCCGAGTTTCCAACTGAGTTTCGCCGCGGTAACGGCGATCGTCGCCTTTCATCAAAGCGCGACGGCCAAAAAATGGTTCTCCCGCCGCGAGGAGGGCTGGGTTGCCCGGCTGTTGCGCGGGTTTGTTTCTTTGCTTGCGACGGGTCTGGTGGTCGAACTCGCGCTCATTCCGATCTCGCTCGTGCATTTTCACAAGGCCGGTCTCTACGGCTCGCTTGCCAACATGATAGCGATCCCGCTGACCACTTTCGTGATCATGCCGCTTGAGGCATTGGCCTTGCTGTTCGATGCGGTGGGGGCGGGGGTGCCGTTCTGGTGGCTCGCCGGGAAGGCGCTGGCGCTGTTGCTGGCGGTCGCCCATTATGTCGCGGCGATGCCCGGTGCAGTCGCCATGTTACCCGTCATCCCTGGCTGGGCTTTTGGTTCTGCGGTGTTTGGCGGGTTTTGGCTGTTGCTGTGGCAGGGAGGCTGGCGCCGGTTGGGACTGGGCCCGTTACTGGCGGGTTTTGCCGGAATGATGACCGCGCACCCGCCGGACCTTCTGGTGAGCGGGGATGGCCGGCATATCGCCGTCCGGGGAAGCGATGGTGTAGTCGCGATGGTTCGTGAAAGGGCGGGGGATTATAACCGCGACATGCTGGCCGAAAGCGCAGGGGTAGACGGAGAACTTGCCCAACTGCAGACGATGGATGGCGCGCGCTGCAATCCCGATTTCTGTTTGTGGGCCATGGAAAGTGGTGATCCACGCGGGACTGCTCACAACCGGCGGGGCTGGAGCATCTTGGCCAGCCGCAGCCACTATCTTGCCGAAGCCAGACCGCTGATCGCAGCATGCCGTCAAGTCGACATCGTGATCAGCGACCGCGCGCTTCCCCGCGGCTGCACGCCGCGCTGGCTGCGGCTTGACCGGGCCGCATTGAAAGAAAGCGGCGGGTTGGCGATATTCTTCGCTGATCGGCCCACGATCCGCCAGGTGCGCAATTCCGGCCACGGTCATCCCTGGCTCCAGCCTGAAACGGTCGCCCCGGCAAGAAAGTGGCGCGATCCCAGGGGCGGAACCGCGCCTGACAGAGCATCGCCAGTGCAGCAGCAAGAGATTGGCGACTGAACGGACAGGTTGGGGAGAGGCGTATCTGCCGGTTTTTCTGCTCACGTCAAAATCTGGACAGTTTGCTACTCTATCCCATCATTTGCATCCGGCCGCAAAGCAGGGTGCAAACCAACATTATCAAAACGCACCGCTTATCAATGGTAGCGGCGCAACAGTCCGGCAAGACGGCCCTGAATCCGGACATGTTCCGCCGGATAGCGTTGCGGCTCATAAGCCGCATTGGCCGGATCAAGCCGGACCAGCCGGCCTTCGCGATGGAAATATTTGAGCGTGGCGTCCTGATCCTCGACCAGCGCCACGACAATATCGCCTTCACGCGCCGTATCGGCTCGCTGGATCAGCGCATAATCGCCGTCGAGAATCCCCGCCTCGATCATGGAATCGCCCGAAACCTCGAGCGCATAATGTTCGCCCGAGCCAAGCAAGGCCGCAGGGACCGAAAGCATCGACGCGCCCTCCATCGCCTCGATCGGAACGCCGGCGGCAATCCGGCCATGGAGCGGGATGTCGATCACATCATTGGCCGCGACTGGTGTAAATGGCGGTGCCTTAAGCGAAGGCGCCGGCGATGAGACCGGCTTGTTGCTGGCCGCCACCACGCCTTCGGGCAGCTTCAGGATTTCGAGTGCCCGCGCGCGATTGGGCAGGCGGCGGAGAAATCCTCGTTCTTCCAGTGCGGAAATAAGACGGTGAATGCCCGATTTCGACTTGAGGTCGAGCGCTTCCTTCATTTCCTCAAATGAAGGCGAGATACCTTCCGATTCAAGGCGCTCATGGATGAAACTCAGAAGTTCATGCTGTTTCTTGGTCAACATCGCGGCATGTTTCCTTGTATTCGGTGGAACGAATTAAGAACATACTATGCGATCAAAAAGGGAACGTCAAGCCTCGGTGCGGCGGAAAAGATGGATGCGCGCCTTGCCGACATCACGCACGGTATCCGCGCGGAATCCGTCTACCGAAATATCTTCGCCGCGCTCGGTTTCGATGCTGACCCAACTGGCCGGGCCGATCCAGCCCAGCCGCGCCAGCTTGTCAAGCGCCACTGCGCCAGCGCCGGTGCGGTAAGGCGGGTCCATGAACAGAACGTCGCATGGTTCACGGGCTGGACCGAGGGTTAGCACCGACTGGGCCGCGACACGGCTGCGCGCGCCAGCGCCCAGTCTCGTTATATTGGTCCTGAGAGCATCAAGCGCTGCCTTGTCCTGTTCGGCAAAAAGGCAATGAGCCGCCCCGCGCGAGAGCGCTTCCAGTCCCAGTGCGCCGGAGCCTGCAAACAGATCGGCCACCTGCATGTCTTCCAAACTGCCGATCCGGCTGAGCAGCATGGAGAATAACGCTTCGCGCGTCCGATCGGCGGTTGGGCGGGTGGCGTAGCCCTTTGGCGCGACAAGCGGCCGCCCGCGCCATTCTCCGGCAATGATGCGCATCAGCCGAGGCTCTTGCGAAAGGTGACGAGATCGTGCACGCGGACCTGTTCGACGCCGCCGAGTGCAAGGTCACCAAGCGTGAAGGGTCCATAGGCGGTGCGGATGAGGCGTGATACTTCGAGACCGAAATGTTCAAGCACACGCCGGACCTCGCGGTTCTTGCCCTCGGTGAGTGTCAGTTCGATCCACTGGTTACGTCCGGTGCGCCGCTCCAGATTGGCGTCGATCTTGCCATAGCGGATGCCGTCAATTTCGATACCTTCGACCAGGTCCTCGAGCTGGGTCTGGCTGATTTCGCCAAAGGCGCGTGCCCGATAGGTGCGTTCGATCGCAGTTGACGGCAGTTCCATCTGGCGTTTCAATTCGCCATCGGTGGTCAGCAGCAGCAGCCCCTCGGTATTATAGTCGAGCCGCCCGACCGGCATCAGCCGGGGCAGGTCGGCAGGCAGCTTGTCATAAATGGTAGGACGGCCACGCGGATCGCGTACCGCGGTGAGATAGCCGGGCGGTTTGTAAAAGCGGAACAGCTTGGCGGGTGCAGGCTCCTTGACCGGATTGCCATCGACGGTGATGCCATGAAGCGATGTCAGCAAGGTGGCGGGCGTGTCGATGCGTATGCCATCTCGGGCGATGCGGCCTTCACCGATCATGCGTTCGATATCGCGGCGCGAAGCAATACCGGCGCGCGCAAGCAGCTTGGCGATACGCTGAGGTTCGCCCGGCTTTTTGGGAGTAGCCACCGCCCGCGGCGCGGTGGGGGCACTCGAACGCCGCTGTGGCTTGGCCGGATGGCGATCCGCGGGTTTAACGCGCGTTTTTCCTGCGGAAGTGCGCCCAGTGCGGTTTTTGGTGTCTTGTGTCCTGGTTTGCCCGGAAGGAGCGCCGGTTGCCGGATTCTTGCCTTCCGCACGCGCCGGAGCGCTCCGGCCCGGCTTTCTGGCCGCGATACGCCGCTTTCCGGGTGCCGCATTGCGCGCTGGCGGACGGGAGGAGGGGGGCTTGGCCAAATCATTATCCTTTTACCGGCATCGCCGTGCCGCATCTGGTGGTACAACCCCGCAGAAAAATATCGTTTCGCCCTGACAGCCGGAACGAAGCAAAGTTTTTCACGTATAGCGCTTGCGGCGGCATCACTTCGGGATGCTGTGGCTCAACCGCTGTGGGGTTTCAATGATTTTCGGTCGCAAGAAGCGTGTCATCAATCGTCTCCTCATCGTCGAGGACGAACCACTCATTGCGTTCGATAATGAAATGTTTCTCGAAGGCGCAGGCTATGAAGTCGTCGCGACGGTCAACAGCGCGGAAGATGCAATCGAAGTGATCAGCAACCGGGGGCAGCATATCGATGCCATCGTCCTCGACTACAATCTCGCTGGTCCTGCCAGTGGTGTGGTGGTTGCCCGCGTTGCCAGGGAAAAGGGGATCAAGACATTGTTCGTGACTGGCCAATGCCCCGATCATGTCGATGAAATGGCGATCGGCTGCCTTGCCAAGCCCTATACGGAAAAGCAGCTGCTGGGCGCGCTCGAAGTGGTCGAACTGCTCGCGTCCGGTCAGCCCGTCAAGCGCATTCCGGAAACCATGACGCTGTTCAGCGCCGATCCATCCTGATTGTCTTAGCGCTTGCCTGTGCGGGTGGCGCTCCCTAGGGTCGCCGCCTCAAGGCGTTCGCCGATCAGGATAATAAAGCGGGGAGAACAGCGCGCATGGCAACCACGGCACTGGAAGGAGCGGCTCCCGCGCCCGAAAAGCCTAAGGGGCTGAAGCTGCTGCTGGCGGCCTTCCGAAATCGCAAGCTGGGCGTGCAACTGGCGTTCGGCTTTTCCTCGGGGCTTCCATACGCCTTGCTGCTGGGGACGCTCTATGCGTGGCTGGGCGAGGCCAAGGTCGACCTTGAAACAATGGGCGTTTTTTCGTTGATCGGGCTTGCCTATTCGTTCAAGTTCCTGTGGTCGCCGGCGGTAGACCGGGTTCACTTGCCGCTGCTTGGACGTCTCGGTCGCCGCAAGGGATGGATTGCGCTGGCGCAGATCATGATCGGCGCGTTTCTCATCATTATGTCGCTGATGAACCCGCAAACATCGTTGGGCTGGTTCTCGCTGATGGCCGGGCTTGGCGCATTTGCCTCCGCAACGCAGGACATCGTGATCGATGCCTGGCGCGTCGATGTCGCCGATGAAACGGCAACGCTCGAAATTTTATCTGCGATGTACCAGCTTGGTTACCGCATCGCGGCGCTACTGGGCGGCGCACTCGCACTGATCCTGGCCCAGCGTTTTGGCTGGCCGCTCGTCTATGGCGGGATGGGAGTGCTGATGTTGCTCTTGCTCGGGGTTACATTGCTTGCACCCGATACGCCGCGCCCGGCGAGCGACCTCAATGTCGCGCATCTGCGTGAAGCAGGCCAGTTGGAACCGCGCATACGCAATATCGCGCTGGCGATCGTCGGACTGCTCTGGGGTTGGGCGCTGGCCGTGGTGCTCAACTTCATGGTGGTTTCGCTCAGCGCTGCTCCTGCCGATCGCCCCGATTCCAAGGAGTTCATCCAGTTTTACGGTCCACTGATTGTGCTCGCGACGGTCGTCGTGCCGGGGGTCATCGCGGCCTTCCTCGAACATTGGCGCAACAGCGGGCGCTACGTGCTCGCGGCCGATGCGCCGGCGACCACGGGCGGGGAGCGCGCGCTCGATTATTTCTACAATGCGCTGGTGACGCCGCTCGCCGAACTGGTCGGACGGCTCAAATGGGCGGCGATCCTCGTGCTGGCTGTAATTCTCTCCTACCGCGTCACGGACGCGATCTGGGGGCCGTTTGCCTTGCCTTTCTATCTGGAGGAACTGCAGTACACCAAGGATGACGTTGCCGTTGCGTCGAAGATTTTTGGCGTGATCATGCTGATGATCGGGATCAGCCTCGGCGCAGTCAGCTTCGCAACGCTGGGCCGTATGCCGACATTGATCTTCGGTGCATTGACGGCGGCACTCACCAACCTTCTTTATGCCGACCTCGCTTCGGGCGGCCATTATCTTGACATTTTCGGCCGCGCCACAGGGTTTTACGCGCTGATCGGCGGGATCGGCTCCATCTTCGATTTCACGCATTCCGAAAAGCTGGCCCGGTTGATGCTGGCGATTGCCGGTGAAAATCTCGCAAGCGGGCTCGCGGGCGCCGCCTTCGTCGCCTATTTGTCGACGATCGTATCCAGGAAATACAGTGCCGTCCAATATGCGCTGATGTCGTCGCTGACTTTCCTCGTCGGGACGCTAGGCCGCGGCGCGCTCGGACAGATGATCGAGGAACGCGGTTATGTCTATATTTTCTGGTTCGCCATGTGGCTCGGGATGGTAGCGGTAGTCCTGTGTATCCTTGAGTGGATCAGGCAATCACGGCTTCCTCAGGAGCCGGAGAACGCGTCCGAATAACGGTGCAGTTTTCTCTAATCGGGCCACTCGTCATTGCGTCGCAACACATCGCCGGCAAGGTAGAGTGAACCTGCGATCAGCACAACGGGACGGGCGGGTATTTCCAGTGCCGTCATGACGTCATCGGCAAGCTGGGCGGCAAACCCCATCCGTATCGCCGCCTCTGCAATGTCTGCGGCCGCGTGGCTGTTATGGTCGGGCACCGGAATGGCGATGATATCGAGGGGCAGGCCCTTGAGTTCGGCGAGATAGCCTTCGAGATCCTTGTTCGCGAGCAGGCCAAAAATCAGCGTTGCCGGGCCTTTGTCCGCGAGAAATTTCGCGATCTCGCGCGCCGCATGGGGGTTATGGCCGCCGTCGAGCCAGATTTCTGATTGCAGGGCTCTCGCAGTTAGCGGTCCAGGTCCGAGCTTCTGCAAGCGCGCGGGCCATCGGGCAGCACTGATTCCGGCTGCCATCGCCGCGGTGGACACCTCGATTACCGCTTGATGACGCAACAAGGCGACAGCAAGCGCGGCATTGTCCGCCTGATGGGATCCCGCCAGTTGCGGCAACGGCAATGAGAGCGATCCGCTGACATCGAGATAGTTGAGCATATCTTCTTCAACCCGTGCATCCCAAAGATGCCCGCGCGTGACGACCGCGGCTCCCACGTCCGCGGCCACTGCAGCAATCGCAGCTTCCATTTCCTGCGAATAAGCCTGGGTCACCAGCGGCGCGCCCTTTTTGGCGATCCCGGCCTTTTCAAAGGCAATGCGCGCCAGTGGATCGGTTGGAACCCCCGCTTCCGGTGCCAGCAGAAACTCCTTGTGATCGATTGCCAGTCCCGCAATCCCGCAAGCCACCGGATGCTCCAGCACATTGGTCGCGTCGAGCCGGCCGCCAAGGCCGACCTCGAAAATACAGGCGTCCGCATACGCACGTGAGAAGGCAAGCATCGCGACGGCTGTCGTGACTTCAAAGAAGCTCGGCTGGATGTCCCCGCTCGCATCGAGTACTTCGCCGAGCAATGCGGCAAGGCTTTGGTCGTCGATCAGGCTGCCGGCGACGCGAATACGTTCATTGTAGCGGACCAGATGCGGGCTGGTGAACATATGCACCGATAGCCCCTGCGCCTCCATCATCGCGCGCAGGAAGGTGCAGGTTGATCCCTTGCCGTTGGTGCCCGCGACGTGAAAGCTGGGCGGCAGATTGTGTTGCGGATTGTCGAGCGCATCCAATAGTGCAGAGATGCGCGACAATCCCAGCACGTCGCGTCCCGGCGACAGCATCGCCAGACGGTCGAGCTGGGCCTGCACACGCGGATCGGTGGACTTGGCGCCGTCGGCCATCGGGCGGTCAGGCCGCTTTCTTGCCCGCCATCAGATAATCGATCAGCTTGCCCAGCGTTTCGCGCATATCCTTGCGTTCGATCACCATGTCGAGCATCCCGTGTTCGAGCAGATATTCGGCGCGCTGGAAGCCCTCGGGGAGTTTTTCGCGAATTGTGTTCTCGATCACCCGCTGTCCGGCAAAACCGATGAGCGCGCCCGGTTCCGCCAGTTGGACATCGCCGAGCATCGCATAGCTGGCGGTGACGCCGCCGGTCGTCGGGTCTGTCATCACCACGATATAGGGAAGGCCAGCCGCGCGAAGACGCGAAATGGCCACGGTCGACTTGGGCATCTGCATCAGCGAGAGAATGCCCTCCTGCATGCGCGCGCCACCCGCCGCGGTGAAGATGACATAGGGCGTTCTGGCAGCGATCGCAGCCTCTACGCCTTGCACAAAGGCTGCGCCGACCGCGACCCCCATCGATCCGCCCATGAAAGCGAAATCCTGCACGCCCACGACAGCACCATGACCGTCGATCTTGCCGGTTGCATTGATCAGCGCATCCTGTTCTCCGGTGGCCGTCCGTGCTCCCTTGATGCGATCGGTATAGCGCTTGGTATCCTTGAACTTGAGTGGATCCTCGGCGACTTTCGGGGTGGGCAAAACACTATATTGCGCGTCATCAAACAGCTGATCAAACCGCGTTCTGGGACCTATGCGGTCATGGTGATCGCATTTGGGGCAGACGTTGAGATTGTCTTCCCACTCCTTCATGAACACCATCTGATGACAGCTTTTGCACTTGTGCCACAGATTATCGGGGGTTTCCCGCTTGGTGATGAAGGGTATTGAGTTACGGACGCGATCGAGCCAGCTCATGCTTTTTTCTCCCCGGAAGCCAGCGCATCGGCGAGGCTGCGGACATATTGTTCAACCTTGGGCGCGGCGTTGGCGCCGTGTTCGGCAATGATATCGACAATGGCGGAGCCCACCACCACCCCGTCGGCAACTGTCCCGATCGCGGATGCCTGTTCCGGCGTGCGGATGCCGAAACCGACCGCGACGGGCAGCGTGGTCGCCGTCTTGAGCCGGGCCACTGCCGCATCGATGCTGGTTTGCGCGGCCTGCTGCAATCCCGTGATGCCTGCAACCGAAACATAATAGAGAAAACCGCTCGCCCCTTTCAGCACGGCGGGCAGGCGCGCCGCGTCGGTGGTTGGCGTGGCAAGGCGGATAAGATCGAGCCCGGCCGCGCGCAGGGAGGGGCCGAGTGCGGCGTCTTCTTCGGGCGGAATATCGACGCAGATGACGCCGTCGATACCCGCTTCAGCGGCAGTAGAAGCAAACCAGTCCGGCCCGCGCCTTACCATCGGATTGGCATAGCCCATGAGCACCAGCGGAACATCCGGATGCCGGGCGCGGAAATCCCGTGCAATATCGAGGATATCCGCCGTGGTGGTTCCGGCTCCAAGGCTGCGCAGATTGGCAGCCTGGATCGACGGACCGTCGGCCATCGGGTCGGTAAAGGGCATGCCCAGTTCGATCACGTCCGCACCGCCGGCTACCAGCGCGTCGAGAATAGATGCCGTATCACCGGGTGTCGGGTCACCGCCGGTGATGAATATCACAAGGGCCGCGCGGTTCTGCGCGCGTGCCTTGGCGAATGCGACGGAAAGGCGGGTCATTTTCGGGTTTTCCTCAGGTCACGGGCAACTTGCAAGGCGACAAGCGCACCCGCGATGATGACCAGCACCGGTGCGCGGCTCACGAACACAGATGCCGTAATCGGCTCGCCGCGCCACAAACGGATCGCGGCGATGCCTCCGCAACCTGCGGCAAGGTAAAGTCCAAACCAGCCAAGCCAGTGCAGGATCATGGCCGAACCGATTGGACGGATCACAGCTGCTCTCCCATCGCCGCCGCGACGGTGCCAACATCCTTGTCGCCGCGTCCCGACAGGTTCACGATGAGGATTTCGTCCTTGCCCATTTGCGGTGCATGCTTTTCCGCTGCGGCAAGGGCATGGGCGGATTCGAGTGCGGGGATGATGCCTTCCAGCGCGCAGCAACGGTGGAAGGCAGCCAGCGCCTCGGTGTCGGTAATGGGTTCGTAACTGACCCGGCCCGCCTCGTGCAGCCAGGCATGTTCGGGGCCGATACCGGGATAATCGAGCCCGGCCGAAATGCTGTGCGCTTCGGCGATCTGGCCGTCCTCGTCCTGCAGCAAATAGGTCTTGTTGCCGTGAAGGATACCGGGCGATCCGCCCTTGAGGCTGGCGGCATGCTTGCCGTCGAGCCCTTCGCCGGCGGCTTCGACGCCGATGATGCGCACACTATCGTCATCGAGAAACGCATGAAACAGGCCGATCGCGTTAGAGCCGCCGCCAACCGGCGCAATGATGCGATCGGGCAGACGGCCTTCGAAGTCGAGGATCTGCTGGCGCGCCTCAATGCCAATGACCGACTGGAAATCTCGCACCAGTTCGGGGTACGGGTGCGGGCCTGCCGCCGTCCCGATAATATAGAAAGTGTCGTGGACATTGGCGACCCAGTGGCGAAGCGCCTCGTTCATTGCATCCTTGAGCGTCTGCGCGCCGCTCGTCACCGGAACAACATCGGCGCCGAGCAGCTTCATGCGGAACACGTTGGGCTGCTGCCGCTCGACATCCTTGGCACCCATGAAGATTGTGCATGGAAGGCCGAATCGCGCAGCGACAGTAGCCGTTGCGACGCCATGCTGGCCCGCGCCGGTTTCGGCGATGATCCGCCCCTTGCCCATGCGCCGGGCGAGGAGAATCTGGCCGATGCAATTGTTGATCTTGTGTGCACCGGTATGGTTGAGGTCTTCGCGCTTCAGATAGATTTTCGCGCCGCCAAGGTCGGCGGTCAGCCGTTCGGCAAAATAGAGCGGGGAGGGGCGGCCGACATAATGATGCAGCAGGCCTGCCATTTCGGCATGAAAACTGGCATCATCCTTCGCGGCGCGATATTCCTTCTCAAGGTCGAGGATCAGCGGCATCAGCGTTTCAGCGACATAGCGCCCGCCAAAATCGCCGAAATGGCCCTCGGGATCGGGCTGGTTGCGATAGCTGTTGGGGGAGGAAGGAGCGGTCACGCTTTCGTCTCTTGCGGGGTGGCAGGCTTGGGAAGGTCGATCATGTGCGGACCGCATTAAGGAATGCGGCCATCTTGTCCACATTCTTTTGTCCAGGTTGATTTTCGACGCCGGACGAGATGTCGACCAAGGGGGTGCCGGTCACGGCGATGGCTTCGACGACATTGGCCGGGTCGAGCCCCCCCGACAGTCCCCAGGGCTGACTGATGCGCGCACCACGCAGAAGTTCCCAGTCGAATCGCAAGCCGTTCCCCCCTGGAACGTCGCTATTAGCGGGCGGTTTTGCGTCGAACAGGACGCGCTCGACCAGTCCGTCATAGGGCTGTGCCGCTTCGAGGTCCGTCGAAGTGCGGACCGGAATGGCCTTCCACATCGCTATGCTGTGCCGTCGCTTCATTTCCGCCAGGAAGCCGGGCGTTTCCGTTCCATGGAACTGGATGATATCAGGCGCCATCCGGCGGATCGCCTGATCCACCAGCTCGGCATCGGGGTCGACCAGCAGCAATACGGTCCTTGCATTCCCGGTATGCGCCGCGAGCGGTGCGAGGCCTTCCAGTGGAACATGGCGCGGGCTTTTCGGGAAATGCACGAAACCGGCATAATCAGTCCCGAGCCGGGCTGCAGCAGCGACCGTACCGGGAGTATTGAGGCCGCAGATTTTGACCAGCGTACGTGTCATCGCCGGGACACTCTAAAGCGTTGCTTCGATCGCTCGTGCGGCAAGGTCCGGATCGGCGGCCTTGCTGATCGGGCGGCCAATGACAATGATCGATGCGCCGCGTGCCATTGCCTCGGCGGGCGTCACGGTGCGTTTCTGGTCGCCCAGCGCGCCATTGGCCGGCCGGACGCCCGGAACGACGAAAAAGCCGTCCTTCCACGCCTTGCGCGCGATTTTGACCTCCTCGCCCGAGCAGACAATGCCATCGAGTCCGGCTTCGCATGCGAGATCGGCCAGGCGCTCGACCTGCGCTGCAGGATCGGCACCGATGCCGATGGCCGACAGGTCATCGCGGTCGAGGCTAGTAAGAACCGTCACCCCGACAACCCTGGTATTAACGCCGGCCGCCGCCTTGGCGTCTTCCATCATCGCGCGGCCTCCACCGGCGTGCACCGTGAGAATTGCCGGTTCCAGCGGGTTGAGGGCTTGAACGGCCTTGGCAACCGTATTGGGAATGTCATGAAGCTTGAGGTCGAGAAAGATGGGCAGGCCGTGTTTTGCCATCTCGTGCACGCCATGATGCCCATTGGCACAAAAGAATTCGAGCCCGAGCTTGATACCGCCAACATGGTTTCGCACTTTGCTGACCAGCGCGTCAGCGCTGTCAAGATCGGGCGTATCCACTGCGAGGTAAATCGGACAACTCATATATTTCTCTGTGGGTTATATATTGTAGTTCAGACAAAATAGCGATGACGTCATGCCGTCTAGAGTGGGGTTTCAACCGTGGGCACGGTGGTCGGCAGCGGGTTGCCGGTAAAGGCCGTGCCGCTCGCGGCGGCTTGTTGCGCGCGCAGGTCGGCCAGCTGCCGCTCGGCATTTTCGAGGCGCCGGGTGAAGTTCCATTTGCTCGCGCGATACATCAGCCACAGCGGGATCATGCCCAGCGCGTAGGCGCCCAGAATGAGCAACGGCAGAAAAGTGTCCAGCCTAAGTCCTTGCGAAGCGCCCATGCCCGGCCAGATTTTGACGCTGACGGGGCTCCAGTTCCACATTGAGAACAGGACGATCACGACGGCGGTCACTACCCAGAACAAGGTGCGAAGCATCTGCATTGGCTATTCCCCTGATAACGGCTCATGTTCTGCGATGAACAGTAGGTGCGTCGAACCGGTTTGGCGAGTCTGAATTATCCGGCGGCGCCGGCCCCGAAAACCCGATCGAAAATGGTGTCCACCTGCTTCAGATGATATCCAAGATCGAACTTTTCCTCGATTTCTTCCGCGCTCAGCGCCGAAGTGACGTCAGTGTCGGCCTTGAGCAGATCGAGCAGCGACAATTGCCCGTCGGATTCCCATACCTTCATCGCGTTGCGCTGCACGAGATGGTAGGCATCCTCGCGGCTTACGCCTGCCTGGGTGAGCGCGAGCAACACGCGCTGCGAGTGGACAAGGCCGCCCATCTTGTCGAGATTTTTTTGCATCCGCTCGGGATAAACCAGCAGCTTGTCGATTACGCCGGTCAGACGGGCGAGCGCGAAATCGAGTGTGATGGTGGCATCGGGCCCGATATAGCGTTCGACCGATGAGTGGCTGATGTCGCGTTCATGCCACAAGGCGACGTTTTCAAGCGCTGGCGTCACATAAGCGCGCACCATGCGGGCGAGGCCGGTAAGATTTTCGGTCAGCACCGGGTTGCGCTTGTGGGGCATCGCGGACGATCCCTTCTGGCCCGGCGAGAAATATTCTTCGGCTTCGAGTACCTCTGTCCGCTGCAAGTGGCGGATTTCTACCGCCAGACGCTCGATCGACGAAGCAATGACGCCAAGCGTTGCGAAGAACATCGCGTGGCGATCACGCGGGATTACCTGGGTCGAGACGGGCTCGACACCAAGGCCGAGCTTGTCCGCGACATGGGTCTCGACGCGCGGATCGATATTGGCGAAGGTGCCGACAGCGCCCGAAATCGCGCAGGTCGCGATGTCTTTGCGCGCCGCTACAAGGCGCTCCCGATTGCGGCTGAACTCGGCATAGGCCTCGGCCAGCTTGAGGCCAAAGGTGACCGGTTCGGCATGGATGCCGTGGCTGCGACCAATAGAGGGTGTCGTCTTGTGCTCAAACGCGCGGCGTTTGAGCGCGGCCAGCAAGGCATCAATGTCGGCCAGCAATATGTCACTTGCACGCGCCAGCTGGACCGCAAGACAGGTATCGAGCACATCCGATGACGTCATGCCCTGATGCATGAAGCGGGCTTCCTCGCCGACATTGTCCGCGACCCAGGTGAGGAAAGCGATCACGTCATGTTTCGTGACGGCCTCGATCGCGTCGATCTTGTCGACTTCGATCGCCGGGTTGGTCGCCCACCAGTCCCATAGCGCCTTGGCTGCGCTCTTGGGAACGACGCCGAGCTCGGCCAGCGCTTCGGTCGCATGCGCTTCGATCTCGAACCAGATTTTGAAACGCGATTCGGGTTCCCAGATGGCAACCATGTCGGGGCGGGCGTAGCGCGGGATCATGCGGGAAGACTCCGGATCAAGTATAAGGAATGGCGCGCCCCTAGCAAAGCCAGCGGGGAGGGGGAAGGGCGTTAGAGCAGTCCGAGGGCCCGCATCGAACTGTGTCCCTTGGCCCCGATAATGACATGATCGTGAACATTGATGCCCAGCCTTTTGCCTGCATCGACAATGTCCCGCGTGATCGCGATATCAGCGCGCGAGGGCTGGGTGTCGCCGCTCGGATGGTTATGCACGATAATGATCGCCGATGAGCCGAGTTCCAGCGCGCGCCGGATGACCTCGCGTATATAGATGGCCGACTGGTCGATCGACCCTTCACTCACCAGTTCGTCGCGGATCAACATGTTCTTGGCATTGAGGTGCAGTACTCGGACGCGCTCGACACTGATGTGGGCGAGATCGGCGCGCAGATAATCGAGCAGCGCCTGCCAACTCGCAAGAATCGGCCGTTCCACCACGTCCGCCTTGAGGAGACGCAAGGCCGATGCCTGCACGATCTTGAGTGCCGCAACGACGGTATCGCCGACACCGGGCACCCGACGCAAAGATTCCGGGTCAGCGCTGATGAGGCCGGGGAGGCCGCCAAATTCGGTGAGCAATAGTTTGGCCAGAGGCTTGGTATCGCGGCGCGGAATGACGAGGGCGAGAAGATATTCGACAAGCTCATGGTCGAGCAGCGCATCGCCTCCTCCGTCGAGCAGGCGCTGGCGCAGCCGGGCACGGTGTCCTGCGCCATGATTTCCGCCACTCGCCTCGGCGCGCGCGTTGCCTTCCTCAAACCCCAGTTGCATGGAATGGACGCTAGGCGGTCCCGTCGCGCTTGTCTTGCAAAAATATGAACCGGCGATCATCATCCCGCTGGATATGTCGCACTGCACCAAAGTTGTAGGCGCGGCGGTTGACTTATATCCCGTGCCTACCTAAACGGACCGCGCCTTGACGGCTCCGGCACGTGCGGCGACATTTTCCGACTATCCCAAAACCGTATATTTCAGCGGTTTTCCGGATCAGCAGATGGAGACTGGCGAGTGGCAGGTGAAGGAGACGGATTCGAGCCATTGCGGGAAGATTCGCGCCTGACGAAGCTGGAAGACCGGCTCGACAGGGCTGAGAGCCTCGAAATGGAGCGCACCGGACGCGGTAAGGCGCCCAAGACCGACAACAGCTATAATGTCGGCAATCGGGTGCTCGCCAGTCTTGTCGGGAGCATTGGTGGCGGATTGATCGTCGGTTGGGGAGTGGACCGGCTGTTCGACACCGCGCCGTGGGGATTGCTGGGCTTCCTGTTCATCGGAATAGGATGGGCCTTCTGGAATATCATCAGCATGGCCAACCGGCGCTGAGAGCGCCCGGCAAGGCTGCATGATAAGGATAAATGCCCGGTAACGGGCCGGACAAAGGGTGTAAAAGACAGTGGCGGCGGAATCTGGCAAGCTTGACCCGATGCACCAGTTTCAGGTGCAGGAAATCTTTCCGGGATTTGAGCTGTTCGGCCATCATATTGCATTTACCAACAGCGCGCTGTGGATGCTGCTGGCAACCGCTGCGGTGACCTTGTTCACCTGGGGCGGCATGAAGCGCCAGCTGGTGCCGACGCGCTGGCAGGCAGCCGTTGAAACCTTCACCAGTTTTATCGACAATATGCTGGTGTCGAACATCGGCGAAGCGGGCCGTAAATATGTGCCCTATATCTTCACCCTGTTCATGTTCATCCTGTTCGCCAACATGCTCGGCATGCTGCCGATTGGCGTGTTCGGCGGACATGCGTTCACCGCGACGAGCCACCCGACGGTGACCGCTGTGCTGGCTTTCATGACCTTTGCGATCGTGCTGATCGTCGGGTTCTGGAAGCACGGCCTCCATTTCTTCTCGTTGTTCGTACCCGATGGCCTGCCTTGGTACATGGTCCCGTTCATTTTCCCGATCGAGGTCATCTCGTTCCTGATCCGTCCGTTCAGCCTCGCGCTGCGACTGTTTGTCGCGATGACCGCCGGCCACATCCTGCTCAAGATTCTTGGCAGCTTCGTTGTAAGTTCCGCGGGAGCCGGAGCGGGTATTGGCGCGCTCGTTGGTATCCCCAGCTTCCTGTTGATGGTCGGGATCAACGCGCTCGAGCTGCTCGTGGCCGGCATTCAGGCCTATGTTTTCGCCCTTCTTGCGTCGATCTACATCAATGACGCGGAAAATCTTCACTAATCCATCCACATTTGAATTTCATAAGGGAGTATTATCATGGACGCAGAAGCAGCTAAGTACCTTGGCGCAGGTATTGCAGCAATCGGTGCAGGTC
>JAEXAY010000008.1 GCA_023457895.1 Pseudomonadota bacterium
GCAACAGCGGCCCGATCACTTCCCACTCTTCGTCTGTCACGCCAATCCGCTCGCCCAAGGCTGCCTCCAAAAGCCAGCCTTGAATCAAGGTCCGAGTCCCCAGTCAAGCTTTGTCCACGAAACCTAAGACGATCATACCAACTGGCATTCTCAAATTCGCCAAGTGGCCAAAATTCACCGAAGCCTGAAGGCAAAGCCATTCCCCAAACCATCACACCGCTCCCTGCGCCGACGCGCATTTGCTAAGACTGCCGTTCATGTCAGATTTCCCCGCCATCCGCACGCCATGCCCCCATGTGCAAATCCTCCGTGTCGGTTTTTCACATGTTATGATTCGCGCAAAGCGGAATTGCGGGGATGCGGCTTGCCCGTACCGAAACGGGTCGGGAGAATGGTCCGTAGACTTTCGGGGACACAATATTAATTAATCAACATTTTTCTCTGCTGTGATTCCTATCTTATCGGATGTCCTTACATCAGGCGCCGAAAGTGTTTGCGCAAAGACTGGCGGAGGCCGCGCCAGTCATTGAACCGGGGATGCCCCTGCTGCGCCTCTTTATCCTCTGACTCTCTGGTGACCCCGGGGCTGCAAAATCTGCGGGGCGAGGCATAATATCCCTTCCCCCCTTGTAACATATGAAACCGCTTGCCAATGTGCAGGCTTCTTTGCTTCGCGATTCCGCCACCGAAGCGTGCCATAACCGACAGGATTGAGGATGTTCCATAAATTATCGTTCGCCGCCCTGATGCTCGGCGTCAGCGTTCCCGCCCTTGCGCAGTCCGAGGCCAAGGCGCCGCCGACCCCCGCTTCCGGCCCCGAAGTTTCGGAAAGCGTGCGCGAGCAACCGGCCGATCAGGCGGCGAGCCAGCATGCCCCTGCGCCTCAGACCAATGCGCAAGCTAACACACAGGCGCAGGCCGCGCCTGCCAAACCCGCCGGCGAACAGAAGTGGGATGTCAACAATCCGCGCGGGCTCACCACGCGCAAGGTGCCGCTCAATACCGACGAGGGCACATGGATGAACGTCGATGTGTCGCCCGATGGCAGCCGCATCGCCTTCGACATGCTCGGCGACATCTATGTCATGCCGATGGCGGGCGGCACGCCGACCCGCATTGCCGAAGGGCTTGCTTATGAACAGCAGCCGCGCTGGTCGCCCGACGGGCGCACGATCGCGTTCGTTTCGGATCGCGGCGGCGGCGACAATATCTGGCTGATGGGACCCGACGGCGCGAACAAGCGCCAGCTCACCAAGGAGGATTTCCGCCTCCTGAACCAGCCGAGCTGGTCGCCGGACGGCCGCTATATCGTCGCCAAGAAGCATTTCACCACGGGCCGTTCGCTCGGCACCGGCGAGGTGTGGCTCTACCATGTCGCGGGCGGCGCGGGCGTGCCGCTGGTCAAGCGGCCCAACGAAACCCACCAGAAGGAACTGGGCGAACCGACCTTCACGCCCGATGGCAAGGGCGTCTATTTCACCCGCAACATCACCTCGGGCCCGATCTTCCAATATGCGCAAAATTCGAACGGCGAACTGTTCGCGATCGAGCGCTACGATCTCGACAGCGGGGAGACCAACCGGGTGACCGCGGGGAATGGCGGCGCGGTCCGCCCGACCCCCTCGCCCGACGGCAAATATCTCGCCTTCGTGCGGCGCGAGCGGGCGCGGTCCAAACTTTATGTGCGCGACCTTGCGAGCGGGAGCGAGCGCAAGCTTTACGACCTTCCCGATCAGGACATGCAGGAAACCTGGGCGGTGAGCGGGGTCTATCCCAATATGGACTGGACCCCGGACAGCCGCGAGGTGGTGTTCTGGGGCGGCGGCAAGATCAACCGTATCGCGGTCGATGGCGGCAGCGTGCGGCAGGTCCCGTTCCGGATCAGCGACGACCGCGTCGTTGCCAATTCGGTCCATCCGGTGATCGATGTCGCGCCGGCAAGCTTCCAGACCAGGATGGTCCGCTGGGCACAGATGTCGCCCGATGGCCGCAGCGTCGTCTATGAATCGCTCGGCAAGCTGTGGCTGAAACCCGCAAGCGGCGGCAATGCGCGGCGGCTGACCAATAGCGGCAGCGATGTGTTCGAAACCTTCCCCGCCTGGTCGCGCGACGGCAAGCAGATCGCGTTCGTCACCTGGAACGATGCGCGGCTCGGCCGGATCGTCACCGTCGGCGCGGGCGGCGGATCGCCCAGGGTCGTGACCAATGTCCCGGGCCATTACAGCAACCCCGTGTTTGCGCCCGATGGCCGCAGCATCGCGTTCGAAGCCGGGGCGGGCGGCGACCTGACCGCCGGCAATCACGGCCGCGATAGTGGCATCTACAGCGTCGCGACTAGCGGCGGCGCGCCGCGGCTGGTCGAGCGCGGCGGCTCCAACCCGCAATTCGGTGCGTCGGGCGAGCGCGTCTTCTTCACCCAGGGCGCGGGCGGCAAGCTGCAACTCGTGTCATCCGACATGAACGGCGAGGCGCGCCGGGTCCATGCCTCGGGCGATCTTGCCAGCCGCTTCGTCGTCGCGCCCGATGGCCAGTCGGTCGCCTTCCGCCAGAATTACGAAGCGTTCCTCATGCCGTTGCTGCCGGGCACGCAGGATGTCAGCGCCGATCCCAAGGGCGGCGCGATCCCGACCGTGCGGCTGTCGAAGGGCGGCGGCGAGTTCATCCATTTTTCGAACGGCGGTGCCCGCGTCCACTGGTCGATGGGACCGGTGCTCTACAGCGCCGATGCGCGCACTCTCTACGGCGCCCGCTATGAAGCCCCGGCAAGCGGCATCAACCTGTCGCAGACGGTCGCTGCAGCCAAGCCCTCCGGCAGCGTCGCGCTGACCGGCGCGCGGATCATCACCATGTCCGGCGCGGATGGCGGCGTGATCGAGGACGGCACCATCCTCATCCGCGGCGACCGCATCGTCGCGGTCGGCCCGCGCGGCAGCGTGCCGGTTCCCGCCGGGACGCCCTCGGTCGACCTTACCGGCAAGACGATCACCCCGGGTTTCATCGATGCGCATGCGCATGGTCCCTATGGCGTCAACGGCTATACGCCGCAGCAGAACTGGTCGGCGATGGTCAATCTCGCGCTCGGCACCACCACTGTGCACGACCCGTCGAGCCGCGCCACCGAAGTGTTCGCAGCATCCGAATTCCAGCGCGCGGGCCTCATCCTCGCGCCGCGCACCTATTCGACCGGCGAGATCATCTATGGCGCCAAGGCTGCGGGCGTGTTCGCCGATGTCGGCAAATATGACGATGCGCTCGCCCATGTCCGCCGCTTGAAGGCGCAAGGCGCGTGGAGCGTCAAGAATTACAATCAGCCGCGCCGCGAGCAGCGCCAGATGGTGACGGCCGCCGCGCAGGCCGAAAACATGCTGGTCGTGCCTGAGGGCGGATCGCTGTTCAACATGGACATGAGCCTCATCCAGGACGGCAATGCGACGATGGAGCATAATGTCCCCGGCAAGATCTTCTACGAAGATGTGCTGCAAATGTGGTCGCAGACGAAGACCAACTACACGCCGACGCTGGTTGTCGCCTATGGCGGGCCGGGCGCCGATCCCTATTGGCGCAGCCACACCAATGTGTGGGAGCAGCCGCTCTTGAAGGCGCATATCCCGCCGGGCATCCTCGCCGCCAACAATGCGCGGCGCGAAATCGCTCCGGAAGAGGATTATGCCGATACCTGGGCGGCGCGCGAGGCAAGGAAGCTCGCCGACCGCGGCATCAAGGTCAATATCGGCGCGCATGGCCAGCAGGACGGCATTGGCGCACACTGGGAAATCTGGAGCTTCGCCAAGGGCGGCTTCACGCCCTTGCAGGCACTCGAAACCGCGACCATCAGCCCGGCGGTAACGCTCGGCCTCGACAAGGATCTCGGCAGTCTCGAACCGGGCAAGCTTGCCGACCTGGTGGTGATGGACGCCAACCCGCTCGACAATATCCGCAACACCGAAAAGATCGCCAAGGTGATGCTCGGCGGGCGGCTCTATGACGCGGCGACGCTCAACGAGGAAGTGACGGGCAACCGCCGCCGTCAGCCTTATTGGTGGGAAGGCTCGGGCAATGCCGATGCGGGCAACGGCGCGACGCGCACCGAAGCGCACAGCCACGGTCACAGTCACCAATAATGCAGGGATGGCGCCGGCGGCGGGGTTACTGCAAGGTCACCACGTCGTCGTCGCTGTCGCGGCGGCCGAAAAACTGCATCAGCTGCATGATGAGTTCAGCGCGCTGGTTGAGCGTCCCGACCTCGAGCAAGGCCTGTTTGGCTGCCGCATCGAACGGCGCGACCTGTGCGATGCCGTTGACCAGCGCGCTGTCGTCAAGCTGCGCCACCGCGGCCCAATCGACCATATAGCCCTGCCGCTCGGCAAAGCGGCGCGCTTCCTGTTCCAGGGCGGCGCGTTCGGCGCTCGCAAGATAGGCGTCCGCGTCCGGCGTCTCGACCTCGGCGGTCACCTGCCGGAACGGGGTTTCGACCGCAAGCTCGCGCAGCAGCCGGAACCGCGCCACGCCTTCGAGCAGGATATTGTAGCGGCCATCGTCGAGCGCCTCGACATCGGTGATCCGCCCGATGCACCCAACCTCGAACAAGGGCGGCGCGTCACCGCCGCCGGGCTTGCTGATCAGCGTACGCGGCTGGATCATCCCGATCAGCCGGTCGCCCGCAAGCGCCGCGCTCACCATCGCCCGATAACGCGGCTCGAAAATATGCAAGGGGAGCTGCATCCCCGGGAACAGCACCGCCCCGGCGAGCGGAAACACCGACAGGCGCTTTTCGCTTACCGGACGGTCGAGCGCGGACATCAGCCGAACAGGATCGCCGACAGGCGGCGGCGCTGCGCCGAGACCCACGGGTCTTCCAGCCCCACCACCTCGAACAGCGACAGCAATTTCGCACGCGCCGCGCCCTCGTTCCATTCGCGGTCGGCGGCGATACTGGCGAGCAGCGCATCGGCCGCCTTGTCCCGCTCCCCTGCGGCAAAAGCGGCGGTCGCATAATCATAACGCGCCTGGTGGTCGTCCGGGCTGGCCGCCAGTTTGGCTTCGGCCTCGGCGAGCGCGGCGCCCAGTTCCTCGCCGTGCGGCGCATCCTTGGCAAGGCCGATCGCGGCGCGGGCGCGTTCGAACGGGGCCTGTTTGGTCAGCTCTTCGGGGAGCGCCGCCATGATCTGCTCGGCGGCTTCCGCATCCCCCGAGGCGGCGAGCGCACGCACCAGTCCGGCCTGCGCATCGGCATTGTCCGGCGCCATTTCGACGATCTGCGCAAAGACCGAGATGGCGCGCGGGGCATCGCCATCATGCAGCACTTCTTCGCCCATCGCGAGCAGCGGCGCAATATCATGCGCCTCCTGCTGCGCCTCGCCCTCGACCGGCAACTGGCGCAGGATCTGGTCGAGCATCTGCGACAGCTGGCTTTCGGTGCGCGCATTGGTCAGGTCGGCAACCGGCTGGCCCTTGAAGATCGCATAGACGGTCGGGATCGAGCGCACCTGGAACTGCGCCGAGATAAACGCATTTTCGTCGACATTGACCTTGACCAGCTTGACGCCCTTGCGGGCATAATCGGCCGCGACCTTTTCCAGCACCGGCGCGAGCGATTTGCACGGCCCGCACCATTCCGCCCAGAAATCGAGGATGACGAGGTTCGTCATCGAAGGTTCGACGACATCCTTGCGAAATTGTTCGACGGCTTGCTGTTCTTCCGGGGAAAGGCCCAATGTTGCCACGACCGGCTCCTTGCTGTTGACTGAAGGCAATGAAATTACCCCATATGTGGGGCAAAATGCCCGAATGCCAACCCCTAACAATGATCCGCGCGGGCGCGGGCGAAAGAATCTTGCGTCCATTTCCCAATAAGGGCTTGCCTGCCCCAAGAATCATTGCTAGTCGCGCGCCCTCACCCACCGACGCGGCTCAATTCCAGCCGGTCCGGTTCGGCGCCAGAGCGGGCGTAGCTCAGGGGTAGAGCACAACCTTGCCAAGGTTGGGGTCGAGGGTTCGAATCCCTTCGCCCGCTCCAGATTTTCCAGCAATAGCCCCAAACTCCTAACGCCGATGCGGGGCCGGGAAGTCTGCGGACAGGAAGACATGATCGTCGATATCGCGCTGTATATGCTGCAGAAGTGGGAGGACTGGAACCGAGAGGCGTGGGCAGCAGATCCTAGACCGCTTGACGTGTTCCCGAGCCCCCTTGACCACTCTCTCATCGCATCGCTGAAGAGGCTGCGGATCAATTGCCTTTTTCCGCTCCAACCGGAGGAGTAAATAATTCTCGAACTTACCGGAAGATAAAAGCCTTGGTTAACAAGGCGTTCAGTTTTGAGACAGAAATTTACCTTCGCTATCGCCAATCGGATTCGCTTTTTCTCCTGCGATACGGTAACGGATTCTTAACCATCGATAAACGGGCGCATTCGCAAGCATCGGTACTGAACCATCTGGTTTGATTTACGAAAATGTTCCGCTGTTCGACAGCGGCAGTTTCGGGGGAAGAATGATGAAGAATTTCATAGTTTATGCAGCCGCGGCACTCGCCACGATATCCGTTTCGGCGCCCGCTGCGGCAGAACCGATTCTGCTTTCATCGACCGATATCGGTAGCAGCTTCACGCTCGACTTTAACGGTTTCACTGGCGATGGCACGGTGGCGGGGTTGCTTGGTACCGCCCTGCTGACGCTGACCGGCACCACGGCTGACAGCTATACTTTCGATTATTCTGTTTCCAACATCTCGACCGATCCGATCCTGACTTCGCGCATTTCCGGGTTCGGCTTCAACACCGATCCGAACATCAGCCGCGCCTCCTCAACCGGCACCTTCACAAAGGTTGGCACCTATTCCAACGCGCCCAACATCGGCACGGTCGATGTCTGCTTCAAGTCGGGCGGCGGCAACAACTGCGCCGGCGGCGGCGGCGGCGGCGTGAACATGGGCCAAACCGGAACCGGCAGCCTGACGCTCAATTTCGCCGCGCCGCTGACCTCGCTTGCGCTCAATGATTTCTTCGTCCGTTATCAGTCGATCACCGGCGCCGGGACGGTGAGCTCCGCCGTGGGCACCGGAACGGTCACCAGCAGTTCCAGTGGCGGCACCCAGGTGCCCGAACCCGGCGTGGTCGGGCTCTTTGCCCTTGGCGTGCTGGGCCTCGGCATTGGCCTTGGCCGCCGCCAGAACCGCAAGACCGCATAATTTGTTATAAAAAACGGGCGCCGGACATTGCTTCCGGCGCCTTTTTTGTTTCCGTGTCATTGGCTGGAATTTTCAGGTTCGCGCTAGCCCCCGGCTTCTGCGAGGTGCGCGGCGATGGCCTTGTTGTTCGGCGCGATCTCGGCAGCCTTGCGCAACTGATTGAGCCCTTCGGTGCGGTCCTTGCCGGATTTCCACAAGACCCAGCCATGACTGTCGCGGGCGGAGGCGTTGGTCGGGGCAGCCGCGACCGCCTTCTTCAGCGTCGCGATCGCCTTGTCGGTTTCACCCAGCTCAAACTGCGCCCAGCCGAGATTGTTGAGGATCACCGCATTGGGCCGCCCGGTTTCCGCGAGTAATGCCTCGTACCGGAGCGCGGCTCCCCGCCAGTCGCGTCGCTGCATCGCCGCATCGGCCTCTACCAGCGCATTGGCGAGCCGCTGCGGCGAGGCATGTTGCGCGCGCAGCGCAAAACTGTCGGCGTCGGGCAGGTTCGCAGCCTTGGCATAGCTCGCCATCGCCGCGACATATTCGCGCGGCGCGTCGGGGCGTTCGGCGGCTGGCCGCAGTGTCTTTGCCGCCGCCGCCGCATCGCCCGATCGCGCGAGCGCCTGCGCCAGCAGCAGCCGCGCCCGGGCATAGCCGGGCTGTGCATCGATCAGCTGGGTCAGCTGCTTGATCGCAATTCCGTCATTGCCGAGCTTCGAGGCGATCTGCGCATCGAGCATGCGCAGCGCCGGATTGCCGGGGAGGGTCTTGCGCGCTGCGTTTATTTCATTCTGCGCGGTCTGGACATCGCCGCCCAGCATCGCCGCTTCGGCGCGCAGGAGATGGACCTCGCCGCGCCCAGGGCCAATTTTTTCCGCTTGAGCGATGACCGCATCGAGCTCGGCCTTCTGCTTCAGCTCGGCAAGCAGCGTTCCCTTGGCGAACAGGGGCGCGATGCTGACCGGATTGGCTTTTGCGGCGCGGTCAAAACCGGCGAGCGCGCCAGTATAATCGCCCTGCGCCAGCGCGACCTGGCCCGACAGCAACGCCGCGTCGAAATCTCGCGGCAATAATTTTGTGGCGGCGGCGGAGAGCGTCCGGGCTTCGGCGAGGTCGCCCGACAACAGCGCCAGCCGGCCGCGCGTGACCGTCAGCGGGCCGTTCGACGGAAAGCGTGTCGCAGCCTCTCCTGCCAGCGCCTTCGCTTCTTCTGGCCGGTTTTCGCTGACGGCGCAGAGGATACGCACGCGCAGCACCCCGGCCTCCTCGCCGCCTTGCGGGCGCTCCATCTGGACGACCTTGTCGCAGCGATCCTGCAACAGCATCGCTTCGGCGAGCTGCCCGCGCTGCATGGCATTCAATGGCTGTCTGGCTGCGATCCGCTGGAGCGAATTTTCCGCTCCCATCCCATCCCCGCCCGCAAGCTGAATCTGCGCCATCAGTCCGAGCGCACGCATGTCGGCGGGATTCTGCTGGAGCAGGTTCATCAGCTCGATCCGCGCGGTGGAAAACTCTCCCTTCGCCACGAGATCGGCTGCATGTTCATAACTGGGCGGCGCGTTGCGGCATCCCGCAAGCGCAGTCATGAGCAGGAAAAGACTGGCATATTTCTTCATGCCTCCCGCATAGCATGGTGGCCGGGAGACAGCCAGCGGCACGAAGGAGGCGGCCAGCCCAGCCCCGTCCCGTTACGCGATCTCGGTCGCATCCCATGGGAAGAAGGGCGGCATGGCGGAGGCCTTGCCGGCAAAGGCGGGCGGGCGCTTTTCGAGGAACGCCGCGACCCCTTCCTTGCCGTCGGCGATGCTGGTGTAGAACATCGACAGCGATTCGATATCGTGCGCGGCGCGGGGGTGCGGCTGGGAACTGTTGCCGAGCACCAACTGGCGGATCAGCGCCACGCTCACCGGCGAGCGGTCGGCGACGAGCGAGCGGGCGAAGGTAGCGGCGGTTTCGACCAGTTGGTCGGCGGGCAGCACCTCGCGAAAGATGCCGATTTCCGCTGCCTCCGCAGCCGTAAGGATGTCGGCGCGATAGAATAGTTCGAGCGCCTTTTCGAGGCCGACGATGCGCGGCAGGAACCAGGTCGAGCAGGCTTCCGGCGTGATGCCGAGGCGGCCGAAGACGAACCCGATCCGCGCCTTGTCGGAGGCGAAACGGAAGTCCATTGGCAAGGTCATCGTTGCGCCGATCCCGACCGCCGCGCCGTTGATCGCACCGACGATCGGCTTGGTGCAGGCATACATGGCAAGCGCCACGCGCCCTCCGGTGTCTCGCACACCACGTTCGATCGCACCGGTGACAGGACGCTGCGCCAGATCTGCGAGGCCCGGCTGCTGGCTTTCATCAAGCCCGAACACATTGCCGCCGACGGAAAGGTCCATGCCCGCGCAAAAGGCGCGCCCTTCCCCGGTAACGAGAATGACGCGAACCGCATCGTCCCCGCTCGCACGGCGATAGGCATCCACCAGTTCATCGGCCATCTCGACGGTGAAGGTGTTGAGATGATCGGGCCGGTTGAGCGTCAGCCGCAGCAGGCCATCGTCAACTTCGTAGCGAATGCTGTTATAGCTGGTCATCGCGATGAAATCCTTTTTGCTCGGGGAACATTGCCGCCCGCCTGCCCCGGCGGGGCTACGGCGTCAACGGCGATGTGATTGCCGGTCTTGCCCTGCTGCCTTCGATCTGCTTTCACCATTGGCATAATTGTCAGTGGTGACGGCCAAAAAGGGATGAGGGGGCGCAATTGTTTGACAGTCTGACCTTCGCGGCACTGCCGCCCGAAGACGAAGCGCTGCGCCCGGCGATTCGCGCGCTGGCGGTCGAAGCGGCGGCCTCGCTTCCGGCCGATATCCGCGCGCGGTCCTGGTCGGGCTTCGACGCGGATTACAGCCGCCGCCTCGGCGCTGCCGGGTTTATCGGCCTGACGCTCCCGCAGCAATATGGCGGCGGCGGGCGCGGACCGTTTGCGCGCTTCGTCGTCGTCGAGGAACTGCTCGCAGTCGGGGCCCCGGTCGCCGCGCACTGGATCGCCGACCGGCAGAGCGCGCCGCTGATCCTCCATTACGGCACCGAGGAGCAGCGCCAATTCTATCTGCCCCGCATCTGCCGCGGCGAGATTTTCTTCTGCATCGGGATGAGCGAACCGGGGTCGGGATCGGATCTCGCCAGCGTGCGCTCACGCGCCGAACGTACCGCGACCGGCTGGCGCGTCAGCGGCCAGAAAATCTGGACCACCAACGCGATGCACAGCGATTACATGATCGCGCTGCTGCGTACCTCCGGCACGCCGGAAGATCGCCATGCGGGATTGTCGCAGCTCATCGTCGACCTGAAGGCGCCGGGGGCCACCGTCCGTCCGATCGCTGATCTCGCGGGCGACGCGCATTTCGCCGAGGTATTTTTCGACAATGTCGAGCTCCCGGCCGACGCGCTGATCGGGCAGGAGGGCGAAGGCTGGAAGCAGGTGACGGCCGAACTCGCTTTCGAGCGCAGCGGGCCGGAACGCATCTATGCAAGCGTCGTGCTGCTCGATGGCTGGATCCGTCATTTGCAGCAGGCCGGGCGCCGGGACAGCGCGACGCTGGCGCTGGTGGGGGATTTCACCGCCCGTCTGGCGACGCTGCGCGCCATGTCGATTGCCTGCACCGCGCGCCTCGCCGCGGGGGAAAGCCCAGTAACCGAGGCGTCGCTGGTCAAGGATCTCGGCACCAGTTTCGAGCAGGAATTGCCGCGGGCTATCGGCGATGATCTCGCCGCACATCCGGATGAGCCGGTAAGCGAAGAGCTCCACCGTACGCTCCATTATGTCACGCAGGTCGCGCCAAGCTTTTCGCTGCGCGGCGGCACAAGGGAAATATTGCGCGGGATCATCGCGCGCGGGATGGGGCTGCGCTGATGGAATATGCGGAAATCGTCGAGCCGTTTGAACGGATGCTTGAAGCGGTTTCGCCGCCCGACGCGGTGCGCGCGGTCGAGCGGGGCGAAGGCTTTGACGCCATGTGGAACGAAATTTCGGCCTCGGGTTTTCTCGATGCGCTGGTGAGCGAGACTGCAGGCGGTTTTGGCCTGCCCGCGCGCGCGGTGGAGCAATTATGGCAGGCGCTCGGCCGCCACGCAGTACCGCTTCCGGTCGGCGAAACCATGATCGCCCGCGCTTTGCTGGCGGAAGCGGGACAGGAGGTTCCCAACGGACCGATCGCGCTGGCGATCGGCGAGGCCGGAAAACCGGTCATCGTGCCGATGGGGCTCGTTACGCGGCACTTCCTCGTTCAACAGGGCGCAGGCCTGTCGCTGGTGGCGGTCCAACCCGAAGCCGCGCAGCCCACCGGCGTTGCCGGCAGTTTTGCCGCGCGGATACAATTCAATGCCCTCCCCGGCCAGTTCGCCGCGCCGCCGCAGGGCTTGCGCGCGCAGGCCGCGCTGTTGCGCGCCGCGCTCATCGCCGGGGCCGCCGACCGTCTGCTGGGCATGACCAGCGCTTATGCCAATGAACGCGTCCAGTTCGGCAAGCCGATAGGCCGCCAGCAGGCGTTGCAGCAACAGATGGCAGTGATGGCCGAACAGGCGGTCGCCGCCCGTTTCGCCTCGCAGATCGGCTGTGCCGGCGGATTGCCGCCCGCGCTCTCCGCCGTTGCCACCGCCAAGTCGGTCGCCAGCAAGGCCGCCGCCGAAATCGCCGCGATCGCCCATGCCGTCCACGGTGCGATCGGCATCAGCGCGGAGTTCGACCTCAACCTTTACACCCGCCGCCTCCACGAATGGCGGCTGGGGGACGGATCGGAAAGCTACTGGAACCGCCTGCTCGGGGCCGAGCGGCTTCTGCACCCGACAGGCTCCGTGGATTATATCCGGCAGGCCATAGCCGAACCTGCACCGGCGGCCTGACCGGCAGCGTCCCGTTCAGCCAAAGAGCCGCGCAACCGGACCGGCTTCGCGGATCACGGCCCTGGCGCAATTATGCCCGGGCGCGCCGGTGACGCCGCCGCCCGGATGCGTGCCGGAGCCGCACATATAGAGGCCCTTGAGCGGCCCCTTGTAGCTGCCGTGGCCGAGCACCGGACGCGCCGCCCACATCTGGTCGAGGCTGAGATGGCCGTGCATGATGTCGCCGTCCACAAGCCCGAACCGGCGTTCAAGCCCCTTGGGCGAGAGGATCATTTGGCCCAGAATCGAGGCACGGAAGCCGGGCGCATGGCGTTCGACCGTGTCGATGATGCAATCGGCGGCGACCTGCTCATGATCGTCCCAGTCGGTCCCGTCCGGCAAATGCGGCGCGAACTGCTGGCAGAACAGGCTCGCGACATGCCGTCCCGGCGGCGCGAGGCTGTCGTCGACCGTCGAAGGGATCAGCATCTCGACGATGGGCGCGCGCGACCAGCCATGCGCCTTCGCATCGGTAAAGGCGCGGTCCATATAATCGAGCGTCGGCGCGATGATGATGCCCGACCGGTGATGCTCCCCGGGCTCCGGCAGGCAGGTGAAACGGGGGAGTTCGTTCAGCGCGACATTCATGCGGAAGGTTCCGGAGCCTGTCCGGTAACCCCTGATGCGCCGGACGAAATCGGCGGGAAGATCGCTTGCATCAATCAGCCGCTGAAAGAGGAGCTTCGGCCCGACGTTGGCGATCACGCGGCGGCCGGCGATCTCCTCGCCGCTCGTAAGCCGGACGCCCACGGCCTTGCCGCCATCGACCAGCACCTTGGCGACCGGACTGTCGAGGCTGATCTCGACCCCGGCCTCGCGGCAAACGTCCGCCATGATCTGGGTGATCCGGCCCATGCCGCCGACGACATGGCCCCACGCGCCTTTCTTGCCGTTGACCTCGCCGAAGACATGGTGGAGCAGCACATAGGCGCTGCCCGGCGTGTCGGGCGAGGCATAGTTGCCGACCACCGCGTCGAAACCGAATGCGGCCTTGACCGCCTCGCTTTCGAACCAGCCATCGAGAAAGTCGCGTGCCGACTTGGTGAAGAGATCGAGCACATCGCGCTGCTGTTCGATCGGGAGGCGTGCGAGCATCCGCCCCTGCCGCGCGCCGGATAGCCAGGTGCGCAAGCCATCGCCGGCATTGGGCGGGATCTGCAACGCCAGCCCGCGCAGTACCTCCGCCACATTTTCGAGCATCGCATAGTAACGCGGCAGGGCTTCGGCATCCCGCACGCTGAAGCGGCGAAACGCCGCCTGCGTCCGTTCGAGCCCGCCGCCGAGCTTCAGATAACCGCCATCCTCCTGCGGGAGGAAGTTGGAGATCGGCCGCTCGATCACGCGGTAGCCATGATCCGCAAGCTTCATGTCGCGGATGACCTTCGGCTGAAGCAGGCTGACCGTGTAGCTTGCGGTGCTGTTGCGAAAGCCGGGATGAAATTCCTCGGTTACCGCGGCGCCGCCGATCACGCCGCGGGCTTCGAGGATGCGCACCTTCATGCCAGCACGGGCAAGATAGAAAGCGCATACCAGGCCATTGTGCCCGCCGCCGATGATGAGTGCATCATAATGCGTATTGACCGGCAATCTTCTCTCCCTGGTTGCGCATATCCCATCTCTATCCCCCATCGACGGAAACGCACGTGTAAAATCGCGTTTACACGCCTATGAGGAGGCATGGCCGAGTCGGAGACAGCCGTGCTGCTCGCGCGCATCCAGTTTGCGTTCACGATCAGCTTCCATTTCTTGCTGCCCGCCTTCACCATCGGACTTGCGAGCTTTCTCGCGGTGCTTGAGGCGCTGTGGCTCAAGACCGGCGCGGAACGATACGACATTCTTTATCGCTTCTGGGTCAAGATTTTTGCGATCGTGTTCGGGATGGGCGTCGTCTCGGGGATTGTCATGTCGTACCAGATCGGAACCAACTGGTCGGTGTTTTCCGACCGGGCGGGTCCGATTGTCGGGCCGCTGATGGCGTATGAGGTGCTGACCGCCTTCTTTCTCGAAGCGGGATTTCTGGGGGTCATGCTGTTCGGCAAGGAGAAAGTGGGCAAGGGGTTGCATTTTCTCGCAACGCTCGCGGTCGCCATTGGCACGCTGATCTCGTCCTTCTGGATCCTGTCGGTCAACAGCTGGATGCAGACGCCCGTCGGCTATGCGCTCAATGCGGCCGGCCAGTTCGTGCCCGGAGCGAGCTGGTGGGACATCGTGTGGAACCCGAGCTTCCCCTACCGGCTCGTCCACACGGTAATCGCGACCTACCTTACTACCGCGCTCGCCGTCGGCGCGGTCGGCGCCTGGCATCTGCTGCGCGATTCCGCCAACCGCCCGGCCCGGACCATGTTCTCGATGGCGATGTGGATGGCGGTGCTGGTGGCGCCGCTACAGGTCGTGGCCGGCGACCTTCATGGCCTCAACACGCTCGAGCACCAGCCGGCCAAGATCATGGCGATGGAAGGCCATTTCCAGAGCCATCCCGAAGGCGCGCCTCTGATCCTGTTCGGCATCCCTGACCAGCGTGAGCAGCGCGTCGATTATGCGCTGGCGATTCCCAAGGCGGGGTCGCTTATCCTCAAGCATGATCCGGATGCGCCGATGGCCGGGTTCGACACACTGCCGCGCGACGAGCAGCCGCCGGTGGCCATTGTCTTCTGGTCATTCCGGATCATGGTCGGGCTGGGTCTGTTGATGCTGGGGCTCGGCCTGTGGGGGCTGCTGGCGCGGCTGCGGCGCCGGCTCTACGACTGGAGAGCGCTCCACCGTGCCGCGGTGTGGATGGGCCCGTCCGGCTTTATCGCGGTGATCGCGGGCTGGGTCACCACCGAAGTCGGGCGCCAGCCCTGGGTCATCCATGGACTGATGCGCACCTCCGAGGCGGCCTCACCGCTCGATGCGCCCGCCGTAGGGGCGTCGCTCGCCGCATTCGTGATCGTCTATTTCATCGTGTTCGGCGCCGGTTTCTGGTATATCGCCAAACTCATGGCGCGGCCGCCCCAGCCTGAAAGCGCCGAGGCCGCTACCGTCCCGACGCGGGCCGCCGGCATTACCCCGGCCGCCGGGCTTGCCGGACCGGAGCATCATCGATGAGCGCTGATCTCACCGTCGTCTGGGCATTCCTCATCGCCTTCGCAGTCGCGATGTATGTGGTGATGGACGGTTTCGATCTCGGCATCGGCATCCTGTTTCCGCGTTTCCGCACCGGCCCCGAGCGCGATCAGGCGATGAACAGCATCGCGCCGGTGTGGGACGGCAACGAGACCTGGCTTGTGCTGGGCGGCGGCGGGTTGATGGCGGCGTTTCCGCTCGCCTACGCGATCATTCTGCCCGCGCTTTATGCGCCGCTGATCGCGATGCTGCTGGGGCTCGTGCTGCGCGGTGTCGCGTTCGAGTTCCGCTGGCGCGATCCCGCCCACCGTGCGGGATGGGACTTTGCCTTCACGGCGGGTTCGCTGATCGCCACGCTGGCGCAGGGGATCACGCTCGGCGCGCTGCTACAGGGCATCGCGATCGAAGGCCGCGCCTATGCGGGCGGCTGGTGGGACTGGTTGACGCCCTTCTCCCTGCTGACCGGCATCAGCCTTGCTATCGGATACGCATTGCTTGGCGCCTGCTGGCTGATCTGGAAAACCGAAGGCGAATTGCAGGCGAAAGCCTATCGTCTCGCCCGGCCGCTTGGTCTTGCGCTGATTGTGGCCATCGGAGCGGTGAGCCTTGCGACGCCCTTTCTCGAAGCCGATTACTGGAGACGCTGGTTTACCTATCCGGCGATCGTCGCGACCGCACCCGTACCTTTCATGATGGCGGTGCTGATCGCGATCTTCCTGCGCAGCCTCGCCAAAAAGCAGGAGCGCGTTCCGTTTTTTTCCGCGCTTGGCCTGTTCCTGCTGTCGCTTGCCGGTCTCGGGATTTCGATCTGGCCCAACGTCATCCCCGCCCGGATCAGCATTTGGGAAGCGGCCGCTCCTCATGCGAGTCAGGCCTTCATGCTCGTCGGAGCCGCGATCACCATCCCCGTGATCCTCGCCTATACCGTGTGGGCTTACTGGGTGTTCCGCGGCAAGGTTGACGAAGCGGGCTATCATTGATGCGCCTGCCCAGCGCGCGGCAATGGGGCTGGCTCGTCATCATCTGGGTGGCGAGCGTGGCGGCTCTCGGGGTGGTGGCGTGGATTATCCGGGCGGTGTTGAAGTAGCCCGCGCCTCCCTGGTGAGAGAGGGCGGACACCTCAGGGGGCGAAACAACTAAACGCTCATCCGAACAGCGCGTCCGCCTCCATCGCGTAGAGCAGCCCCGCACCGCCGACCGCTTGCGCTGCAAGGCCGAGCGCTTCGGGAACGATGCGGTCGAGGTAGAAGCGCGCCGTCACTTGCTTGGCCTTGAGGAACGCATTGTCCGGATCGCCAGCCAGCGCGCTTTCCGCCGCCGCGGCCTGCTGCACCATCAGCCAGCCGCAGGTCGCGACCGAGAGCATGGTGAGAAGCGGATAGCTCCCCGCCAGCCGGTCGTCGACGCTCGCGGAACGCATCCAGTCGACGGTGTGCGCGACCGCCTCGACGAGCGCGGTCAGCCCGGCCTCTTCCGCCGCCCCGGCGCGGATGTCGGCGATCAGACCGTCGAGCGCCGCGCCATTGTCGAGGCTCATCTTGCGGCCAACCAGATCGGCGGCCTGGATGCCGTTGGTGCCTTCATAAATCGGGGCAATGCGCGCATCGCGATAATATTGCGCCGCGCCGGTTTCCTCGATGAAGCCCATGCCACCATGGACCTGCACGCCAATGCTCGAAACCTCGCAGCCGATGTCGGTCGCATGCGCCTTGGCGAGCGGGATGAGGACGTCGAGCCGCGATTGCGCGCCATCGAGCCCGAGGCTCGCGCGATCGACCTCCCCGGCCGCATAATAGATCAGCGCGCGTGCCGCCTGCGTTTGCGCCTTCATCCGCAGCAGCATCCGCCGCACATCGGGATGCTCGATAATCGCGACCGGGTTCTTGTCCGGGCTTCCGGCACGCGGGCTCTGGATGCGCTCCTTCGCATAGGCGACCGCCTTCTGCGTTGCGGCTTCGGCGATCTGCACGCCCTGATTGCCGACATTGAGCCGGGCATTGTTCATCATCGTGAACATCGCCCTGATCCCGCCCATCTCGCCGCCGATCAGTTCGCCGATACAGGCGTCATGGTCGCCATAGGACATGACGCAGGTGGGCGAGCCGTGGATGCCGAGCTTGTGTTCGATCGAAACACAGCGCACATCGTTCCGTTCGCCGATGCTGCCATCGTCGTTGACATGATATTTGGGCACGATGAACAGCGAGATGCCGCGCGTGCCCTCCGGCGCGCCGGGCGTGCGCGCGAGCACGAGATGGACGATATTGTCGGTCAAATCATGCTCACCGAAGGTGATGAAGATCTTGGTGCCCTTGATCCGGTATTTGCCCGCATGCTCGCCCTCGGTGATCGAGGTCGCGGTAGTCTTCAAGGCGCCGACATCCGAGCCCGCCTGCGGTTCGGTGAGGTTCATCGTGCCGTTCCATTCGCCCGAAACGAGCTTCGGTAGCCACTTTGCCTGCTGCTCGGGCGCACCGTGATGGATCAGGCTCTCGATCGCGCCGGGGGTGAGGATATTGATCAGCGTGAAGCCCATATTGGCCGTGCCCAGATCCTCGATCAGCGCGGCATAGAGCGCATAGGGCAGGCCCTGTCCGCCAAAATCGACCGGACCGTTGAGACCGCCCCAGCCATTGGCGACAAAATGGCGGTAAGCCTCTCGAAAGCCCGGCGGCATGGTCACGGTACCATCGTCCCATTTGGGGTTGTTGGTGTCACCCACGCGGTTGAGCGGCGCATATTCTTCCGCCGCGAACTGGCCGATGCCATCAAGGATTGCGTCGACCATGTCGGGACTTGCATCGGCAAAGCGCGGATGCGCGGCAAGCTCGTCGATCCGCACGATATGGTCGAGGAGAAAACGCTGTTCGGTGACGGGCGGAGTGTAGCTCATAAGGTCGACACTTTTTTGTTGGATGGATGCAGATTCTTGAGGCTATAGCGCGGCATGGTCAGTGGCTCAAACCTTCGTTTTTCAACACGGATTCTTCCCTTTACCTCCAATGCCGTGGCCGAAGCCGCCCGCCTTGTCCTTGCCGGGGAACCGGTCGCGGTCCCGACCGAGACGGTCTATGGCCTCGCCGCCGATGCGACCAGCGGCGCGGCCGTTGCCCGTATCTATGGCGCCAAGGGCCGCCCCAGCTTCAACCCCCTCATCGTCCATATCGCCGACCTCGCCATGGCGAAGGAGATCGCCCATTTCGACCGGCTGGCGAACAAACTGGCGCGGCATTTCTGGCCCGGGCCGCTCACCATCGTCGTGCCGCAGCGGGGCGATAGTCCGGTCGCCTCAATCGCGACCGCAGGGCTTGCGACCATTGCGCTGCGCTGCCCGCGCCATGAAGCGATGCAGGCGCTGATCGCGGCGACAGGCAAGCCGCTTGCGGCCCCTTCCGCCAATGCGAGCGGGCGGATCAGTCCGACGACGGCCGCACATGTCAAGGCGAGCCTCAATGGTCGCATCGCGCTGATCCTTGATGCCGGCCCTTGCTCCGCCGGGCTTGAATCGACGATTGTCGCGCCGGGGGCGGACAGCATCACCCTGCTGCGCCCCGGCCCGGTGACGACACAGGAGATCGAGGCCGCAACGGGCGCACCCGTCACCGCTGCGACCGGCGGCCCGATCACCGCGCCGGGCCAGCTCGAAAGCCATTATGCGCCGGGAAAGCCGGTGCAGCTCAATATCGCGGAACAGCGGGAGGGCGCGTTTCTCATCGGCCTCGGCGCGATGGCGTGCGATTATAACCTCAGCGAAACCGGCGACCTGACCGAGGCCGCGGCCCGGCTGTTCGATGCGCTCCATGCCGGGGATGCAAGTCCGGCGGCGGAAATCCATGTCGCGCCGGTGCCACAAGAGGGGCTGGGTGCCGCTATCAACGACCGGTTGCGCCGCGCGGCCGCCTGACTGCTCCCCGTAGCCCTGAGCCTGTCGAGGGGCGTTTATCCGTAAATCCTCCGAGACTGCCCTTCGACAGGCCCAGAACGAACGTATTCTGGTTTGCGTGAACGTCAGTCAGAATATTGCACCGTCACTGGCGGGGCGCGAGCAGGCCCTTGTCGCGCAAATCGTCACACTCTTCGCGCGCGGGATCCTTCTGGCAGCGGCGAATGGCCTTGCCTTCCTCCTCCTGTTGCTTCCGGACCTTGCGGCCGAGGTTGCGGTCGGCTTCGTCCTGGCTGGTGGTGGCCCAGTCGGCCGCCTGTCCGGCCGCCTTGAAGGGCGCGGTCGCGACGCTGGCAACTGTGCTCACACAGCCGCCGAGCAGCAAAGCCGGGGCGGCAAAAAGGAACGGAAACGGCTTCATGATCTCTCCATAACAGGCAAAGATGAGACATGCATGAACAATCGGGCAGGGTTAGCCGGTTTGCGGTGGAGCGCCTTGCGCATAAGATTTTACGCGGGCATCCGGCATGATTATGGTAACTAATGTAAAGTTTGCAGTGGAGGACCAACCGGCTGGTTACGAAAAACCGGCCCTATTCCGGAGGGAGAAGAAATGACGATTCCGCAAAAGGCAATGGCCGAATTTTTCGGCACGTTCTGGCTGGTATTTGGCGGCTGCGGCAGTGCCGTGCTGGCCGCCGCATTTCCCGACGTGGGCATTGGCCTGCTCGGTGTTTCGCTCGCCTTCGGGCTTACCGTGCTGACGATGGCCTATGCCGTCGGTCATATCAGTGGTGCGCATTTCAACCCGGCGGTGACGATGGGCCTGTGGGCGGGAGGGCGTTTTCCGGCCCGGGATATTCCGGTCTATATCATCGGGCAGGTCGTCGGCGCGATCGCGGCGGCCTTCGTGCTCTACACCATTGCAAGCGGCAGCCCGACCTATGATGTCGCGGTCAATGGCCTTGCCGCCAATGGTTTTGATGCCGGGTCGCCGGGCAAATACACGATGGCGGCGGGGCTCATCATCGAGGTGCTGCTGACAGCCTTCTTCCTGATCATCATCATGGGCGCCACCGATGGCCGCGCGCCCAAGGGCTTCGCGCCGATCGCCATCGGACTTGGCCTGACGCTCATCCACCTGATCTCGATCCCGGTGACCAACACCTCAGTCAATCCGGCTCGCAGCACCGGCCCCGCGCTGGTCGTGGGCGGCCTTGCATTGCAGCAGCTCTGGCTGTTCTGGGTCGCTCCCATCGTCGGCGGCATGCTGGGCGGCATCCTCTACAAGATGATGGGCGCCGATAGCTATCACAAGCCCGATATCAAGGGCGAGTGAGACCAGGACAAGGGCCGGATACTCTTCCGGCCCTTTTTTATCCGAGCAGGCTTTCGGCAAAGGCCTTGAGTTCGGGGCCGATGTCCGGCCGTTCCAGTGCCAGCGCGAAGTTGGCCGCGGCAAAGCCGGCCTTCGACCCGCAGTCGAAGCGGCGGCCATCAAATGTCACGGCGTGGAACGGCTGGCTGCCGATCATCTGTGCCATCGCGTCGGTCAGCTGGATCTCTCCGCCCGCGCCCTTTTCCTGATTTTCGAGCGTGCGCATGACCTCGGGCTGGAGAATGTAGCGGCCTGAAATGATGAGATTCGACGGCGCAGTTCCGGGCGCAGGCTTTTCAACAAGGCCGGTGACCTCGGTAATCGCACCGTCGCGCTTGCCCGGCGCGATCACGCCGTAACTCGGGGTTTCGTCGGCCGCGACCTCCAGCACCGAGATGAGGTTGCCGCCGCCGATCTTGTGGTAGGCATCGACCATCTGCTTCATGCAGCCCGGCGAGCCGACCATGAATTCGTCGGGGAGGAAGATGGCGAAAGGTTCATCGCCGACAATGTCGCGCGCGCACCAGATAGCGTGCCCGAGCCCCAGCGGCTCCTGCTGGCGAACATAGGCGCAATTGCCCGGCCCGAGCCGGGTGGGCTCAAGCACCGCCAGGCTCTTGCCGCGTTCCGACATGGTCTTTTCCAGTTCGAACGCGATGTCGAAATGGTCCTCGATCGCGCTCTTGCCGCGCCCGGTGACGAAGATCATCTGCTCGATCCCCGCCTCGCGCGCTTCGTCGACCGCATATTGAATGAGAGGCCGGTCAACCACCGGGAGCATTTCCTTGGGGATCGCCTTGGTCGCGGGAAGAAACCGGGTGCCAAGCCCTGCTACGGGGAAAACGGCTTTACGGATCGGGCGAACGGTCATGGATGCTCCATTATGACGAGACGACAGCGTGCCGACTTCGGTCGAGGTTGTGCCCGCTTGTACACGCTGGCTTCAATTCTTCATATCCAGCTTTTCCCCAAAACCCTTTTGCAGCTTGGCGAGCTTGGGCGGGATGACGGCCAGGCAGTAGGGATTGCGCTGACCCTCGCCGGACCAGTAATCCTGATGATAGTCCTCCGCCGGATACCAGGTCGAAAGCGGTTCGATGCTGGTCACGATTGGCGCGGGCCAATGTTGGGCGGCGCGTTCCATCGCCGCCTTCGCCGCGTCCTCCTGCCCCGCATCATGCGGGAAAACCGCGCTGCGATACTGGGTGCCAATATCATTGCCCTGACGGTTGAGCTGGGTCGGATCGTGGGTTGCGAAAAACACATCGAGCAAATCGTCATAGGAAAGGATGGCCGGATCATAGGTGACACGTATCGCCTCGGCATGACCAGTCGCGCCGGTGCACACCGCCTTGTAGTCCGGATTGTCGACATGGCCGCCCGTATAGCCGCTTTCGACCTTCTCCACGCCCGCGAGGCGGTTGAACACGGCCTCCGTGCACCAGAAACATCCTCCCGCGAGAGTCGCGGTTTCGCTTGTCATTTTCCTGTGCCTCCAACGGCCGACACCAGCGGCGGCCTTGCATTGCGGTCGCTGGTGAGCGCCGTGCGCGCCCGTTCCGCTTCGGCCTGCATCGCATCAAGCCGGCTTTTCCAGCTGCCATGGGTCCTCGAACGCAGGATGCCGCCATCATGTTCCGGGCCGAACCGCGCCCAGAAACGGGCCGCCGCGCCCGGATCATAGCCTGCCTTCATCAGCAGCCAGACCGAAAGCCGGTCGGCCTCCTCCTCGGTCTCGCGCGTGAGCCGCGCATTCTTGCCAAATTCCTGCAGTAGTCCGCGCGTCACCCCCGCACTGTTGAGCGCCAGCCGGTGCTTCAGGATGTTGTGCGCAAATTCGTGCGCGAGCACCGACGCCAGTTCTTCATCGTGGACAGCGTAGTCCGCGAGTGCGCTGGTGACCTGCACCCGTTCGCCGTCCGCGCCGCCGTTGAGCTGGTTCGAGGTCCGAACAGCAAAGCGCGTGGCGCAGATCCGCTCGGGCTTGACCGCGACCGTCGCCTCCAGCGACATGCCCTGACCATTCCGCATTGCGTTGCGAACTCTTACTTCAGCCTTGCCGTCCGCGAGCCAGCGGTCCATCGCCTGCTCGATCAGCCCCATCCGGCTGAACGTGCCGCGCTTCTTGCGCTCCGAGGTGGCGGCAAGCGCCGCCAGTTCCTCGCCGTCAATCGCGACCACTGCCTCACCGACGTGGAAGCGGGCACGCGCGGCCGGGCTGTCCGGGGAAATCGCGGCGATGATGATGTCGGGGCTTTCCGGCCACAACGTATTATAGGCCATGGCGGCAGCGCGCTGGTCCTTCGCCGGATATTGCAGCCGGTCGGTGAGCAGCCAGCCAAGGCTCGGGACCGTATCGCTGCACCAGTCCCGCGCCGCATGAGCCAGCCGGTAGCCAATCGCCGCAACCCGCTGATCGGCGCGGGCCAGATCGCGGTAGGACTGGACGGTTTCCGCATCGGGTGCCGGAGCGCTTGTTTGTGCCTGCGCGGGCACCGCCGCCAGGCCGAGCATGGCCGCCCATATCCACCTTGTACGGGCGCGCATCAAGCTGCTCCCGCCTCCGCCCTGGCACGCTCTTCGGCCACCAGTTCCTTACGCGACAATTTTCCGACCATCGTTTTGGGAAGCGCTTCCCGGATTTCGACCTGCGCCACGCGCTCATGCTTGCCAAGTTGCGGGTTGAGCCACTGCATCAGCTCGTCTCCGGTAATTTCCGCGCCCTCCTGCAAGGTAACGAAGGCCTTGGGGCTTTCTCCGCGGTAGGGATCGGGAATCCCGATGACGATACATTCCTTCACCGCGCCATGCTTGTAGAGAATATCCTCGATCTGGCTCGGAAACACCTTGAACCCGCCGACCGCGATCATGTCCTTCAAGCGGTCTACGATTTCGATATATCCGTCCGCATCGATTGTGCCAACGTCGCCGGTGCGCAGGAAACCATCGATAAACACTTCCGCATCAGCGTCGGGCCGATTCCAGTATCCCTTCATGATCTGGGGGCCGGACACGACGATTTCGCCGGGCTCTCCGGGAGGCGCCGGTTTGGCCGGGTCTTCCTTGTCGACAAGCTTCACGATGGTGCCGGGCAATGGCTGGCCGATGGTGCCGACCCGGTTGCCTTTTTCATAAGGGTTCACCGAAACCACACCTGAGCTTTCAGTCAGACCATAGCCTTCGACCAGGCTGGCCCCGCTCGCGGCGACGAATTTATCATAAACTTCGATTGGCATCGGCGCGCCGCCGGAGATGCAGACCCGCAGGGACGAGAAATCTGTACCGGCCAGTTTTTCGTTGTCGAGGAGTGCCTGATACATGGTCGGAACACCTGGCATGGCGGTCGGCTTCGACCGGTTGACCGCCACCAGCGCCTGAGTGGCGTCAAAGCGCGGCTGCATGATGATGGACCCGCCATTGTCAATGGTGCGATTGAGCACACAGGTATTCGCAAAGACATGAAAGAATGGGAGCAATCCCATTATCCGGTCCGTCTCGCCCATTTTCGGGTCGATCAGATTGACCTGCCGGGCATTGGCCGTGAGATTGCGGTGGGTCAGCATTGCGCCCTTGGGTGTTCCGGTCGTGCCCCCGGTATATTGCAACAACGCAATGTCTTCCGCATCAATCGCAACCGGTTCCGGCTTGCCCTCATTGGCAATCAGGGCCGAAAATCGGATGATGCGGCTGTCCTCCGGAACAACGGTCACTTCAGCGCGCTTTAACATGCGATAGAGAAAGCTCTTGAATGGCGGAAGAACGCCAGCGATCGATCCGACCACCAGCCGCTGCAGACTCGACTTGTCGAGCACCTTGAGCGCGCTGGGCAGAAGCGCATTGGCGCTTATCGTAAACAGGATTTCGGTCCCGCTGTCCTCGACCTGTGTCGCCAGTTCATCGACGGTATAGAGCGGCGAGAAATTGACCACGGTCGCACCGGCCAGCATCGCACCATAATAAGCGGCAACATAATGTGGAGTGTTGGGCAGAAACAGGCCCACCCGGGCGCCCTTCCCGATGCCCAGTTGCTGCAGCCCGTGCGCCACCTTGCGCACCGCCTTCTCGGTGCTGGCATAATCATAGCTTCGTCCGAGAAAATCGAGCATCGGCGCCCCGGGATGGCGAGCGGCGCTTTGCGCAAACATTTCTGGTACTGTCATGACCGGAATGGGCGAATCCCACGGACGGGGATGCTGGTATTTTTCCTGCCAGACGCGGGATGGGTCCGAAGCCGTAGCGGCCGATTGGGATGGCGGAGCAGCGCTGTTTGTCATGGTTTCAAGCCTAGATTAAACCCGTTGTTTCTGCAAATGCGGGCGATATGAAAAGCGGGCTCGGCTCGACACGGTTGTGCGGGGGCTCTTGCCTCGTTCAGCGCACCTGCCTACCGTCGCGTCCAACGCATGAATGATGGAGATGGACATGCCACGACAATTTTTTCTGACAGTGGCAGTTGGGCTACTGGCGACCGGTCCGGCCCAGGCACAAAGCGACGAGGAAACGCGCAGCCTCAAGGCCTGCCGGGGCATCAACGACGCGGCGGAACGCCTCGCCTGTTATGACCGCTTCACCGATCGCATCGGACGCGATATCGTTACCGGTCCGGTTCGCCCTTATGATCCGATCAAGGACTTTGGCGGCGGGCCTCAAGTGCGCGGTGCCGATGATGCGGCCCGCGTATCATCTATTACCGCCAAGATCACCGAGGCGCGCTATGGCGGCGTCCAGAGCGGGTGGGTTTTCGCCATTGATACGGGCGCAGTGTGGCAACAGCTCGACACAGCCGATCCGCGCCGCGATCCGGAAGCGGGCAAG
This sequence comes from Pseudomonadota bacterium, assembly GCA_023457895.1. Lineage (GTDB taxonomy): Bacteria > Pseudomonadota > Alphaproteobacteria > Sphingomonadales > Sphingomonadaceae > JAFAFE01. The sequence goes on from JAEXAY010000008.1 coordinate 25,279, forward strand.
ACCGTAGAGCTCAACCGGAACGCGGTCGGCGGCTATACGGCAAAAGTCGAAGGTGGCCGGGTTTTTCGCGTCAAGCGTGTCCGCTAGCGGTCAAGACCCGGCGAATGGTCCGGCTGGCCGACATAACCGGCCCCTTTGTCCTGCTTGATGATGCGCGCGCAGGAGAAAATGTGGCGGCGCGGCTGTTCCATCAGCCGCTCGAAGTCCATCATGCGCGCCTTCCGGATGAATTGCAGGAGCTTATCGCCTGGCTCGGTGCCCTGGCGGCAGGGGGCGGAGTGGCCGCAGGTTTCCTGTCATATGAAGCCGGAGCCACGATTGAGCCGGGATTGCCCGCGATAACGCCAGCGGCGGACGGGCCGGCGCTGGGCTGGTTCGCGCGTTTTGCCCTCATGGAACGCATCGCGCCCAGTGACGTCCCGACCTTGCTGCCGGACCCCGCCGGCGCATGGTCCAGCAGGGCGGCGCCGCTTGTTTCGCGCGCCGAATATGACCGCGCGCTGGAAAAAATTCTCGATTACATTCACGCCGGCGACATCTATCAGGCCAACCTCACCTTCATGGCGACGGTGCGTTTCGGCGGTCATCCACTGGCGCTTTATGCGCGGCTGCGCGAACGGCAGCGGGCGGGCTATGGCGGCATCGTGTGGACCGGCGAGCACTGGCTCCTGAGCTTTTCGCCTGAACTTTTCTTCAGCCAGCGCGGACGCAGCGTTGTTGCCCGGCCGATGAAGGGTACAGCGAAGCGCGGCGCGAACGCGCAGGAGGATGCCTGTAACGCCGCCGCGCTCGCGGCCGATCCCAAGCAACGCGCCGAAAATTTGATGATCGTTGATCTGATTCGCAATGATCTGTCGCGCGTCGCAAGGCCCGGAAGCGTCACCGTGCCGCAGCTGTTTCATGTCGAGGCCTATCCGACGGTGCACCAGATGGTATCGACGGTCCACGCCGAATTGCGCGAGGATATGGGCGTTGCTGACCTGTTGCGGAAAGCCTTCCCCTGCGGATCGATCACCGGCGCGCCCAAGATCCGGGCGATGGAAATCATCCGTGAAGTCGAACAGTTTCCGCGCGGGCCCTATACCGGATCGATCGGTTATGTCGCAGGCCCCGATGAGGCAGCGTTCAACGTCGCCATCCGCACGCTCGTCATCCGTGATCGAGCGAACGAGGCGTTATTGGGTCTGGGGTCTGGAATCGTTGCCGATTCCGTGGCAGTGTCGGAATGGGAAGAATGTCTGGTCAAGGGACAATTTGTGGAAAGCGCCGACCGTTTCGATCTCATTGAAACCATGCGGTTTGATCCCGACGAAGGGCTGATCCGGCTCGAGCGCCACCTGATGCGAATGAAGGCAAGTGCCAGCGAACTGGGCTTTGCGTTTGACCACCATCGTGCGCGCAACGAGCTTCAGGCCGCGACCTTCCGGTTGCGAGAACCCTCGCGGGTGCGGATGATGCTGTCACGCCGCGGATCGGTGGCGATCGAAGTTTCGCCTTTGCCCGCTAAGCCGGACGCGGCGGTCAGGGTCGCACTTGCCCCCCTGCCGGTCGATGCGGCGGACTGGCGGCTGCGTCACAAGACGACGCAGCGCCGTTTCCATGATGAGGCCCGCCGGACGGCCGCCTGTTTTGAAGTGCTGTTCACCGCGCCCGACGGCGCGCTCACCGAGGGCAGCTTCTCTAATATCTTCGTCGAGCGCGACGGGCAGCTGGTGACGCCGCCGCTCGATCATGGCCTCCTCCCCGGCGTGCTGCGCGCGGAACTCATCGACGAGGGACGCGCGCGTGAGGCACCGCTCTGCGCCGGGGATCTCGCGGGCGGCTTTTATATCGGCAACAGCCTGCGCGGGCTCATCCCGGCACAGCTGGTCTAGGTCCCGTGCCGGTTTCATCCGCAACCGCTTCCTGCCTTGCCCCCACCCCTCGCGCTGGTTAAGGAGCCTTCGCACCCGCAGCACGAGAGGAATCAGCCGTCATGACCAAGCTCGACACCCAGCTTTCCGCAGCGCTCGACCGGATCAAGCCGTCGCCGACGCTGGCGATGACGCAGCGGGTGGCCGACCTCAAGGCGCAAGGGGTGGATGTCATCGGCCTGTCGGCGGGCGAACCCGATTTCGACACGCCCGATTTCGTCAAGGAGGCCGCCATCGCCGCGATCCGCGCCGGCAAGACCAAATATACCAATGTCGACGGCACGCCCGAGCTCAAGGACGCGATCATCGCCAAGTTCAAGCGCGACAATGACCTTGAATATAGCCGCAACCAGATTTCGGTGAATGTCGGCGGCAAGCACACGCTGTTCAACGCACTCGTCGCGACTTGCGGCGAGGGCGACGAGGTTATCATCCCCGCGCCCTATTGGGTGAGTTATCCCGATATCGTCGCCTATACCGGTGCGACGCCGGTGATCGTCCGGGCCAACGCCAACCAGCTCTACCGCATATTGCCCGAACAGCTTGAGGCCGCGATCACGCCGAAAACGCGCTGGGTGCTGATCAACTCGCCGTCGAACCCCAGCGGTGCAGCCTATGAGGAGCATGAGCTGAAGGCGCTCGGCGAGGTGCTGAAGCGCCACCCGCATGTGATGGTATTGACCGACGACATGTATGAGCATGTCTGGTATGCGCCGACCCCGTTCAAGACGATCGCGCAGGTCGTGCCCGAGCTGTTCGATCGCACCCTCACCGTTAACGGCTGCTCCAAGGCCTATGCGATGACCGGCTGGCGCATCGGCTATGCGGGTGGTCCGGAATGGATCATCAAGGCGATGGCCAAATTGCAGTCGCAATCGACCTCCAACCCCTGCTCGATCGCGCAGGCCGCCGCAACCGCCGCGCTCAACGGCCCGCAGGACTTCCTCGATGAACGCAACGATGCGTTCCGCGAACGGCGCGACATGGTGGTGGCGATGCTCAACGATGCGCCGGGTCTCCATTGCCCGACGCCGGAGGGCGCCTTTTATGTCTATCCGGACGCGAGCGAGCTGATCGGCAAGAAGACCCCCGAGGGCAAGACGATCGAGAGCGACGATGACCTCATCGACTATTTCCTCGATGTGGCGCGGGTCGCTGCGGTGCCGGGTTCGGCGTTCGGATTGTCACCCGCCTTCCGCATCAGCTACGCAACCTCGGAAAAGGTGCTGAAGGAAGCCTGCACCCGGATTCAACGGGCGTGCGCGGCGTTGAAGTAGCACGCCCCCAAAGCGAGAATATTGCTGGACGGTCGCGTTCGCGGGGAAGGATTTACACCCTTCCCATCCGGCGTTGCACATGCTTAACATCCTCGCCCATGCAATATATTCACCGCCGGGCCACGACCCTCATCGCCGCGCTGGTTTCGACCAGCATTCTCGCAGCCCCCGCTCTCGCCGCGCCAAAGTCTGAACGCTTCGTCGTCATCGTTCAGGACAAGAAGGTCGGCCATCTCAATGCGGACACCGAGGGTGACCGCACGGTCATCGACTTTGACATCAAGAACAATGGGCGCGGTCCGACCATCAAGGAGGAAGTACGGGTTGACGCACGCGGCCTGCCGGTTGCCTGGAGCATCGCGGGCGCAACGACTTTCGGCAGCAAGGTCGCGGAAAATTTCGCGCTGGCCAGCGGAACGGCCAGCTGGACCGACGCGGCTGGTCCACAGACCAGGCAAGTTACGGAACCCAGCCTCTATGTCGCACAGGGCGCAAGTCCGTGGGCCAACGGGCTTTATGCGCGTGCGTTGCTCAAGGATGCCGATCACCGCATGTCGGCGCTCCCGGGCGGTACGCTCAGCCTGACCAAGGGCGAAACGCTCACGGTCAATGGCGCGGGCGGTCCGCTGGAGATCACCGCCTGGGATCTCACCGGCATCAGCATGGGACCCCAGACGATGCTGCTCGACGCCGGGGGTGAATTGTTCGGCGTCGCAAGCCCGGGCTCGCTACTGGTGCGGGAAGGGTATGAGGGCGAGGACAAGCGGTTACGCGACCTTGCGGAAAAATGGGAATCGGAGCGCTTCGCCGGTCTCCAGAAACGCTTTGCGCATCAATATGGCAAACCGGTGCGGATCACCAATGTCCGCCTGTTCGACCCGGCAAAACAGGCGCTGACCGGACCGGTTTCGGTATTGGTGCAAGGGAACCGCATCGCTGCGATCGGCAAGGCCGGAGCGACGAGTAGCGGCGAGGTGCGCATCGACGGCGAGGGCGGCACGCTTGTCCCCGGCATGTATGAAATGCACGGCCATCTCGGCCAGGACGATGCGATGCTCAACGTTCTCGCCGGTATCACCACGGTGCGCGACAAGGGCAACCGCAATGACGTGCTCGACACGCTGATCACCCGCATCGGCGCGGGCGAGATCGCCGGCCCGCGGGTCGTGCGCGAAGGCTTCATCGAGGGCAAAAGTCCCTATAATTCCAACAGCGGCATCCTCGTTGACAGCGAGGATGCAGCCGTCAAGGCGGTCGACTGGTATGCGGACCAGAAGAACGCGCCGGGCGGCGGCTATTGGGGCATCAAGATCTATAACAGCATCAACCCGGCCTGGGTCCCCGCAATGATCCGCCGCGCCCACGAGCGCGGGCTCAAGGTCACGGGCCATGTCCCTGCTTTTGGAAAAACCGACGACATGCTGGCCGCTGGTTATGACGAGATGACTCATATCAACCAGTTCATGCTGAGCTGGGTGCTCAAGGATGGCGAGGATACACGCCAGTTGCTGCGGCTCACCGCGTTGAGGCGTTTCGAAAATTTCGACATGAATGATCCGCGCGTTCAGAAAACGGTCGACCTCATGGTCAGGAACGGGATCGCGATCGATCCGACGCTCGAAATCCACGAGATGCTGACGCAGAACCGCGACGGGGCCATCCCGCCGGGCGCGAGCGATTATATCGAGCATCTCCCCATCGGCACGCGGCGCGGCATGCTGAAATCGATGGTCGATGCTTCAAAGCCCGAGGACGATCGCGCCTATCGTGCCGCGTTCGGCAAGATCTTGCAGACGGTGAAACTGCTCCATGACAAGGGCATCACCATTCTCCCCGGCACCGATCTCGGCGGCAGCTTCAGCTATCACCGGGAGCTCGAACTCTATACGCAAGCCGGCTTCACCCCGGCGGAAATCCTCAAGATGGCAACGCTGGGATCGGCCGAATATCTTGGGCAGGGCAAGGAACTGGGTTCAATCGCGCCGGGCAAGCTGGCCGATTTTTTCCTCGTTCCCGGCGACCCGACCAAGGATCTGAAAACGATCAAGGCGATCCGCATGGTGAGCAAGGACGGCACTTTCTATTATCCGTCCGAAGCCTATCCGGCGTTCGGGGTGCAACCCTTCGGCACCAGACCCGCGATCAGTGGAGAGTAAGCGGCCCGCCCGTCCGCGCGAGCGGACGGACGAGGCGCCTTATATCAGGCCCGGAAACTGCGCCACGGTCCCGTAATCGCCAGCGTCTTGGCCGGGCTGAACATGTTGACGAACAGCGTCGAACCGTCAGGGGAGAAGCAGGCGCCGGCAAGTTCGGTCTGGAGCCTCAGCCGCGCGAAGGCATAGACCTGCCCTTGCGGGGTCACGCCGCGCAGGCGGTTGTCCACCACGCTGGTATATTGGTCCTCGCAGACGATGAGGTGGCCGTTGGGCGCGACCGTGAGGTTGTCGCCATAATCGAGCATCGCCTTGCCGCTCGATTCGACGAACAGGTCGAGCGTTCCAGGTTCGCCGCGTTCCTGCGGCTGTCCTTCGAAGCGCGAGGGGCGGTAGCGGAAAATCTGGCCGAACCCGGCCGCGCCGCCCGAGGTGCAGGCGAAGAAAAACTCGCCATCGCCGAAATGGATGCCCTCGCCGCGCGCGAACACCGCTGCGCCTTGGGCGGCGGCGCGTTGACGCAGGTCGTCGTCGGGTGCCTCGATGCCGTCAAGGTCGATCCAGCGCGTGCGCAGCGGACGCTGCAGCGTGATCGTGACCGCCTTCTTGTTACGCGTGTCGGCAAGGCCCGTATCCTCGAGCGCCAGCGCCTGCAGCTTGCCGCCCTTGGCGAGTTCGCCCTTGGCATTGGGAAGGAAACGATAGAGCAGCCCATCCTCGCGGTCCTCGGTCATATAGACGATGCCGGTGCGCGGATCGACGACGGCGGCCTCATGGTTGAAGCGACCCATCGCCTTCAGCGGCACCGGATCGACCAATCCCCTGGCACGCGCGGGCACCTCGAACACCCAGCCATGATCCCGCTTGATCCCGTCCTTGCCGGCGCGCGTCAGGTCTTCCTCGCAGGTGAGCCAGCTGCCCCACGGCGTCGTGCCCCCCGCGCAGTTGCGAATCGTGCCCGCAAGGCTCAGCCAGTGTTCCTCGAGCCGCCCGTCCCTGAGATTGTAGAGGAGGGTGGTCGTGCCGCCGGGCAGCGCGCTCCCGTCGCCCAGCGTATCATAAACGCCGGGGAGCGACTTGCCCGCGACACCGAAAGGTCCCTCGCCGGTCTGTTTCGCCTTGAGTTCATGGTTGCGCACGAGCAGCACCCGGTTGGCATCATAGGCAAAACAGCCCATCCCGTCGGCATTATCGGGAACGCGGTAGCCATCGCTCATCGTCTCGCCGAGAAGCGATAGGGTGCGATAGGAAAAGCCCTGTGGCAGGTCGAGCATGCCAGCCGGATCGGCTACCAGCGGGCCATAGCCATGGACACTCTGCCCCGCCGCCGCGCCGCCCGCACCCGACGTCACCGTTGAAGCGCAGCCGCTCAGGGCGAGTCCGGCAAAGGCGGTCGAGGTGGCTCCGAGAAAATGGCGGCGGCTGAGCATGAACGGATCTCCTGCGAAGGGAATGGCGTGATGGCGGCCCCTGCCACATTATTAAGACAATGGGGTTACACAAGGAATATAGTCCGTCGCGCGGCCGATTATGCAGGTCGCGCCTTTGACGGCAAGACGTGTTCAGCTAGCCGACTGCACGCGGATGTGGTGGGCGTCGAGCCGGTCGGAGCGCAGGCGCTTGACGCACTCGACGATGGCATCGGCCCGGCCCGCTATGCTTTCGAGAGAGGCCCAAAGCCGGTCGAGCCGTTCGTTGCGTTCCGCTTCCGACGACAGCGGCAGCAAGGCCTCGGTCTGCGCGACCAGTTCGGGGATATGACGTCGCACCAGCAACAGGCTTTCCTGATAGTCGGGGTCGAGCATGTCGTCGGACGGCAGCCGCAGGAGATGCGCGCAAGGGGCGCGGAGCGCATCGAGCTCGCGGCGCCGTTTCGGAAACAGGCGCGCGCTTGCATCGAACGCGCGGCTGACGGGAACATCGTCCGCCGGTTCGGGGACGGCTGCAAGATGCGGCGCGGTCCAGCGCCCTCGCCCCTTGCGCGCACGTTCCGTCCGCGCCGTGCGGCGGAACAGCCAGCGGGTATAGAGCGGAAAGGCCACGGGGAGCGTCAGCAGGCCCAGAAGCCCATCATGGGCATAGCCCTGGTGCTCCGCCCACAGGGTGACCAACAGCGCGGTCAGGCCCGATAGACCAGCGGCGAGCATCAGATTGGCGACCCCGCGCACAAGACGCCGCACACCATCCGCTGCCTGGCCGGCTGCTTGCATGGCGAAACCCAGCACCGCCATCGCGGCCAGGAAGGGAAGGAGGAACAGCGATCGCATCAGGAAAGCACCATAATCCGTGTTGCACTAACCGTCCCTGAATATAAGCGAGCCTCCCTGCGCAACAAGATGGTTCAGCGGCGAATTTCCCGTCCAACCGGATAGAGGAGATAACGCTGGTCATAATAAGGCGAGCGTTCATAGAACCAGGCGAGACGCGCACTGGCGTCCTTGGCGAAATCGGCATCGCTGGCGAGTTTCCGTTCAAACGCAGCCTTGAGCGCAGGGTCAGCAGCGAGCATCTTCTGGGCCATTGGCTCGACGATATAGCCTTCCATATATTCGGTGCGGCTCAATATTTCGGGGAAGAAGCCCCAGCCAAGGAAGCTGTCCGGGCTTTCCGCCTCGAGCAACGCGGCGGCGAGGCGCCACAAGGGCTGGTCGGCGGGCACCCGGACGGAACCAATGGGCATCGTCTCGCTACGGGTTTCATGGGCAAATTTCGCTGACAGCGGGACATGCCCCTCGCTGGGGCGTCCGGGCCTGGCATCGCTCAGGCGCACCATGTCGAGGCTGAGCGTCTTCGGCGCGTCGATCGTCTCCATGCGGATGCCATGCAGCTTCAGACGCGCGATGATTTCCGGCTTGGTCGCGGGCACCCACCAAGCGGCGGGCAGCGCCGTGGCGACGGCAGGCACCTCGCCCCATACCGGCATCTGCACGGTTTCGGGCTGGCCCAGCCAGCGCACTTCGTCGCTGCCGGAAACGGGCGAGGCCTCCATGCGGAACCTGACCGACTTGAACGGCACCGTCCCGGCGGGCTTGCTCTCGTCGGCTTTCCAAGCGAGCGTGACTGTTTCTGGTCGCACGTCGCGATCGGCTGCCCTCGCATCGCGGATGCGATCAGCATCAAGGCCCGCCTGCTTCAGCGCCTGCTCAAAGAAGATATAGGTCCCGAGCACGCGCTGGCGATAAGGCTTCAGACTGTGGGTTTCGAGCAGCACCGTGGGTACGCTGCGGCGGTCGCCATAACCGGTGGAAAAGCGCGCCGTATCGGCGCCATGGACGATGCCCTTCAATGGCTGGCGGCTGTCGACCTGGCTGACATACATGAACGGCGTGTGGCCGGCCTTGGTGAGGGCAGCATCCATCGCCGGGCGGAACCGGCTGTCGAGCCAGCGGCCAACCGCTTCCGACTGCGCATATTTGCCGTCCCAGCCGGAAAAGGCATAGGTGATGTCATATTGATAATCGGTGCCGTCGGTAACGTGGAGATCAAGATAGAGGATCGGATCAAGCCGGTTGATCAGCGCAACCATCGCCTGCATTTCGGGCGTGTCGAGCTTGCCATAATCGCGGTTCAGATTGAGATTTTGCGCCGTGGCACGCCAGCCCATATTTTCCGGGCCGCGCTGGTTGGGACGATTGAAACGCGATGATCGTTCATGCCCGTCGACATTGAAGATCGGCACGAACACCAGATCGACCTTGTCGAGCAGCCTGTCCTTGCCCCGGAAAGCGATGTCGCGCAGCAGCATCATACCGGCATCCTTGCCGTCGATCTCGCCGCCGTGAATGCCCGCCTGCACCAGCACCACCGGCTTGGCCGAGCCGCCGTTTGACGCGCGCACATAATAAAGGGGGCGCCCCTGCGCCGAGGTCCCGAAGCGTTCGATGGAAATCAGATCGGACGCCGCATCCAGCCGGTCCAGCCAGGACCGGGTCGCGGCATAATCGGGCGTGGAGACGAACGCCGATTGCTCGATCGGCGTGATCCAGGGATCGCCAGCCCGCACGATGAGCTTTTCACTCGCCCCCTTCCACGGCAGTTCGGGCGGCAGCGGCGCGGCAATCGGCGCTGCCGTTTGGGCGCAAAGCGGTGCAAACGAAAGGACCAGCAAGGGCATAAGCGCTGCCGTCAGGCCGCGCGCGGTAAAATGTGACATGACCTCTCCTATTTGAGGGGGTTTCTATAGGGATGACTTTTCCTATTGCACATAGCGATCGGCACAAGAGGCGCGAAGCCTGCTCCGCGATGAATGTGCCGCTAAGCCTCCGGTAAGGAAGAGTCATCTAGCACACCGGTCGTCCGTTCAACCCTATCGCGGGAAGCTTCATGATTTTGCGCCTCATCCGTTCCGACCTGACCCGCCAGATCAGCCTGGGGTTCGTCATTGGCGCCATTTCCCTCTATCTGTCCGCTCCCGGCATGGCGCGCGAAGCGGTGAAGACGAGTCTCGCTGCCGCCTGGTCGAGTCTCTGATTTTTTCGCGCACCGGCGATTCGCCCGAATCGACCCGCGGTCTTCAGGGCTATGCCTAATCTCTACCTTGCTGCCCTCTTCTGTCCGCCGGTTGTAATTTAATTACCGTTGCTACGGGTTTTTCCTTGACGGGGGCTATGATTTTTCAGGGCTTTTTTTGCTTTAACCGCCCTTTTGCACGCTTTGTCGCCTGCCTGACAGCTTTGTTCATCTTGGCGACAGGATTGGAAATGTAGACCAATTCTCGAAGACGCACATAGGGCCAATCTTCGGGATTTCCCCCCTGTTGCCCCAAGGCTTGGTTCGCGGCTTCACTCCAAGCGTGACGAACGCTCAATAAAAGGCCCTCGCTCCACTTGCCCCCGGAGCGGGGGTTTTTTATGTTTCAGACCCACTTTCGTGTCCGGTTGCAAGCCCGCGCGCGGCGCACTAGAGCCGTCTCCCATGTCATCGACCATCAAGATCGCTTCATGGAACATCAATTCGGTGCGCGCGCGTATCGGCATCGTGGAGCATTTTTTACGCGAAGAATCGCCCGACGTGCTGTGTCTGCAGGAAACGAAGGTGATGGACGATCTTTTCCCTGGCGAGATGTTCCGCCAGCTTGGCTACACCCACCAGATATTGCACGGCCAGCGCATGCATCACGGCGTCGCCATCGTCAGCAAGCTGCCGATCTATGAGGACGACCGGCTCGACTGGCAGGCGAATCGCGAGGCGCGCCATGTCGGCGTCGCGCTCGAAAACGGCATCCGCATCGAGAATGTCTATGTGCCCGCGGGCGGTGACATTCCCGACCGCGAACTCAATCCCAAATTCGGGCAGAAGCTCGACTTTCTGGGCCGGATGATCGAATGGTCGGGCGGCATCAGCCACCGCACCATCCTCACCGGCGACTTCAATATCGCACCGCTCGAAAGCGACGTGTGGAGCCACAAGCAACTTCTCGATGTGGTCAGCCATACTCCGATCGAGGTCGCAACGCTCGGGCGCCTGCGCGATGCGGGCGACTGGGTCGATCTCGGGCGGCATTTCTATCCCGCGCCCGAACGGCTCTACACCTGGTGGAGTTATCGCGCCAAGGACTGGGCGGCGTCCGACCGCGGGCGGCGGCTCGACCATATGTGGGTGACGCCCGACCTCAAGGAAAAGGCTGTAAGCCACCGCGTTCATGAATGCTGCCGTAGCTGGGAGCGGCCGTCCGACCATGTACCGATCGTCACGGAGTTTGCCTTTTGAGCAGCTTCGCGCCCGATGATCCGAGGAGCGCGGCGCAGGCGGTCGATGCGCTGCGGCGCGGCTGGCCGGTGACGGTGAGCGGCAAGGACGGGAAAATATCCATTCTGGCGATCGAAACCGCCGACGATCCGGGTCTCGCACAGTTTGATGCCGGGGCACCCGCCCGTCTCCTGATCTCGGGAGAGCGCGCGGCGACGCTCAAGATCAGCAACCAGCTGGCGGCCGCACATCCCGGTCCCGTGGCCTTGCAGCGCCATATGGGAGACGGCATCGCCCGCGCCATGGCCATCGCCGATCCGGCGCAGGACCTCACCCATCCGATGAAGGGACCGTTTGCGGCCTGCGACGAAGGCGATCGCGAACTGGCCGCCGCCGGGCTGGCACTGTTGCTCCATGCCGGCCTGCTGCCCGCCGCCTTCCTGCGAACCGAACCCGTGGCGGAGACGGTGCGCGTCAGCCTCGATGCGGTTGCGGCGCTCAATGATGCAGGGCAGCTTCATATCGCCGCCCGCGCGCGGCTACCGGTCAGCGCGTCCGAAAGCGGCGAAATGACGGTGTTCCGTTCGACCTCCGACCCGCTTGAGCATGTCGCGCTGACGCTCGGGACGCGCGATGGCAGCGTGCCGGTTGTCCGGCTCCATTCGGAATGCCTTACCGGCGATGTGTTCGGCAGCCTCAAATGCGATTGCGGGCCACAGCTTCATCATGCGCTCCACAAGATCGCCGGCGCGCCGTGGGGCATCCTCCTTTACCTGCGCCAGGAAGGGCGCGGGATCGGCCTCATCAACAAACTGCGCGCCTATCAGTTGCAGGATCAGGGGTTCGATACGGTCGAGGCCAATCTCCGGCTCGGCTTTCCGGTCGAGATGCGCAACTTTGCGATCGCCGCGGAAATGCTGCGTCAGATGAACGTGCCCGCGGTGCGGCTGATGACCAATAATCCGGAGAAAGTCGCACGGCTCGAAGCCGAGGGCATCAAGGTGGTCGAACGGCTGCCCCATGCGCTTCCTGCCAATCCGCACAACCAGCGCTATCTCGACACCAAGCGCGACAAGACCGGGCATCAATTTTGACGACGCCTTGGAAGCGCAACGCCTGCGCCCTATGTAATCGTCCATGTTCGGAAAAACCCGCGCCGCCACCGCCCCGCTGATCGACGAAGCCGATTTGCCCCCGGCCTTTTCGTTGCTGATGGCCGAAGCCCGCATGCTTCCGGCACTGATGCGCACGCGTGCAAGGCCCGAGGTCAAGCCCCGCGCCAGGGTCGGCGATGGCAGTCCGGTTGTCACGCTCCCCGGCTTTTGCGCCGATGATGAGGCGATGCGGCAGCTGAGGCTCAACCTCAACGAGGCGGGTTTCGCCGCGAAACGCTGGAAGCTCGGGCGGAATTTCGGCGCGCAGATCGATACGCTGGACCGGATCGACGAACGTGTGCGCTATGTCGCCAACAAGACCGGCCGCAAGGTCCACCTCGTAGGCTGGAGCCTCGGCGGGATCATGGCGCGCGAATATGCCAAGGCGCATCCGGGCCTCGTTGCCAGCGTGATTACGCTGGGCTCACCATTTTCCGGATCGATGAAGGCCAACCATGCCTGGCGCCTGTACGAGATGATCGCAGGGCACAAGGTCGATGAGCCGCCCGTGCCGCTCGATTTCGGCGCCAAGCCGCCGGTACCGACCTACGCGCTGTGGTCGCCGCATGACGGCATCGTCTCTGCCGCGACTGCACGCGGCACGCCTGAACAGAGCGACGTGCAACGCGAACTCCAGTGCACCCATATCGGCCTTGCGTTCGAGGATGAGGCGATCGACGCAATCATTGACTGCCTCGCCGAAATCAGTCCCCGCGAAACGCCGCAATAACATCGGGCCGCACGCGCATCGGCCGGCCGGTGGCGCGGTCGAGCATCGCCCAGGTGGTCCGCGCACGGACATGGACCTTGCCATCCCTGCCGGTGAATTCGACGCAGCGATCGAACCGCGCGCCCTTGGGATCATCGGGAATCCATGTCCTGCCGGTCACGCTTTCGCCCGGAAGCAGCGCACGCAGATAATCGATCTCGTGCCGCACCACGACCCAGATCGTTGCCGTTTGCGCATCCTCGGGCGCGAGGCTGTGCCAGTGCGCGGTCGCGATATCCTGGATCCAGCGCACCCATACCGCATTGTTGACATGGCCCAGTTCGTCGATGTCTTGCGGTGCTGCGGTGAAATCGAGGGTGAAGCTCATCTTATACTATCCCGTTCGCCCTGATCCTGTCGAAGGGCTGATTTTGATAATAAGGGACGGGGCTTCGACAAGCTCAGCCCAAACGGAAATATCAAAGGCGCGGCCTTACTTATGCTCCCTGAGCTCCGTTCCCGTCACCGTCGCCACGTGGAGCACATTGGTCGAACCCGGCGTGCCAAACGGGACGCCCGCCATCATGACGAGCTTGGACCCCGCCGTCGCGATATGATGCCGCAGCGCCATACGTTTGCCCTTGGCGATCATTTCCTCGAAACTGCCGATATCCTTGGTGGTGACCGCATGCACGCCCCACAGCAACCCGAGCCGGCGTGCGGCCTGCTGCTTCGGCGTCAGCACGAGGATCGGCACCGAAGGGCGTTCGCGCGCCACACGCCGCGCGGTCGAGCCCGACGAGGTGAAGCAGATGATGCCATCCGCCCCGATGATCGGGATGACCTTCCCCGCGCTTTCGGCCAGTGCGTCGGCGGTGGTCGCATCGGGCTTGGTCTCGGTAAACTCGATGCGCTCGCGGTAGCCGGGATCGTTTTCCACCTCGGTCGCGATCTTGTCCATGATCGAAACGGCCTCGACCGGAAAACTGCCAGCTGCGGTTTCGGCCGAGAGCATGATCGCATCCGCGCCGTCATAGACCGCATTGGCGACGTCGGAGACTTCGGCACGGGTGGGGCTGGGGGAAACAATCATCGATTCCAGCATTTGCGTTGCGACGATGACCGGGCGGCCGAGCCGCCTCGCAGTCGCGACGATACGCTTCTGGATCGGCGGCACCGCCTCGGGCGGCAGTTCGACGCCAAGATCGCCGCGCGCCACCATCACCCCGTCGCACAGTTCGATGATCTCGTCGAGCCGGTCGATCGCCGCCGGCTTCTCGATCTTGGCGAGCAGGGCCGCCTTGCCGCCGATGATGCGCCGCGCTTCGGCCACATCCTCGGGCCGCTGCACGAACGACAGCGCGATCCAGTCCGCACCCTGTTCGAGCGCGAAGGCAAGATCATTGCGGTCCTTGTCCGTCAGCGCCGGGATCGGCACCACCACGTCGGGGACGTTGAGCCCCTTGCGGTTCGACAGCCTGCCGCCGACCTCGACCGTGGTAATGACATGATCGGGGTGAATTTCCGCCACGCGCAGCACCAGCTTGCCATCGTCGAGGAGCAGCCGCGCGCCAACCTGAAGCGCGTCGAAGATTTCCTGGTGCGGCAAGGTCACGCGCGTCTCGTCGCCCTCGGCCGGATCGCGATCGAGGCGGAAGCGCTGACCATTCTCAAGCATCACCGCGCCGTCCCTGAAGGTGCCGACGCGCAGCTTCGGCCCCTGCAGGTCGACGAGGATGGTCGTCGGGCGGTGCAGTTCCTTTTCGAGCGCGCGGATCGCCGCGATCACGGGCGCATGTCCCGCATGATCGCCGTGGCTCATATTGACGCGGAACGCATCGGCGCCGGTAACGAACAGCTTGCGGATCATCTCCGGATTGGCGCTCGCCGGACCCAGCGTCGCCAGAATCTTGACCTTGCGGCTGCGCGGACTGAAATATTGGACCACCGCTCTTGCTCTCCTTCGGGTGCGCTCACGCCAATGAACCACGAGTGTTACAATGGCAAGGCTTGCGCATAGCTATGCCTTGCCCCTAATCGGCGGGATCAAATCTCGAACCCGATTCTATGGAGTGAAATAATGAGCGAGGGCAACGTCGCCGCCGATCAGCTGCGGCTGTTCATCGAACGCATCGAGCGGCTGGAAGAAGAAAAAAAGGGCATCGCCGACGATATCCGCGACGTTTATGCCGAAGCTAAGGCGCAAGGCTATGATCCCAAGATCATGCGCCAGATCGTGCGCTTGCGCAAAATGCAGCCGCATGACCGCCAGGAGATGGAAGCGATCCTCGAAACCTACAAGGCGGCCCTGGGCCTCGAATAGGGTATCAAAGTTCAGGGTATCAAAGTTCAAGGAGAGAAACATGATCGTCACCACCACCCACAGCATCGAGGGCCGTCCGGTCCAGCAATATCACGGCATCGTCGTCGGCGAGGTGATCGTTGGCGCCAACATGTTCCGCGACCTGTTCGCCGGCATTCGCGACATCGTTGGCGGACGGTCGGGCGCTTATGAGGATGTGCTCTCGCGCGCCCGCGACGAGGCGCTTGGCGAAATGAAGGACAAGGCGGCGAAGCAGGGCGCGAACGCGGTGCTCGCGGTCGATTTCGACTATGAGGTGGTCGGCGCCAATGGCTCGATGCTGATGGTATCGGTCAGCGGCACGGCGGTAACGGTCTGATACGCCTTCCCCGCAAGCGGGAGAGGATTGATATATGTCCCTCCCCTAAGCTAAAGGCGCGGCGACTTTCTATCTCAGTTTACAGGAGCCCTTGCCCGTGGCAGGCCATTCCAAATTCAAGAACATCATGCACCGCAAGGGCGCGCAGGACAAAAAGCGCTCGGCGATGTTTTCCAAGCTTTCGCGCGAAATCACCGTCGCCGCCAAGATGGGCATGCCCGACCCGGACATGAACCCGCGCCTGCGCCTCGCGGTCAACGCCGCCAAGGCGCAGTCAATGCCCAAGGACAATATCCAGCGCGCCATCGACAAGGCATCGGCTGCGGGCGGCGAGGATTACGAAGAAATCCGCTATGAAGGCTATGGCCCCGGCGGCGTGGCGCTGATTGTCGAAGCGCTGACCGATAACCGCAACCGCACCGCGACCAATGTCCGCACCGCCTTTTCCAAGAATGGCGGCAATTTGGGCGCATCGGGCGCGGTCAGCCACGGCTTTTCGCGCATGGGCCTGATCACCTATCCGGCGAGCGCGGGCGATCCCGACAAGATTTTTGAAACCGCCCTCGAAGCCGGCGCTGAAGACGTCGAATCGAGCGATGACGGCCACGAAATCTGGACCGCGCAGGATGCCTTGCACGAAGTCGCCAAGGCGATGGAAGCCAGCCTCGGCGAAGCCGAAAGCGCCAAGCTTGCGTGGAAGCCCAACCTCATGAGCGAAGTCAGCGACGAACAGACCGCGACGACCTTGTTCACGCTCATCGACGCGCTCGACGATGATGATGACGTACAGACCGTCTGGGGCAATTACGACATCCCCGACGCGATCATGGCGAAGCTTGGATGATAAATCCCCCCTCCCGCACGCGGGAGGGGCTGGGGGTGGGGCCAGGCAGGGTTCCAAGCACCCCCACCCCAAACCCCTCCCGTAAACGGGAGGGGCTTTCTTTATGATCATCCTCGGCCTTGATCCCGGGCTTGGCACCAGCGGCTGGGGGCTGATCGCAGCGGACGGCAACCGGCTGACCCATATCGCCAACGGCCAGGTGAAGACCGATCCGCAACTCGCGATGCCCGCGCGGCTGTGGATGCTCGACACGCAACTGTCCGATGTCATTGCGCAGCATCAGCCCGATGCAGTCGCCGTCGAGGAAGTCTTCCTCAACAAGAATCCGCAATCGACGCTGAAGCTCGGCCATGCGCGCGGCGTCGTGCTGCTCGCTGCCGCGCGTAGCGGTGCCGAGGTCGCGGAATATCCCGCCCGCATCGTCAAGAAGGCGCTGGTCGGGAACGGCAATGCCGACAAGGGCCAAGTACAGGCAATGGTCGCCCGGCTGCTCCCGGGGGTCAAGCTCGCGGGCGCCGACGCGGCCGACGCGCTGGCGGTGGCGATCACCCATGCGCATCACGCGGGCAGCGCGCGGCGGTTGGGGTGAAAGCCGTTAGTGCTCCTGCGCAGGCAGGAGCACAGAGTGGCATGGCGCAGCGGTTGCAACCCTAGGCTCCTGCCTGCGCAGGAGCACGGCGAAAGAACAAAAGGTGTATAGACTTGGCCTCGCGTTCGGCTAAGAGAGAGGCATGATCGCCAAACTCAAAGGCCGCCTCGACAGCACGGGCCTCGACCATGCCGTGATCGATGTCGGCGGCGTGTGCTATCTTGTCGGCTGCTCGGGCCGCACCCTTTCGGCGCTCGGGCCGGTGGGCGAGGCAGTGACGGTGCATACCGAAATGCTGGTGGGCGAAGATTTCCTCCGGCTGGTCGGCTTCGCCTCGGCCGAGGAGCGCGACTGGTTCCGTCTCCTGACGGGCGTGCAGGGCGTCGGCGCCAAGGTCGCGCTCGCGATCCTTTCCGGCTTCGAGCCCGCCGATCTCCACCGCGCCGTCGCGGCGCAGGACAAGGCGATGGTCGCGCGCGCCAATGGCGTCGGCCCGAAGCTCGCCGAACGCATTGTACGCGAATTGAAGGACAAGGTCGGCGGCGTGCTACCCGGCGCGAGCGGCGGCACGGCAGGCGTGGCACTGCTCGGCGAAGGCCATCAGGCGGATGCGATCGCGGCATTGACCGGCCTCGGTTTCAAACCCGCCGAAGCGAGCGCAGCGGTATCGGCGGCCGATGCAGAACTGGGGACCAGTGCAACGCTTGATGCGCTGGTGCGGCTCGCGCTCAAGAAGGCGGCGAAGTGAACGCCATCCGTCATCGTCATGCTGAACTTGTTTCAGCATCCGTTTCGCCGCTCAGGACCGTGGTTTGTGCGGCACGATGGACCCTGAAACAAGTTCAGGGTGACGAACAGTTGGTGGAGAGCCGGCCTTGATGACTGACGCCGACCGCCTCCTCTCCGGCCAGCGCCGTCCCGAAGATGTGGACGCAGCCCTGCGCCCTAAGAGCCTCGACGAATTTGTCGGGCAACGCGCCGCGCGGGAAAATCTGCGCGTGTTCATCGAGGCCGCTCGCGGTCGCGGGGATGCGCTCGACCATGTGCTGTTCTTTGGCCCGCCCGGGCTTGGCAAGACCACGCTGGCGCAGATCATCGCGCGCGAGATGGGCGTTGGCTTTCGCGCTACCTCGGGGCCGGTGATCGCCAAGTCGGGCGACCTCGCCGCGCTGCTCACCAACCTCGAGGATGGCGATGTCCTGTTCATCGACGAAATCCACCGGCTCAATCCGGCGGTCGAGGAGGTGCTTTACCCGGCGATGGAGGATCGCGCGCTCGATATCATGATCGGCGAAGGCCCGTCGGCGCGATCGGTGCGGATCGACCTGCCGAAATTCACCCTCGTCGGCGCGACCACGAGGCAGGGGCTGCTCACCACGCCCTTGCGCGACCGTTTCGGTATTCCGGTGCGCCTCAATTTCTATACCGTCGAGGAGCTGGAAAGCGTCGTCACCCGCGCCGCGCGGCTGCTCGACCTCGGCATTGCCGAAGACGGCGCGCGCGAAATTGCGCGGCGCTCGCGCGGCACCCCGCGTATCGCCGGGCGGTTGCTGCGCCGGGTGCGCGACTTTGCCAATGTCGCGGGCGAGGCGGTGGTCCATGCCGAGGTAGCGGACAAGGCGCTCAACCGGCTCGAGGTCGATGCGCTCGGGCTCGACGCGATGGACCGGCGCTACCTCACGATGATCGCCGACATCTATCGGGGCGGGCCGGTGGGCGTCGAAACGCTCGCGGCGGGGCTTTCCGAGCCGCGCGACACGATCGAGGAGGTGATCGAGCCCTATCTCATCCAGCTCGGTCTCATCGCCCGCACCGCGCGCGGCCGCTGTTTGAACCCGAGCGGGTGGAAGCATCTCGGGCTCAACCCGCCCGCAGGAAGCCAGGACGGGTTGTTCGATCAGGGGAAATAGTTGCGGTGCAGGCGATTGCCGTGTTCCGCAGCCCTGCGCTTGTCGACGGGCGTGCCGGGACGGGGCGCAACGCGGCAAAGACGTCCTTCGACAAGCTCAGGACTACGGACATGCGCGGGTAGGGGCTGCGCACACGACGAACCGAGTCATCGCCGCGATCAGCCGAGCGCAGATGCAATGAAGCGTCTTCAATCCATGCTATCCGGTTGCATCCTTTCCCTTTCTCCCCCTAAAGACACTCGGGCGCCATGACGTCTTTTTCCTCCCCTCCCGCCATGCAGCCGCTTTCCGGGCGGTTCGTGCCGCGTACCGACGGGGCGGACGGGCTGGCGCATCTGTTTCCGGTGCGCATCTATTATGAGGACACCGACCTTTCCGGCATCGTCTATCACGCCAATTATCTGCGCTATATGGAGCGCGCGCGATCGGATATGCTGCGCATCGCCGGGATCGACCAGCGCGAGGCGTGGGACAGCGGAGAAGGCACCTATGCGGTCGCCGACCTGGCGATCAAATATCGCAGTCCGGCGCGGCTCGACGACGAACTCATTGTCGAAAGTGTTGTAATGGCGGTGCGGGGCGCGAGCTGCACGATCCACCAGACCATTCGCCGCGCCGCCGACATCCTGACCGAAGCTACGGTCACCGCCGCCTTTCTCACGCCGGAAGGCCGCCCGCGCCGCCAGCCCGCCGATTGGGTGGCGCGCTTCCACGCCATAATGAACGGAGAACTGATCGCCCCATGACTGCCAGCCTGATATTCGCGGCCGCAGCCGCAGCCGCCCCGCGCGCGCCCGTCCATGTCGATCCGCTCAGCCTGTTTCTTCAGGCCGACCCGGTGGTGCAGGCGATCATGATCGGCCTGCTCATCGCCTCGCTGTGGACCTGGTGGGTGATCTTCAGTTCCGCGATGAAGCTTTCAGCCGCGGACAAGAGCAGCCGCAGCTTCGAAAAGGATTTCTGGGCCGCGCGCGACATTGACGGTTTCTATGAACGCAACGGCAAGTCGCCGATTCCGGCTGCGCGGGTATTTGCTGCCGGGATCGACGAATGGCGGCGTTCAACCGCGGGCCAGAAGATCGATCGTGATGGCACGCGCGAACGGCTCTCGACCGCGATGAACGCTGCAACCGCGCAGGAAATCGATACGCTCGCCGACCGGCTCAATATCCTCGCAACCGTGGGGTCGGTCGCGCCGTTCGTCGGCCTGCTCGGCACTGTTTGGGGAATCATGAACAGCTTTACCGCGATTGCGGCCGAGCAGAACACCAATCTCGCGGTGGTCGCGCCCGGGATTGCCGAGGCGCTGTTCGCCACCGCGCTGGGACTGTTCGCGGCCATTCCGGCGGTCATCGCCTATAACCGCTTCGGCCATAGCCTCAACAAGCTCGAAGCCCGGCTCAACCGCTTTGCCGACGGCTTCCATGCGACGCTGTCGCGCGAACTCGAGGTCACGCCCTGATGGGCATGGGGGTTCATAACCGCAGCCGCGGCGGCCACCGGTCGCGCCGCGCGCCGATGGCCGAGATCAACGTCACGCCGATGGTCGACGTGATGCTGGTTCTCCTCATCATCTTCATGGTGGCGGCGCCGATGATGATGGCGGGCGTACCGGTCGACCTGCCCGACAGCCGCGCTAATGCGCTCGACCAGCAGGAGCAGGAGCCGGTCAGCATCAGCCTTGATGGCGATGGCAACATCTTCATCGGCGAAGAACCGATCAGCGCCGCGCTGTTGCCCGATCGCCTCGCCGAGATAGCCACGCTCGCGCCGGGGCAGAAGGAAACCCCGCCGATCATGCTGCGGGCCGACAAGGCGCTCGATTATGGCCAGGTGATGGCGGTAATGGGCGAGCTCAACCGCGCCGGATTGAACCGCGTTTCGCTGGTCACGACCGGTTCAGCCGAGGCCCAATAGGACGGCGCGATGGAACGGGCCAACGAACGGCATTGGGACAGGATTGACCGCATCGCGCTGGCGGGGTCGGTCGGCGCCCACGCGCTGCTGCTTGGCCTGTTGTGGATCGGACTGATGGGGCGCGAGTCCCCCCTGCCGCAGTCGAAGCCGATGACGGTCGAAATTCTTGCCGAAACCGACCTTGAATCGACCTCGCCCGATCCCAGCAGCGAGGCCCCGGCCGCGTTCCAGGCACCCGAAAACGTACCGATCGACGACGCGCCTGCAGCAGAACCGCTCGCGCAACCCGAACCCGTCACCCTGCCCGAGCCCGAACCGGCACCGCCGCTTCCGCCGGTGAAACCGGTAGCACCGCCACCCCGGCCGGTGCAGAAAGTGGCGCCCAAGCCTCCGGTCGAACGCACGGTTGAACGCGAATTGAAGAAGGCGGTAGTAAAGCCCGCACCCAAGGCAGTGCCGAAAGCCACACCCAAGACAACGCCGAAAGCACAGCCCAGGCCCGCGCCGGCCAAGACAACGGCCAAGGCGGGAACCGGGAGCGGCAGGGGTACCGCTGCGCGGCCTTCGGGCGACCTTGCGAGCATCGTCAGCGGCATCGGCAAATCGAAAAGCAACAGCAGTTCGACCGGTGCGCCGGGAGCAAAATCGGCCGCGCAGATCCGCCAGTCGATCACCACCAGCATCAAGAGCCAGGTCGAAGGCCCCTGGAATCGCTGCCGTGTTACCGGCATCGATGTCGATGCGCTGACCACTATCGTCAAGTTCCGGCTCGACCGCGATGGCAGCCTCGCCGGTTTCTCCTCGGTCAACACCACCGGCGTCAACGACAGCAATCGCACCCAGCAGGCCCGGCACCAGGAATGCGCCAGGAAGGCGATCCAGCAGGCCTCGCCCTTTACGGGGCTGGCGCCCGAACATTATAGCTATTGGCAGAATTACGAATTCAAGTTCCAGAAGAGGTAATCCGCGCGATGATCCGATCCCTTGCCCTGCTTCTCGCCGCCAGCACCGCGCTGGCCGTTCCTGCCTTCGCGCAGGACGCCCCGCCGAGCGAAACCGTGATCGGCGAGGCGGACAGGTCCGAACGCACCGTGATCGCCGTGCCCGCCTTTGCGACGCCCGCCAGCGTCGCAACCAGCGCCGAGGGCGGCAATACCGAGGCGCTCGGCCGCAACATCGCGAATATCATCACCGCCAACCTCGAGCGCTCGGGCCTCTACAAGCCGATGGGGCCGGGTCAGGTACGCACGATCAGTTTCGGCGAGGTCGCCGCCCCGCAGTTTGGCGGGTGGAAGGGCATCGGCGCCGAAGCGCTGGTGCAGGGCTTTGTCCGCGCCAATCCGGACGGCAACCTCACCATCGGCTGCTATCTCTATGACGTCGATCTCGGCAGCGAACAGGCACGGCAAGGCTTTGTCGTCACCCCCGGCGAATGGCGCCGCGCCGCGCATAAATGTTCGGACATGATCTATTCGCGCCTGTCCGGGGAATCGCCCTTTTTCGACAGCCGTATCGCCTATATCGCCGAGACCGGCCCCAAGGGGAATCGCAAGAAACAACTTGCGATCATGGATTCGGACGGCGGCAATCACCGCTTCCTGACCGCGGGTACCTCGATCGCGCTGACGCCGCGTTTTTCGCCCGATTACCGCTCGATCCTCTACCTCTCCTATGTGCAGAAGCGGCCGCGCATCTACATCTACGACCTTGCGACCAATCAGCAGAAACTGGTGACCGAAAGCAACAACCCGACCTTCGCCCCGCGCTGGTCGCCTGATGGCAGCACCATCCTCTATTCGATGGCGGTCGCAGGTAATACCGACATCTACAGCATCAGCGCGACTGGCGGTACGCCAAGGCGGCTCACCGCCTCGCCCGGCATCGATGTCGGTGGTAGCTTCTCGCCGGACGGACGCCGGATCGTGTTCGAAAGCGACCGTTCGGGCAAGCAACAGCTATATGTGATGAACGCCGACGGGTCGGACCAGCAGCGGATCAGCTTTGGGGCAGGCTCCTATGCGACGCCCGAATGGAGCCCGCGCGGTGATCTCATTGCCTTTACCAAAATGGCTGGTAACTTCCGCATCGGGGTAATGAACCCATCGGGCGGCGGCGAGCGTTTGCTCACCGACAGCTGGCAGGACGAAGCGCCGACCTGGGCACCCAACGGCCGCGTCATCCAGTTCTTCCGCACCTCGCAGGGCCGCGAGGGCAAGTCGTCGGTGTGGCAGGTCGATGTGACTGGCGTCAATGAACGCAGGCTGCCGACGCCGGTCGAAGGATCTGACCCGGCATGGGGGCCGATCCTCAAATAATCGCTTCACGAGCGGGGACAAGAAAGAGAGAGAAGGAGAAAGCCATGAAGAACCTCCACCGTTTCGGCATGATCGCCGCCGCTGCGCTGGCGATTACCGCCTGCGCCAAAAAACCCCCTGCCGACATCCCGCCGCCGGCCGGCAGCGACGGCACCGGCACGGCCGACGGCAGCATCAGCGGCGTTCCGGTCCCCGGCTCGCAAGCGGATTTTGTCGCGAAAATCACTTCGGACCGTATCTTCTTCGATACGGATCAACATGATGTCGACGCGAGCGACCGCGCCATCCTCGAAAGCCAGGCTGCATGGCTCAGGCAATATCCCAATGTGCGGGTAACAGTCGAAGGCCATGCCGACGAGCGCGGTACCCGAGACTACAACCTCGCGCTCGGCGAACGCCGCGCCAACGCGGCGAAAAATTATCTCGCCACACTCGGCGTCGACCCGTCGCGGATCACCACCGTGTCCTACGGCAAGGAACGCCCCGAAGCGCTTGGTTCTGACCCGGCCAGCTGGGCACGGAACCGCCGCGCGGTTACGGTGACCGTGCAGTAAGCGGGAATTCCTCTCCCCTGTGCGGGAGGTTGCCAGACAAAAAAGGCTGCGCTCCATCTGGAACGCAGCCTTTATTTTGGCGATCTATCGCGGCTGGCTTACGCCTGACGCGTACCCGTCATCGGGAAGTTGCCGAACGCGCCGGCAGCAACCGAGCCGGTGATGGTGTCGCCATCGACCGTCGCCGTGCCTTCGAGCTTCATCGGCATCGGCACCTTCATGTCCATCTTCCAGGTGATGGTGTTGCCGTCGATCTTGCCGTCGTAAAGGTCCATCGCACCCATCGCGCCTTCGTTGCGGCCCGTAAAGGTGTCGCCGTCGACGGTGATGGTAAGAACCGACTTCTGGTCACCCATCGGCGTCTTGGTGACGCAATCATAGCTTCCTGCAACATTCGACATAATCAAAGCTCTCCTGTTCTTTCGTTCAATCTGCGAATCACACCTGCAGCGCGCGGATCACCGCTTCACTTGTTCGCCGTAGCGTCAAAGCGGAGCGTTTCCACGGGCATACCCAGTTCTTTTAGCTGAGGCATGATGGCCGCGCTATCGCCAACCACGATCCACACGAATTTATCCGGGTCGATGAGATTTTGTGCCGCGGTCTGGGCATCGCCCACCTTCATGCCGCGATATTTGGCCGGAAGCGTCGCGACATAATTGCTGGGCCGCGCGCGCATGACATCGGACACCATCTGCTCGAGCACGGCGCTGCCGGTTTCCATCGAGCCGGGGAGCGACAGGATACGCGCGTTGATCGCGCGGTCGAACTCTTCTGCGGTGATGCCCTTGTTCGTCAGGAACTGCGCGACATTGTCGTGGATCGCGGTGATCGACGGGCCGGTCTTGTCGGCCTGCACCGGCGCAAAGGCAATGAAGGCGACGCTGTTTTCATTGAACTGCGGGTTCGAATAGGCGCCGTAGGACCAGCCCTTGGCTTCGCGCAGGTCCATGAACAACCGCGCCGTCCCGCCGCCGCCGAGCACATCGTTGGCGACTTCGAGCGCGGTCGAATCCGCCTTGCTGGTGGTGTTGAGCAATTGCGCGCCATAGATAATCGATTGCGGTGATCCAGGACGGTCGACGACGACGATCCGGCGGGCCGCAGCGGCCGGAGCCGTCACATCCTTCTGCCCCTTGGCTACACCGCTCGCCGCCGCCCAGTTGCCGAAGCGCGCTTCGAGCTTGGACTTGATCGCGGCGAGGCTGGTGTCCCCGGTCACGAAAATATCCATATTGTCGGGGCGGATCCACTGGCGATAGCTCGCTTGCAGCTCGTCACGCGTGATCGACTGGACATCGGCAAGTTCGCCCGACGCGGGGCGGCCATAGGCATGATTGCTGCCATAGAGCGACCGCGACAGGGCGCGGCTCCCCAAGGCGTTGGGGCTGGTCAGTTCGGACTTGATCTGGGCCAGTTGCTGGTTGCGCAGCCGTTCGATCTCCGCCGGTGCGAAGGCCGGGTTCTTGACGACATCTTCAAGCAGGTCGAGCGTCGGATCGAGATTGGCGCTGAGCGCGTTGGCCGAGAAATAGGTGCGGTCACGCGACGACCCTACCCCGATCGCCGCGCCGAGCCGTTCCTTGGTTTCCGCAAGCTGGCGGCTGTCGAGGCTGGTGGTGCCTTCTCCGACGACTGCCGTCATCAGCTTCATCAGTCCGGTCTTGCCCGCCTTGTCGGCGGCATATCCCGCGTTGAACTGAAGCGAGACCGAAACGGTCGGCACCGCCGTGCGACGCGCGAAATAAAGTTTGGCGCCGTTGGACAAGGTAGTGGTCTCGATCGCCGGGAACGTCACATCGGCCATCTTGCCGAGCGGCGGCATCGCGATCGCGGGTTTTGCTGCGGGTTCCGCGGCCGTGGCGGGAGCCGCCGGTGCGGCCGCCTGGGCCGGCTTTTTCGCCTCGACATAGCCTTCGCGTTCGCCCGGAATGACCGAAAGCATCAGCGGCGGACGGCCCATCCATTGCGCGCCGATCGTCCGCACCTGTTCGGGCGTGAGGCTGGCCAGCGTCTGAAGCCGCTTCTTGTAAAAGGCCGGATCATTGGCGTAGAGCGCGCCTTCGGCCAGCGTCACCGCCTTGCCGCCGAATCCACCCACGGCTTCAAGCCCGCGAATTTCGGCCGCGGCACGCACCATCTTGACGCGATTGAGTTCATCCTGCGTCGGTCCGGTCCGAAGATAATCGGCGATCACCTCATCCATTCGCTTCGCCAGCGCGTCCGGGTCCACGCCCGGCAGCACGTCGGCATAAATGGAGAGGAAGCCGATCTGGCTGTGACCCTGAAGGCTCATCGACACCGAGGAGGCAAGCTTGCCATCACGCACCAGCGCATTGTCGAGGCGCGAACTCGACAGCCCCCCGAGCACCATCGAGGCTGCGTCGAGTGCTTCATAGTTCGGATCGAGCGTGCCCGGCACCGTCCATTCGCGGTAGATACGGGTCTGCGCCACCTTGTCCTTCATCACCTTGGCAACCGGCGCCGGGAGCGTCGGAACCGTGGTCGGCACCGGCTTGATCGCGGGGCCAGCCTTGAACTTTCCGAAATGCTTCTGCACCAGCCGGCGCGCGGTCGGCACATCGATGTCGCCCGCCAGCACCAATACGGCATTGTTGGGGCCGTAATTGCTGCGGAACCAGTTTTTCACATCCTCAAGGCTCGCGCTGTCGAGGTCCGCCATCGAGCCGATGGTCGAGTGGGCATAGGGGTGATCGGGCGGCAACAGGCTGGCCAGTTCCTCATATTCGACGAGGCCATAGGGCTGGTTGTCGCCCTGCCGCTTTTCATTCTGCACAACCGCGCGCTGGTTATCGAGCTTCGCCTGCGTGACGCCGCCGAGCAGATGGCCCATGCGATCGGCTTCGAGAAACAGCATGCGGTCGAGCGCCCCGGTCGGCACATTCTGGAAATAGTTGGTGCGGTCGAACCAGGTCGTGCCGTTCTGCGCGGTGGCGCCGAGGCCTTCGGTATAGCTGAAATAATCATCTGGCGCGTTTTCCGAGCCGTTGAACATCAGATGCTCGAACAGATGGGCAAAGCCGGTCTTGCCCTTGGGTTCATGCTTGGAGCCAATCCCGTACCAGATCGACACCGCGACGATCGGCGCTTTGCGATCCTCGTGCACGAGCACGCGCAGACCATTGGGGAGGGTAAAGCTCTGGTAGGGAATATTGACCTGGTTGACGATATCACTGGCGCTTGTGACCGAGGCAGGCGCTGCCTTTTGCGCGACCGCGGGCGACACCCCCAGCAACGCGAGCGCCGAGAGACCGGCCCACAGGCTTCCCTTGAACTTCCGGGTTGAACTCATCCGATGCATTTCCAGTCTCCTGTGTCCGCCGCCCTGCCCCCTGCGGATCAATCCGGACAAAGGCAGGCGAACCTTGATATAATTCCCTCGTAACCGCGACTTTCCGCGCTGGCTATAACCCATTTCTATTGAAACCATCGAACCACCGCTCGCCCGGATTGAAAATCATGCCAATTGTCTGGCCACGCCCCCTTGTGTTGCAATTTTGCAACATTATATCCGGCGGGAACCAAACTCAGATCAAGGGGGTATCGACGTCATGAACCTCGAAAAATTTACTGATCGCGCCAAGGGTTTCCTCCAGTCGGCGCAGACCGTGGCGATCCGCATGAACCATCAGCAGATCACGCCCGATCACATATTGAAGGCGCTGCTTGAAGATGAGCAGGGCATGGCGGCCGGCCTGATCCGCAAGGCGGGCGGCGATCCCAAGCGGGCGATGGACGGCGTCGATGCGGCGCTCGCCAAAATTCCGGCCGTGTCGGGATCGGGCGCGCAAACCAGCCCCGGCCTCACCAATGACGCGGTGCGGTTGCTCGATTCTACCGAACAGCTCGCGACCAAGGCGGGCGACAGCTACGTTACCGTCGAGCGGCTGCTACAGGCCTTTACCCTCGCCGCCTCAACGACTGCGGGTAAGGCGCTTGCCGATGCGGGGCTCAAGGCCGACGCACTCAATGCCGCGATCAACGAACTCAGGAAAGGCCGCAGCGCCGATACCGCCGGCGCCGAGGACCGTTATGACGCGCTCAAGAAATTCGCGCGCGATCTCACCGAAGCAGCGCGCGACGGCAAGCTCGACCCGGTGATCGGCCGCGACGAGGAAATCCGCCGCACCATCCAGATCCTTGCCCGGCGGACGAAGAACAACCCCGTCCTCATCGGTGAACCCGGCGTCGGCAAGACCGCCATCGCCGAAGGCCTCGCGCTGCGCATCGCCAATGGCGACGTCCCCGATACGCTCAAGGATCGCTCGCTGATGGCGCTCGACATGGGCGCGCTCATCGCCGGGGCCAAATATCGCGGCGAGTTCGAGGAGCGGCTGAAAGGCGTGCTCGACGAAGTGCGCCAGGCCGAGGGCGACATCATCCTGTTCATCGACGAAATGCACACGCTGATCGGCGCGGGCAAATCGGAAGGCGCGATGGATGCGGGCAATTTGCTCAAGCCCGCCCTCGCGCGCGGCGAGTTGCATTGCATCGGCGCGACGACGCTCGATGAATATCAGAAATATGTCGAAAAGGACGCGGCCCTCCAGCGCCGTTTCCAGCCCGTGTTCGTCGGTGAGCCGACGGTCGAGGACACCATCTCGATCCTGCGTGGGCTCAAGGAAAAATATGAGCTGCACCACGGTGTCCGCATCACCGATGGCGCGCTGGTCGCCGCAGCGACGTTGTCCAACCGCTATATCACCGACCGGTTTTTGCCGGACAAGGCCATCGACCTCATGGACGAGGCCGCCTCGCGCCTGCGCATGGAGGTGGAATCGAAGCCGGAGGAGATTGAAAATCTCGACCGCCGCATCATCCAGATGAAGATCGAGCGCGAGGCGCTGAAGAAGGAAAGCGATGCCGCGTCGCAGGACCGGCTCGCGACCCTCGAAGGCGAGCTCGCCAACCTTGAGCAGCAGTCGAGCGAACTCACCACCCGCTGGCAAGCCGAAAAGGACAAGATTGCGGGCGAAGCGGGGATCAAGGCGCAGCTTGATGCCGCACGCGTCGAGCTTGAACAGGCGCAACGCTCGGGCGATCTCGCCAAGGCGGGCGAGCTGCAATATGGCACCATCCCCAATCTCGAAAAACAGCTGACCGAAGCGCAAACCGTTTCGGGCGCTTCGGCAATGCTGCGCGAGGAAGTGACCGACAGCGACATTGCGGGTGTTGTCTCGCGCTGGACCGGCATCCCCGTCGACCGCATGATGGAAGGCGAGCGCGAAAAGCTGCTGACCATGGAAGACACGCTAGGCAAGCGCGTCATCGGGCAGGAAGATGCAGTGAAGGCCGTCTCCACCGCCGTCCGCCGCGCGCGTGCGGGGCTACAGGACCCCAACCGGCCGCTGGGCAGTTTCCTCTTCTTGGGGCCCACGGGCGTCGGCAAGACCGAGCTCACCAAGGCGCTCGCGGGTTTCCTGTTCGACGACGACAATGCGATGGTCCGCATCGACATGTCCGAGTTCATGGAAAAGCATTCGGTCGCCCGCCTGATCGGCGCGCCTCCGGGCTATGTCGGCTATGACGAAGGCGGCGTCCTCACCGAAGCCGTGCGGCGGCGGCCCTATCAGGTCGTCCTGTTCGACGAGGTGGAAAAGGCACATGGCGATGTGTTCAACATTCTGTTGCAGGTACTCGACGATGGCCGCCTGACCGATGGCCAGGGCCGCACGGTCGATTTCACCAACACGCTGATCATCCTGACCTCGAACCTCGGCAGCCAGTATCTGGTTGATTTGAAGGACGGCGAGGATGTCGACAAGGTCGAGCCGCAAGTCATGGACGTCGTGCGCGCGCATTTCCGTCCTGAGTTCCTCAATCGCCTTGACGAAATCATCCTGTTCCACCGCTTGGGCGCCGAACATATGGGCGGCATTGTCGATATCCAGGTGGCGCGCGTGCAGAAACTGCTCGCCGACCGCAAGGTGACGCTGGAGCTCACCGACAGCGCCAAGGCCTGGCTGGGGCGGGTGGGTTACGACCCCGTCTATGGCGCGCGGCCCTTGAAGCGCGCGGTGCAGAAATATCTGCAGGACCCCCTCGCCGACTCGATCCTCAGGGGCGAAGTCCCCGACCGCTCGACGGTCAAGGTCGATGAAGGCGATGGCGGGTTGGTGTTGAAGGTGGCGTAATTTGATACAAAAAAGGGCGGGGGAATCCCGCCCTTCTCGAATTTAGAGACCGCCGCCGCCGCAGCCGTTTGCGAGATAATCATCAATATATTTGAGTTGATTTGCCATGATCTGGCGAGTCCAGGCAGGGCCATGGGCATAGTCCGGGATGTCGTGATAAACGACATCTTTGCCAGCTTTTTTTGCTTTCTCGACGAACCATTCCGATTGACGAATCGGAACGATCTGGTCGCGTTCGCCATGATAGACCATGATCGGAATTTGGATCTGATCGGCCTTGTCGATTGGACTTAGCCCCTTCACCGTCGGACCTTGGGCCTGGTTGAAGAACGAGTTAGTATAGTAACGCGCCCAAATTTTGCGGATGTCGGAAACGCCAGCACCCGCAATAGCACATTTATATAGCCCGTTTGGACGAATAGCAGCCGCCATCGATGCATAACCGCCATAAGAGAATCCGAACATGGCAATGCGCCCAGGGATGGCGATCTTTTGATCAATCAGCCACTTAGCACCGTCGTCTTTATCGTCCTGCATCTTCCCGCCCCACTCGCGATCGCCAGCGAGCCACAGCTTTTTCGACCAGTCTGCCGAGCCGCGATATTGCGGCTGAAGCACCGCTCTACACCGCGAACTCAACAGCGGGACCCACATCGAGCCATCGAACCCACCATGATCACGTGCCCAAGGGCCGCCGTGAGGGTGAATGACTGTCGGCCAAGGCCCGACACCACACAGCGCAGTATTGGGCTTGGTCAAATAAGCAGGAATGACCTGCCCGTCACGCGCCTTGTAATAGACTAGATCCGTTTTGCCCAAAGCGTTAGGGTCAATTTGCGGATAAGCGTTATTGAGTAGTTGGATGCTGCCATTGTGAATAATGTAATATAAAGGTGGACGGTTTGATCCGCTCACAACGAAAACGATCGTTTTCAGATCGGGTGTATAATCGACGATATCATAACCCAAGTCGGAATCGATCTTCGTGTTGACGCTTGCACCCGTTGCAGGATCCATGAGTGTAGTTGGTTGCGATTCAAGATTGAGGTGCTGGCGTATTGCCTTGTCAACTTCCCGGAACACGGGTGAGACCCATGTCACATCATTTCCGCGCGGCCCATCATAGCTGAGGGCCAATATTTGCCCCTGCCGTGCAACCGCGTTTGTGGGGTAACGGTAGGAGACGACATGATCGGCGTTGAAATATTTGTGTTGAAACAATGTTTCGCCGCGTTTGCGCGCATTGACGTCATATTCATAGATGATTGATTTGTCTTGACCGGCGTTGCTCAGGATCAGCGCAATATTGGGGTCTTCGGTAAAACCCACAACTTGTTGGACATCACGATCCTTGACGTAAGAACGGAAATGCTCGTCCCAATTGGTCGCGCCTTTCTTGCGGATTTGCGTCGAGATATACGCGGACCCGTCAGTCGCGACGTCGGCAATGGTGCGTGCCCGAACCTCACCGGTGTAATCTGTCAAATATCCGCTGGCCCGTTCCTCTGACCGTTGGATACGTTCTGTGCGCTGGTTACGCAGATTGACTTTGACGATATCGCCTGAATTCACCCCCACGTCGTCGATGACCAGAATATGGTCGGGATCGTTGGGGAGAGTATCAAGAACGCGTGGTGAGCTCATCGCTTGAAGCCGCTGCTCAATGTCTGTCCGTGTCATCCGCCGAGGTAGCGGTTCGCGCCAATTTTCTCCCTTGAGGTCAACGATGTAGAGTTTATGCAAGAAGTCCTTCTGCAATCCTTCGAAATTAAAATCAAATGGCTGCCACATGGTGACCGCAAGCAAATCGTCCTTTACGAATTGAGCGGACTGGATCTTCATATCCTTTGAACCCAGAACGGTTGGTGTTTTTTTGAGATCTGACAAATCCCAAATCAAAATAACGCGATCTTCTCCGCGACCCTCCAGCGCAACCATATGCTTTCCGTCGTTGGAAACATTGAAACCGCTCATATTGGGATAAGCTGCAAGCTGTTCCACAGTCGGCACTTGGGGTTTTGCCCATGAGACCGAGGCCAACTGGGTTGATAGCGCCGTTGCAAGCACAAATTTCAGCGCAAGTTTCGTCATATAATTATCCTCCGTGGACGGAATGCTATGAAATCGTTTGTGCAGCGTCAAAGCAATTTCGATTGTTGCGAAAAAGAAAGCGGGCCGGAAATATTTCAATCCCGACCCGCCGATTTTCGCATTCGAGTATTGGCTCGACCTTAGAACTTCGCTCCTACGTTCAGATAGAAGGTGCGTCCAACATAGTCATATCCGCTATAAAGGGGAGCATTGCCGACACGGTTGTACGCACCTGCCGAAATGCGTTCCGGTTCACGGTCGAAGAGGTTGCGTACGCCCAGCGTGTACGAGAAGTTGTCACCTTGCCAACGGATCGAGGCATAATGGTTCCAATAATCGTTAGCCTTGAAGTCGTATCCGCCATCGCCATAGACTGCGTCTTCACCGAGCAGATATTTGGTCGAATCGGTACCTTGCATCCATTCGAAGCCGTAGGTGAAGCGCCACTTGTTCCAAGTGTAGCTCGCATCCATGGTACCGGTCCATTTGGGCGTATTCAACAGTCCTTCATAATGATCCAACGGATCTTCCGGGAATGTTTTGCCGGCGACGTTCAGATATTGCGTAGCCTGCGCATTGATCCGCAAACGACCCGGCCCCAATTCCCGCGAATAGCGAAGATTATAATCAAGGCCGTCGACCTTATCGACCGCGATGTTGACGTAGCTTGAGGTCACGGTCAGCTCGTTGTTAGCGCCACGCGCATCAACGAGACGGCACAAACCGCCACCACTACGAAACTCAGGATCATTGTAGCAGGCATCCAAAATGGTGCTGCCGCCCAAGCGTGCTACGCCGTTGCTGACGTTGATGTTGTAATAATCAACCGCGAAAGACAGCGATCCGAAATCTTCCGACAGCTTAGGTTGGAAGATCAAACCCAGCGTCCAGTTTTTGGATTTTTCAGATTTCAGGCCCGCGTCGGCACCGCCGACGGTGTTCACGCGAACGCCGTTGCGCTGTTGGAAGTCGGTCGGAAGACCATCAGCCAAGCAGTTTTGATAGAGAGCCGACGTCGGGCTCAGCGATCCGAAGCCATCGCACGGATCGACCGATGAGGACAAAAAGCCGCTCGTCGAACCAAGGAATTGTTCAAACAGTGCCGGAGCGCGGAACGATGTTCCATAGGTACCGCGGAACGACAGCCAGTCGGTCGGTGAGTAAAGACCACCAATTTTATAGGTGAAGCCATCACCATAGCTCTTATAGTGCGTATAACGCCCGGACAGGTTGAGGGTGAGTTCCTCAGCAAGCGGAAGACCCTTGAGA
Organism: Pseudomonadota bacterium; assembly: GCA_023457895.1. Taxonomy (GTDB): domain Bacteria; phylum Pseudomonadota; class Alphaproteobacteria; order Sphingomonadales; family Sphingomonadaceae; genus JAFAFE01. Next base: position 58,498 of record JAEXAY010000008.1, read on the forward strand.
AGCGGAATTTCAAGCTCACCAAAGACTTCGCGGGTGCGGTCCTTACCGCGTGTTACGGTCGCTGAAGTCAGATTGTAGAGACGGCCTTCCTGACTTTCGATCGGCGGCGTATCGTCAATCTTGTCCCAGCGCATTTCGGCACCAACAAAAGCTTTGACCTTGCCATAAGGCAGTTCAACAATATCACCGTCGAGGCCGAGGCTGACAATCTGCTCCTCAAATTTGGTGGTGCCTGTTACGGGAACATACACATAATTCACCCAATCTTGCGGAAGATTGCCGCCAATCACATCGTTGGTGAGCACCGGTGCTGCGACGCAGCCGCCGCTGGTATCCTTACACACGATATTGCCGCCGACTTGCGTCACATCAAAGCTCTGCGCGATGCGATCAGTCAGAAAGCTCTCGAATGTGTATTTGGCCTTTGACCAGCTTGATCCAACATAGAGGTCGTAGCGCCAACCCGGGAGCGCGAAATCACCCTTCAGGCCACCCCCGACGCGATAGAAATCAACCTTCTGTGACGACTTATCGTTACCAAAGCCGATGAATGCGCGCACCGCAACATCTTGTCCATTCGAAACGGCCGTCGGCGCCAAAAATGCTGGCAGACCTTGCAGATTCTCGGGGAGGAGGATGTCGTCATCTACACCATAATCAAGGCTAAGTTGGCGGTAGCCTGTTTGCCTAGATTCGCGGCGATGGCCAAGGAATTCAAGATAAACTTCTGCATTCCCCAACATGCCAGTGTCGTAGCTGGTCTGCAGGAAAGCGTTGTAGTTACGTGTCGGCGAAATCAGCGACTGGCGCAGCATACGGCTTTCAAAGGTGTCACGAACATTGAGATCGGTCACATGACCAGCATAGCTCCCGCCCACACCTTCAAAACCAACGAGGCCGTCTGTCACGGCGGTATTCGGACGCCAACGGTTGTACGCCCCATAAATGCCATAACGGCCATCATGTATGGCACCTGCCGCCGGAATACCAAGCAGTCCAGCCGTACCAATCGTGTTGATGGTTACACCGTTTTCGCCCGTGAGGCCGAGAGTATAGCATTTGGGTTCGCCGGTACGGGGATCAATGAACGATCCCGAATCTTCAGTCAGATCCGGTGGATTAAGAAAGCCTTGGGTTTGGCAACGCGCCCAATCCTGAGCACCGAGGCGCATTTCGTTACGCTCATAATATTCGAGCGAGGCCACGACGTTCCAACGGTCCGTTGTCTTGCCATAAAGCAAACCGATATTCTTTTCGATGCCTTGGCCAACTTCCGGGACAGAAACCCCCGCTTCGAGCTCAAGGCCATTAAGACGATTGCGAGTCAGCACGTTGACAACACCCGCAACGGCGTCCGACCCATAAATCGATGAAGCGCCGTCTTTCAGCACTTCAAAGCGGTCGACCACAATTGAAGGAAGCACGTTAAGGTCAGCGGAGCCAACCGAACCACGCGAACCAGCGGGCGACAGGCGGCGGCCGTTGAGCAAAACGAGCGTACGAGTTGCGCCCAATCCGCGCAGGGAGAGCGTATTCGCGCCGGGACCACCGTTTGTCACATAGCCGCCAAACGCGTTGTTAATTTGTTCCGAGCCACCCGTGACTGCCGTGCTCTGCAAGGCTTCGGTGGTAGTGTTAAAACCAGCTACCGTCGATTCTTCGCGTGTAACCACTTGAACTGGCGATGCCGAGTTATAGGTGTCACGGCGAATGCGAGAACCAACGACCAGAATATCGTCGCTCGGGGCTGTGGTATCCGACGCTTCGGCAGGCGGTGTGTCGCAAGCGCCATCATTATTTGCATCGAGGCAAGAAGGCGGGGAGGTGGTATCTTGAGCGTATGCTGGCGATGCCAGCACAGCCAAGACAGAAAGCGCCGACCCTGTGCCGAGCACCGTCCGCACAACATTTGATTTTTTCATTCTTTCTGTCCCTGTATCATTTGGAAAAATCTCGGCGTAGGGATGTGCCCCCATCGAACCGGATGGTTCAGACTGGCTACAATACCACAGGGTGTAAAGGCGAAAGCCCCCCAAAACCCTAATTTTTGCTAGTACTGTGGCTAATTTGCCGCAAAATCGCTGTGTGCGCTAACGGGATCGCTTTTCCGGGTTGAGGTCAGCCTTATCACTCGCATCATAGTATCGCGTGATCATTTCCTGTTCGGCCGCACTCAGATGCGGGTTCCATACATCGAAAATCAGAACCGCGCGAAGTGCGTCGCTGTTGTTCCAAGCTTCATGATCGATGGTATCGTCGAAAGCGAACGGCTGGCCTTCGACCCAGGAACGGGTTTCGCCGCCCACCCGGAACTTGCAGCCTTCCGGCACGATCAGCGGGAGGTGAATGATGGCGCGGGTGTTGGTAACGCCAGTATGGGGCGGAATATGGGTGCGCGGTCTGAGGATTGAGAAAAATACGTTCGGCGCGCGGCCCGGGATATGCGCCTGTGGTATCGCTTCAAGCGCAGCGCGTGTGGCCGGGCACTGGGCGAGGACAGGCTCGTTCGGTACCCCATATTCCCACAGGAAACATGCGCCCCAGTCTAGCGAATGGTCAAGCCCGCTCCACTTGTTCTGCGGCGTCCCCTTGTCCATCCTGACATAAGGCCTCAACGCTTCACCCGGCGCTTCGAGGAGGACCTTGAGTTCCGCCCGGATCGCATCCGTCTGCTCCGCCAGTTCCGCAAACCAGGGGAAATGATAATCGTCGAAAAATTCGTCCGCCGGCAAGAACGGGTAGTAAAGCCCAGCGCATTGGTTCTGATACACTTGCCGCGTGCCACCCGCATGCGCGACGAAAGCCTCGACACGGCGGCGCGCGGTCTGGTCCAGACGAGCGAGATCCAAATCCAGCGCCGCGCCCACTTTTTGCCTTAACCACGCCTGATGCCCTTCAACATAGTTGCGGCCGTGCGCCAGCGTGTCCACGAGCCCTTCCGGCACCGGATCGAAATGGGCCGCCATCTGGAGTACGCCGCTCCATGCCTTGGCCGCTTCGACATTTTCGCCAAGCCGTTCATGCAATTCAGCCTTGCGCAGCCACGCCATGAAATCGGTGCGGTCGCAATCGAGCGCAGCGTCAAGCGCGGCGCGTTCGGCCTCGTCGTCGCCGGTGCGGCGGTGGACGGTTGCAAGATTGCGCCACAGAGCGCTTGAACTCGCATCAAGCACAACCGCACGGCGAAACCAGGCGGCGGCCTCGTCAAGGCGCGCTTCGCTGAGGGCACGCATGCCTTCGCTGTTGGCCTGTTGCGGTGATTTCACGGTTTCAGGATCGGTTGTCGTCATAAGGAACGGTGTAATGCTGCGGCGGCAAAGCGGCAAGCTCTTGCCTCGCCGCCGCGGTGGCGGCATGGGTAGGCAATGAATGCTGACCCGGACCCCGTGCTGCAATCGGCCGAATGGATGGCGCACCGGTACGACCGGATGGGTGACGCCATCCAGTTCCGGCAGGTGCCGCGCGCCCGTCATGCCGAAATTCCGTTTCTGACCGACGAATATCTGGAAGGCGCACCGATGGAGAGGCGGGCGCGGCAAGCCGCCGTCGCGGCAGCTCAACCGGGCTCGCTCCACTTCCTGTTTCACTCAGCTTTCTGCGCTTCGACGATGCTGGTGCGCGCGCTCGACCTTCCAGGAAAGGCAATGGGCCTCAGCGAGCCGGTTCTGCTCAATGACATCGTCGGCGTGCGCCGTCGCCGTGAGGCGGACAATGCCGGGATTGCCCAGTTGACTGGCGAAGCCCTACGCCTGCTGGCGCGCCCCTTTTCGCCGGGCGAGACAATCGTTGTCAAACCGTCCAACATCTTCAACCCGCTGGCTGCGTTGGCGCTTGCGCTGCGGCCGGAAAGCAAGGCCATATTACTCTATGCCCCGCTCGAACCCTTCCTGCTTTCAGTGGCACGCAAGGGGTTATGGTGCCGTCTTTGGGCGCGGGAATTAATGGCGGGTTTCTTCCGCGACGGCGTGACGGATATCGGGTTCGATGCGGACGATTATTTCCTTCAAACCGACCTTCAAATCGCGGCGAGCGGATGGTTGATCCAGCAGCGCATTTTTACCGATCTGGCCATGCGCTATCCCGACCGTATCGTAACGCTGGACAGCGAAACGCTCACCAGCGATGTCGAAGCGCTTTTGCCGGTCATTGCCGCTGTTTATGGGCTCGATACCGGCGGCATCGACTGGAGTAGGACGTCAGCGATCGGCAGGAATAGCAAAACGGGAGATCCGTTTTCTCCCGGTGAGCGTCAAGCTGATCAGTTAAACGCTCTCGCAGCGCATCGTGACGAGATCGACAAAGTAACGCAATGGGCAACAACTGTCGCAGAACAACAGCAAATCGGGCTGAATTTGCCACTTCCAATTACAGCCGAATAACTATCGCGCCCAAAGCCGCCCGTGAGATGGAGAGGTCAATAAGAAGGGGCGGACAATATATTGTCCGCCCCTTCTTTATTTTTAATGATCGGAGCTGAAAATCAGAACTTCAGCTTGGCCTGTACGCCGTAACGGCGGCCCAACGCGTCGTAGGTCGACGGGAAGGTGTTACCGCTGTTGTAGGTGGTGGTGCCGATATTGGACCCAACCAGCGGCGGCTTCTTGTCGAACAGGTTCTGGACCGTCAGTGTCAGACCAAAATTGTCGGTGACATCGAAACGGGTCGTAAGATCGAACCAGTCATAAGCCTTGATGCGGTTGAAGTTGTATGTCCCGTCGAAACCGTACGGGGTTCCTTCAAACGCAGGGCCGGTACCCGTGTTCGGATTTCCATCCAGGTTCGGATCATATTCCAGCGGCTCATATTTCATGCCGGAAATGTGCCGCCACAGCAGCGATACGTCCACACCTTCGAAACCGAGCGTTACGCGGCCAGTCCAGGACCATTCCGGCTGGAGCGATGCACAGTTCACACTGTAATATCCAACGCATTCCCGAGTAATAGATCCCGGGATGGCGCGGAACAGCGAACGGTTGGTCCAGTTTCCGTTAATCCCCAAACCTAGCTTCGCGAAGTCAAGCTGATGGTTATAGTTCAAAGAGAAATCGACACCATCGGTCATCAGGTAACCCTGATTGGTCGTGGGCGAATACAGGCCAGGCGTGGTATTCGGATCACCACTCAGCTGGCCCGTCAGCGGATCGCGGCGGATTATGGTACAAGCCGGATTGGTCGGGCTAAGATTGCCTTCCGCAAAACAAGCCGTCATTGCATCGTCCGGAGTCGGTGACGTGATCGCGTCTTTCACCTTGATGTTGTAATAGTCGACGCTGACATTGAAGCCGCGAACGAAATCCGGCTGCCAAACGAAACCGACAGTCCAGCTGTTGGAGGTTTCCGGCTTCAGGTTGATGTCCCCACCACCGGTGACGTTGGCCTGACCAGAGGTTGGCACGGCGATACCCGCTGCGAGATGTGCGGCCGTCGCGCCTTGTGCGATACAGACGTCACGCAGCGTTCCAGTCGGTGTAGTGGCGCCCGGAATCAGGTTCCCGTTATCGTCAAAGATTGCGCACGGGTCATAACCCAGGTTGGTCAGGCCGGTGCTGATCGGCGAAAACAGTTCGCCGATATTCGGTGCGCGAACAGCACGAGCATAGTTGCCGCGAATCTTGAATCCCGCACCTGGAGTCCAGCTACCGCCTGCTTTCCATGTCGTGGTCGAGAACTTCGGATTACCCGGAGCATCCACGGTATAATGCGAATTGCGAATACCGGCCTCAAGCGTCAGGTCTTCAAAGAAGGCCTTGTCCTGAATAAGTGGGACAACCACTTCCCCGATAAATTCATAAACATCAAACGCGCCGTTGACCCGCGGAGTTGGACCACCAGCACCGCCGAGGTCGCCCGAGCTTGCCAGCGTGTCCGCGCCCTGCGCAGCCGTGTATTTGCGATATTCAGCACCAGCCGCAAACGAAATGGGGTTGGATGCCGACGGCAATTGCCAGCCGAAATCACCGGTAATCATACCGCGGGCCTGTGCGAGCGAGGTCTTCACGAAGCTGTTGCTTTCAACCACGAGATAATCGACCATCTCTGGCGTCAGCACGCCAAACGGATCAACGGTAGTGCAGCTTGTGTCGCCTACAGCGCAGGCAACACCCGATCTCCAACGCGCGTTGGACGTGTAGCCCTTGATCGTCTGAATATTTTCCGACTGGCCATAGCCGCCCGAAACATCCCACTGGATGCTATCGGTGATATCGCCACGGACGCCGAGACGATAATCGAAAATCGTGGTGGCGTAAGAGCTGACGCGAGGTCCGGCTTCAACGGCGCGACGAGCCAAGGAAACCGTACGGGTGCAAGGCGTCGTCGCTGAGCCGCACAAAACCGTGCGCATCTGGTCCGTCAGATAGGGATTGGACGATGGAACAGCAACACCGATCGCAAATGCGCCCGACGGGGCGATTTCCGTATTGACGGTATTCTTGGAAAACAATCCGCGGCTGTATACTTCAACTGAGTCGGAAACTTCATAATGTCCAGCCGCATAGATGTTGTAACGCTTGAACGGCGTCTGGAAAATATTCCAAGGATTGAAGTTGTACGATTGATAATAAGGGATCAGACTTAACCCATCCGGGCTGGTCTGATACGAGACCCCGCCAATCGATGCCCGGGTTGGGTAGGTGGTACCCGAACCACTGGTATCGCCGTTGAACGAGTCAATGTTGTTGAACGAAATATCACGTGCGCCCTGCGTAACACGATCAGCTTCCTGATAACCAATGCCGAGCACGACGTTACCCCGGCCATCATCAAAATTGGCACCCAAGGTAAGGTCACCACGGAATACGGCGCCATCACCACGCTCTGTAATCTGATAACCGGCGGTCGCTTCAACCCCCGCAAAATTGCGCTTGGTGATGAAGTTTACCACACCGGTCACCGCGTCCGCACCATAAGTTGTTGACGAACCGCCGGTCAGAACATCCATCCGGTCGATCAGGGCAAGCGGAATATTGTTGAGGTCGACACGGCCCTGAAGGTCGGCAGGAGCGATACGAACGCCATCAAGCAAAACCAGGTTGCGGTTCGAACCGAGACCACGAAGGTTTACATAGGAAGAACCGCCGTTGCCATTGTTTACCGCCGAACCAATTGAAGGAACGACGCCAGGAATTTCCCGGAGCACTTCTTCAGCCACGTTCGACTGCAATAATTCAAGATCATCCGCCGTCGTCACGTTGACAGGGTTGGAGCGCTCCAGATTGGGGTTGCGAATCAGCGAGCCGGTGACAACGATGTCGCCACCTGCGTCTGCTGCCGTCCCTGTCTGCGCTGCTTCATCCTGGGCATCCTGCGCAAACGCCGGCGCTGAAATCAGCGCCAGGCCGAGCGCGAATGACGCCGTACCCGCCTTGTAAAGTTGAGATTTTTTCACGATCCAGTCCTTTGGTTCTGGTTGAGTTCATATCACCCGTGATTCGCACTTTTGTGCTTGATACACACGCCGATGCGTAGGGCATGACCGGGGAGCCTGTTAGTGTAAAGGGCCGGTGGCCGGATTGCAGCGCATTTCCAATGAGCTGTGTCGAAATTGCAACATTCCGTAACCGGATTTTGGGCGTTTCTTGATGGTCGTGCTGCAAGCGTGGCATATATGCTTGCGCAGTGCTGCCTGTTCTTCAAAATATGATTACATTAGAAACTATTTTAACGAAATTATATTATCCGGAAAAAAAGCCAGGCTCACATCGTTCCGGCAACAAGGCTGCTGTCCAGTCTCGCACTGCCCCATCGCATCGCCCAGTGGAGGTGCGGACCGGAGGCGCGTCCTGTTGCGCCAACCAGGCCGAGTTGCTGGCCTTGAGTCACGGTGTCGCCCGCCTTCACGTCGAGGCGCGAACAATGGAGGAAGGCGCTCGACAATCCGTTGCCGTGGTTGACGATCAGCAGCCGTCCTTCGAGCGTGAACGGCGTCTCGGCAGCGATAACGACGATGCCATTGGCTGGAGCGACAAAGGGCGTTCCCGCCGGAACAGCGATGTCGGTACCGCTGTGATAGCTGCCGGGCTTGCCCTGATAGACACGTTGTGAGCCGAAATAGCCGGACAGGCGGCCCTTCACTGGCCAGATAAAGGTCTGGCGCCAGCCATCGCTCGCGCTTTCGGTGCGCCGCGCGGCGTTGATCTGCGCCAGTTCGCCGGCACGGCGGCGCTGGAACTCGGCGGTCGAGGCCGCGCCGCCAGTGTAGCGCGTGTCGACATGCTCGATCCGCCATTCACCCGGCGCAACGGTGAGGGCGCGACGCATCTCCGGCCTCCCCGGAATCGTGGCGGCCAGCGTTGCCTGCGGCGGAGCGTCGCGATCAAATCCGATGAGAAAATAGCCATCGGGCGCGAGTGGCACAGCGGTGTCATTAAAGTGGACCGCAGTCGCGCCGGTAGGGGCCCGGCCGACCACCAGCCCGCCCTGTTGCACTCTTCCCTTGAGCGTGAAACCGGCTCGCAAGGGTTCGGCAGGCGGTAGCGGCGCGGCAACCGGCGCCGCCGCGCCTCCCCCGGAACCCGTAACCTGATCGGTCGCAGTCCCATCGGTTCCTGCGGCTGCACATCCGGCCATGAGCAGGAACAAGCCCCATGCCCCCGCCCTCATCGCCGAAACGGCCCGGACGTTTCCGGCCGGAGACATCACGCCCCTTTTGCTGCTCCCAGTTCTGTCTCGACCGAAATATCGGCGCTGGCATAAGCCTCCTGCCGCGCAACTGACCAGTAGCGCAGGTCATCAAGCGGGATTTCCTTCCCCGTAACCGCACACAGCACATGGTCGCCCGCGCTCAGCATACGATAGGTGCCGGGCAGATAATGGAGGCGGGCGAGACGGTTGCGGTGCGACATCAGCATTGAAAAATCCTTCGGCTATTCATGCTCTCTAGCCCAAGCGTATGGCGCGAGGCAAATCAGCTGGCCTCGTGATGCTCAAGCGTTTCGGACGGGATATAGCCAACCTCGTCGCGATGGCCTTCGGGGTCTGGATGAATCAGGATCTCGGTACCCGGAAATTCCTTCATCAGCCTGGCCTCGACCTCGTCCATCACGTCATGTGCTTCGGCGACCGTCATCATGGGCGAGACCCAGACGTGGAACTGCACGAAATCATGGCTGCCGCTGGTGCGGGTGCGCAGGTCATGGATGCCCTTGAGTTCGGGATGCTGCATCGCCACCTCGATGAAGCGCAGCTTCCTGTCCTCGTGCCATTCCTTGTCCATCAGCTGATCGACCGCATGGCTTGCGGCCGACCAGGCGCCCCAGATCAGCCAGCCGGCAATGACCAGCCCGAACAGCGGATCGGCCCATTTGAAACCGAGATACTGGTCGAGCAGCAGCGCGACGATCACCGCGCCGTTGAGGGCAAGGTCGCTGGTATAGTGAAGGTTGTCGGCCTTGATCGCGACCGATCCGGTGCGCGCGATGACCCGGCGCTGATAGGCGATGAGCGCGATCGTCGCGGCCATCGCCACCAGCGAAACCGCGATGCCGTATTCGGCATTGGCAGTCGCCTGCCCGGTCTGCAACCGCTGGATCGACGTCCAGCCGATGCCGATCGCCGAGACGGTGATCACCACCACCTGGAACATCGCCACCAGTGCCTCGGCCTTGCCATGGCCGAAGCGGTGCTGGTCGTCGGCCGGCTGCGCGGCAATGCGGACGCCGGTGAGCGTCACGAGCGAGGCAAGCAGGTCGAGTGCGGTATCGGCAAGGCTTCCGAGCATCGCCATCGACCCTGTCTGCCATACGCCCCACGCCTTGAGGAGCAGCAGGAACAGCGCCATCGCGACGCTGGCCAGCGCGGCTTTCGTCGTCATCGCGCTGCGTTGTTGCTGATGGCTGTGACGATGCGCGGTGCTCACGGGTAAATGACCTCTGTGCGCCAGCCATCTCCGTCGCGCAAATAGATGGTGCGCTCATGCAGCCGGTTCTTGCGGTCGACCCAGAATTCGATGCGCTGCGGAATAACCCTGTAGCCCCCCCAGTGCGGCGGGCGGGGCACCTTGCCCAAGCCGAACTTCGCCGCATATCTGGCGATACGGCCCAGAAACTCGGCGCGGCTCGACATCGGACGCGACTGTTCGGATGCCCATGCGCCGATCTGCGAATCCCGGGGCCGCGTCGCGAAATAGGCATCGGAGGCTTCATCATCGACCCACTCGACCGGCCCTTCGACGCGCACCTGGCGGCGCAGCGATTTCCAGTGGAACAGGAGCGCCGCGCGCGGATTGGCAGCGAGCGCCTGCCCCTTGCGGCTCTCGCGGTTGGTGTAGAAGACGAAGCCTTCCGGCCCATGCTCCTTGAGCAGCACCATCCGGACCGACGGCTGCCCGTCCGCGTCAACCGTCGCCACTGCCACCGCATTGGGATCGTTAAGCTCGCTTGTTTCGGCCTCGGCCAGCCAGCGGGAGAAGAGATGGATCGGGTCTTCGCTCATGCTGCTGCCCTTAGCCCGGGAGGCCGCGCGGATAAAGGGGGCGATGTCCGCGCGATCCAGTCCGCGATCAAAAGCAAACGTCCGCGCGGAAGGTGAGAGACTTGTTCCCATAACACACTTGACCTATGCCTGCCTCGCTTCCACATGGAACGGAACAGTTTTTCCGCGAGGGGCGTTGGGCAGAACATGGCCGATCCGTATCAGACTTTGGGCGTGGCGAAATCGGCGACCGAGGCCGAAATCAAGAAGGCCTATCGCAAGCTCGCCAAGGAACTCCATCCCGACCGCAACAAGGACAATCCCAAGGCGGCCGAGCGTTTTTCCGACGTGACCAAGGCCTATGACCTGCTGTCCGACAAGGACAAGCGCGGCCAATATGATCGCGGCGAGATCGACGGCGAGGGCAACCCGCGCTTTGCCGGGTTTAGCGGTGGCGGCTTTGGCGGACAGGGAGGCGGCAACCCGTTCGGCCAGGGCTATCCCGGTGGCGGACAGGGTGGCTTCAGCGCCGAGGGCGTTGATCTCGGCGACCTGTTCGAAGGCCTGTTCGGCGGGCGCGCCGGAGCCGGCGGCATGGGAGGCGGCATGGGCGGCGACCCGTTTGGCGGGGCGCGCCAGCAACGCCGCAGCGCACCGCCGCCCAAGGGAGCCAATATCAGCTACCGGCTGCAGGTCCATTTTCTCGATGCTGCCACGCTTGCGCCCCAGCGCATTTCGCTTGCCGACAGCAAGACCATCGACCTGAAGCTGCCCAAGGGCGTCGAGGACGGCACCCAGATGAAGCTCAAGGGCAAGGGCCAGCAAGGCCCCGGCGGCGCGGGCGATGCGATTGTCACCATCAGCATCAAGCCGCACCCCTTTTTCAGGCGCGACGGCGACGATGTGACGTTGGATCTCCCGATCACGCTCAAGGAAGCGGTCGAGGGCGGCAAAATCAAGGTACCGACGGTCGACGGCCCGGTGATGCTCACGGTGCCGGCCGGGACAAGTTCAGGCAAGACGCTGCGTCTCAAGGGCAAGGGCTTTACCAGGAAGGATGGCAGCCGCGGCGACCAGCGCGTCACGCTGGAAATCAGCTTGCCTGCGGATGATGAAGCTTTGAAAAACTTCGTCGAAGGCTGGAACGACAACCGTAACCCCCGCGCCGATCTCGGCGTCTGAACGATGGACAATCGCACGCCGAAAACGGACGCGGAGGTCAAGGAGACCGAAGCCGCGCTCAGTCCGGCCAGCGTTGCGCATAGTCCGCGCGAAGTCGCCGACGCCTTTGTTGCGACCGGCCATTCACCACTCTCCCCCGAAGCGCGGCGGCTACAGGCCGAACGGGAAGAAGCCGAAGCCAAGGCGCAGGGGCGCTGGCGCGAATGGTGGGAAAAGAGCCGCGCCCGGGTCGCGCCCGGAACCCGTCCGTTCCAGATCGTCAAGCGCACCGCCGTCGGCACCTATTTTGATGGTTTCATCCATGCGGGCAATCTCGCCTATCTGGCGCTGATTGCCCTGTTTCCCTTTTTTATCACGGCCATGGCGCTGTTCAGCCTGCTGGGTCAGGGCGAAGAGGGGGCGCGCATCCTTGATGGCCTGCTGGCCCAAATGCCGCCCAGCGTCGGCCGCACGCTCGAAGGGCCGTTCCACGAGGTGCTGCAGGCGCGCACCGGGCCGCTGCTGTGGTTCGGCGCGCTGGTGGGACTATGGACCGTCGGCAGCCTGATCGAAACCATCCGCGACATATTGCGCCGCGCCTATGGCACGCAGTTGATGCGGCCTTTCTGGGAATATCGCCTCGGCGCGATTGGCGTGATCGTCGGCGCCGTCTTCCTGCTTCTGTTCTCGTTCAGCGCACAGGTGCTGATCACCGGCATCGACGAGTTTGTCACCCGCCTGCTGCCGCAGCAGTTTGAAGGCTACGGCACGCTCGCGGTCACGCGGGTCCTCACCGCGCTGGTGATCTTTGTTTCCACCTACCTGCTATTCTATTCGCTTACTCCCCCGCCCTATCGCCGCAGCAAATGCCTCAAATGGCCGGGCGCGCTGTTCGTGACCTTGTGGTCGGTTGCGGTCACGGCCGCGCTACCCTGGGTGATCGCGCGCATGTTTGCCTATGATCTCACCTATGGAAGTCTTGCCGGGGTGATGGTCGCGCTCTTCTATTTCTACCTGCTCGGCCTCGGCATCGTGATTGGCGCCGAACTGAATGCAGCCTTCGCCGAATCGCCGTCGGAAACACATGATTGGGTTGGACAAGACGATAACCGCGCGCGTAAGAACGGCGCGAATAGCAGTTAGCAGTAACGTCAATATGGAGCAGTTATGGGACTGATGCAGGGCAAAAGGGGCCTCATCATGGGTTTGGCGAACGACAAGTCGCTCGCCTGGGGGATCGCGCAGAAGCTGCACGAACAGGGCGCGGAACTCGCCTTCTCCTATCAGGGCGAGGCGTTGGAAAAGCGCGTGCGCCCGCTCGCGGCCTCGCTGGGATCGGATTTCCTGATCGATTGCGATGTGTCCGACATGCCCGCGCTCGATCGCGCGTTCGATGCGCTCAAGGCAAAATGGCCGACGATCGACTTTCTCGTCCACGCGATCAGCTTTTCCGACAAGAATGAACTGCGCGGCCGTTATGTCGACACCAGCCTCGACAATTTCCTGATGACGATGAATATTTCCGCCTACAGCTTCGTCGCGGTGGCGAAGCGTGCCGCGGAGATGATGCCGGATGGAGGATCGCTCCTGACGCTCACCTATTATGGCGCGGAAAAGGTCATCCCCCATTATAATGTCATGGGCGTCGCCAAGGCCGCGCTCGAAACCAGCGTGCAGTATCTCGCCGCCGATCTCGGTCCGGACGGCATCCGGGTGAACGCGATCTCAGCCGGGCCGATCAAGACGCTCGCGGCGTCGGGGATCGGTGACTTCCGTTATATCCTCAAGTGGAACGAGTATAATTCACCGCTGAAACGCAATGTCACGATCGACGATGTGGGCGGTGCCGGGCTCTATCTGCTGTCGGACCTGTCGAGTGGCGTCACCGGCGAAACCCATCATGTCGACGCGGGCTATCATGTCGTCGGCATGAAGCGCGAGGACGCGCCCGATATTGGCCTCGAAAACTGAATCAGACTATGCCCTCAAACCCGCTCTCCAAGTAGCGCGCGCGGTCATCCCCGCCGCGCGGGGAGGAGAGATAATCCGCCCATGCCCGCGCCTCGAATGCGACCGCGCCCATCTCCCACACGCAGAAGGTCGGACGGATCACCTGGGGCGGCCCCGGATTGGCGGCGGGAAACGGCGCAAAGCCTTCCTGCCCCGCGTCGGTATAATAGACCGCCTCCCAGATTTCATTGGCGCCCCGCCAGATTTGCACCAGCAGGAAATGGAACGCCGCGCCGCAGCGGTGGAGGATGACGAAACCGAGATCGTCCGGCTCTCCAAGGCCTGGCAGCACGCTGGTGCGGACATAATCCCTTGCGATCGCGGCAATCGCGGCATCGATCGGCTCGTCCTCCCTGAAGATGTCATACCATTTGAGGGTGGCGCGGTCGCGGGTGAGCGGTGCCGCAGGCTGGCAATATTTGGCGTAATGGGCATAGTTTTCCGGGACCGCAGCCATCATTCTCTCCCTGACCGAGCGGGTTGCAATATGGGGCGATTCGCTCCATCGCAAGCGGGGAGGCGGCAAAAATGAGTTTCAACACATTCGGGCGGATGTTCCGCTTCACCACCTGGGGGGAAAGCCACGGGCCTGCGCTTGGCGTGGTGATCGACGGCTGTCCGCCGGGGCTGGCCCTGAGCGAGGCCGACATTCAGCCGTTTCTCGACAAGCGGCGGCCGGGCCAGTCGAAATATACCACCCAGCGGCAGGAGCCCGACCAGGTCCGCATCCTGTCGGGTGTGTTCGAAGGCCGCACCACCGGCACCCCGATCAGCCTGATGATCGAAAATACCGACCAGCGTTCCAAAGATTATAGCGAGGTCGCCAAGGCCTATCGCCCCGGCCATGCCGATTATGCCTATGACGCCAAATATGGCCTGCGCGATTATCGCGGCGGCGGACGCTCGAGCGCGCGCGAGACGGCGGCGCGGGTAGCAGCGGGCGCGGTCGCGCGGCTGGTCATCCCCGATGTGACAATTACCGGCTGGGTCAGCGCGATCGGCGGCGATGAGGCAACCGGTTTCGACGCCGGCCAGATCGGGGCCAACCCCTTCTTCGCAGCCGACGCCGAAGCGGCCGCGCGCTGGGAGGCGCTGGTCGATGGCGCGCGCAAGGCGGGATCATCGCTCGGCGCGGTGGTTTCGTGCGAGGCCACCGGCGTTCCGGCCGGCTGGGGCGCGCCGCTCTATGCCAAGCTCGACAGCGAACTCGCCGCCGCCTGCATGAGCATCAATGCGGTCAAGGGCGTCGAGATCGGCGACGGGTTCGCGGCCGCCGCGCTGCGCGGCGAGGAAAATGCCGACCCGATGCGCCCCGGCCCCGACGGCCAGCCGCTGTTCGAGGCCAATCATGCGGGCGGGATCGCGGGCGGCATCTCGACCGGACAGCCGGTCACCTGCCGCGTCGCGTTCAAGCCAACGAGTTCGATCCTCACCCCCGTGCCGACCGTGACGCGCGCCAATGAGGATGGCATTTTTGAAGCAGCCGAGATCGTCACCAGGGGCCGCCACGACCCCTGCGTCGGCATCCGGGGCGTGCCGGTGGTCGAGGCGATGATGGCGCTGGTGCTGGCCGACCAGAAACTGTTGCATAGGGCGCAGTGCGGGTAACACCCGCTGACCGACTTTTCGCTGTTACATCCACCCTCCCTTTTAGGGAGGGTCAAAAGACGGCCCGGCTTTTGGGGTGGGTATTGCTCCCGTCCCAACCTTTTTACCCACCCCGAAAATTGCATGACAATTTTCAACCCTCCCCAAAAGGGATGGTGGGGACGACGAGTAAATCCCCGGCCGCATTTGCCTTTTGCGCCATTGCCCGACATAGTGATCGCCTCTCTGGTCCGGGGAGTGAGCGGGGGCGCAGGGAAGGATGCGCATGACGACGGACGCAGCGGCGGCAGTCACCGGGCGAGCACGGGGCCTGTCGCTGCAATGGAAGATGGCGATCGGCTTTATCGTCGGACTGGTGGCGGGCCTTATCGCCTATATGACCAGCCGTGACGCCGCGTGGGTCGAATGGCTCACCACCTATGTCACCGGTCCCATTGGCCAGGTTTTCTTGCGCCTGCTGTTCATGCTGGTGATCCCGCTGCTGTTCTCCGCACTAGTGATGGGCATCGCCGAAATGGGCGAGATCCGTTCGCTCAAGCGCGTCGGCATCCGCACGCTGCTTTATACGGTCATCGTATCGACCATCGCGGTCGCGGTCAGCCTCGCCTTCGTCAATCTGCTGCAACCCGGGCGCGGTGTCGATCCCGCGCTGGCACGCGAATTGCTCGCTGATGCAGGCGACGGCGCCCGCTCGATTATCGAGCGTTCGAGCGACGCGCCGACCGGGATTGATGCGCTCGTCAACATCGTCCCTTCCAACATCGTCACCGCGATGAGCAGCAACGACATTCTCGCGGTGATGTTCTTCGCGCTGTTCTTCGGCATCGGGCTGGTGCTGGTCGATACGCCCGCGACCCGCACGCTCAAGTCGGCGTTCGAGGGCATTTTCGACATTTCGATGCGGCTGATCGGCATCGTCATCAAGATGGCGCCGATCGCGATTGCCTGCTTCATGTTCAACCTGGCGGCCGTATTCGGCTGGGATCTGCTCGTCCGCCTGTCGGCCTTTGTCGGCGTGGTGCTCGGCGCGCTCGGCTTCCAGATGTTCGTGGTGTTCCCGCTCATCCTGATGCTGCTCGCGCGCAAGCCGCCGGTCCAGTTTTTCCGTGAAATTCGGGAGGCGATCATCGTCGCCTTTGCGACCTCCTCATCCAACGCGACGCTGCCGACCGCGCTCCATGTCGCCGACGTCCAGCTCAGGCTGCCACGTCGCATCGCCCGGTTCGTCCTCACCATCGGTGCGACCGCCAACCAGAATGGCACGGCGATGTTCGAAGGGGTGACGGTGCTGTTTCTCGCCCAGTTCTTCGGTGTCGAGCTTTCGCTGTCACAGCAACTGACGGTGATGCTGGTGTGCATTCTCGGTGGCATCGGCACCGCGGGCGTTCCCGCCGGGTCACTCCCGGTGATCGCGCTCATTCTTGGCATGGTCGGAGTACCGCCCGAAGGAATCGGGCTGGTGCTCGGCGTCGATCGCTTCCTCGACATGTGCCGCACGACGCTCAATGTTACCGGCGACCTTGTCGCGGCAACGGTGGTTTCGGCGTGGGAGGGCGAGCGGGCGCTGGCCGATGATGCGGTCCCCGATCCGCTTTCCGGCGCGCCGCAAAAGCGCGAGTAGCCTCTTGTAATTTTGTTTCGCATCGCTCACACCCCACGCCTTCACACGGCAAAAGCAAGGGATCGGGGGAGCGATGGATCGCAAGCTGACATGGTGGATTTTGGCGGGCATGGTGCTCGGCGTGATCGCAGGTTATGCGGTCAATGTCTCGGCCGGGGCCGCCGTAGCCAAGGAATGGGCGAGCTGGTTCAAGCTGCTCTCCGACATCTTCCTCAGCCTGGTCAAGATGCTGGTCGCGCCGCTCATTCTTTCCACCATCGTCGTCGGCATCGCGCATATGGGCGACAGCGCCGCGCTGGGGCGGATCGGCTTTCGCGCGATCACCTGGTTCATCATTGCCAGCTTCATCTCGATCGGGCTCGGCCTGCTGCTGGTCAACCTGTTCCAGCCGGGCGTCGGCGCGCCCGTTGGCGCGGCGTCGGCGGAAGCGATCGGCGAGGTCAAGAAACTCGATGCGCGCGATTTCATCCTGCACATCTTCCCGAAGAATTTCTTCGAATCGATGGCGACCAACAATATCCTGCAAATCCTCGTCTTCTCGCTCTTTGCCGGGGTCGCGCTGTCGGCCATCGGCGACAAGGGCGCGTCGCTGGTCAAGGGCGCGGAAGCACTCGCCGAGATGATGCTGCAAATGACCGGCTATGTGATGCGCTTCGCGCCTTTCGCGGTGTTCGGCGCGCTCGCCAATGTCGTAGCGATCAACGGCCTCGGCATCCTCGCCACCTATGCCGAGCTGGTAACGGAATTCTACTTCGGCCTTTTCCTGCTGTGGGCAATGCTGATCGGCATCGGCGGCCTGTTCCTCGGGCGGCGCATCATCGAACTGGTACGCTACATCCGTGAGCCCGTCCTGATCGCTTTCTCGACCGCAAGTTCGGAAGCCGCCATGCCCAAGCTGTTCGAGCAGCTCGACCGGTTCGGCGTGCCGCGGCGCATCTCCGGCTTCATGCTGCCGATGGGCTACAGCTTCAACCTCGACGGCTCGATGATGTATTCGAGCTTCGCGACGATCTTCATCGCGCAGGCCTATGGCATGAACCTCTCCTGGGGTACGCAGATCCTGATCCTGCTGACGCTGATGATCTCATCCAAGGGCATCGCCGCCGTGCCGCGCGCAAGCCTTGTGGTCATCACCGGCACGCTCGCGATGTTCGGCCTTCCGGTAGAAGGGGTCGCGATCATCCTCGGCATCGACCAGTTCCTCGACATGGGCCGCACCGCGACCAACGTCGTCGGCAATGCGGTTGCGACCAGTGTCATCACCAAGTGGGAAGGCATGCTGGAAGTGCCCGAACCGGCGGAACAGGAATTGCCCCACGCACCCGCCCATACCGCGGCGGGAGGTCTTGCCGGTCTGGAGCTCGACCCATCCAACTTCGATGATGCCCGCAGCGGGCGGGAGTTATAGCGTCAGGCGCACGGGTGATGGCGAGTCCCCGTAGCTGAATATAGTCGCCGAAATGAGAGGGGCCGCCGGAGCGGGTGCATCCGGCGGCCCATCAACATGGTCAGCGGACGATCTCTCGTCCCCTTCGGATAATGGTTCTCGCGCTGATGACTAGCGGCGCATTCCCCGAACGGACTTGACCGACCCCCATACTGAACCATGAGACATCGGATCACCTCCTTTCGCTACGTGTGGCGCTCAGTGCGTAGCCGCGTTTCGCATTGCTGCCTTGCGTCGTTGCACGGCTTCCTTGTGAGTCATCCTGATTCGCGGATCAAGTCTTGATTTTAGAAGAAATATCGCGATAATCCGCGCTCCTGACCGGTGTAGCGCCGCGCCGTCGCGCGAACCTGCCGGGTTTTGCTTTCTTTCCAGTTACCTTACCTTCCTCCGCAACGCTCCCGCCGTGATGCGGCAGATGTGGGGGCAATAAAAAGGGCCGCCGGTGGATAACCGGCAGCCCTTCACGTGACGATCCTGGTTTTCGCCGGACAGGCGGATTTACTGCGGACGCTCGACGCCTCCCGTATCCCCGCCGCGCGGCCGGCTCGGCATCTTGAAGAAGCCGCCGTCCTGACGTGCCGGACGTTCGATCCGCGGGCGTTGTGCAGGCGCCTGGCGCTCCACCCGAGGGGCGGGCCGTTCAACGCGTGGCGCCGGCCGGGCCGCTTGCGATGGAGCCGGCATGCTGCGCTGTCGCCAGCGGCCGCGATCGGCCGGTGCTGCGGCCCCGCCTTCAACCGTCCGCGGCGTCCGGAAGAAGCCGCCATTGCGGCGTTCCTGACGAACCGGGGCTTCGGCTGCATCGGGTGCATTGCGCTGATAGACGCGGCGCTGACGCTGTTCGGCGGTAGCCGGCGTGCCGTCATTGACGGCCGGGCGCCGGAAGAAACCTCCCTGTCCGTTGCGGCGGTCGGATGGCGCGCTGATGGTCCCGGCGCTGCCATCGGGCATACGGGCAATCGGCGCGCGGTCGCGGCGGATCTGCTCGGGGCGAGCCCGCATGGCCGGCGCAGTCCCCTCGGTCGGCTTCGGCAGCTTGAAAAAGCCGCGATCGCGGTCACGCCTGCGATCATAATCTCGGTCGTGCCGGCGGCGCCAGTCATCGCGCCATCCGCCCCAGTAGTTGCGGTAATAATCGTTCATCATCCAGTACTGACCCCAGCGATCGTACATGTAGAGACCGTAACCGGGATAATAATAATTATTATACCAGCCGCCACCATAGCCCATGTTGGGATAGCCAAGGCGATAGTCGTCATAATAGGGATCGTAATAGCTATCGCCATAATAGCCGTAGCCATCGTCATAATAACCATCGCCATAATAGCCGCCGCCTCCGTAGAGACCGCCATCATACATGGTGCAACCCGACAGGGCGAGCGCAGCGAGGCCGACCGCGCCGGCGCGGAGCATCATGGTGCGGGACTTCATTGATTTCATCACGCGTTCCTTCCTCGACGGATAGCCATGCCAGGCAACAGGCCGCACGACTCCGTTTATCGTGCCATCCTATCGTTTTGACTTGAATTTGGCGTGAACAAATTGTGTCTGCCGATTGTAATTGACCTTAATGTAAGTAAGCTTTTGTAACGATAGCCGGCGAGAGGAGCGATTATGTTGGGCGAACAGGCCGCGTTACGCAAGGCGTATCCACACTGGCTACCCGAAGACGGACGCGATGCGGTCGCGCATATTCCGGGCGAAGACGGACTTCCCCTGTTCGGCACGACATTCGAGCAATTGCGCGGTCCTGCCGCCTTCACCCGCAAGATGGTCGCGAGATATGGCAAGGTTTTCCGCACCCGCAGCTTTGGCAATTATCAGGTCGGGATGGTCGGGCCCGAAGCCAATGAACTGATGCTGTTCGACCGCGACCGCATCTTTTCCTCCGAACAGGGTTGGGGGCCGATCCTGTGGCGGTTGTTCCCGCGCGGGCTGATGCTGATGGATTTCGACCATCACCGCATGGACCGCCGCACGCTCTCGGTCGCGTTCAAGCCCGAGCCGATGCGCCATTATGCCGACGCGCTCAATGCGGGCATCCAGGCACGGGTAGCGCAATGGAGCGGCCAGAGCTTTCTCTTTTACCCCGCGATCAAGCAACTGACGCTCGACCTTGCCGCGACCTCGTTCCTCGGCATTCCGTGGGGACCGGAAGCTGACCACATCAACCGCGCCTTTGTCGATATGGTCGCCGCCTCGGTCGGGGTGGCGCGTACACCGATCCCCTTCACCAAGATGGCAAGGGGCGTTGCCGGCCGCAAATATATGAGCGCCTTCTTCGCCAAGGCGATCCCTGAACGGCGCAAGGCGGAAGGGACCGATATCTTCACCCAGATCTGCCACGCGCGCGATGAAAATGGCCAGCTTCTCGGCGATCAGGCGATCATCGACCATATGAACTTCCTGATGATGGCTGCGCACGACACCATCACCTCGTCGGTCACCTCGATGGTGTGGCTGCTCGGCAAGCATCCCGAATGGCAGGACAGGCTGCGCGCCGAAATGCTGGGCGTGGCAGAGGCCGGGCAGCCCATCGACCATAATGCGCTGCCCCAGCTCGAACTGACCGAGATGGCGTTCAAGGAAAGCCTGCGCATGATCCCGCCGGTTCCGGCCATGCCGCGGCGCGCGCTCAAGGATTTCGAGTTCGGCGGCTACACCATTCCGGCCGGCACCCATGTCGGCGTCAACACCAGCTACACGCATCATATGCCCGAATATTGGCCCGAACCGGAAAAGTTCGACCCGATGCGCTTTACCCCCGAGCAGGTACGCGAGCGGCACAAATATGCGTGGATCCCGTTCGGCGGCGGCGCGCATATGTGCCTGGGGCTGCATTTTGCCTATATGCAGGCGAAAATCTTCTTCCATCACCTCCTGACGACTCATCGGATCGTGCTCGAGCCGGATTATGCGCCCGAATGGCAAGCCTGGCCGATCCCCAAGCCGAAGGACGGGTTGAAGATCAGGCTGGAGAAGCTGTAACTGCCGGGCGCATGGGTGCGCGCATTTTCTCGATCCTGTTCTGGCTGCTGCTTGCAGGCGGCCTCGTCTGGGCGGGGCGCGAAGGGCTCAAATGGATGCGCGCGCATCCCGAAGAATTCAGCTTCGCCCCGCTGAAGCTCGACCATCGTGTCGGATCGGCAACGCGCGGCAAGCTGTCCGCGCTTGGCCAAGATCGCAATGCCTGCCATGCACTGCTCGGCGAAGCGGGCATAAACTTCACCGCACTGCCGCCGCGCGGCGAGGGGAAATGCCATGCCAGTGACCTTACCCGCCTGCCGCAGCAACCGGCCTTCCCGGTCCGCATCCATCCCGGCAACAGCAACCCGAGCTGTGCCGTCAATGCCGCCCTCATCCTGTGGCAGCGCGAGGTTGCCGGACCGGCGGCCGCAGCGCATTTCGGCAGCAAGGTGGCGCGGCTTGAAACCTTCGGCAGTTATAACTGCCGCACCGTCGCCAACAGCGAGCGGATGAGCGAACATGCGACCGGCAATGCGGTCGACATCGCCGCGCTGGTGCTCGCCGATGGCCGCCGCATTTCCGTGCTCGGCGACTGGAACAGCGACGACCCGGCCCGCCGCGCTTTCCTGCGGGACATTCGCGAGGGGGCGTGCCGGCTTTTCACCACGGTGCTGTCGCCCGACTATAACGAGGCCCATGCCGATCATTTCCATTTCGACATGGCGCAGCGGACGGGCGGCTATGGTGTGTGCCGCTGAGGGTCAGCGGAACAGCAGCAGGATCGCCGCGCCTGCGGCAATCATCCCGGCCCCGATCGCGCGTTGCAGCGACACTTTTTCCTTGAGGAACAGGACCGCGATGAGAAGGCCGAACAGGATCGAAGTTTCGCGCAGCGCGGCCAGCATGGCGATATCGCCGAGCCGGTAGGCGTAAAGAGCCAGCCCGTAACTCAGCAAGGATCCGGCACCCGCAAGCAAGCCGGGCTTCCATTCGCTCCGCGCGGCCACAACGAAGGTGCGCCCCCTGATCAGCGCGAACAGTGCCGCAACCCCGCCGCCCAGCGTCACGAACACCCAGACGAAATAGCTCGCGACTGAGGGCGCCGCGCGCACTCCTTGCGCATCGGTAATCGTATA
Source organism: Pseudomonadota bacterium (assembly GCA_023457895.1). Lineage (GTDB taxonomy): Bacteria > Pseudomonadota > Alphaproteobacteria > Sphingomonadales > Sphingomonadaceae > JAFAFE01. Next base: position 80,861 of record JAEXAY010000008.1, read on the forward strand.
GGCTGCGATCATCCCGCCGGTCGCGACTGCCCACAGCATCGCGCGGCGCGGCACATGGCGTTCAAACGCGAGTGCCGCCGCGCCGATGCTGATGATGAGAACGCCGAGCATGACCGGCAATGTCATCGGCTCGCCGATCAGCAGCGTCGCGCCAAGCGCGCTCAACAGCGGCGCGGACCCGCGCATGATCGGATAGGCCGCGCTCATGTCCGCGCCCTCAAACGCCTTGATGAGACAGAGAAGATAAACGAGATGCGTCGCCCAGCTCAGCACAAGCCAGCCCCACGCGCCATGCGGCAGCGGCACGACGAACAGGAAGGGCAGAACGATAAGCGCGCTGAACCCGTCGATCAGCGCCCGGCTCGACATCTTGTCGCGGCCGGACTTGATAACCGCATTGACCCCGGCATGCACCGCGCCGGACAGCAGCATCAGGCCAGCCGATATGTCCAAGAACATTCCTATCTTTTATGATGGCGCTACTTTTCACCACGAAGAGAGATGAGGAAGTCGGGGCCGACCCTAGCCAGCCCCGCCCCGGTCGATCTTACGGCGCCAGGTTATCAGTAACTATTTTCTGGCCATCAAGCGATATCGAAGCATAGCCCGATTCCTTGATATCATTCGCCGCAATGCGGCCTTCGACATCAAGCCGCAGCGTATGCTTGTCGCGGAATGAATCCGGTCCCATAAGCCGCACACCAGTCCATGCATACTTGCTGAACACCTTGTCCAGATCGGCCTTTTTCGCGTTCATGATCGCAGTAAGGGCACCGGCCTGAACCTGCGACAGGGGCACGATATGATCATCAAGGCGGAACGATGCAGCATCGCCCATAACCCTGATTTCTATTGGCGCGGGCTCAGAAAATGTTCCGGTTTTCATATCCATCTGGATACCGACCAGCTTTCGCGGGTCGTCGGGGCTTTGATACTGCACCGTACATGTTGTCATCTGTCCGGTCGGTTCATCATCGGACGGATCGACTTCTGGTCCAGAGCTAAAAAAGGATGCAATCTCCGCCACTTTGGTATCGGCGCCGATTTGCTTGGCGATCGCCTTGAAACAGACGTCTGGTCCCTGAGCGAGCGTCGCCGCCGGGGTCGCCGAGCCGGAAGGCGGCGTTGCCGGCCTGTTGACGGCCTTGTTCGCGTCGCTGGCCATTTCGTCCGACTTGGTTTCGCCACCGCTACAGGCTGCGAGCCCGAAAGCAAAGGTTGCCATCACAAGCATCTGAATTTTCATCTCTATCTCCCTTCTCGCATATTGGGGAAAAGCATAGAGGTGAACATGGAAACTGTAAACGGCGGCATCTACCGTCTAGACTGTGAAGCTCTCGCCGCAGCCGCACGTCCCGGTGGCGTTGGGGTTGGTGAAGACGAAGCCGGCGGCGAAATCATCCTCGACCCAGTCCATGGTGGAACCGATCAAGTAGAGGACCGATGCACCATCGACGAAGAACAGCCCGCCCGGGGTTTCGATCCGTTCGTCGAACCCTTGTGCCTCAGTCACATAATCGACCGAATAGGCAAGCCCCGAGCAGCCGCGGCGCGGGGTCGACAGCTTGACGCCGATCGCGCCCTCGGGAGCGGTTTCCATGAGGTGCGCGATGCGCGCCTCGGCCGCCGGAGTAAGCGTGATCGCCGCAGGACGCGGTTTACGCACGGTGGTGGTTTCGGTCATTCGCTTACACTCCATGCCGTTCGTGCTGAGGGCGAACGGCGTATCAAAAATCACGCCAAAGTAGCACTTTGGCCGAACTCAGAGCATCCCCAGTTCCAGTCGCGCCTCGTCGCTCATCTTGGAAGGATCCCACGGCGGATCCCACACCAGATTGACTTCCGCAACGCCCACGCCCGGCACCGATCCGACGCGCAATTCGACCTCGCCCGGCATCGATTCCGCGACCGGGCAGTGCGGCGTCGTCAGCGTCATGGTGACGACCGCGTGACCATCGTCCGTCACCTCGACATTGTAGATGAGGCCGAGATCGTAGATGTTCACCGGGATTTCGGGATCGAAGATCGTCCGCAGTTCCTCGATGATCGCCTCATAGACATTGCCGTCCGGTTCCGCCGCGTCCGGTTCCACCGGTTTCCGGGCGAGGAAGCCATCGAGATAATCGCGCTTGCGCTCGACCTTGTCTCCCAAGCTCTCGGCCTCGAACGGCGACGGCGCCTCGACCCGCGCCTTGGGCGGCGGAGCCACTTCGGTGACTTCCTCGGTGATGATCTTGCGTTCTTCGTTCATGTCCATTCACCCAAAAATCTTGCGGACGCGGTTCAGTCCCCGCACCAGCGCCGTGACGTCATCCTCATCGGAATAGAGGCCGAAGCTTGCGCGCGCGGTTGCGGGCACGCCGAGATGATCCATCAGCGGCTGGGCGCAATGATGCCCGGCCCGGATCGCGACACCGTCTTCATCCAATATGGTGCCGATGTCGTGCGGATGCACCCCTTCCATCGCGAAAGAGACGATTCCGGCGCTGTTTTCCGGCCCGAACAGCCGGACGCTGTTGATCGCGCGCAGCGCCTCGCGCGTCTGCCGTACGAGCTTTTCCTCATGCGTGTGGATCGCCGCGACGCCGATCGCGGAGACATAATCGATTGCCGCCGCCAGCGCGATCGCGCCGGTGATATGCGGCGTGCCCGCCTCGAACCGCGCGGGCGGCGGGGCATAGCTGGTGCGCTCGAACGTCACCCGGTCGATCATCGCCCCGCCGCCATGCCAGGGCGGCATCGCCTCGAGCAGTTCCGGCTTCGCCCACAGCACGCCGATGCCGGTCGGCCCGTAGAGCTTGTGCCCGGAAAAGACATAGAAGTCCGCATCGAGCGCGGCGACATCGACCGGCAGGCGCGGCACCGCCTGGCAGCCGTCGATGAGGATTTTCGCGCCCACCTTGCGCGCGAGCGCGACCGCGCGCGCCACGTCGAGCACGCTCCCCAGCACATTGGAGACATGGGCGAAGGCAACGAGCCTGTGCGCCGGGGTGAGCATCGCCCCGGCGGCACCAAGGTCGATGCACCCATCGCCCGTCAGCGGACAGACATCGATATGCGCGCCGGTGCGCTCGGCGAGCAGCTGCCACGGCACGATGTTCGAATGATGCTCGAGCGTCGACAGCAGGATGCGGTCGCCCGCCTTGAGGTTCGCATTGCCCCAGCTGTGCGCGACGAGGTTGATCCCCTCGGTCGCGCCGCGCACGAACACGCAATCCTCGGGCCGTGCGCCTATGAAGCGCGCCACCGTGCCGCGCGCTGCCTCATAGGCGAGCGTCATGTTGGCGGACTTGGCATAGACTCCGCGATGGACGGTGGCATAATCTTCCCCGAGCGCGCGCAGTTCGGCGTCGATCACCGCCTGCGGCTTGAGCGCGGTCGCGGCGGTATCGAGATAATGCCAGCCGCTGGCGAGCGAGGGGAAGTCGGTGCGGTTCATGCACTGGCTCCTGGATTCAAAATATCGTCGCCCTGAACTTGTTTCAGGGTCCATAGCCCCGGAGCCATCGATAGCGGAGGACATATGGGTGCTGAAACAAGTTCAGCATGACGGGGCAAGGAAAGCCGCGTTTTCACCCCAGCCCCCGCAGTTTCGCAAGTCCCGCCGCGCGATAATCCTCCTCGCGTTCCGCGCCGTCGAACAGTCCGGCGATGAACGCCTCGATCAGCAGGGTGCGCGCCGCATCGGGCGCGAGCCCGCGCGAGGCGAGGTAGAACAGCGCGGTCCGGTCGAGCTCGCCCACCGTCGCGCCATGCGCGCATTTCACATCGTCGGCGAAGATTTCGAGTTCGGGCCTGGCGTTGGCGGTTGCGGTGCGGTCGAGCAGGATCGCCTTGACCGATTGCGCCGCGTCGGTGCCGACCGCTCCACGCGCGACCTCGATCCGCCCGAGCGCATTGCCCGTCGCATGCCCTGCCAGCACCGAGCGGATGGTCTGGTTGCTGCGCGCATCGGGTTCGAGATGACGCACCGTGGTGACGATCTCGAGCGTCTGCTCCCCTCCGCCGATCTGCGCCGCTGCCAGCTCGAAATGCGCGCCCCGGTGGAGGATGACATCAAAGCTCACCCGCCCGAGCTTCCCGCCGATATTGAGCAGCTTCACGTCGAGGCGGCTGCCCGGCATGAGCAGGATCGTATGATCCTCGATCACCACCGCGTCATCGGGCGCGTCCTGCAGCAATTCGATGCTGTGCGCCTGCCCTTCGGCGACCGTCAGCGGCTCCGGCGCCGCGACCGGCCATATCCGCGCGAGCGCCTCGAGGTCAGAATAGCGCCACGCCTCGTCGCGCCGGGTGGGGAGCGGGAGCGCGCTCATCCTTCCTTGCCTCCATCGTCACCCTGAACTTGTTTCAGGGTCCATAGTAGCGGAGCCACCGGTGGTGCGGGAGATAGGGATGCTGAAACAAGTTCAGCATGACGGGACGAGGAAAGGCAAGCTAGACTTGTCACCCTGCCACCTCTCGCCCGGAAAGATCGGCATAGCCTTCGCGCTCCAGTTCGAGCGCGAGGTCGGGGCCGCCGGTCTTGACGATCCGCCCGTCGGCCAGGACATGGACAAAATCGGGGCGCACATAATCGAGCAGGCGCTGATAGTGGGTGATGAGGAGCACCGCCTTGCCGGGCTTGCGCATGATGCGGTTGATGCCCTCGCCCACCACGCGCAGCGCGTCGATATCGAGCCCGCTGTCGGTTTCGTCGAGGATCGCCATAACGGGATCGATAATCCCCATCTGCACCATCTCGTTGCGCTTCTTCTCGCCGCCGGAAAAGCCGACATTGACCGGGCGCTTGAGCATGTCCATGTCCATCCCCATCGCATCTGCCTGGGCGCGCGCGAGCTTGAGGAAGTCGCCGCCCGAAAGCGGTTCCTCGCCGCGCTCCTTGCGCTGCGCATTGAGCGCCTCGCGCAGGAACTGGACATTGGAAACGCCGGGAATTTCCACCGGATACTGGAAGCCGAGGAAAAGGCCTGCGGCGGCGCGTTCATGCGGTTCGAGCTCCAGCAAGTTTATCCGAAGTCCTGAGCCTGTCGAAGGACGGCCATCCACTGCGCGTGCCCCTTCGACCCGTGCTTCGACAAGCTCAGCACTGCGGGTTTGAGGCGTAAACCACACTTCCCCTTCCGTCACCGCATAGCCCGGCCGTCCGCTCAGCACATAACCGAGCGTCGACTTGCCCGCGCCATTGGGGCCCATGATCGCGTGGATTTCACCCGCGTTGATGGTGAGGTTGAGCCCCTTGAGGATAGGACGGTCCGCGACCGTGGCGTGGAGGTTTTCAATCTTAAGCATTTGTTACTTTACTCTACGCCTGAAGTTTTTGAGAATGGTATCTTACGACATGTCCCGCGCGTATGGTCTTCCACATACATCGCCATAGTGATAGCGCGCTCGGCACCATAGTTGCCGCTCCCAGGCTCCCACCACACCGAATCCTTGAGTGTGTAACCATCCGAAGCAGGGTCGCGGAAAATTATTCTTTTGCTCGAGATGCTATGTATCTTTTCCCATGCTTTGCATGAGTCGGCACAATATCTATTTCTGTCTAGATCGACCTGAAACGTCTCTTTGAAAGGCGTCTCCGCCCCTCCAAGGCTAGTTGTTCTACCTTCGCAAGCTAAACCGAAACGGCCAGTTTCGATCTGTCCAGCTCCAATGTCCGCACATCCCGACAGCAGCGCAAGCGACAAACTTGCCCAACTCGTTCGCGCCAAGGAGCCTCTGCTGATCATTGCTCGGAAGCCTTTCCGCCGCATTGGGCGAGATAGAGCCTGCGCTTGGCGTCGAGCGCCTCGCGGCGCAGGGCATCGAGCGCGCGGGCATCGTTGAGCGCGGCCTGGCGGTCGTCGAGCGCGGCCCCGGCGAACGCAATCGCCGCCTCGCTGTCGGCGGGCGGCGCGGGGGGGTTGCCAGAGGCTTTAGGCAGTGCCGCTGCCGCACTGCGCAAAGCCTGACGCCGCGCTTCAAGGTCGCGGCGGGCAACAAAAATGGCCTGCTGCTCGGTAAATAACGCGGTCATGAAATCACTGCGCCGCGCGGGCTCCGCCCCGAAGATGGCCGCAACGGTCACGCGATCGCACTTGGCCACCGCCGCATCCATCGGCGCGAGGTCCGGCACGGCGAGCGCGGCGAGAAGGAGGAAAAGCGTAATCACAATACAGCCTTACCCCCGGTCGCCCTGAACTTGTTTCAGTGTCCATAGCTCCGGAGCCAGCAATAGCGCAGGAGATATGGATGCTGAAACAAGTTCAGCATGACGAGCTACCATCAGGCCCTTGCCCTCAGGAGGATGGGTATCGCACGCGTTCACCCCACGCTCCCCTCAAGTGAAATCCCCAGCAGCTTCTGCGCCTCGACCGCAAATTCCATCGGCAGTTGCTGCAATACTTCTTTCGCAAAGCCGTTGACGATCAGCGCGACCGCTTCTTCCTGCCCCAGCCCTCGCTGCATCGCGTAGAACAGCTGGTCGTCGCTGATCTTGCTTGTCGTCGCCTCATGTTCGATCTGCGCACTCGGGTTCTTCACCTCGATATAGGGCACCGTGTGCGCGCCGCATCCCGCACCCAGCAGCAAGCTGTCGCACTGGGTGAAGTTGCGCACGCCCTCGGCCTGCGGGGCAACGCGGACGAGGCCGCGATAGGTGTTGTTCGATTTGCCCGCGCTGATCCCCTTGGAAACGATGGTCGAGCGCGAGCCACGGCCATTGTGGATCATCTTGGTGCCGGTGTCGGCCTGCTGGTAATTATTGGTAACCGCGACGGAATAAAATTCACCCACGCTGTTCTCGCCATTGAGGACGCAGCTGGGATATTTCCAGGTGATCGCACTCCCCGTTTCGACCTGCGTCCAGCTGATCTTGGAGCGCGCACCTTGGCACAGGCCGCGCTTGGTGACGAAATTATAGATGCCGCCCCGGCCTTCCGCGTCGCCCGGATACCAGTTCTGCACGGTCGAATATTTGATCTCGGCATCGTCGAGCGCGACGAGCTCGACCACCGCGGCGTGGAGCTGGTTCTCGTCGCGCTGCGGCGCGGTGCAGCCTTCGAGATAGCTCACATAGCTTCCCTTGTCGGCGACGATCAGCGTGCGTTCGAACTGGCCGGTGTTTTCCGCGTTGATGCGGAAATAGGTCGAAAGCTCCATCGGGCAACGCACGCCTTCGGGAATGTAGACGAAGGTGCCGTCGGAAAAGACCGCCGAGTTGAGCGCGGCGAAATAATTGTCATGGACGGGCACCACCCTGGCGAGCCATTTCCTCACCAGTTCGGGATATTCGCGGATCGCCTCGGAGATGGACAAGAAGATGACACCGGCCTTCTTCAATTCCTCGCGGAAGGTCGTCGCCACCGAAACGCTGTCGAACACCGCGTCGACCGCGACCTTGCGCGCGCCTTCGACGCCGGCCAGCACCTTCTGCTCCTCGATCGGGATGCCGAGCTTTTCATAGACGCGCAGGATTTCCGGATCGACCTCGTCGAGGCTTTTGAGCTCGGGCTTCTTCCTGGGCGCCGCATAATAATAGGCGTCCTGATAGTCGATCGGCGGAATGGCGAGCTTGGCCCATTCGGGCTCCTCCATCGTCAGCCAGTGACGATAGGCCTTGAGCCGCCATTCGAGCATCCATTCCGGCTCTTCCTTCTTGGCCGAAATGAAGCGGATCGTATCCTCGCTCAATCCCTTGGGCGCGAACTCGGTGTCGATGTCCGCCGACCAGCCATGCTCATAATCGGCAACGCGCGCGGCGGCTTCATGCGCGGCGGCGTCCTTGAGGGGGGTGTCGGTCGAATCGGTCATAACAGAATATCCGTCGTTGCGTGCCCGGCCTTGTGCCGGGCGGAGCAATCCAGGGCCGCGCACGCAACGCTGGATTGCCGCGTTGCTGCGCTCCTCGCAGTGACGCCCACAAGCATCATGCGCGCACCGCCAGACTGCTGAGGCTCACGCCCGAAAGCGCGCCACGCACGGCATTGTTGACCACGCCCCAATGCGGCTGGACCTTGCAATTGCCTTCAAGGCAGCAATCCGGGCGGTCATTATCGACGCAGGATGTCATCGCGATCGGGCCCTCGATGGCCTCGATGATCTCAGCCAGCGTTACCGCCGCAGGGGGACGCGCGAGCTGGAAGCCGCCACCCGCCCCGCGCACCGAGCGCAGCAGTCCGGCCTGCGACAGCTTGCTCACCAGCTTCTGAACAGTCGGCAGCGGCAAGCCTGTTTCATCCGCCACCTGCGCCGCATTAAGACGGGCATGGCCGCAATGCCGCGCCACGGCGGACATCATCACGATAGCATAATCGGCAAGGCTCGAAAGACGCATGAAACCGGATCCAAACTGGAGCGCGTTTCAACATGGTCTAATCAGACTGATTCGCTCCAATTCGTGGCATGTGGGCTTCCGGGCGCGGAAGTTCAAGCCAAATCGTTCAGGTAAGCGCGGTCAGGGGATGAAGATTACCGATCAGTTCCGAACGCGAATAGATGATGCGCGAGATCTCGTCATTATCGAAGCGGATTTGTTGCGGGGTCTGGCCGGTGAACTGCTTGATCTCGCGGATCATGTGCGACTGGTCGTAAAAGGCATTGCCATAATCCATCGAATCCGCCTCCCGGGCGTGCAGCAGCTTGGCGATGCGTAGCGCGCGATATTTGCGCGCCAGCAACTTGGGCGGGACGCCATAAAGATGCTTGACCATCCGCACCACCTGACGCTGCGACAGGTTGGTCTGTTCGTAAAGATCGTTCAGTTCGGGCGCGATGCTGCCAATCAGCCATTCGTCGACAATATGCACGAACCTGCGCACCTCGGGATTGACGAACTGGTTGAGAGCCCGCGCCGCTTCATCGAGCAACCGCACCATCACGGCAAAATCGGGTGCCTCGCGCAGCGCGGCGACGAGATCGAGCATCGGCCGGGCAAATTGATCATCAATGACAATGATGCGGTTGATATAATCCGCCGCCGACCGCTTGGTCATTGCGTGCCAGCCGCATGGCAGAAGGCCGCAGCCCACCATATGGATACCGTTGCGGACCTCGTAACTCGTCTGGCCGGTCGTCGGGCCGAACACCACCGGCCGGTTCACATGGACCGGCGCACCCAATGGCAAGCTGGTAACTGCCCCGCCATGCAGGACAAAGCGGACTTGCGCGATTGCGGCACGCTCGCTCGCGACTATGCCGCCGGGCGGCATCGCTTCCTTTGGGAAGTCAGCAAAATAATAAGCAGAGACTATATCTCTGACATCGTCCGCAGGCGCCGCATAAACCAGCCGCTGCTCCATGGTCATGTTCCGTCGTTATGGCTGCGACCCGACGTGGAAAATATCTTACACCATCCGGAAAGGATTTGAAAGCAGTCACTTGCAACAAAAACGGCCTGCCGGGCAAAAGCCGGACAGGCCGCAAGTGTTAAAGGTCCCTGTTGCCCATTAAGGAAGCGCCAGAGCCCTTCGGGTCGCAAAGCAAGCTATGCCCGAGTCGCATTGATCCGTATTGGACAAAATCGACATATGTGCAGAAAAACACATTTTTCTGGTGTGATTTGCCCCGTTGCAAAGGCCGCGAGGCTCCCGCATGGGGCACCGATGATCTACGCATTCGCCCGCCCTATCCTGTTTTCACTCGACGCCGAAACCGCGCATGGGGTGGCGATCAGCACTCTGAAAGCCTTGCCGGCCGCCCCGGCCCCTGTGCCCGACCCGGTCCTTGCGATTTGCGTCGCAGGCCTCGACTTTCCCAATCCAATCGGTCTGGCCCCTGGTTTCGACAAGAATGCGGAAGCGGCCCATGCCATGCCCTGGCTTGGTTTCGGCTTTGCGGAAGTGGGCACGCTCACCCCGCGCCCGCAGCCGGGCAATGACCGCCCGCGCCTGTTCCGCCTTGCCGAAGACGGCGCGGTCATCAACCGCATGGGGTTCAACAATCAAGGGCAGGGCGCGGCGATAGATCGCCTCCGCCGCCTCCGGGCGCGACCGGACCACGCCATTACCGGCGTCAATATCGGCGCCAACAAGCAGAGCATGGCGGACGGCACCGCCAATGCCGACTATGTGCGCGGCGTCGAACAGATGCTGCCGCTCGCCGATTATCTCACTGTCAATATCAGTTCGCCCAACACGCCGGGACTGCGCGCGCTACAGGACAAGAGCGCGCTCGACGCGCTGCTTGCGGCGGTAATGGAGACGCGCGGCGTCAACCGGACGCCGATCTTCCTCAAGGTCGCGCCCGACTTGCAGCCCGCTGATATCGATGACATCGTGGCGCTCGCCCATCTTCACCGGCTCGATGCGCTGATCATCTCCAATACCACGATCAGCCGCCCCGCAGGGTTGCGGTCGGCGCAGGCAAGCGAGACTGGCGGCCTGTCGGGCGCTCCGCTGCGCGATCTCGCCTTGCAGCGGCTCAAGGACTTCGTCGCAGCGGGCGCGCAGGCCTTGCCGCTGATCGGGGTTGGCGGCATCGCGTCGGCGGAGGATGCCTATGCGCGCATCCGCGCGGGCGCGTCGCTGATCCAGATTTACAGCGCGATGGTTTATGAAGGGCCGATGCTCGCGCGCCGGATCAACCGGGGCTTGAAGACATTGCTGGCGCGTGACGGGTTCCGCAACGTCGCCGAGGCGGTGGGTGCGCAATAGCGCTTGCCCTCAAGCAAGGCGCGGGCGTAATGATCGTCCATGAAAATCAAAACAGGACAGGGGATGCTGGCGGCAAGCCTGATGGTGCTGGCGATGACTGCCGCACCGGCGGCTGCACAGACGATCGATCCCAATAACACCGCCCCGGCGCTTGCCGGTGTCACCGCCGAAGGCAAGAGCGCGACCGGTACTTCCGTCGTCAGCTCTGCCGACCCGCGCGCCACCGCAGCTGGCCAGGAAATGCTGCGCCTCGGCGGCAGCGCGGCCGACGCCGCGCTCGCGACCATGCTGGCACTGACCGTGGTAGAACCGCAGTCGAGCGGCATCGGCGGTGGCGGTTTCTTCGTCTATCATGACGCCGTGACGGGCCAGACCGGCACCGTGGATGGGCGCGAGCGTGCACCGGCTTCGGCGACGGCGGGACTGTTCATGGGCCCGGACGGCAAGCCGGTGCCTTATATGGATGCCTATCCGGGCGGCCGGTCGGTCGGCGTGCCCGGCAATATCCGGCTCGCCGCCATGGCGCACCAGAAATGGGGCAAGCTCAAATGGGCGCAGTTGTTCCAGCCCGCGATCCGGCTGGCCGAGAAGGGCTTCACCGCTAATGAATGGACCACCAGCGCCGTTCGCATGAACCAGAAGACCATCGCGGAAAATCCGGAATTGAGCGCGCTCTACCTGCCGGGCGGCCAGCCTGTCGCGGCGGGGCAGACCATCAGAAACCCGAAGCTCGCCGCGCTGCTGCGCGATGTCGCTAACAAGGGGCCGGATGCCTTCTACACCGGCCGCAACGCGCAGGCGATCATCGACGCGGTGGGCAAGTCCGCGCGCAACCCCGCGGTAATGACGCTCGCGGACCTCAAAAATTACAGCGCGACGCCGCGCGATGCCGTCTGCACCAGCTATCACCAGTATAAGTTGTGCGGCATGGGGCCGCCCTCGTCGGGCGCCACCACGGTGTTCCAGATCATGGGCATGCTCGAAGGCTATGATCTGAAACGCATGGGGCCGGACAACCCGATGAGCTGGCACGTCATCGGCGAGGCGATGCAACTGTCCTATGCCGACCGCTCCAAATATCTCGGAGACCCGGATTTCGTCGAGGTCCCAGTCAAGGGGCTGCTCGACAAAGGTTATATCGCAGGCCGCGCCGGGCTGATTTCCCCGTTCCGTGCGCTCGGCACCTATGAAGCGGGCGATCCGCCGGGCGCGCCGAAGCGCACCGCTGCGGCGCCGGGCGAGGTCAGCGGCACCTCGCATTTCGTCGCCGCCGACAAGGCCGGCAATCTCGCGTCGATGACATCGACCGTCGAAGGCGTGTTCGGCAGCCAGTTGATCGCCAACGGCATGGTGCTCAACAATGAGCTGACCGACTTCACCTTCGCGCCAGAAGAAAATGGCGCGCCGGTTGCCAACCGCGTCGAGCCGGGCAAGCGTCCTTTGTCCTCCATGTCGCCCACGATCGTCTATGGCCCGGATGGCAAGCCCCTGCTCGCGGTCGGGTCGGCGGGCGGCAAGCGCATCATCATGCATGTCACGAAAGTGCTGGTCGGGGTACTCGACTTCGGTCTTTCTCCGCAGGAAGCCGTGGCGCTGCCCAATCTTTTCTACGATCGCGACGGTCTGGTGATCGAGGCGACGCCGCTCGGCAACTGGCTCGCGCCGCAGATCAGCGCATTCGGGTCGAAGACGCGCGCGGCCGAACTCGGCTCCAAGCTCAACGTCGCCTATCGCGTCAGCGGGCAATGGCAGGGCGTTGCCGATTCGCGCAGCCAGGGGAACGCGCTCGCCAACTAGCGCGTTCTTCGTCGAGCGCTTCCTGTCATTTTTCAAAGGTCAAGCTTTGTCCATGTCAGCAACCAAACCCCCATCGGCCTCCCCCCTGCCGCGCTATCCCAACCTCGTCACCATGTTCTTCACCCATGCCGAACAGCAGGGCGACAAGCCGTTCCTGTGGGCGAAGAAAGACCGCGTCTGGACCGCGATCAGCTGGCGCGAGGCGGCCAGTCAGGTGGCAGGCCTCGCCCGCTCGCTCAACCAGCTGGGCTTCGGCAATGGCGACCGCATCATGCTGGTGAGCGAAAACCGCCCCGAATGGTGCCTCGCTGACCTTGGCATCATGGCGGCGGGTTGCGTGACGGTGCCGACCTACACCACCAATACCGAGCGCGATCACCAGCATATCCTCGACAATTCAGGCGCGAGCGCGGTGATCGTTTCCGACGCGAAGCTGGCGCGCCACCTGCTCCCGGCCGTGATGCGCAGCAATGCCCGCCTTGTCGTCGGTATCGAGGACCTGCGCATCGGCCAGCAGGGGACGATCGAGTTTCGCCGTTTTTCGGAGCTGGTGCGGGACGGAGAAGCCGCGCTTGCGGACATCCGTGACCGCGCCGCCAGGGTCACGCGCGATGAACTGGCGTGCATCATCTATACCTCTGGCACCGGCGGTGCGCCGCGCGGTGTGCGCCAGCATCACGGCATGATTCTCCACAATGTCGAGGGCTGCTGCGAGATCGTGGCCGAGGATTTCGGGCTCGAGGAAGAAGTGTTCCTGTCCTTCCTCCCCTTGAGCCACGCCTATGAACATTCGGGCGGCCAGTTTTTCCCGATCGGCTGCCGCGGTCAGATCTATTATGCCGAAGGGCTGGAAAAGCTCGTCACCAATATCGAGGAAGTACGGCCCACCATCATGGTCGTCGTGCCGCGCCTGTTCGAGGTGATCCGCCAGAAGATGCTGAAGGCAGTCGAAAAACAGGGCAAGATGGCCAATCTCCTGCTCGACCGTGCCCTTACGCTCGGCGAGAAAAGCTACACGCGCGGCAGCCTTCCCTTCTATGACAAGCCGATGCAGTTCGTCATCGACCGGCTGTTCAAACCGAAAATCCAGCAGAAATTCGGCGGACGGGTAAAGGCGCTGGTGTCGGGCGGCGCTCCGCTCAACCCCGATATCGGCGTGTTCTTCCATTCGCTCGGCCTGACCCTGCTGCAAGGCTATGGCCAGACCGAGGCGGGGCCGGTGATCAGCTGCAACCGCCCCAAGGCGGGGATCAAGATGGACACGGTCGGCCCGCCGATGCCCAATACCGAGGTGCGCATCGCCGAGGACGGGGAAATCCTCGTGCGGGGCGAACTCGTCATGCACGGCTATTGGCGCAACGAGGCGGAAAGCGAGCGCGTGCTGAAGGATGGCTGGCTCTATACCGGCGACATCGGCCATATCGACGAGCGCGGCCGGATTGTCATCACCGACCGCAAGAAGGACCTCGTCGTCAACGACAAGGGCGACAATATCGCACCGCAGCGGGTCGAGGGGATGCTGACGCTACAGCCCGAAATCCTCCAGGCGATGATCTATGGCGACAAGCGGCCCTATGTCGTGGCGATCGTCGTTCCCGATCCGGAATGGGCGCATGAATGGGCCGAGGTGCATGGGCTGCCCGCCGATCTCAAGCTGCTCGAGGAGCATGACAAGTTCAAGGCCGCGATGCGTGCGGCGATCGACCGCGTCAATGCCGGGCTATCGGTGATCGAAAAGGTGCGCAAGTTCGACTTTGCCAGCGAAGCCTTCACGATCGAGAATGAGCAGATGACGCCATCGATGAAAATCCGCCGCCATGTGCTGAAACAGGTTTATGCGGACAGGATCGCGGCGCTGTATGGGGACAAGGAATAACCGCCTCGTGCTCCTGCGCAGGCAGGAGCCCGGGACAGCATAATTCTACATAACCGTGCCTGCGCGGGGAGTATGCCGTTCTTTAACGCGAAGCCGTCGCCGTGCGATAGGGCACGAACTTGCCATAGGAGCAGGCGCCGCCCTGCATGCCGGTGGTGCGATCGACCATGTGAATGATGTCGCCATCGCATTGCTGGCTGCCGAATGTGCGCACGACCATGATGTCATTGTCGCGCGCAAGGCCCGGACAGCTACCGCGCAGGTCATTGCGATAAACGAGGTTCTTCGACACGCGATAGAGGATGATCGAATCCGACACCTTGATCGAATTGTCGAGGTCTGTGCTACTGACGCAGCTCACCGGATTTCCTGCCGCCTTGCCTGCCAGATGCTTTTGCATCAGCGCGGTCTGCTTTTCGCTGAGCTGCGCCGCGCCGCCGTCGACGCCGCCATACCAGCCATTACCCGCGCAACCTGCCAGTGCCAGAACCGTACCGGCTATTGCGGCGGTTTTCATCCATCCTGTCATGCTGATCTTCATCGTGCGACTCCCATCCTCTCTGGGCCGAAAAGCTGCTCCATTTTACATGAATATAGGATGTATTGTGAGATGCGCCAAGCGGGCGGAATCAAAAAGCATCCTTGGCGGCGCGGCGTGCAGCAAGTTCACCAGAATCGCGTGCGCGCATGAAGGGATTGGTCGCCTGTTCGAGCGCGATGGTGGTGGGCACGGTCGCCTCATCGCGTGCGCGCATCGCATCAACCTCGGCGAGGCGCGCGGCGATGGCCGCGTTGTCCGGCTCGGCGGTTGCCGCGAAACGGGCATTGGAAAGCGTATATTCATGTGCGCAGTAGACACGCGTTTCGGGCGGCAATGCCGCGAAACGCTGCATCGCGTCGAACATCTGTTCAGCGGTGCCCTCGAACAGGCGGCCGCAGCCCATGGCGAACAGCGTATCGCCGCAGAACAGGGCGGCCTCGGAAGGCAGATGATAGGCGATATGTCCCGCCGTGTGCGCCGGCACTTCCATCACCCTGGCTTCGACCGCGCCGAGCCTGACGATATCGCCCTCGCCCACCTTCCGGTCGAGCGTCGGGATGCGTTCGGCCTCGGCGGCGGGCCCTGTGATGATGCAGCCGGTCGCCTCGCGGATCGCAGCGTTGCCGCCGGTGTGATCGGGATGCCAGTGCGTGTTCCAGATCTGGGTGATAGTCCAGCCTCGCTCTGCCGCCGCGTCCAGCACCGGCTCTGCCATCGCAGGGTCGATCACCGCCGTTTCGCCGCTAGCTACCTCATGGGCGAGCCAGACATAGTTGTCGGACAGAACGGGGATGCGGACGATCTCGATCGCCATCACCATTCTCCCGTGTTCGGCATCGACGCCCAGGGCTCCTGCGGTTCGAGATGGCCGTCCTGGAGCAACTCGACCGAGATATTGTCGGGCGTGCGGATGAAGGCCATGTGCCCGTCGCGCGGCGGACGGTTGATCGTGACACCCGCGTCCATCAGCCGCTGACAGGTTTCGTAGATATTATCGACGCGGTAGGCGAGGTGGCCGAAATTACGCCCGCCGGCGTAGCTTTCGCCGGCGCTGCCATCTTCGGGCGGCCAGTTATATGTGAGTTCCACCTCGGCTATGCCTTCTTCTCCTGGACAGGCGAGGAAGATCAGCGTGAAGCGCCCCGCCTCGCTGTCGAACCGGCGCACTTCCTTGAGGCCGATCAGTTCGAAGAAGCGCAGTGTCGCATCAGGGTCGGTGACCCTGATCATGGTGTGCAGATAGCTGGTCATGGCATTCCTTGCTCAATTGATCGATATTTTAGAACGGTTCATCGTGCATTCACGCTATTTCAATTACGCTACGTTACATCCGTGTTTCCAATTCGCGGATCTATCAGAAACCAGTCTTCCAGGGAAACCCGCCATGCCGGAAAATGCCCCCGTTTCGTCCGACCCCGCCCCCGCCTCCCGTTTTTCCTGGATCGCGGATCGCAACAAGACCCTGCTCGCCGCCGCAGCGATCCTCGGCCTTTCGACCGCAATAGGCGGCTATCTGCTGGGCGACGGACTGGTGCGGGCACGGTCGGTCGACCGTGCCGTTACGGTGCGCGGTCTGGCTGAAAAGGATGTTGTGGCCGATCTGGCCAGCTGGACGATTGCCTATTCGGCGAGCGCGCCGGATCTTTCCACGGCGCAGAACAAGATCGAGGCCGATACCGCCGCGATCCGCTCTTATTTCGCCAGACTCGGCTTTCCCGCCGAAGCGCTGGTTCCGGCGGGCGTCAATGTGTCGAGCTATACCAATGACGGCGTCACCACCACGACGGTCAACCAGCGCATGCAATTCCGCACGACGGACGTGAAACGCGCCCAGACCGCGGCTGCCCGCCAGTCCGAACTGGTCCGCGCGGGCGTCAGTCTCGCTGAAGGCTCGTCGATGACCTACAACTACACCAAGCTCAACGACATCAAGTCGGGCATGGTTGCCGAAGCCACCAAGGACGCGCGCAAGGTGGCCGAGCAATTCGCCCGCGACAGCGGCGCATCGGTCGGCGCGATCAAGCAGGCGAGCCAGGGCTATTTCGAAATCAACGCCCGCGACGGCACCGGCGAAGGCTATGGCGTCGCCGATACGCCCTTCAAGAAAGTGCGTGTGGTGACGACGGTGGATTATTATCTGAAGTAAGGCTCCCCTATTCCTATTTTCTCTTCGTCATGCTGAACTTGTTTCAGGGTCTATAAGGCACGGGTCTCCCGATCACATGGGGCCTATGGACCCTGAAACAAGTTCAGGGTGACGCGTGAATGGGAAGGCGCGCGATGCTGCGTCCTGCAAGTGCAGGAACACGGGCGGATTAAGGCTTCGGCGATACCGCAGCCCTCGCCGGACCCAATTGCGCGAGATGCGCTTCAGCCGTCCGGGCGGTCGCGCCTTGTGGCTCAAGATCGATCGCGGCCTGCCAGTTCTTGCGGGCACCCGCCTCGTCACCGGCGCTGATGGCGATATTCCCGGCCTCAAGCGCGATCGCCGGATCCTTTGCCGCAAGACGCGCCGCCGTCGCAATGTCCGCCCTGGCGCGCACGAGGTCGCCCTCACGCCGCGCCAGCGTGGCTGAAAGCAGCCAGCCGAGGGGGTCCTGCGGCACCAGATTGTGCGCCTGTTCAAGATCGGTCCTGGCCTTCGCCATGTCGCCGCCCGCCGCATAAGCGCGGGCGCGGTCGATATGCAGTTCGCCCAGCGCCTCGCCGGTCAGCTGCCCCGTCGCAACCGCCTTGTCGAGGAACGCAATAGCCTTCGCAGGGTCACGCGCGATCAGCGCGGCATTGCCCGCCTGCGCCCACAGCTTGCCGGTCTGGTCCGATTGGATTCCGGCCGCCAACAGCGCCGCCTGCTCATAGGCCGCCATTGCGGCGGCCGCATTGCCCGCCCTGAACTGGGCAAAGCCAAGGCATTGCCGCGCCTGCCAGCCGCCGCCCTTGCCGCTCCATGCACTGGCTTCGGCGATGCCCGACGGTGCGTCCTCCCCCGCCAGCCGCATGCACTCGGCCCGTTTCACCTCATCCATCGTCGGCAACGAGGCGGGCGATTGCATCAGGAGGAGGAGCGGCAGGAACATGGTGAAGCTATCCCGGTTGGTTCATCATTTCGGACGCTGTCGCGATGAGGATTGCGATATCCTCCGGCCGCGACAGGCGGTGGTCGCCGTCCTTAATCAGCCGCGTCTGCACATCGGATGAACGCAAGGCCGCGGCAAGCGTGAGGCTCACTTCCCACGGCACGTCCTCGTCGGCCTGCCCGTGGAGCAGCCGCACCGGGCCATCAAACGCGATTTCCTCGTCGAGCAGCCGGTTGGCCTCACCCGACTGCCAGAAGGCAGCGGTGGTGACATAGGGTTCGTCGGAATAGTCCGAATGCTCCTCGAGTGTACCCCCCGAACGGAACAGCGCCTTCTGCGCCTCGTCGAACCCCCAGTCGGTGAAGTCGGGCGCGGCCGCGATACCGATGAGGCCACGCACCTGTCCGGGACGCGCCAGCGCCACCAGCAGCATGAGCCAGCCGCCCATCGACGAGCCCGTGACCACCAGCGGCGCATCAGGGTTCAGCACCGCGTCCACCACTGCCAGCACATCATCGCGCCAGCTTGTCAGCGTCCCGTCGCGAAACGCACCCTCGCTCTCACCGCACCCGGCATAATCGAGCAACAGGATATTGTGATCCGTCTCTACCGCCCATTGATACAGCGCGATCGCCTTGCCGCCCGCCATGTCGGACATGTAACCGGGCAGAAACACCAGCGTGGCCTCGCCCTTGCGGGCGGCGTGATGACGATAGGCGAGGGCGGGCTGGCCGGGGCGGGAAAGGAACTGCGTGGTCATGCGGTCCGTCTTGCCACGCTTTCCGGTGGCGCGCCAGCCAGGCCGCAGCGCCTAGATCGTCACCACCAGCTTGCCGATTGCACTGCGGTTGCCGAGTTCGCGGATCGCTTCGGCGCCTTGCGCGAGCGGATAGGTTGCGGTGACACGCGGGCGGATATGACCATCTTCCCACATGGCGAACAGCCGAGTGACGTGGGCACGGTTGGCCTGCGGGTCGCGCGCGGCAAAGGCGCCCCAGAACACGCCGCAGACATCGCAGCTCTTGAGCAGCGTCAAGTTGAGCGGCAGCCGCGGGATTCCGGCCGGGAAGCCGACGACGAGGTAGCGCCCTTCCCATGCGATCGAGCGCAGCGCGGGCTCGCAATAATCGCCGCCGACCGCATCATAGATCACGTCGGCGCCGTTGGGACCGACTGCCGCCTTGAATGCGTCGGCGAGCGCCTTAGACTGATCCTTTTCGAACGGCGCACGGCCATAGATCAAGACCTCGTCGGCCCCGGCCGACTTGGCCGCATTGGCCTTTTCCTCGCTCGAAACGGCGGCGACCACGCGCGCACCGAACGCCTTGCCGAGTTCGACGGCCGCTAGCCCAACCCCGCCCGCCGCGCCGAGCACGAGCAACGTCTGCCCCTGCTTCAGATGCCCGCGGTCGAGCAGCGCATGGATCGAGGTGCCATAGGTCATAAGGAGGGCAGAACCTTCCTCGAAGCTGCGGCCTTCGGGCAGCTTGAAGGCGCGCGCCGGCTGCACCACCAGCTGTTCGGCAAGGCCGCCATGCCCCGTCATTGCGATGATACGGTCGCCCACCGCATAATCGGTCACGCCCTCACCCACCGCGCTGACGATACCCGCAATTTCGCTCCCTGGCGCGAAGGGGCGTTCGGGCTTGAACTGATATTTATCCTCGATGATCAGCGTGTCGGGAAAATTGATCGAACAGGCCTTGACGTCGACCAGCATTTCTCCCGGGCCCGCGACCGGCGCGGCGACATCCTCCAGCACCAGTGTTTCAGGGCCACCGACTGACTTCGACAGCAAGGCTTTCATGATCGTTACGCTCCTTTTTGCGCGCTCAATCCGTGACCGGTGCCATAAACGGGCGCGCGTCCGCAACCCTGGCTTCATAGGCATCGATCGCCGTAGCGTCAGCAAGCGTCAGACCAATCTCGTCGAGCCCTCCGACAAGGCAGCTCTTGCGGAACGGATCAATTTCGAACTCGAACCGGTCCTGGTAGGGGGTCGTGACCGTTTGCGATTCGAGGTCGACATGGATGGGATCGGTCCTGGCGACCTCCATCAGCCGGTCGACCGCCGCCTGTGGCAGCACCACGGTGACAATCCCGTTCTTGAACGCGTTGCCGGAGAAGATGTCGGAAAAACTCGGCGCGATAACCGCTTTCACCCCCATGTCGGTGAGAGCCCAGGCGGCATGCTCGCGCGAGGAACCGCAGCCGAAATTGTCACCCGCAATGAGGATCGGCGCACCGGCATATTCGGGATCGTCGAATATATTGCCTTCCTCGGCGCGCACGCTTTCAAACGCACCCTTGCCAAGGCCGGTGCGGCTGATCGTCTTGAGCCATTCGGCCGGGATGATGACATCGGTATCGACATTCTTGCGCCCGAACGGATAGGCGCGGCCTTCCACGGTAGTGATGGGGTTCATCGGATCAGCTCCCGCACATCAGTAAGTTTGCCCGTTACCGCCGCTGCAGCGGCCATAGCGGGGCTGACAAGATGGGTCCGCGCGCCGGGCCCCTGGCGGCCGACGAAATTTCGGTTCGAGGTGGAGGCGCAACGTTCGCCGGCCGGCACCTTGTCGGGATTCATGCCGAGACAGGCGGAACAGCCCGGTTCGCGCCATTCGAACCCTGCCTCGGTAAAGATGCGGTCGAGACCTTCTTCTTCGGCCTGACGCTTGACGAGGCCAGAGCCGGGCACGACGATCGCCCATTTGATGTTACCCGCCTTCTTGCGGCCCTTGAGCACGGCGGCGGCGGCGCGCAAATCCTCGATGCGGCTGTTGGTGCAGCTGCCGATGAAGATATTCTGCACCTCGACCTCGCTAAGCGGGGTTCCCGGTTCCAGCCCCATATAGGCAAGGCTCTTGGCGGCCGCTTCCTGCTTCGACGGATCGGCGAAGCTCGCGGGGTCCGGAACGACGCCGCTGATCGGCACCACATCTTCCGGACTGGTGCCCCAGGTGACGCTCGGCGCGATGTCGGCAGCGTCAATCACCACTACCTTGTCATAGGTCGCACCCGGATCGGTCGCGAGGCTCTTCCAATAGGCCACCGCCTTGTCCCAGTCCGCGCCCTTCGGCGCCATCGGTCGGCCCTTGAGATAGGCGAAGGTGGTTTCGTCGGGCGCGATCAGACCAGCGCGCGCGCCATGTTCGATCGCCATGTTGGAGACGGTGAGCCGCCCTTCGACCGACAGCGCGCGGATCGCGCTCCCGGTATATTCGATCACATGGCCGGTGCCACCCGACGCGCCGAGCACGCCGGTGATGTGGAGAACAATGTCTTTCGCCGAAACGCCGGGCGCCACTTCACCTTCGACCCGCACTTCCATGGTCTTCGACCGGGAGAGCAGCAGGGTTTGCGTGGCGAGCACATGCTCGACCTCGCTCGTCCCGATGCCGAAGGCAAGCGCGCCAAGACCGCCGTGCGAGGCGGTGTGGCTGTCGCCACAGACGATGGTGGTGCCGGGAAGCGAAAACCCCTGTTCGGGGCCGACGACATGGACGATCCCCTGTTCGGGCGCCGCCGCGTCGATATAGCGAATGCCAAAGGCGGGCGCGTTGGCCTCCAGCGCCTCGAGTTGCTGGGCGCTTTCAGGGTCGGCAATCGGGATTTTCTTTCCGGCGCTGTCGAGCCGCGGCGTCGTCGGAAGGTTATGATCGGGTACCGCGAGCGTGAGGTCGGGGCGGCGCACCGTGCGGCCATTGGCGCGCAGTCCCTCGAACGCCTGAGGGCTGGTCACCTCGTGGACGAGATGACGGTCGATATAGACGATGCTGGTGCCATCGTCGCGGGTCGAGACGACATGGGCGTCCCAGATTTTTTCGTACAAGGTGCGGGGCTTCTGAGTCATATTCTGGCCTTAGGCCGCGTGGTTCGCGCAATCAACCACCTTATTGTGCGACTGCGAAGATGCGGCCGGAGTTCCACTCTTCCTTCGGCCGGGACGATCGAAGGCGCCTAAGCAGTTTACGGGTAACAAACCGCGACAATGCACACTTGTGGGCGTACCGCCTTTTACCACGCCCCAAAGGGAGGATGTCAGTGCTGTTAGTTCCGCACGAGCGCGAAATCGACCTGCACCGCGACCTCGGCTTGCTCGAGGCCCGGACGGATGGGCGGCGCGGCAACCGGAGCGGCGGCATTGGCGGCCTGTTCCGCCATCGGATAAGGCTCCGGCGGGCCGCCGACCTGCCCGCCGTCGCGGATGATGAGCACGCGGTCGATCTTCAATCCTGCCGCCTCGGCATAGGCTTCGGCGCGGGTACGCGCAGCCTTGTAGGCGGCGGCGTAGGCGGACTTGGTCGCCGCCTCGCGGTCGGATACGATCAAGTCGGGGCCGGACATGATATTGGCGCCTGCGCCTGTCGCGGCGGCCACCGCGTCCGATGCCTTTTTCCCTTCCTCATCGAGCTGGCGGATGCGCACCGAAACACTGTTCTGCGCCTCGAACCGGCCCTTGTTCGGTCCCCAGTCGAGCCGGTTGATGGTGAGGTTGGTGGTGCGGATGTCGTCGCGCGCGACGCCGGTGGCCTCGATCGCGGCGACCACCTTGTTCATCTTCTGCGCATTGGCCTCGCTGGCCGCCGGTCCGGTCGCGGCAATCGCCGAAACCCCCGCGGTAAAGCGCGCCTCATCGGGACGGTTTTCGGCGCGGCCCGAGGCCTGCACCTGCAGCAGCGTCTCGTCGCGGTCGAGCCCGCGCGGGTCGGCGGGCTTGTCGCAGCCCGCCAGCATCAGCGCCGGGCCAGCCAGCAGGACAAGCGGAAAATTGAAACGCATCATTGCCATCTCCTCATGCCTGAGCGTCGTCCGTGACAAACGCAGAACCGGCCATTTCTATCCGCTTTCCTTTATCCACTTTCCTTCTGGCGCGCTTGCCCCTAAGGGCGCCGCAGCATGAACGCGCTCCTCATCTCCACCCTGATCGTGGCACTCGCCGAAATGGGCGACAAGACGCAATTGCTCGCGATTCTGCTGGCAACGCGGTTCAGGCGACCGGGACCGATCATTGCCGGGATTTTCGTCGCAACGCTCGCCAATCACGCGATGGCGGCGGGGGTCGGCATGTGGGCGTCGAAGCTGCTCGAATCGCATTGGTTCAACTATGCGGTGGCGGTCTCCTTCATCGCGATGGCGGCGTGGACGCTGATCCCCGACAAGGAAGATGACGAGGCGGCGCAGGGCGGGCGCTTTGGCCCGTTCCTGACCACCACCATCGCCTTCTTCCTTGTCGAGATGGGTGACAAGACGCAGGTCGCCACCATCGCGCTCGGCGCCCGCTTCGGCGACATGTTGTGGGTCACCATGGGCACGACGCTCGGCATGATGATTGCCAATGTGCCGGCGGTGTTCCTCGGCCACGAACTGATCAAGCGCGTGCCGATGCGCACGGTGCAGGTGATCGCGGCGCTGTTGTTCCTGGTGCTGGGGCTGTGGCTTCTCGCGCAGACCGCGGGCTGGCTGTAGCTATCAGTAATTTATAATCCCCGGTTTGAACCGGGAACCCGTCTCCGGGCTCTCAACGGGAACCGGCAGAAACCACCGCGGCGCCCGCATCTTGTCCGGCTGGACTGTCATCAGGCAGCGGCACTTCGGAAAGGTCCAGCCAGTTCGCCGGGGTGCGCTTGTGATAGCTGTCGATCGCGGCGAACGGGATGCGGAACGGAAAGCCCCAGTCGCTGTTCCAGAGCGCGACCACGCCCGTCCGCGTCGCGGGTTCGAATATCATGGTCGCACGATAGCCCGAGACCGCACCCGAATGTCCCTCGAGCCGATGCCCGTCATAGCTGAAGCTGCGCCAGCCGAGGCCATAGGAGGCATCGCTGGTCGCCTGCCGCAGCGTGCCGCGATAAAGCCGTTCGGTGGTAACGCGGGGACGGTGGGCAATTTCCAATGTCTCCTGCGGCAATATGTCGGCACGCAGTCCCATCATCGCCTGCATCCATGTGGCGAAATCGACAATGTCGCTTTCGACACCAGCGGCTGCGGGAACACGCCAATAGGCGTCATTGAGCGGACGCAGCTGGCCGTTGCGATACGGCCGCGCCCAATCGCGCGCGGTGGTCAGTCCTTCCATGCCATAATGCGCGCTGATCATGCCAAGCGGTGCAAACAGACGGTCCGCCACTGCCTTGGAGAAGGACTCCCGGCTGACCTGCCCGATAATTTCTCCGGCAGCGTCGAACGCAATATTCTGGTAGGTGTGGCACGTACCCGGATGGCATTGCAGCGGCGCGGCGACGAAACTGGCGCGCAGCATTTCGGCCTGCTCACCCGCTTCCAGCTTATCGTCATAGGCATTTTTGGTGAGGCCGGTGCGCTGTGACAGCAGATCGGCAACCGAAATGCGGAACTGCGCATCGCCCGGGAGGCGCAACGTCGTGCGCCAGTCGCCAATCGGACTGTCGAGATCAAGCGCGCCATCGCTGGCGAGCGTTGCCGCCATCGCTCCGGTGGCGGTCTTGGACACCGATGCCCAGCGGAACAGCGTCTGCGGCGTCACCCGCGCCCCGCTGGCGGCATCGGCAAGGCCATAGGTGCGAACGAAGCTGAGCTTGCCGTCCTCAACGACTGCGACCGCAAGTCCCGCCATTTCGGGGCGCTCAACCAGCGCGGCCAGTTCCCGGTCGAGTGCGCGATAATCGATCCGCCCATGCCACTCTGCCGGCGTGTCGGGCAAGTTTTGCATCTTCCGCAATGGAATGGCCGCACGCACCAGCAAGCGCGCCTCGTCCGCGGGTACCAACGCAAACCAGCCGATTAGCGCAAGCGCGATAAGCGCGAGCGGAATGGCTAAGGACCGCCTCATGAAAGCTGACGAGATGACGGTTTGAGCGCCGGCCACGAAAGACCGGTTCCTAGCGCGTAGATGATGCCATAGATGGCTACGATAAACGACGACCACAGTGCGAAGGGGTCAGTTAATAATTGCGGCTTGGCGATCGCGAGGGGCAGCAGGATCAAACCCCGCGCCAGATAAATAAATGTGATGGTCACGAGCGCCGCCCTGATTAAGGGTAGGCGGGCAATCCTTCCCGCGCCCGAAAAAGCATAGGCTGCCCAAAGTGCCAGAATCAGGACGATGGCACTGGTCATCAGATAAGGCTGCCACTCGCCACGTTCGACCGCCTGCGCCACCGGTTCGCCTGCGCCGAAAAAGCGGAACCAGTCCGGGCCGCCAATCATACAGGCGATATGCAGCAACGATGCGATGGCGCTGAGCAAGCCGCCAGCAACAAGCCAGCGGCTGCCTCGATTGGCCGGAATCCTATTCGGCATAATGCGCGGTCGTCTTTTCGCGCACTTCTTCCTTCGTCACGCCCGGCGCGAGTTCGATCAGCCTGAACGGGCTGTCATGATCGGCTCGCTGGAACACGGCAAGATCGGTGATGATCATGTCGACCACATTCTGCCCGGTCAGCGGCAGCGTACAGGCGGGAATGAATTTGGGGCTGCCGTCCTTCGCGACATGTTCCATCACCACGATGATCTTCTTGACGCCCGCGACGAGGTCCATCGCGCCGCCCATCCCCTTGATCATCTTGCCCGGGATCATCCAGTTGGCGATGTCGCCATTTTCGGCAACTTCCATCGCGCCCAGCACGGTGAGGTCGATATGCCCGCCGCGGATCATCGCGAAACTGTCTGCAGACGAAAAATAGACCGATTGCGGCAATTCGCTGATCGTCTGCTTGCCCGCGTTGATGAGGTCAGGATCGACCTCGTCGGGATAGGGAAAAGGGCCAATGCCGAGCATGCCGTTTTCAGACTGGAGCGTCACCTCGACGCCGTCGGGAATATGGTTCGCCACCAGCGTCGGAATGCCGATGCCGAGATTGACGTAGAAACCGTCCTTCAGTTCCTTGGCGGCGCGGGCGGCCATTTCATCGCGGGTCCAGGGCATGTCAATTATCCTTCGTCAAAACATGATCTCTAAGGTGTTGGCAGCGGCACCGCACCGGTACCGAGTTGCGGCAGCAGGAACCAGCCAGCGCCGATCAGCCCCGGCTCGGCCGCCGCGTCCGTCATATCGAGTAACGGCGTGAAATCACCCCGTTCACCGCCCGCGATCGCGATCACGCAGGCGTTGCTGGCGATCTTCCACATCAGGCCATCCTTGCCGCTGCTGCCGCGATCACCGACAAGCCAGAAAGTGTCCTCCCGCCTGGCGTTCCCAAGTCCCGCCACCATCAGGTCAGTCGCGATCATATTGGCATATTTTGGAGCGGTACCGGACATAAAGATCGCCTTCACGCCCTGCTCGCGCAGCCGGTCGAGCGCATCGGCGAGCGCCTCGCTCACCGGGACCGTCGCGCCGGTGGCGGTATCGAGGTCGATCAGTAAGGCGGGGGGCAGCGTATCACACAGCGTATATTCGGGCTTGCTGAGCGTCGCGCCCGGCATCAGCACGACCGAGGACTTGTCGGGCCCTTCGGTCATCGCGGCTTTGCGTGCAGCAAGCTTGGCGCTGACATAGGTCACCATCTGCTCGATCTGCCCGGTCTGTTCGAGTGGTGAGGGGCCCTCGGACGGCGGCGGCAATGTGGTCATATCGGTGACAATCACGCCTGCCGGCACGGCCGCTTTGGCTTCTTCGATCTCGCGTGCGGTCCGTTTGCGCGCGCGTTGTTCCATCACCTTCGTGCCGATCAGCACCGATGCTCCGAGCGGCGGCAACGCCACCAG
The DNA here is from genome assembly GCA_023457895.1 of Pseudomonadota bacterium. GTDB lineage: Bacteria > Pseudomonadota > Alphaproteobacteria > Sphingomonadales > Sphingomonadaceae > JAFAFE01. The sequence continues at coordinate 107,477 of JAEXAY010000008.1, forward strand.
CGCGCCGATGCAACCACCGAGCGTCGTCGCGCTCAGGGCCAGCACTGCGATCGAGAGGCGGCGCAGCGGCATGGTCAGTTGGGCTTGTCACCGAAGTCGCGCGGCACATCGGTTGGCGATTTCATTTCCGCGTTGAACCCTTGCATGATGCGTTCGAGCGCATGTTCCTCGCTCACTTGCACCGCGCGCGCCCACGCCTTGGCGCCGTGGCGGATCGCATCGGCCATGGCGATCCCGAACATCGCCGGATCGGCGCCCAGATTCTGCGGCTCGATGATGCACATCGCGCCGCCGTCGCGCGACCACATGCGCATGAACTCGCTCGCATCCTTGAGATGCTCTTCGACCGACGACAGATCGAGCGGCCCCGCCATCAGGCGTTCTCGCGTTCGCGGGTGGTAACGAACTCGATCTTCTTGTCATAGGGCGCGCCGACGATCATGCGCTTCACATAGATACCGGGCAGGTGGATGCAGTCCGGGTCAAGGCTCCCGGCGGGCACCACTTCCTCGACTTCTGCCACGCAGATTTTCGCGGCGGTGGCCATCGGCTGGTTGAAATTGCGCGCGGTCTTGCGGAACACCAGATTGCCGCTCTCGTCGGCCTTCCAGCCCTTGATGATCGCCACATCCGCAAAGATGCCGCGTTCGAGGATATAGGTTTGCCCGTCGAACTCCTTATGCTCCTTGCCCTCGGCCACCTTGGTGCCAACGCCGGTCTTGGTGTAGAAGCCCGGAATACCGGCGCCGCCCGCGCGGCAGCGTTCGGCAAGCGTTCCCTGCGGGCAGAATTCGACTTCGAGTTCGCCGGCGAGATATTGCCGTTCGAATTCCTTGTTCTCACCCACGTAGGAGGAGATCATCTTCTTCACCTGCCGCGACCGCAGCAGCTTGCCGAGACCCTCGCCATCGATTCCGGCATTGTTCGACGCGATGGTCAGATCCTTGACGCCGCTTTCCTGAATCGCGTCGATCAGCCGCTCGGGAATCCCGCAAAGACCAAAACCGCCCGCGCACAGGTGCATTCCATCAAACAGCAAGCCTTCGAGCGCCGATTTCGCATCGGGATAGAGTTTCTTCATCGTGGAGTCTTTCCTGGCAAGAGGCGGATGATGCTTAGGCCCTTAGAAAAAGCCCGCCGCAGCGTCAATCGCGCCGCCGGGATCAGCTTGCGCAAATCGCTGCGGATTGACCAGGTTTTCGCGTGCGCCTGCTTGATTCCGATCAATGACCATGGGATGAGATCAAGGCAAAGACCGGACATAGGGAGAATGTCATGAAATCGATCCTGCTTTACGTCCATGACGATGCCGGCATGGAAAGCCGCCTGCAATCCGCGCTTGATGTCGCGCGCGCCACGGGCGGTCATATCGAGTGTGTCACCGCCAAGCCGCTGGCCGCGCTGATGATGGCCGATCCGTTCGGGTCCGCCTTTATCATCCCCGAAGCTGCCCGGGCGGTCGACGACGCTGCGCGCGAAGCGGGTGAGCATATCGGCGCCCGCATGAAGCGCGAGGATGTCCCCTGGTCGCTGCGTGAAGGCGATGGCGATCCGCTGGATATCCTCTCAAGCCGCGCCCGGATGAACGACCTCATTATACTGTCGCTGCCCGGCTCCGGTGATGGCGATGCGCTGGCTTCGGTCTCGCTTGGCGACGTAGCCCTTTCCTCCCCTACCCCGGTGCTCGCAGTTCCACTCGAAGGCGGACCGATCCGGCTTAGCGGCACGGCAGCGGTTGCCTGGAATGGAAGCGCGGAAGCCGCCAACGCCATGCGCGCCGCACTGCCGCTCCTCAGCCGCGCCAGCAGCGTTCATCTGGTGACGGTCGCCGAAGATGAGCTCGACTTCCCCCCGGCGGAAGCTGCGACCTATTTGTCGCGCCACGGCATCAAGGCCGAGATCTACGAGCGTACGGAAAGCGATATTGTCGTGGTCGATGCACTGGTCGAGATGCTCGACCGGGTGGGTGCCGACTGGATTGTGATGGGCGCCTATGGGCGCGGGCGGCTGCGCGAATGGCTGTTCGGCGGGGTCACACGGGACCTGCTTAGCCGGTCACGAATCCCTCTGCTCCTTGCGCACTGATAACAAAGGCGGCAAAAAAGAGGGGCTGCCTTCGAAGAAGACAGCCCCAGCGCTTTGGAGACCAGAAAGGATCAGTCTTTTCAGGCGGCCTTGAGATACCGCTGACGTTCGCAATAGACTTCTTCGGAGGTGTAGGGTGCGGCTTCCGGATTGAAGCCGGTCCAGCCATTCTCGGCATAGGCACGGCCGCGAACCTCGGCGGTAACGCCGCCCCTGTCAGCAAGGAGCGCTTCGACGCCTTCGACAATCGTGCTGTTGCAGCGAATGCCTACCAGCGTCGCTCCGCGATGCAGTGCTTCGGCAAGAATTTCAGCTTCTTGTGCACTGTGCCCGGCAGCAACCAGCGTTTCCAGGATGGCATCGCCGGTTGTTCCGCGCGCGACGATTCCGGAGGGAAGCCAGCCGCCTGCCGCGAGCAGCCCGATGCCCGGCAGGACCAGCAGGCCGAGCGTCGTCAGCACACCGCCTGCGCGCACGGCATCAATGGCCTTGGCGGGCACATATTCGGCGAGCATGACAATATCGTCACCGCCACGGCCCATGATCGTGGTGAAATGCGGCGCCACCCCAGCATCTTCAAGTGCGAGGACGGCAGTCTTGGCTTCGACATAACGGTCGAAAATATAAGTACGTGTCAGCATTTGGCATTTTCCTTGCGGTACATGCCCCCTGTCGCTGTACAACCGAGGCTATGGGGCAAATGTAACCAAAAGGTAAACGCCATCGCTTGATACGGCGAACGGCGGGATTCCAGCGACGAACGGTTGAAGAAAAAAGGGCCTCCACCGCGCGTGGAGACCCTATGCCTTGTCGCGATTTTTCTAATTCTCGTTAAAAATCAAAGCTTACCCGCCCATAGAGGAAGCGGCCGTTGAAGCCGAAGGGCGAAAATTGCGAATAGGGAATGAAGTAGCCGTTGAGGCCATAATTCTGTCCGCCGACGAGCCCCGCACGGAGCCGATCGGGATAGACATCGAACAGATTGTTCGCACCAACAGCCAGTTCAACCGACTCGACCGGCTTCACCCGGACCTCCAGATCGGTGATCCATTTGGCGCCAAGCCACTGGTCGCGCGCCGCATCGACTCCGGGCACAAGCACCTTGCCATAGCGGTTGGTGCGGGCGGTCAGGCCAACAATGCCATAGTCCCAATCGAGGCCCGCATTGATCTTGTCGCGCGGCTGGCCTTCGGTCATGCGCAAGGATTCCTGGCGGCCGAACAGCGTGAGGCCGGGGAGGGTCGTGAGCGCTGCCCGGTCGGTGATCTTGGTCTTGTTATAATTATAACCCGCATTGAGCGTCAGCTTGCCAATGCCAAAATCGGGCACACGATAGGTGGCGACAATCTCCAGCCCCTTGGTGCGGGTATCGATGCCATTCACAAAGAAGCGCGCCGAGGTGATGTTGTTGAACCCGGCTCCCTGAAGCAGCGACAGCACCTGCGCCCCTTGCAGATTTTCGGTGACAACCACGCGGTCCTTGATCTTGATGTTACATTTTCACGAAGCGTTGCAAATATGCTGCACCAGCGAACGGCTGACCGCGCCCAGGCATCGGTTCACGGTTTATAGCTGTCCCGCCATTGATAGGCAGCCACGCTGTGCGTCACCTTGCCATCCGCGTTGAACAGGAAGGTTTCGGCAGCCTCGGCACCGTTGTGATTGCGGTAAAGGATCGTCAGGCTGTCATGGCCGGTGAACACGCCGAGCAGCTCGAAGTGGAGATGTTCGATCAGCGCGAGGGCGCGCGTCCAATAATGTTCGAGCGCGGCCTTGCCCTCGACGACGCCGTTTTCGACCAAATTTTGCGCGGTCGGCGAGCGGAAATGCACATCCTCGGCATAATGCGCCAATATGCGCGGCAAATCGCGGGCATTCCAGGCGGCGATCCATTCTTCGGCAAAGGCCTCGGCCGCCTCGGGCGTCACGGCCGGGTCTGCCCGTCGCCGCGCACCAGCCATTTATAGGTGGTGAGCCCTTCGAGGGCCACCGGGCCGCGCGCGTGGAGCCGTCCCGTCGAGATGCCGATCTCGGCGCCAAGGCCGAACTCGCCGCCATCGGCGAACTGGCTCGAGGCATTGTGCATCACGATCGCGCTGTCGACCGCGCGGAGAAAATGCTCGGCGGTCGCCCCGTCCTCAGTGACGATCGCGTCGGTATGATGGCTGCCGTGGCGCGCGATATGATCGAGCGCGCCCTCGACCCCGTCGACCATCGCGACCGACAGGATGGCGCTGAGATATTCGGTATCCCAATCCTCGTCGCGCGCGGGCTGGATGCGGTCGTCGAGCTCCATCACCGCATCGTCGCCCCTCAGTTCGCAGCCCGCATCGAGGAGCGCGGCGACGAGCGGCCCCGGCGCGGCATAGTCCTGATCGATGAGCAGCGTTTCCATCGCTCCGCAGATGCCGGTGCGGCGCAGCTTCGCATTGACCGCGATGGCCACCGCCTTGGCCGGATCGGCGGCCTTGTCGATATAGCTGTGATTGATGCCGTCGAGATGGGCGAGCACCGGCACGCGCGCTTCGGACTGCACGCGGGCGACGAGGCTCTTGCCGCCGCGCGGGATGATGATGTCGATATCGCCGGCCGCAGTCAGCATCGCGCCGACCGCCGCGCGGTCCTGTGTCGGGACCAGCTGTACCGCATCGGCGGGAAGGCCGGATGCGGCAATCGCTCCGGCCATCGCTTGATGGATCGCGCGGTTCGAATGCACCGCCTCGCTGCCGCCGCGCAGAATCACCGCATTGCCCGCGCCCAGCCCGAGTGCTGCCGCATCGGCGGTCACATTGGGGCGGCTTTCATAGATGATGCCGATGACCCCCAGCGGCACACGCACGCGGCTGAGTTTCATGCCGTTGGGCCGGACGCTTTCGTCGATCACCGCGCCGACCGGGTCGTCGAGCGTCGCGACCTGCGCCACCGCATCGGCAATGCCGGCAATCCGGGCGTCGTCGAGCAGCAGGCGGTCGAGCATCGCATCGGAAAGCCCGCGTTCACGCCCCGCCGCCATATCCTTCGCATTGGCTTCGGTGATTTCCGGCGCGGCGGCACGGATCGCATCGGCCATCGCCCGCAAGGCGGCGCGCTTTTCTTCCGTCGAGGCCGCCGCCATGCGCCGCGAAGCCGCACGCGCACGGGAGCCGAGATCGGCCATCAGGGCCGTCATGTCAGTCGTTTCGGTCATGCCCGGACCGCTACCGCCAATCGTCCAGCCACGCAACGCCGGCATGGTTGCGGATGAGACTGGATTTACTGTTTGACTGTATTAATACAGCAAATTACAGCGGCGAAAAAGGAGAGATCCATGAGCTTCAACCTCGCCATGCTTTTTGCCGCCGCCGCTTCATCCGCGCCGCCCCCACCCGTCGTATCGACCAACCGCCCGACGCCGCCCGCCGAGGCAGTTTATATCGCCGACCGTGCAGCAGCCGAACGCAGCGGGCAGAGCGAAGTGGCCGTGCTCGGCACCTCGCATCTGGCAAGCCTGCCCAGTGATTTCGACCGCGAGCGCTTCGCACCGCTGCTCGACCGGCTCGCAGCGTGGCATCCACGCATGATCGCGGTGGAATCGCTCAGCGGCGCGCAGTGCGATTATCTCAAAGCCTACGCCTTCGCCTATCCGGGCACGGCTCAGACCTATTGTTTCGACCCCGCTCCTGCGCGTCAGGCGCTGGGTCTCGACGGACCAAAGGCGGAAGCCGAGATCGAACAGCTGCTGGCGGCTTCTCCCGCAGCCCGCTCTCCCGAGGAGCGGCGGCGCTTGGCGATGCTGTTCCTCGCCAGCGGTGATCCAACCTCGGCGCTGGTGCAATGGCTGCGCCTCCCCGAAATCGAGCGCAAGGCCGATGCGGTGCTGACCGCGCCGTTCGCCGAAACGATGGTCAGGCAGGCCCGCTCGCTCAACGAAAACAGCCTGATCGCCGCGACGCTTGCGGCGCGGCTCGAACATGACCGCGTCTGGCCGGTCGATGACCATAGCGGCGACCGCGCCACCGGCCCGCTCGCGGGCGAAGCCGAGGCGGCGTTCGGGCGCGACCTCACCGCCCTCTGGGACAATCGCTGGGCGAAGGCGCGCAGGGAAAGATATGACGGCTGGGACACGGATGTCGCCACAGGAAAACGTGATGTCGTCAGCTGGTATCGCGCGCTCAACGCGCCCGAAGCCGCTCGTTTTGCCGTTGCCAGCGATTTTGCCGCCGCCGCTGCGGACAAGGGCGAGCGCCAGACCGGCCGGCGCTACCTTGCCTATTGGGAAACCCGCAACCTGCGCATGGCCGCCAATATCCGCGAGGCCATCGGCCCTTATCCGGGGACGCGCATCCTCGCCATCGTCGGCGCGTCCCACAAGCCCTATTATGAACGCTATCTCGGAGTGACGAGCGATGTAGTCATCGCCGACATCGCCTCGATATTGCGCTAGGCCATCTACGTCCTTGCGGAGCCGCACAGCGGCCCGGCAAACCAGCGCATTGATAAAGCAGCGCGATGAGCGAAGGCTTCGAGACATTGGGCGCCGCGCGAGCGATGCCGTGCTCGCACGCGCGGTCAAGCCGGGGCGTGGCGAGCACCATGGTACAGAGACCCAAGCGTGGCGCTCTCAAGAATGCTTGCGCTCGTCGCCGGTGCTGTCATGATATTGTTGTTATTCACGGCGATGCTGGTCGCGCTCGGACTGGAATAGGTGCTTCATATGATTTCTTCGCTGACCATCGACCGCCGTCTGCTGCTCCAGACCGGCGCGCTGGGCCTGATCGGGCTCGCGACGCCGGGCGCGGCGCAGATATTGACGCTGCGCGGCTTTACTCATGGTGTTGCAAGCGGCGAGCCGTCGGCCTCCTCGGTGCTGCTGTGGACCCGCTATGTCAGCGATGGCGAGACGAAATTGCGGGTCGAGATCGCCGGTGACAGCGCTTTTGCAAAGGTCATCAGCGGCTGCGAGGTGGTGGCAAGTCCCGCGCACGATAACTGCGCCAAGGTAACACTCACCGGCCTTCCCGAAAATAGCTGGCTCTATTACCGTTTCATCGCGCCCGACGGGTCGATGTCGCCGGTAGGCCGCACACGCACGCTCCCGTCGGGGCGCTGCGACCGCTTCCGGCTTGGCGTGTTCAGTTGCTCCAATATGGGTTTCGGCTATTTCAACGCCTATGGGCACGCCGCGGCGCGCGGCGATATCGACCTCGCCGTCCACCTCGGCGATTATTTCTATGAATATGGCTATGGCACTTATCCGAGCATGAAGCAGTGGGTTTCGGGCCGCATAATCCAGCCCGACCATGAGACCGTCAGCCTCGCCGATTATCGCCTGCGCTTTGCAAGCTATCGCGCCGATCCTGATTTACGCCGCCTGCATCAGGTGCTGCCGATGATCTCGGTGTGGGACGACCATGAAATCGCGAACGATCCCTGGGTGGGCGGCGCGCAGAACCATCAGTCCGAGGAAGGCGACTGGGCGGTGCGCAAGAAGGCCGCGATCAAGGCCTATGTCGAATGGATGCCGGTTTCGGACAAGATGTGGCGGCAGTACCAGATCGGCGACCTTGCAACGATCCAGATGCCCGAAACTCGCATCACAGCGCGTTCCAAACAGTTCGAATATGACGAGATCATTTCCGGAAAGGCCGACCCGGCGGCCGCGCTCGCCGCTTTCCGCGATGGCGCGTGGCATGACAAGAGCCGCACCCTCATGGGCAAGGACCAGGAAGCCTGGTTCGCGCGCGGTCTTTCCGAAAGCGTCAAGGCAGGAACACGCTGGCAGGTGTTCGCGCAGCAGGTGATCATGGGCGGCACGGTCTCGCCGCCCGAAGCCGCCAACTGGACCGGTCCCGATGCGCCGGACTATATCCTGAAGCGCGTCGAGATGGGCCAGCTCGCCGCCAAGGCGGGCCTGCCGTTCAACCTCGACAGCTGGGACGGCTATCCGGCTGCGCGCGAGCGGGTGTACACCTTTGCCCAGGCGGCAGGTGCCAACCTCATCGTACTCACCGGCGACAGCCACAATGCCTGGGCGTTCGACCTTGCCGACAAGGCGGGCCGCGCAGTCGGGGTCGAGTTCGCCGGACACAGCGTTTCTTCCAACGGCATGGAAGGATCGACCCGCGGCGTCAGCGAAGCGGACCGCAGCGCGGCCATCCGCCGTGCCAACCCGGGCCTCAAATGGTGCAATACGGAAAGCCGCGGCTATATGGCCGTAACGCTGGAACGCGACCGCGCGACGAGCGATTATATCTTCATGGACACGGTGAAGCAGCGCAGCCGGACGGTCAAAAACAGCGTGACGCAGACCGTCCAGCGCGGGCAAAACCGGCTTGCGGTCTAAAGCAGCAGGTAACGCATCCGGAGCGTAAAGCTGCCCGATCCCGCAAGCGTTCCGGCTGGCCGCACGCGCCAGTGGGTCACGGCCGCATCGCAGCCGCGTGCATCCGCGACCGGGACATAGGTCCATGTCGCACCATCGTCGCTGGAGAATTCGATACCGTCCGTGGCACTGGCGAGGGACGCGAAACTGTAGGACAATCCCGAAGCGGGCGTCCCGTCGGCAAAATCCACCGGCCCGCTTCCGGCAATCCCGAAATCAGCCACACAGAAGCTGGTATGAGCGGGTGTCTTGTCGGTGACTATCACGCTGTTGGCGTCAACCGGACCGCTATTGGGATTGGTGATGCTGATCGTGTAATCGATCATCGCGCCCGGAATAGCCTTGGGATCGGTCAGTGCATTAACCGGATCGCTATGGACATTGCTCGTCTTGCTGACCGTAAGCGGCACCAATATGGCCTGATTATAGGTTGCGGTCGCATCAGGCGTGGACGCATAACCAAAATAGGCTTTCGCCGTATTGGTGTAGCTTCCCGCCGTAGCGGGCCGGTTGGCCGTGTAGATCAGCGTGATGCTGCCGCCAGCGGGGACATAATAGCTTTGGCCGAGCTTGCCCTTGAAGGAAAGCGTGCCGGTTGCCCCGCTGGCGGGCACCGAGCTGCTGTTGGCCGCGGTCACCGCGCTATTAGGCGCCAGTCCGATATAACTCACTCCCGCCGGAAGGATGTCGATGATTTCGCGGCTATAGCTGGGGTAAGGGGAAGGGTTGGTAAGCGTTACCGTGTAAGTGAGAATCCCCGAACCAATACCGACATAGCCGGAGGTTGGCGAAACCAACTTGCTGATGGTAAACGGGTTGGTGGCCGGAGGATAGCTTACGCTGACAGAGCCGCTGCCATCGAAATTTCCGGTATATTTGATGTTGGTGCTGCCAGACGTCTGCACCGCATAGGGACGCGCGGTGGTCGAGCGGTCAGCGCACATATATTGGAAGGTATAACGGACAGAGATATAGCCGGTATTGCCGGGCTGACGCCCCGGCTGAATATAGTAAAGCCGGTCCAGCGAACCTGCGGGCGCCGCATTCCGGTTCGACGCGATGATCTCGGAACCCACCAGCCGGAAGCAGGCGGCATCGAAATTCTGCCCTCCCGACGGCTGGAGGAAATATTCATCGCCGCGCTTCGTGTTGCCGAACGTGAAATTCGCATCGAAATAGACGAGTTGCCCGACAACCGCGCCTGCGCCTAGTGTCGTGGACGCCACATTGCCGCCGGCATTGGCACTGATCGCGGAACGGATGGTGAGTGTGGGGGTGCTGAGCGTCGTTCCCGCACTGGAGGTGAAGCTGATCGCTGGCGTGACACTGGTTCCGATGGCGCAGCTATATCCCACGAACCAGAAGACATTTGCGCTCTCGCCGGGGCCAAGGGTGCCAATCTCCTGCGTGGCCGGCTGGCCGCCCGCCAGATAGACATCCGCAGTAAGACCGCTGATCGACGCCACGATATTGGTGATAGCGGCCGATCCCGTATTGGTCAGCCGGCCGCCAACATACATGGCGGTCGGTCCCTCGGCGGGGCATTTGTTGCTGTCGACGGTAAGCGACTGGGTGTTGCTGACGCTGGCGCCTGTACGCAGTTCGAAGGAAAGCGCCGCCCAGGCCGCTTCAGCCGCTACCAGCAGCCATAGCGCCGCTATCCATCTTAACCAGCGCGCACGTCGCATCGCGGCTCACCCTCCGGCCAGACCGGAAAGCACCCCTTCCCGATTTCACCCTCTATCTCTAATAAGATATGCTAAACATATCCTTAACCAGAGGGAGGCGGGCGACCTTTGTCCGGCTGCCGGATAGAGCAGTACTATTCCGCGCCGCCGAAGACCGACTTGGTTTCGAGGAATTCCTCAAGGCCATAGACGCCCCATTCGCGGCCGTTGCCCGACATCTTGTAGCCGCCGAACGGGGCCTTGTTGTCGAGAGGGGCGCCATTGATATGGACCATCCCGGTGCGCAGGCGATTGGCAACCTTGCGCGCCTTGCCGGTATCGCCCGACCAGACATAGCCTGACAGGCCATATTCGGAGGCGTTGGCGACCTCGACCGCCTCGTCGACATCCTTGTAGGTCATGATCGAAAGCACGGGGCCGAACACTTCCTCGCGCGCGATGGTCATATCGGGCGTGACCTTGCCGAAAATCGTCGGCTGGACGAACAGACCGGCTTCAAGTCCTTCGGGCTTTTCCGATCCGCCGACGATGAGTTCGGCGCCTTCCTGCCTGGCGCCGTCGATCAGGCCAACCACGCGCTTATACTGGTTTTCGTTCGCGATCGGGCCGATCTTGGCATCATCGGCGGGCATGCCGACAGAAATCTTGCCCGCAACCGCGGCAGCAATCGCCTTGACCTCGTCATATTTGCTTTCGGGCACCATCATGCGCGAGGGCGCGTTGCAGCTCTGGCCCGAATTGTTCATCATGGTGAACACGCTGGTTGCAACCGCCTTTTCGAAATCGGCGTCGTCGAGCAGGATATTAGCCGACTTGCCGCCCAGTTCGAGCGCCACGCGCTTGATCGTCTTCGCTGCATTTTCCGAAATCTGGATGCCCGCACGGGTTGACCCGGTGAAGCTCACCATGTCGACATCCTTGTGGCCGGTCAGCGCATTGCCGATCACCGGGCCTTCGCCGTGGACGAGGTTGAACACGCCCTTGGGCAGCCCCGCCTTGTCGAGAATATCGGTGAAGATGACCGCATCGAGCGGCGCGAGTTCGGACGGCTTCAGCACCATGGTGCAGCCGGCGGCGAGCGCGGGCGCGACCTTGCACGCGATCTGGTTGAGCGGCCAGTTCCAGGGGGTGATGAGGACGCAAACGCCGATCGGTTCCTTGCGGACGAGCGTGGTGCCCATCTTGTCCTCGAACGCGAAATCCTCGAGCACGCGGATGGTCTCGGCGAAATGGCCGATGGCGGACGGCGCCTGCGCCTTTTGCGCCAATGTGGTCGGCGCGCCCATTTCCGACTGGATCGCAGCCGCGAGTTCGTCGTTGCGGGCGATCAGCTGTTCGAGGATTTTCTTGAGATAACCGAGCCGTTCCTCGCGGCTGGTCTCCGACCAGGCGGGGAAAGCGGCCTTTGCGGCGGCAATAGCACGATTGGCATCTTCTTCATTGCCGAGCGCAACCTTGGCGACGGGCTCCATCGTCGCGGGATTGATTACGTCGCGGGTACCATTACCCACCGGGGCCACCCATTCACCGTTGATATAAAAGTGCGTGGTGTCGAGGTTGGTAGCATTCATGCTCGGCATCCTTTCCTGCTGATTCTTTGAAGTTTCATTTGCGGCACCCTATGCCTAAAACCGGTCGCGACAAAGAACTAGTTACGTAATGTTTCCATCCTGGTTTTTTCATTGAATCTGACACTGCAACAACGAGGGTAGAATGGGTCCCGGCCCTTTTATTTCCGCACGGCTACCGCCCCCGGCTGCTCTTGAACTTCTGGCTCTTACCGTAGCGTAGCTTGCGCGTCCCAGGCTTGCCCTCATTGCTGCGCCCAACCACATGCCGTGACGAACGCGCGTAATCCTGCGGGCCCGCCGGGCCGATGCCGAGTTCGTCCTGTTCCAGCTCGCGGATTTCGTCGCGCAGGCGGGCGGCCTTTTCAAACTCCAGGTTCGCCGCGGCCTCGCGCATGTCTTTTTCCAGATGCTCGATATGCGCGCGCAGGTTCGATCCGACCAGATGCGGCGTCGCCTCGTCGATTTCGACGGTGACCTGATCCTTCGACGCGACATGGGCGATGATGTCGCCGATATGCTTCTTCACCGTCGCCGGGGTGATGCCGTGCGCTTCATTATAAGCGCGCTGCTTTTCGCGGCGGCGGTCGGTTTCGCGCATGGCGCGCTCCATGCTGCCGGTGATGCGGTCGGCATAGAGGATGACGCGGCCATCGACATTGCGCGCGGCGCGGCCGATGGTCTGGATGAGCGAGGTTTCGCTGCGCAGGAAGCCTTCCTTGTCCGCGTCCAAAATCGCCACCAGCCCGCATTCGGGAATGTCGAGCCCTTCGCGCAAGAGGTTGATGCCGACGAGCACATCATAAACCCCGAGCCGTAAATCGCGGATCAGCTCGATGCGCTCCAGCGTCTCGACGTCGGAGTGCATATAGCGCACCTTGACCCCGGCCTCGTGCATGAACTCGGTCAAATCCTCGGCCATGCGCTTGGTCAGCGTCGTGATCAGCGTGCGATAGCCTTGCGCCGCGACCTTCTTGCTTTCGGCGATGACGTCATCGACCTGTTCCTCGACCGGGCGGATTTCCACCGGCGGGTCGATGAGCCCCGTCGGGCGGATGACCTGTTCGGAAAAAGTGCCCTGCGTCTGCTCCATCTCCCAATTGCCGGGCGTTGCCGACACCGAGACCGTCTGCGGCCGCATCGCGTCCCATTCGTTGAAGCGCAAAGGCCGGTTGTCGATGCAGCTCGGCAGGCGGAAGCCATATTCGGCGAGTGTGATCTTGCGGCGATGGTCGCCGCGCGCCATCGCGCCGATCTGCGGGATCGTCTGATGGCTCTCATCGACGAACAACAGCGCATTGTCGGGAAGATACTCGAACAATGTCGGCGGCGGCTCGCCGGGCAGGCGGCCGGTTAAGAAGCGCGAATAATTCTCGATCCCCGCGCAGCTCCCCGTCGCCGCGATCATCTCGAGGTCGAAATTGGTCCGCTGCTCCAGCCGCTGGGCTTCCAGGAGCCGCCCTTCGGCCTCCAGCTCCTTGAGCCGCTCGGCAAGCTCGTGGCGGATCGCCTCCATCGCCTGTTTGAGCGTCGGCCCCGGCGTCACATAATGCGAGTTCGCATAGACGCGGACATAATCGAGATTGGCGACCTTCTTGCCAGTCAGCGGGTCGAACTCGGTGATCTCCTCGATCTCGTCCCCGAAAAAGCTGATGCGCCAGGCGGTATCCTCATAATGCGAGGGGAAGATTTCGAGATTGTCGCCCTTGACGCGGAAATTGCCGCGCGCGAACGCGGCGTCATTGCGCTTATATTGCAGCGCCACGAGCTTGCGGATGATCTCGCGCTGATCGACGCTCTGGCCCTTCTTGAGGTCAAAGATCATCGCCGAATAGGTTTCGACCGAGCCGATACCGTAAAGGCAGGACACCGACGCGACGATCAGCACATCGTCGCGTTCCAAAAGCGCGCGCGTTGCCGAATGGCGCATGCGGTCGATGGCCTCGTTTACCGAGGATTCCTTCTCGATATAGGTGTCGCTGCGCGGGACATAGGCTTCGGGCTGGTAATAATCATAGTAGCTGACGAAATATTCGACGGCATTGTCGGGGAAGAAGCTTTTGAACTCCCCATAAAGCTGCGCCGCGAGGATCTTGTTCGGCGCAAGCACCAGCGCGGGGCGCTGCAAAGCCTCGATGACCTTGGCCATGGTGAAGGTCTTGCCCGACCCGGTGACGCCGAGCAGCACCTGATCCTTCTCCCCCTCGCGCGCCTGTTCCACGAGTTCGGCGATCGCCGTGGGCTGATCGCCCGCGGGTTCATAATCCGACACAAGCTTGAACGGCCGCCCGCCTTCCGCCTTGGGCGGCCGCTCGGGCCGATGCGGAACAAACGCCTCGCCGGTTTCGGGTTCAGCCAGAGTGGTGCGGATTTGGATGGCCATGTTCGCTATATGTGCTTAGTACAAGCCATGGACAACGATAATTTCGGTAGCCCGACTCGATTTGGTGAATTGCTACCTCCTTATCCCCAATTTGATGATCAGGTATGGCAAGAATGTGCTGAAACCGATGATTATGTGCCAATATTCTTTGAATGGTACAAATGGGTAGGGAGCTGCGTCAACTTAATCGCTTTTATCCAGCCAGACTCACCGGCCTTTAAGAAGGGTCCGATATTAAATTATTATGTTCTCTCGGGTCACTTGGCTCGGATTGTCCATCTAATACTCGCCACACTACGACTTACGGCAGATGGTCAATTTGGTGATGCAGCGTTCATTCTTCATCGGTGTCTCGCGGAATCGGCAACAAAGGTCCAATGGGCCTGTAATTCGTCCACCGAGGAGCGCGTGCGTCAATTAGTTTTGGACGGACTGAAGGCAGAATTAGAACTAGAAGACCAAATCGAAACGAATATCGCCAGATTCAATGGCCCCAATCCTCTGGAGGAGAGGATGAAGCGCTCTATTGAAAAATGTTTTGTTACCGCAAATGTCTCCCGCGAAGACGTAAGGAATCGGCGGCGCTTGCCCGATTTGGCAAGCATGATGACTGATCTGGGCCTAGTTCGATTGCAGTACACGGTTCAGCAAAGAATGATGTCTCACTTTGTTCACGGTAATTGGCCTGTATTATGCTCGAGTTATCTTGAAGAAAACAAGATAAACGAATTTGAATATGGACCGCGAGGGACGTCAGAACCACCCCACATTAATATGTATATGTCTGGTGCCGAAGCTGCCATCGGGGCTGCTAAGGCGTATGCTCGTAATTTCTTTCAAGATTACGAAGCCAACTTGCTAGACGAGCGGCTGGATGAAGCGCGAGAAAATATGATGGATGCATATTTACGAACAGTAAGCCTGTCAGATCCCGAATGTTTGGAAAGAAGCCCACAGGGATAGCGTAGATTTTATTCGCCTACTTTATGATATCAAATCTGCAAACACACTATCAATCTGAAACGCCCGGACCCCATCGCATAAGCCCGCTGCAGCGCCTGTTGCGCGGCCTGCGGGCCGAGCGCCTCGAACTCCCTGATATTAGCCGCCGCGACGACATCCAGCCCATGCTTGCGCGTCAGGACGATAGTCAGCCTCTTCTCCACATCCTCATGGCCTCACCCCACCCGCTTCACCAGCCCCCGCACCGGGCCGAAGCCGATGAGCGCGGCGCCGATGAAGGGGAGCGCTACCACCCATAGCCGCACGCCGGTCACGCCTTCGGGGCTGGCGATGCTGATCGCGGCGGTGAGGGCGAGGCCAAGACAGGTGAGGACCAGCCCCGCCACCAGCCGCCAGTGGGGGACGTCCTCGCGCGGTGGGATGCCGCGGCGGCTGTCGGATTGCTCGGCGCGCGCGAACAGCGCGATCATCGGCAGGAGCGCCGCGATATAGAGCGCGAACCACAGCGGCCTTGCGAGCCACCATGCGCCGCTCCCCGGCTGCACGTGGAGGCCGATGCCACCCGCGAGCCACGCCGCCACCATCACCAGCACGAAGGCGGTGAGGTGCCACAGATAGACCGTCATGATCATCCCGTTCAGCAGCACCACGGCGGTCCACAGCGTGCGGTTTTCGAGCGCGCGTTTGAGGACCGGCTCGAGCGCGAGGGCAAACCCCGCCTGCGCGATGCCCAGCGCCAGCAACGCCAGCGTCGGCGGCATCGAGTTGGAGAGGTCCGATCCCGGAACACCGATCATCGCCACCGGATAGGGGCCGAGGCCGACCAGCAGGCCGAGCGCGACGAGCCCGCCCAGCCCCCATAGCAGCGCCCTCGACGGCGGACGGAACCAGCCCTCGCTCCACGCATAGCCGAGCTGGTGCACCGCGACCCAGACAAACAGGAAATTGGCGAAATTGATGTAGGGCACGCCAAAGCGGATCGACGCCGCATCGACCGTCACCGCGCCCGCGACCAGCGCCCAGAAGCTCGCCATGCCCCAGCGCTTCCATGCCGCATGGCTGAGCGGCACCAGCGCGGAAACCATCAGATAGACCGAAAGGAACCACACCGGCACCAGCGCGAGCCCCGCTGACATCTTCACGATGCCGCGCTCGATCCCCATCAGCGTGCCGAACATCGCGATGAAGGTCCAGATGAGGAACAGCGGCATGACCGGATTGATCAGCCGCCGCACCCGGCCGGAAAACCAGTGGGCGTAGGTCCCGCCATCTCGCCGGTTCGCGGCCCAGCTCGTCCCGTTGGAAAAGCCGCCGACGAGGAAGAATAGCGGCATCACCTGAAACCCCCAGGTCAGCCACTGCGTCCATGGCAGGATCCCGAGCAAATGCCCGCCCTCGACCACGCCATCCCGGATAGAGGGCGCGGCGACCAGCCAGTGCCCGATCACCACCGCGAGGATCGAGAGCGCGCGGAGGAAATCGACCACGCGGTTGCGGCTGGGCGGCGCCTTGTCCGCCAGCGCCTGCGCCCTCGGCCAAAGGCCGCGTTTCGGGTTTGATTTTGCGCTCATCTGTTCCCCCCTTCCTGCGCCTTTTGGCGTCCCATGCCGAAGCCTGCAAGCCTCTCCGGACCTCGGCGCGGACGGGTTTACGCGGAGGCGCGAAGGCGCGGAGAGTTTGTGCTTCGTCATTCCGGCGAACGCGGGAATCCATCTCACGCCATATGAATTTCAGCCTCGCCAGATGGGTCCCCGCCTGCGCGGGGACGACGGCGTTGGTATTTCCCATGACCCGGCGCCCCCGCGTGAAATCATAACGACCCGCGTGAAATCATGACGACCCGTGTGAAATCATGACGAACAGCCGGCGCGCGAACTGGCAGCTCCCGTCCCCGTATCTCCGCTTGCAGTGCGGCCGCCGTCATGCGACACCCGTATCAGGGTCAAAATCATCACCATGGATATAAGGGAGACAATATGCGTGCAGTTTTGATCGGAACGGCCCTCGCCCTCGCGCTGACGGCGTGCAGCGGGAGCAAGGACCCCAATGAAGCCGCCAAGGAAAGCATTGCCACGTCGCAGCTTCAGCCGGGCGAATATACAACCAAGATGCAGATCACCCGGCTGGAAATGCCCGGCATGCCCGCCGCGCAGGTCGAGCAGATGAAGCAGCAGATGTCGGCCGCGATGAACATCCCGAGCTTCTGCCTCACGCCCGAACAGGCCAAGGCGGGGTCGGAAGAAATGTTCAAGAAAATGGGCCAGGGCGACTGCAAGTTCGAAAAGTTCAGCGATACCGGCAGCACCGTTTCGGGCACGATGAACTGTTCGGCGCAGGGCGGTGCGGCGATGACGATGACCTTCAACGGCACCAAGACCGACACCAGCTCGTCAACCGACAGCGAAGTCCGCATGAAAGGCCCGACCGGCGAGATGGTCATCGGCAGCCATGTCGAGATGAACCGCACCGGCGCGTGCAAGACGGGCGCATAAGCCCGGCCGGACTCCACCGCGCAAAAAATCATCAACCGGGCGGGCCGCCCAGACGGCTTTCGCCCGGTTTTTCATGCCATCCGGCGGCCGGGCGGATTTCGCCTGTCCGATCCCGCTTGCATAACAGCCGCGCATCCGCATAGTCGCGGCGCAAAGGCGAGAGAGGATGAGAATGCGCACAACCATAACCGGACTGGTGACGGGCCTCGCGCTGATGGCGCTTGGCGGATGCAGCCGCGAGCCGACGGTCGAGGAAGTGCGCACCGAAGCGGGCCAGCTCGCAAAGCTGGTGCCCGGCAATTATGAAACCCGCGTAAGAGTGACCCGCTTCAAGGCGCCCGGCATTCCATCCGCGCAGCGCGAGGCGCTGGAGCGCAAGCTCGGCGGCAGCGCGCAGGTGGTCGAACGCTGCGTCACGCCGGAGGAGGCCGACAAGGGCATCCAGCCGATGCTCGATTCCATCCTGGGCCAGCGCGAATGCAAGTTCGAACAGTTCGACGTCGCGGGCAACCGCATCAGGGGCGAGCTCGCCTGCCAGACCGGGCTTGGCCCCGCGGCGCGGATGAAGCTCGACGGCACGGTGGAACCCGAACAGATCAGCGCCGCCACCAATATGAGCATCAAACTGCCCTTCCCGCCGATCGGTGTTGATGTCGACATGCAGATCGACATGAAGCGTACCGGGGCGTGCAAGCCTGCACAGCCCGCCGCTCCGGACGCGGGCGCCCCCGCTGACACGAAGGCGCAACAGCAACAGCCTTAGACAATAGCAAGTTCAAGCAAGAGGAAAGGGACAGCCATGTTCGGTTATGTGACGCTCGGCACCAACGATATCGAGAAAGCCCGCGGCTTTTATTCGGACCTTCTCGGCCGCATCGGCGCCAAGGAACTGATGCGCTTCGACCATAATGGTTTCACCATGTATGGCACCGCGTTCGACAAGCCCGCGCTCGCGGTCACGCCGCCCTATGACGGCAAGGCGGCGACGGTCGGCAACGGCGTGATGCCCGCGCTCACGGTTGACAGCCGCGCCCGGGTCGATGAACTCCACGCGCGGGCGCTGGAACTGGGCGGCAGCTGCGAAGGCGCTCCGGGCGTGCGCGGCGAAGAGGGCGACCAGGCCTTTTACGGCGCCTATTTCCGCGACCTCGACGGCAACAAGCTGTGCGCCTATCATATCGGCCCGGCGGACTGAGCGGGGAGTGTAATGCCGCACCCTCCCTTGCCAGGGAGGGTCAAAAAAGCGCGCGCTTTTTTGGGGTGGGTATGTTGGTTTACCCGGCCAGCACCTTACCCACTCCGAAAAATTCTGTGAAGTTTTCGATCCCTCCCTGGCAAGGGAGGGTCGGAACATGCTCCGCTTGCTCCGCCGGCCGGGAGGGCCTAGCAAGCCTTTATGGCTTATTCTGACGACCCTGGCGACTCCGGCGACGACGCGCCCGCCGCCACGCCTCGCTGCTGGCTGTGCGAGCGGCCGCTTGGAAGCCAGGTCGAATGGCATCATCCGGTGCCGAAAAGCCGCAAGGGACGCGAAACCGTGGCGGTCCACCCGATCTGCCACCAGACGCTCCACGCGCGCTTTACCAACCGCGAACTCGAACGCATCGGCACCAATCGCGACACGGTGCTCGAAGACGGCCAGATCGCCCGCTTCATCCAGTGGGTTTCGACCAAGGACCCCGATTTCCACGCGCCCACGCATAAGCGGGGATAGCCGGACGCCGCGCTTAACAGAATAGTTCAAGCATCCCTGTTGATCGGGTGAACCGCGCACTGCATGATCCCAGCCAGTCCTTGCCCAGTATCAGATAGGGCTTTTCGCGGTATCGCCGCTCGCTGGGGCGGCGGCCGTTGACGACGATTGTGGCCTGCTCATCCTCGTCATCAATCGTGGCCGCCATCTGTTTCAACTGGGTTGCCCGTTCAGCGGAAACCCTGCTGTCGACGGCCTCCAGCCGACGCCCGCCAAAATCTATCCCGTTGAGGTCCAGCCGTTCGACAGGACGGACAATGGAAAAGGCTACCGGGCTTTCGCTCACGCGACCGGACGACAACGCCTTGTCCGCATCGAGCAAAATCTGCCCGCCCACGCGATTGGTGATCGAACCGCTGCGGGAAAAATCGAAACGGATATCAAAGGACTGACCGGCGATGGGCTGACGAGCGATCCATTTGCCCCTGATGCGCTGCAGCTTGATACGATAGGATGGCAAACCACCGCGTTCACCAGACCACCAAATATGGTTCGCAGGGACCGCATCGACGCCGATACCACCGTCAAAACCGGTCATATAAGTCCGCCCGAAACTCGCCACCCGCAGCTTGGGTACGCTGGCCCCGCCAACCACGGATCTTATTGTCGCCGTGCGTCCGCGTAAGGTGGTCCCGGCCACCTTTGCCTTCGGCGCCATCATGCCGCCGGACATATGAATTCGGCTGGCGGCTTCCGGATTGAGGATGGCCAGCGGCGGGGCATCCAGCGTCGGCTGCAGGCGCAAAAGCTGACCGTCGATCGTCACGTTCAACGGTTGTGCACACAAGGGGGCCGGACCATGTAGCAGCATTGCGACGATGAACATGGCTGGCTTGACCAGCATGCGATATTTCCTTTCAGCCTTCATCCATCATATCCTTGACCAGAAGATCTCCGTCATACCCCCTGAGATAAGCTGTCGCCGTGCAGGTCGCAGCCGAATATGAACCCGGTTTTGTTACCAGTATTTCTACTCCGATTGTGGCGAAATTCAGGGTGTGACCAAGAATCCGTGCGCGAATTTCAACGCGCTTCCCCTTGACCGGCCGATAACAGGACCAGGTCATGTTCGTGGTGAAGATCGATCGCACCGAGCCGCGCACCTCCCACAAGGTAAAGGATGCAAGAATATCGATCGCCGAAAAGATCGCTGCCCCGGCCAGGCGGAATCTGGCGCCATCCGGGCGAGAGACCGCAAGCGTCAGCGCTCCTCGCTCAAAAACAATTATCTGCGTCTCATATCCCTGTAGCGGACCAGCCGCCAGAATATGTTTCAGCCGATACGTAATATCAGTCATCCCGATTTCAGCCATCGATCCGCTCATGGGTCGCGAAATAGTGAGCCATCTCACCGATTTCTTTCCAGCAGTTGGCGAGATAGGATTGCTTATATTCGTGCGCGATGTCGACAAATGCGGGGTCGGCTATGATATCCGCGATATATTTCGCGGTGTAGCCGACATGACGGATTTCATCCGCCTGAACCGCCTTGATCTGCTTGATGAGAAGCGGCGTGCATCGCCAGTCCACCCGCCCAAGTGCCTCGAGATAATTATCGAGTATGAACAGGTTGCGTACCTCGGCCCAATGGATCGAGACGATCAGATATTTCCAGGCATCTGTCCCTGACAGGTTGCGGATCGTCGGTGCCGGATCGCGATATTTGAGCGGGAAATGTTCGATGCCGAAATCGTCGGCGACCCGTTCGGCCATGGCCTTGAACATCCGGTGGTGGCGCTGCTCGTCCAGACCGTGCGCGACAATCGCTGCGCCAATTCCGTCCGGCGCTTCTGCCCCGATCGCCGCAATGATTTCGCCGCCTTCCAGTTCCGTCTCTGCATGTTTGGAAAAGCGAACAATAAGCGCGCCGGCGTCACTCATCATACGCAGATTGGCGCTACGATAAGCGGCCAGCAATAGCGCAAAATCATCATCGAAAAAATGCTCGACAAGACGGCGGTAGCCATCGGACACCGGGAAGCCCTCGTGCTGAACGGCCTCGTAAATCAAGCTGTGCATTGTCCAACCCCCGCAACGAGGCCGGAACCTGCGCAACAGATTCCGGCCTCAAGCGTGGCGCCGAGCGCCAGAAAAAAGAAATCAGAATTCCCAGGTCCAGCGACGCGGCTGAATGCAAATGCCGCGCTCTTCTTCTTCGATCAGCAAAATATGTTTCATGATTCTTCTCCTACAACTGCTCTATTGAGAGCATGGCCAAATAATTTGGCTGGATTGAATCAGGCAACCGAATCAACATCCAAAAGCGCTACTATCGCTCATGCTTATGTCCATATTATAACCGAAACGGACAATGCGCCCTTATTGACAATGTTGTTAATTATTTGACGATAAATTTTATTTACTATCAAAAATCTCAATAGCTCCCATGTTCATTGCCTCTGGTCCAATATTCGAATGCGCCGTCGAGGGTGCGGGTGTTGAATACGACATGGCCGCGATTGAGTTCATAACCCATGGCGGGCTCGCCGTTGAGCGTGCCGGACCACCAGCGGCCTTGGCGGTTGCCGCGGAAGATCATCGCCGCGCCGTTGCCGACATTGCTGGGGGCGTGTCGAGCTTGAAAGCGACCACGGTGTTTGCGCCCGCATCGGGGCGGCCCGGCGCCATGGTGCAGGGCGCGGGGCTGCTGTCGCCGCTGACACAGGTGGCGGGCGTGCTTCCGGCGGCTTCGGAACCATCGGGGATGCCCGGCTGCGTCGCCTCGCCGCGCTGAAGATCGGGCGGCGGCGCGGCGGCCGGCGCGGAGGCGCGCGCCGTTCTCCCGGCGGTCGCCTGTTCAGCCCCCGCATCCTGCGAACAGCCGAATATCAGTAGCGCGGTACAGCCGAGCGGCATGGCGAAACGGGCGAGACGGGCGGGCAACAGCGGCATGGCTCAACTCCTTTTTAAAAGGCGGTGGTAGACAGCCGCAGAATGCGCCGCTTCGGCCCGCACCGCAACAGGATGAGGGAAACGGTTCCCGTCTCCCCCATCCCGGCTCTCCCGCCGATCCTCCATGCGGAAAGCTGTGGGCGTGCCGGCCCGGCCGCTGGATCAGTAGCGTCCCGCCATGCTGTTGGCGATCGCGGCGCGTTCGCGGCTGTCGCCGACAATATCCGCCGGGCGTTCATAATAGCGGCAGAAAATCTGCGCCGCTTCGGCCGCACTCGAAGCCCCGCGCAGGCGGCTCGCCGCGCCGCGTTCGGTCGTCGTCAGTTCATGCTGGATGAACTCGAGCTGCTCGCGGAAGGTCGACTGGCGGATGTCGTGCCCGGCCCATTTGGCGAAATCGGCGCGGCGCGGACCCTCCCACTGGGCGAGGCCGAAAGCCGGGCCGCCGCCATGCTGCTGGATGTCGTGGCGCATGCCGCTTTCGGCTTCGAGGTTGGCGGCAATGCCGATCGCCTGATTGCGGCTCCAGCCCTTCGAGACGAAGAAATCGATCGCCGCCTTGACCCGGCCGTCATGGCTGCCCGGATCGGCCGCACCGGTTGCCGAAGGACCGCTTGCGCCCGAAGGCTTTGCGGCGCCCTGAGAGGCGGGCGGGCGCAGGAAATAGCCGCCATTCTTGGTGCAATAGCTGGTGTTGCCATAACTCACCTGCTGGCCGCGCGAACCTTTATTATTCGATCCGATCATCTGAGTGGGGCTCGTCACCAGCTCGGTGTGCGAGATGCCGTTGCCCTTGATGATGGCGACGTCGCCGGCCTGCGGCGGGCTCCCCGCCGGAACCACGGTCCAGCCGAGGCTCTTCAGCTTCGAGGCAAGCCCCGAAACCGTGTTATCGTGCATGTTGGCCGGGATCTGGCCCGATTCCTGAAGCACGGCCGAAACGAAATTGGCGCAGCAGACATTGGGCGGAATGCCCGCCTGCATGGGCAGCTTGTCATTCTTGTTATACTGGAGCTGATCCGCCCACTGGCCGAGATATTTCTTGGCGACATCCGCCGAACGCTGTGCGCCATCGCCGGGTGCGCCTTCATAGGGTGTCCCGGGGACGCCGCCGGGACCGGTCGTGCCGCCGGGCCCCGTCGAGCCGCCGGGACCACCCGAGCCGCCGCCCGGGATATTGATCTTCTGCCCCGGATAGATGAGGTCGGGGTTGCGGATCTGCGGGTTGGCCGCGATCAGCGAACTCAGCGAAACGCCGTGCGCGCGCGCGATCTTCCACAGGCAATCGCCGCGCACCACATTATAGGAGCCGCTGCCCCCACCGGCGGCAAGCGCTTGGCTGTTGACCGCATTCGCATAGTTGGACGACTGGACGGACTGGACCTGTGTCATGCGAGACTCTCCCGAATTCTCCTCTGCCCCTGGAAAAGAAAATTACGGGATTCGCAAATTCCTGTCTCTAAGCGATTCGCTTAGATTGCGGTGAATGGTTGGAGGAAGGGAAAGTCACCCCGGTTTGCGGGCGAGGAGCATGACGAATTCGCCGCCATCGGCCGCGAACTCGAAGGCGCCTAGCGGAGGCTGCTGGGCGAACAGGGCCTGGCAGGCGGCGGGGTCGGTGAAGGGTTGGGGGCCGGTGCGCCGGTTTCGCCGGTGATGGCGCGGACGCCGCCGTCGAGGCTGTCGAGCCAGGCGGGGAGGCCGCCAAAGGCGATGTCCTGATCGAACGCATGTGCGACGACGGCGCAGCAATCGGCGACCTTGGCCGGATCAGCCTCGGGGCCGAGCACGAGGCGGACGAGCGTCGCCAGCGCGCGCGCGTCCTCGCCGTCGCCGGGCACGTCGAGTCCGGCCTGATGCAGCATCACCGCATAGTCGCCGGGATAGCGGCGCGCGACGATGGCAAGGTCGTAAAGCTGGCCGATCGAACGGTGGAGCGCGGCATGATAGGCGGTCTCGGCCTCGGCGCGCTGGCGTTCATATTGCCGCGCGAGGGTAAGCCAGCCCGAGAGCGGACCTTCGCGTTCGATCACTTCTGCTCCATCCGGCGCGGCGGTGACGTTAGCCGGCGCGGCGGTGACGTTGGCCGGAGCGGCCTCGATTGAAGCTGCCGCTTCAAATGCAGGCGGCGCGTCGTCGATCATCGCGGTGACCATGGCCTCAATGACCGCGTCGACGCCATGTTCCGGCGCTTCAGCCGCATCGGGTTCGTCCGGGATGGCTTCGGATGGTTCTTCCGCTTCTTCCCCCAAGGCACGGGAGACGATCGCCGCAGCCGGGCCCGGCATCCTATCGGGCGCCGGATCGCTCACGGATTGCGGCGCGGACAAGTCGGCCATTTCAGGCGGCAGATAGGGATCGCCTTCGGGCACCGGCAGCCCGGCGGCAATCTGTTCGGCGCGGACCTGCGCGACCAGCTCGGCAAAGCTGCGCGGCGCGGGCGGGGCGTCCTCGTCGCTCCCGGCATCGGAGGCGCGCCGCTTGCCTTTCATGCTGCGCAGCTTGATCGTGGTCGGTGCGCGCGCCGCCGCATCGTCCGCCGCCGGCTGGTCATGCAGCAACGCCGAGTTCATGAACACCGGCTTGTCGAGCAGCGAGGCGACCGAGCGGCCATCCTCATCGGTATCGTCGCCGTCCGGATCACGGTCCTGCTTGGCGGGCGCGATCGTCACCGCCGGGATGATCACGCCGTCGCCCGCGCCCTTTTCCTTCCAGCTCATCACGCCGAGCACGAAGTCGATCGTGTCGTCGTCGGAGGAGAAAGGCAGGAGGATGCCGCGATACATGATCGCCATCTCCGCCGCATTGACGAAATCGGCCTCGAAGCCGACCGGCGCTTCGTTGCCGACCAGCTTTTCCATGTGGCCCGCGAGGACGCCGATCAGCGTATCCGGCGCGATATCTTCGAGCATCTCGGCATCGGCATCGGCATCGGACGCGCGGCGCAACGCCTCGCCGAGATGCACGATGGCGGGATTGTCGAATCCGGTGGTGCAGTCGAACAGGATCGCGCAGTCGCCGAAACCCGCCAGATTGTCGATGTCGAGATCGTCGATGGCGGGAAACCTCGCATCGCCCGCAAGGCCGAGCCAGAAACTGTAGGCGCGCACCTGCATGCGCCGTTCATCGGTGCCGAACGGGAAATCCTCGTTGCCGTCGACGAGCGGCGCTCCGCCGGCACCGGCCGTCAATATGGCCCCGGCGGCTTCTCCGTCCTGCTTGCTTAGGTCCTCGACGTCCATCACTTGCCCACCCCGATAACTACCGTTCCGGGAAATGCACCGGGAAGGGTAAAATTCGGGTTAAGGGCTTCTGCTTACTTTTGCCGCCGGACCATCACAGCAGCGCGGCGATCGCGGCCTTGTCGCATTTGCGCGCCACAGGAGCACGCGGCGTATCGGCCGGCGGAACCATGAACGGCACGCCGATTTCCTTCGGCGCGAATGCTTCCGGGTCGAGGCCGGCGCAGGCCGCTTCCAGCTCCAGCATCTTCGGCGGCGTATCATGCGCTTCGCTCGAAAGCTGGAAGGTGCCCCAATGGATCGGCAGGCCGGTGGTTGCGCCAAGGCTTTGATAGACTTTGACCGCGTGCAGAGGGCCGATATGCGATCCCGTCCAGAGCTGTCCCGGCGCAAAGCGGAACGCGCCGATCGGGACCATCGCGAGCCGGATCCGGCCGCCGGCCGCGCGCGCCGCTTCGGCAGGCCACCGCCCGTCGCCATAGCCGGTGTCACCGGCGAAAAACACGCTGCCGGAAGGGGTGTCGACGGTGAAGCTCGACCACAAGGCGCGGTTCCGGTCCTTGAACCAGCGGCTGCCCCAATGATGGTTGCGGGTGACATGGATGGTGGCCTTGCCGATCCGGCGGTTGACGCCCCAGTCCATCGGGATCGCCTTGACGCCGGCCTTCGCGATGATGGTTTCATTGCCGAGACTGGTGATGATCGCGGGCTTGTCGCGCTCCCACAGTTTCTTCAGCGTCGCAAGGTCCATATGATCATAATGATTATGGCTGACGATGACGAGGTCGATCTTCGGCAGGTCGGCGAAGCGGATACCCGGATCGGTCACCCGCTGCGGACCGAAGCCGAACGGTCCCGCGGTTTCCGACCAGATCGGATCGGTCAACATGGTGAAGCCCGGCGTTTCGATGAGCACCGTCGCATGGCCAACCCAGGTCGCGCGCATCTCGCCGGGTTTGAGCGCGGGCAACTCCCTGGGCTTGGCATAGGCGACGCGCAGCTTTTCGGGCCAGGGCTGGCGGTCGTCCCGCCCGGTCAGCCAGCGCAGGATGAACAGTCCGCGCGGCCGCCCCGGCCCCCGGATCATGTCGTTCTTCCACTCGCCCTGCCCCTCGTCGGGATTGAAGAAGCGCGCGCCATCATAATGATCGCTCACCGGCCCTTCATAATAGATGCGGTCGAGGAAGGGCGGCACCAGCGTGATCGCCAGCAGCAGCGCGACAAGCGCCCAGAACAGGGCAAGGCACAGATATTTGAAACCGGTCTTGAGGAAGGTCATGAAGGGAACGGACTTTATTTCTGTTGGCGCAGCCACTGATAGGCCAGTATGTTGAAGATTGTATAGATACCGTAAAGGCTTAGCGAGAGGATGGGATATTTGCCCTCCGCCATCATCGCGGCCACCAGCATCAGGAATTCGAGCACATAGGTCGCCTGCTGGCCAAAGGTACCGCGCAGCGGCGCGGTCGCTTCCTCGATCAGCGGGTGGCGGCTTTCCAGCATCGCGCGATGCACCGCGAAATTGGCGACGCCGAAAGCGAAGATGAAAAGGAGGCTGAGCGTCACGGCTGCGGTCCCTCGCGCGGCCGTTCGTTGAGCGTCGTCGCCAGTTCGGCGAGCGCGACGAACTGTTCCACCGTCTTGCGCATCCTCGCACGGTCCTCCTCCGCATCGAGCGAGCCGCTTTCGAACTGGTCACCGGTATCGAGCAGGATGGTCATCTCGCCCGCGTGGAACAGCGCGCGGACATCATGCCCGTCGAACTTCTGTTCGATCGCGATCAGCCGCTCGATATACTCCGGATGGACGAGAAACTGGCCCTCGACGAAATCGCTGCTCCACAGGTCGAACAAATCCTCGAAACGCGGATCGGCCATGCGCATGCGTTCAAGCTTGCGCCCTTCGCCGCCGATACTGTCCCTCAGTCCGAAGAAACTGAAGCGCGCGCCCTGCCGTTCGACCAGCGTGGTACCGTGGAAGGGGCGCGTATAGACCATCTGGATCAGGATGCCGTGGAACACGGTGACAAGCTGGCGCTGCTTGCCCTGTTGCTGCCATTGCCTCAGATGGCCTTCATAAAGCTGCATCGTGATGCCGTTGATCGTGCCCGACCACAAATCCTCGAACGCGGCACGGTCATGCGCGGGAAGCAGGCCAAAACCGAGCGCGCGCTCGAATTCTGGTCCCGCCTGCTGGACGGCCGAATAGCTGAGGCCGAGCTTGCCCGCGATCGCCCGGTTCATCTCCGCCTTGATGCTGGTGATGACCGGCCGCTTGATCTTGCGGCTCCATGCGGTCCCCCCCGCAAGGCCAAGCCCCGCGGCAACAACGGCAGTGTCGAAATCACTTCCCAACGCCCACAGCAGCGACCCGATTACCACCCCCGCCACGATACAGCCCGCCAGCCGCCGGTTGGCCTTGGCCCTTGTTTCGTCGCGCAGCGCTTGCTGGGCGGCAAGCCAGCCGCCAAGTTCGCCCGCGAGCAGCGCGTCGACATCGGGTTTTGCGATCATGCGCGGCTTGTCCGGTTCAAGCGGCGTTGCAACGCGCCGTGCATTTGATACAAGTTCGCGGAAACCGGAAAAAGGGGAGACAGGTCAGTGGAAATCATCATCGTGGGCGGCGTCCTGCTGCTGCTCCTTTTCATCCTCATCGGAATCTATAACCGGCTGGTGGGATTGAGGCAAAATGTCAATCAGGCCGAAGCCGATATCGACGCCCAGCTGAAATTGCGCCACGACCTTATCCCCAACCTTGTCGAAACGGTGAAGGGCTATGCCGCGCATGAAAAGTCGACGCTCGATGCGGTGATCGCGGCGCGGGCGAAGGCGCTCGCGGCCAACAACCCTGCGCAAGCGGCGGAAGCCGAAGGCGCGCTCTCGGCCTCGCTGCGCAGCCTGTTCGCGCTCGCCGAAAATTATCCCGAGCTCAAGGCCAGCGCCAATTTTCAGACCTTGCAGAACCAGCTGCAGGATGTCGAGGCGATGCTCGCCGCCGCGCGCCGTGCCTATAACAGCGTCACGGCCGACTATAATGGCGCGATCGAGGCCTTCCCGGCGGTGCTGTTTGCCAGGATGCTGGGCTTTGCCAAGCGTCCGTTCCAGCGGCTGAGCGAGACGGAATCCGCCGCGATGGCGAACCCGCCGGCGGTCAAATTCTGATGCTGGCAGGGGGCGGACTGGCCGTCCTGATAGCGGCTGCGGCGGCCCAGCTTACCGTCCCCGTCCCGCCTGCTCCGCCCGCCGATGCGCATGCTCCGGCCGAGGCCTGGGTGCGTTTCGATGCCAACGGGCCGCACGCCAGCGGCACCGCGGGCGTGGTCAACAAGGCCTATCCGCGCGCCGTCACGATCGAGGACCGGCCGCGCATAGCCTCGATCTCGAAGCTGGCGGTGGCGCTCGGCGTGATGCGGCTGGTCGAGCAGAAGAAGCTCGACCTCAACCGCGACGTTTCGGATTATCTCGGCTGGCGGCTGCGGAACCCGGCCTTTCCGGATCAGCAGATCACGCTCGCCATGCTGCTCTCGCACACATCGAGCTTGCGCGATAATGGCGAGGGTTATCTGATCCCGCTCGGCGAGACGGTCGAGACCGCGCTCGCCAGGGCGGAAATGTGGGATAGCGCGCATGGCCCCAGGGCCGCCTATTTCGCATATGGCAACATCAATTTTCCGGTGGTCGGCTCGATCATCGAAAAGGTGACGGGCCAGCGCTTCGACAAGGCGATGGACGCGCTGGTGATTAAACCGCTCGGGATGCGCGCCTGCTTCAACCTTGGCGGCGGCTGCACCGATCGCGACATGCAGCGCATCGTCACGCTCTACCGCCCTAATGGCGATGTCGCGCGCGATGATCTGGGCGGCAGGCTCCCCGCCTGTCCGGTGTTCGTGAAGGAGGGCGCGCGCGATTGCGATCTTTCCACCTACACGCTCGGCAGCAATGGCGCGCTGTTTTCGCCGCAAGGGGGCCTCAGGATCTCGCCGAAGGAACTGGCCGAAATCGGGCGAATGCTGGCGCGGCGCGGGCTGGCGGCCGATGGCAGCCGCTTCCTCTCGGCGCGCTCGGTCGCCGCGATGGAACGCCCGCGCTGGCGCTATGATGGCCGCAACGGCGTGACCGAAAGCGGCGTCTATTGCACCTATGGCCTTGCGGTCCACATCCTGGGCGCCAATCGCCATCCCGGATGCCGCGACCGCCTGCCCGGACAAAGCGGCATCTGGTACGGCCATTCGGGCGATGCATACAGCCTGCGCTCGGGACTGTGGTATGATCCCCGGAAGCGCACCGGCATGGCCTATTATGTCACCCAGACCAGCGACGGCGCGCCGGAAACCGGCCCGTCGGGCTTCACTCTTTCGGAACAAAGGATGGCCGCCAAACGATGAGACGCCTGCTCCCTCTCCTCCTCGCCGGCGCCCTCGCGCTCCCCGCCGCCGCCCATGCCCAAAATTATGATGTGCTGATCACCGGGGGCACGATCTACGACGGCACCGGCGCCAAACCTTATCAAGGCGATGTGGCGATCCGCGGCGACCGCATTGTCGCGACCGGAAAGCGCCTCAAGGGGCGCGCGAAAACCACGGTCGATGCCAGGGGCATGGCGGTCGCGCCGGGGTTCATCAACATGCTGAGCTGGGCCAATGTCAGCCTCATCGTCGACGGCAAGAGCCAGTCCGACATTCGCCAGGGCGTGACGCTTGAGGTGATGGGCGAGGGAAGCTCGATGGGCCCCCTCAATGAAACGATGCGCGCGCGGCAGCTTGCGGGCCAAAGCGACATCAAATTCCCGATTCCCTGGTCGACCTTTGGCGGCTATTTCGACTTCCTTGAAAAAAGGGGAATTTCGACCAATGTCGCCAGCTTTGTCGGCGCGACCACGATCCGCATCCACGAACTGGGCGAGGGCGATGTCGATCCGACGCCGGAACAGCTCGGGCGGATGCGCGTGCTGGTACGGCAGGCGATGAACGAGGGCGCGATGGGGCTTGGCACCAGCCTCATCTACCCGCCCGCCGCCTTTGCCGAAACGCCCGAGCTGATCGCGCTCGCCAGCGAGGCGGGCAAATGCGGCGGTATGTATATCAGCCACCTGCGCAACGAGGGGAACGGGCTGCTTCCCGCGATTGATGAACTCATCACGATCAGCCGGGAGGCGAAGATTCCGGCGGAGATTTATCACCTCAAGCAATCGGGCGAACCCAATTGGGGCAAACTCGACGCGGTCATCGCCAGGATCGAGGCGGCGCGCAAACAGGGTCTGCGCATCACCGCCGACATGTATAATTATCCGGCAAGCTCGACCGGGCTCACCGCCTCGCTGCCCTTGTGGGTGCAGGAAGGCGGGCACGAGAAAATGTGGGCACGCTTGCAGGATCCCGCCCAGCGCGCGCGGGTCGTGCGCGAGATGGAAGGCTCGTCCGACGTCGGCGAAAGCGCGATGAACGGACGCAAGGCGGAAGGCACCCTGCTGCTCGATTTTCGCAACCCGGCGCTGCGCCCGCTGATCGGCAAGACGCTGGCGGCGGTCGCGAAGGAACGCGGCAAGAGCCCGTCAGACACCGCGATCGACCTGCTGCTTGAGGACCGCTCGCGCATCGGCGTCGCCTATTTCACCATGAGCGAGGCCAATGTCGCGCGCCAGACCGCGCTTCCCTGGATGGCGTTCGGATCGGACGCTTCCTCCAGCGCGCCCGAGGGCGTGTTCCTCCTCAACAGCCAGCACCCGCGCGGCTATGGCAATTTCGCCCGTCTGCTCGGCAAATATGTGCGCGAGGAAAGGACGGCGACATTGGAAGACGCGATCCGCCGCCTGACGCTGTTCCCGGCGACCAACCTCGGCATCGCCGATACGCGCGGCAAGCTCGCGGGCGGCTATTATGCCGATGTCGTGGTGTTCGACCCCGCCACCATCGCCGACAAGGCAACCTTCGAAAAGCCACAGCAATATGCCATCGGCATGAAACAGGTATTCGTGAACGGCGTCCAGGTACTGAAGGATGGCGAACATACCGGCGCCACCCCGGGCCGCTTCGTCAAGGGGCCGGGCACCGGGAAGTGCGGTTAGCGCCTATTCCTCATCCTCGTCGTCGATCGATGGAATGCTGACCTTGTAGGCGCAGCCATAAAGCGTTTTTCCCGGCAGGCTTGTCACATTGGAAACTGACAGCGAACGGGTATGGATGATCCTGCCAAATTGGGGGTCGGCTATCTCCTGACGATCGACCAGCTTTTGGCCCATATATTTGGCCGGGCCGATGATCTCTGCGTCCTCCTCCGTCATCCCGGCCGCGCGCGCAATGCCACTGGTGTCGGCGCTGTCGAGAATGGCGAGTAACGCGCCCGCCGCAAGCCCCACCGTCTGTGTCTGATAGCCTGCGACACCTACCGGTTGCGGTAGGCGGTAAAGATAGAGGAGCGGATTGTCGCTCCTGATCTTCTTCCAGCCCCGCGCTGGTGCGCCTTCGGCCTTGTCGTCGATCATCGCGGCAAAGCTGTTGAAACCCGGCGGATCGACTTTGCAGGCAAGGATATCTTCGACCGCCAGGTCAAGCGGCGACCAGTTATCATCCGCTGGCGCGCCGTCCTGGGCGGCGAGCGGCACGGCACCAAACAGGCCTACGGCTAACAACAACAGGAAATACCGGCCAAAGATGATAGACAACCCCATGAACAAGACTCGCCAATTGAGCCGGACGCCGCCCTTGACGCCGTCGTCGAGCGTTCATCCGGCCCTCTTCTTTTTTTCCGTATCGTGATCAAGCGCGCGGCGCCAGCCTAACGTGCGCCGAGGATCGAGGCGAGGACGCCCGCGCCGATCAGCAGCAACCCGGCTGCCTCGCTGCGTTTCAGCGCCTCCTTCAGATAGAATCGTCCGAACAGCAGGGTGAAGATCACCTCGACCTGCCCGACGCTGC
Source organism: Pseudomonadota bacterium (assembly GCA_023457895.1). Classification (GTDB taxonomy): domain Bacteria; phylum Pseudomonadota; class Alphaproteobacteria; order Sphingomonadales; family Sphingomonadaceae; genus JAFAFE01. The sequence goes on from JAEXAY010000008.1 coordinate 139,817, forward strand.
GGACGAGCGCGACCGGTGCGCTGGCAAAGGCGCTGAACCAGCAGGCCGAGCCGAGAGCAGCGAGCACACCGACCTGCGCCGAAACGCGCCAGCTGGCGAACACGCGGGTCATCTCGCCGGGTTCGCGCCACAGGACGTAAAGGCCCTGCATCAGCGTCTGCGCGAGGTTGGCGGTGACGAGGACGACCAGTGCGCGCAGGATCGTGTCGCCGCTCGCGACCTCAAGGCTCGCCTGCTTGACGAAGACCGAAGTCAGCGCGAACAATGCGCCCGCGCCGAGGCCGCACAGCGCCGCCGGTTGCCCGAGCTGGCGCAGCAATCCGGCGGCACCGAGCTTTTCGCCGCCTACCGAAATCAGTACCACGCCGATCACCCCGATGCCGATTCCCGCCCATACCAGCGGCGGCAGCTTCTCGCCGAGGATGAGCAGCGCAAAGATCGCGCCCTGGATCGCCTCGGTCTTGGCATAGGCGGTCCCCGCCACATAGTTGCGGTAGCCGAACGCCATCAGCAGCAAATTGGTCGCGAGGATCTGGCACAACCCGCCGAGCGCCGCCCAGAACATCATCGGCGCAGTGAGCGGCGGGAGCGGCGCGCCACGCCACGCGAGCCAGCCCAGCAGCAGCGCCAGCGCGACCGGCCAGCCATAAAGATACCGCACCAGCCCCGCGCCATTGACCGAGAGCGTCCCGCGCACCCGCTGCTGCACGGCCGTGCGCCACGCCTGAAACAGCGCCGCGGCAAGGGTGGCGGGGAGCCAGATGGTCATGGCGCAGACGGCGGAGCGGCCCGCGCTTCCAGATGCTGCTGGACGAAACCCAGCAGCCTGTCCCTTTCCTCGCCTGCCGGGCCGCGCCGGAAGATGGAAATTGCAAAGAGGGCCGCTCCCATCCCGATCGCCAGGAGCACGCTCCCGGATACCCAATGGTCGCTGATCTGAAGGATGCCGACAAAGAGAAAGAAAATCGAATAACCGAGCACCCACAACCCCGCCGACCAGGCGCTGGCCTGTTGTGAAAAGTGGCCTTCGAGGCGCGTCCCATCCGGTTCGGGCACGAGGGCAGCAGCGAAAACCAGCTGTTTGCCGGGATTGCCTTCCAACGCCACGGCGAGTTTCATCCGGCCGCTGTCCGCGCTGACGGTGCCGCGCCCGATCATTCCATCAACAGGATGGGCAGATGCGCCTTCTCCGAACAGATCACGCATCTTCGCTCCGATCTCGACGGGACTCAGCCGGGAGTGGAGGACGATGCGATCGCGCGCCATAATTCCAGAGACCGGGCCGTCGGACGCTAGGCGTCGAGCAACCCCTCCTTGGCAATCTTCTCGCGCCATACCAGCGGCGCCAGCGTGTGGACGTTGTTCCCTTCGCTGTCGACCGCGACGGTGACGGGGAAATCCTCGACCTCGAACTCGTAGATCGCTTCCATGCCGAGGTCCGCGAAGCCGACCACCTTGCTGCCTTTGATCGCGCGCGCGACGAGATAGGCGGCGCCGCCGACGGCCATCAGATAGGCCGACTTGTGCTTCGCGATCGCCTCAGTCGCCATCGGTCCGCGCTCGGCCTTGCCGACACAGCCCAGGAGCCCCTGCTCGAGCATCATGTCCATGAACTTGTCCATCCGCGTTGCGGTGGTAGGACCGGCGGGGCCGACGATTTCCTCGCCGACCGGATCAACCGGACCGACATAGTAAATCATCCGGCCCTTGAAGCTGACGGGGAGTTCCTCGCCTTTTGCCAGCATGTCGGCGATACGCTTGTGCGCGGCGTCGCGGCCGGTCAGCATCTTGCCGGTGAGCAGCAGCCGGTCGCCCTGTTTCCAGCTTTGCACCTCCGCTGCCGTCAGCGTGTCGAGATTGACGCGCTTCGCCGCCTTGTCGGGCGCCCAGTTGACCTTGGGCCATTCATCGAGTTTCGGCTGTTCGAGAAACACCGGACCCGAGCCGTCGAGCGTGAAATGCGCGTGACGGGTCGCGGCGCAATTGGGGATCATCGCCACCGGCTTCGACGCCGCATGGGTTGGATAGTCCATGATCTTGACGTCGAGGATGGTCGAAAGCCCGCCCAGCCCCTGCGCACCGATGCCGAGCGCGTTGACCTTGTCGTAAAGCTCGATCCTCAATTCCTCGATCGCGTTGCCGGGGCCGCGCTGTTTCAGCTGCGCCATGTCGATCGCACCCATCAGGCTTTCCTTGGCGAGCACCATCGCCTTTTCCGCGGTGCCGCCGATGCCGATGCCGAGCATTCCCGGCGGGCACCAGCCCGCGCCCATCTGCGGCACCATTTCGAGCACCCAGTCGACGATGGAATCGGACGGGTTCATCATCTTGAACTTGGTCTTGTTTTCGCTGCCGCCCCCCTTGGCCGCGACGTCGATCGAAACCTTGTTGCCCGGCACCATCTCGAGATGCACCACCGACGGCGTGTTGTCGCGCGTGTTGACGCGGGTGAAGGCGGGGTCGGCGAGAATCGAGGCGCGCAGCTTGTTTTCCGGCAGCAGATAGGCCTTGCGCACGCCCTCGTCGATCACCTGCTGAAGCGAGCGCGGCGACTGGAGCCAGCAGTCCTGCCCCCATTTGACGATCACGGTGACGATGCCGGTATCCTGGCAGATCGGGCGGTGTCCCTCGGCACACATCCGGCTGTTGGTGAGGATCTGCGCGATCGCGTCCTTGGCAGCCGGAGATTGCTCGGCCTCATAGGCCTCGCCCAGCGCGCGGATATAATCCATCGGGTGATAATAGCTGATATATTGGAGCGCATCAGCGATGCTCTCGATCAGGTCGTCCTCGCGGATGATGGTCGGGGCGTTGGTCATGCTCTTGTCCTTCTTGGGAACCGGTGCTGTTTCACGAAAATGCCTTAACCTTCCCGCGCTGAAGGGCAAGGGTGCGAACGGGAAATTTGCTGGCGGAGCGCGAAACCTGCCTTCCGTGCCGGAGAAGGATATGAAGCCTTATGAACCCCCCGCGAAGCAGGCGGCGTTGATGAGGGGGCAGGCGGGCCGGATAGGCCCGGTTTACCAGCCCTCAAACCACGCCCTGTGCCAGCATGGCATCGGCGACCTTGACGAAGCCGGCTATGTTGGCGCCGTTGACGTAGCTCACGCTGCCATCCTCGCGCGTGCCATAACGGCAGCAGGCGGCGTGGATGCCCTGCATGATCTCGATGAGGCGCGCGTCGACTTCCTCGCGTGGCCAGGAAAGGCGCATCGCATTCTGGCTCATTTCAAGCCCCGAGGTGGCAACACCGCCGGCATTGCTCGCCTTGCCGGGGCCGAACAGCACACCGGCATGTTCGAACGCATCAACCGCCTCTTTGGTCGAGGGCATGTTGGCGCCTTCGGCAACGCAGATAACGCGGTTGCCGATCAGCGTCTTTGCATCCGCCCCGTCGAGTTCATTCTGCGTTGCGCAGGGAAGCGCGACGTCGCACGGGACATGCCACGGGCGCACGCCGGGCTCGAACGGGAGATTGAGCCGTTCGGCATATTCGCTCACGCGGCCATAGTGATGGTTCTTGACGTCGCACAGCTCGGCGAGCTTTTCGGTGGTGAAGCCATCCTCGTCGATGACCGTGCCGCTCGAATCCGATACGGTGATGACCTTGGCGCCGAGTTCCAGCGCCTTTTCGATCGCATATTGGGCGACATTGCCCGAGCCCGAGACAGCGACGCGCAGGCCGTCGAAATCGCGGCCCGAATGGAGCAGCATCTCGCGCGCGAAATAGACCGTGCCATAGCCGGTCGCCTCAGGACGGATGAGCGAGCCGCCGAAGCTCAGGCCCTTGCCCGTGAATACGCAGTCGGCGCGGTTGGTGAGTTTCTTGACCATGCCGGCCATGAAGCCGACCTCGCGCGCGCCGACTCCTATGTCGCCCGCGGGCACGTCCGTATCGGAGCCGACATGGCGGAACAGTTCCGACGCGAACGCCTGACAGAAGCGCATTACCTCGCCGGGACTCTTGCCCTTGGGATCGAAGTCGCAGCCGCCCTTGGCGCCGCCCATCGGCAGCGTCGTCAGCGCATTCTTGAAGGTCTGCTCGAAGGCGAGGAATTTCAGCACCGACAGGTTGACCGAAGGGTGGAAGCGGATGCCGCCCTTGTAGGGACCGATCGCCGAGCTGTGCTGGATGCGGAAGCCGCGATTGACATGGGTGTGGCCCGAATCATCGACCCAGGCGACGCGGAAGATGATGACGCGCTCCGGCTCGATCAGCCGGTCCATCAGCGCATGGTCCTGGTAGCGCGGGTTAGCGTCGAGAAACGGCCAGATGCTGCCGAGCACCTCGGTCACCGCCTGCATATATTCGGGCTGGCCCGGATTTTTCTGGTCCACCGCAGCAAGGCAGGTTTCAAGACTGTCGTAATGCATAAATTTCCCCATCGGCCTTTATGACCGGTTCCAATCCTGACCGGCCCAATTTTTCCACGTCAAAATCATGCCGCACCATCGCTGCATGATGGGCACGTCTCTTCGGCTCCATTCTTGTCGTTATGCGGCGATCCGAGTCCGGACGCGGGGGCTCCGTGGCACAGCACAAGGCGGATGTAAATAACTGCAGCACATCACCTAGCATTAAAGTTACATGTGGAATGACTTTTTCATAACATGATTACGCGTGCTAGAAGACTGGTACCGATTTGGTCTTTTGCGTGGACGAGCCAACACGGCCCCGGATTCCCGCCCTCATCCCGATGCTTCTATGGCAGTAAGGGAACAGCACAAAAACTTTTTTCTCGGTTCGTCGCATCCGGTCTTGCGCTTTCGAAACTGCTTAGAGGCCCGGCGCGTCGCTGCACTGCAGCATGAATTTGCCTGCGACGAGCGGAGTCAATCGAGCGGCGAAGCGAGGCGTTAAATTTACGTTAACAGGCTTGCAAGCTGTGCCGGTTGTGGCACAATGGATTGTGGGCGGCCATCGGGGGATCCCCAATAGCTAGTAGGCGAACGCATGACTCCGTATCGACGGACACCAGCCGATTCGCCTCTTGTCCAGCCGGTATATTTGCGTCCGGCGACAAAATTTTCGGCCCCATGCGGGGTGAATATTGTATGTTCGGGGGCTCGGCCCTCGAATCGAACGTAACAGGAACAGCCCGCCATCAAGGGAGAGGCTGGCCAATTCGAGCAAGGGGTCGAAGACATGGATTTCAGGGATACGGGCGCGGATGCCGGACAGGGTGATTTCTTGTCGGGCGCATCGTCTGGTCAGACGGCTGGGAGTGGTAGCAAGAATATGGCGAACACGGACTTACTCGAAAAGGTGGACGGCAAGGCGAGCACTGCCGCCGAGGCGACGCCCGAAGCCGCTGCTGCCGCGGCAGTGGCGGCGGTTGCCAAGGTGAACGCCGCAGGCGAAGGCTCGAAGGAGGTCTACGCCCCCCGTTTCGCAGTCAAGACCGACAGTTCGCGCGATGCGCTTCTCACCGAATTCGGCAAGGAAACGCTGAACGACCGCTATCTGCTGCCGGGCGAATCTTATCAGGATCTGTTCGCGCGTGTCGCCGCAGCCTATGCGGATGATGGCGACCATGCGCAGCGCGTCTATGACTATATCTCGAGGCTGTGGTTCATGCCCGCGACGCCCGTGCTGTCGAACGGCGGCACCGGACGCGGCCTGCCGATCAGCTGCTATCTCAATTCGGTCGACGATAGCCTCAACGGCATCGTCAACACCTGGAACGAGAATGTCTGGCTCGCCTCGCGCGGCGGCGGCATAGGCACCTATTGGGGCAATGTCCGCGGCATTGGTGAGCCGGTCGGTTTGAACGGCAAGACCAGCGGCATCATCCCGTTCGTGCGGGTGATGGACAGCCTTACCCTCGCCATTTCGCAAGGCTCGCTGCGCCGCGGTTCGGCCGCCTGCTATCTCGATATCAGCCACCCGGAAATCGAGGAATTCCTCGAAATCCGCAAGCCCAGCGGAGACTTCAACCGCAAGGCGCTGAACCTCCACCATGGCGTGCTCCTCACCGACGAGTTCATGGAAGCGGTCCGCGACGGCGCAGAGTTCAACCTCAAGTCGCCCAAGACTGGCGAGGTGCGCGGCACCGTCAATGCCCGCGCGCTGTTCCAGAAGCTGGTCGAAACCCGCCTCGCGACGGGCGAGCCCTATATCGTGTTCGTCGACCAGGTGAACCGGATGATGCCCAAGCATCACCGCGACTTGGGGCTCAAGGTCTCGACCTCGAACCTCTGCTCGGAAATCACGCTGCCGACCGGCGTCGACCATCTCGGCAATGACCGCACCGCGGTCTGCTGCCTGTCGTCGCTCAACCTTGAAACCTGGGACGAATGGAACGGCGACAAGCAGTTCATCGAGGACGTGATGCGCTTCCTCGACAATGTGCTTTCCGACTATATCGAGCGCGCGCCGGAGGAAATGGCGCGGGCCAAGTATAGCGCGAGCCGCGAACGCTCGGTGGGCTTGGGCGTGATGGGCTTCCACAGCTTCCTGCAGGCGCGCGGCCTCGGCTTTGAAAGCGCGATGGCGAAATCGTGGAACCTCAAGATCTTCAAGCATATCGGCGCCAAGGTCAACGAGGCCTCGATGCTGCTGGCGCAGGAGCGCGGCGCCTGCCCCGATGCCGAGGATATGGGCGCGATGGAGCGCTTCAGCTGCAAGATGGCGATCGCGCCGACCGCGTCGATCTCGATCATCTGCGGCGGGACGAGCGCGTGCATCGAGCCGATCCCGGCGAACATCTATACGCACAAGACGCTGTCGGGCAGCTTCGTCGTCAAGAACCCCTATCTCGAAAAGCTCCTGCAAGCGAAGTCGAAGGACAGCGCCAATGTGTGGAACTCGATCCTCGAAAAGGGCGGCTCGGTGCAGCATCTCGATTTCCTCACACCGGAAGAAAAGGACGCATTCAAGACGAGCTTCGAGATCGACCAGCGCTGGCTGCTCGAACTCGCCGCCGATCGCACACCCTATATCGACCAGGCGCAGTCGCTGAACCTGTTCATCCCGGCGGATGTCGAGAAGTGGGACCTGATGATGCTCCACTTCCGCGCCTGGGAACTCGGCATCAAGTCGCTTTACTATCTGCGCTCGAAGTCGGTACAGCGCGCAGGGTTCGCCGGAGGGGTCGAGGCCGACAACACGATCGACCCGGCCAAGGTGGAACTCGCGACCGCCGAGAGCACCGACTATGACGAATGCCTGGCGTGCCAGTGAACCATGGCGCGCCCGGGGGTCCAGTCACGCGATGATACGCACTTCCCCCTCTCCCCTTGTGGGAGAGGGCCGCGCAGGCTTGCAGGGCGATCCGCATGACCGTCTCCACCCTCTTCCTCATCGTCGCCCTGTTCGCCGCGATCTGCCTGTGGCAACTCATCGCGGGCCTTAGGAAAATGCGCCACGCGCGCGCCAATCCTTCCGATCCGCGCAGCCCGATGCTGGCGAAGGTCGGCAGGATTCAGGCGATCCTCGGCGGGCTGATGCTGGCGGCCAATGTGCTGCTCAACCTCCCGGCCCTGCGCGCACTGATGGGGGAATCATGGCACTAAGTCCGTTCCGTGGCGTTGTCGGTGTAACGGGCGGAGCGGCTCCTGCAGCGGGAGTGCGGCGGCTGCGCCCGCAGCGAAAAGGACAGCGTCATGTTTAACATCTATCCCATCATTCTGATCCTATTGTTCCTCGTTGTTTTCGGGACCTTTTTTCATATCCTCCTCAACGCCCGCAGCCTTGCGCGCGCGGCCAAGCAGGATGCCGGCGCGGACGACATCACGGTCGGCCCGGGCCGCCGCGGCGCGTCGAAGAACGCGGTGTGGATTTCGCTTCTGGTGCATTTTGCCGCCTGGGCTGGGATTTTCTTCACCTGGATGGCGATGAACGCCGAAAATGAGGCGACCCAGCCGTTCGGCAAGGACATCGCGAAGGAAGTCGTCGGCGGGAACCCGGCCGACAAGGTGGCGAGCCCGCCTGCACCGGGCCCGGCGGCGCCGGTCACCACCAATCCCCCCGCACAGGCCGGGACGCAGGGCGCGCCCAATTCGACCCCGGGCGCGGCGCCCGGCGCTGTGCCCGCCGAGACGAAGAAATGAGGGAAAGGGCGGCACCCAACCCCATGCAAAAAGAGGCCCCGGATCTCTCCGGAGCCTCTTCTGCAGCGGTTTCGTGCCGCCAGAAATCCGGGCAGGCCGCCCGGAAAGCGTTAGCCTGCGGGACTGTCGTCCTCGCGCAGCAATTGAACATTGGCCCCGGTCGCCGACAGGCGCACCTTGTCGCCCTCCACCTCGGCAACAAGACCGGCCGAAATATAATGATGCGCGCCGTCCGCGCTGTCGGTCCTGGCAAGCTTGATGCGGTGGTGCGAAACCCCGTCGACCGTGCCGACATGGACGCCATCGGCACCAATCACTTCCATCTGCTCGCGAATATTGGCGAGATGATCGCTCATTCGTCTTTTCCTTCCAACCTGCACGGTCCTCCCTGACCGCAACGCATCATGCCCCATTCGGCTCCGCGCGTGCATGTAAAAAATCGCCTGAACATCGTAAATTTAGACCGGAAAGCAAAGCCCATGTCCCTCACCGAAGCCCGCAAGACCTACAAGCCGTTCGAATATCCCTGGGCTTACGAATATTGGAAGCGCCAGCAACAGGTCCACTGGCTGCCCGAGGAGGTGCCGCTCGGCGAGGATTGCCGCGACTGGGCACAAAAGCTCACCGATCATGAGCGCAACCTCCTCACCCAGATTTTCCGCTTCTTCACCCAGGCGGACGTCGAGGTGCAGGATTGCTATCATGAAAAATATGGCCGCGTGTTCAAGCCGACCGAGATCAAGATGATGCTCACCGCCTTTTCCAACATGGAGACGGTGCATATCGCGGCCTATTCGCACCTCCTCGACACCATCGGCATGCCCGAGAGCGAATATGGCATGTTCCTCCAGTATAAGGAGATGAAGGACAAGCATGATTACCTCAGCACCTTCGGCGTCGACACCGACGAGGATATCGCGCGCACGCTCGCGATGTTCGGCGGCTTTACCGAAGGGCTGCAGCTGTTCGCCTCCTTCGCCATGCTGATGAACTTCCCGCGCTTCAACAAGATGAAGGGCATGGGGCAGATCGTGAGCTGGTCGGTGCGCGACGAGAGCCTCCACTGCGAGGGCATCACCAAGCTGTTCCACACCTTTGTCAAGGAACGCGACTGCCTGACGCCGGCGGTGCGGGACGACATCATCGATTGCTGCCAGAAGACAGTGCGGCTGGAGGACGCGTTCATCGACCTCGCGTTCGAACAGGGCCCGGTGCCCGGGATGACGCCCAAGGAAATCAAGAAATATATCCGCTACATCGCCGACTGGCGCCTGGGGCAGCTCGGTTTCCAGCCGATCTACATGATCGACGAACACCCGCTGCCATGGCTGGCGCCGCTCCTTAACGGCGTCGAACACGCCAACTTCTTCGAAACCCGCGCGACCGAATATAGCAAGGCCGCCACCCGCGGCGACTGGAACCAGGTGTGGGACAGCTTCGACAATCGCAAGAAGGCCAAGGCCACGCTGACCGAGGATGCGGAGAGCGTGGATGAGGGGGCGGATATGTTTGAGGCGACAGGGGTTCCGGCGGAGTGAAGAAATAAATCTTGAATGGTGGACCCTGACGTGACCCCCAGCTTTCCCCCAGCTGGGATTAGAGCCGGGCGGTTGTTTTGCGCATCAGCGCGGTTGAAGCAATGGGCTGCGTAGCGGAGCCCGTAGGGCGTAGCGAAGCAGGCCATTGCTTATCCAGTTCAGCGGCGAACGCCGCCGGTGTTGCGTAGCCAAGCGATGAGTGCGGTCTCTCCCGGTTG
>JAEXAY010000009.1 GCA_023457895.1 Pseudomonadota bacterium
TTTTTCAAAATAATCCGCAAAATCCATTTTGTTTTAACAAATTTTGTAAATTCGTCAAAACAAAAGTGGTTTTGCTAATCTTGGTGATAATTGAGAATTTTGTCCTTCAATTTCCCGCACTTCGCAAAGCCGCGGTCCGTTGGCTGCAATGTTAGAAAGACTCGTTATAAAAAGACGCATTTTGTCTTAATACCACATTAACTTTGAAAAATCAATTTAAATAAAATTATTATGGCTTATTTATGGAAAGTGACCGCAAAAAGAAACAATGGTAAGGTTACAAAAGGTATGAGTGTTGAGATTTACAAAAAAGGGACAAACGCTAAACCTAATCAGGAAGAAATCGCAGATGCCCTCAATGAAAAATATAATGAGGACATTCCTAAAAGCGCTTGTGGACAATCAAATTTTGATTTTGAACAAATAAACTAATATGACCAGAAAACTTTATATTGGACTAGGAATCCTTTTTACGATTTCTATAAGTATTTTTGTGTTCAATGCGATTTATCAAGGCTCAATTCCAAAAATTGTTGAGGAAATAAATAATAGTTCGATTGGTGCAATTTTAACTGCAATTATAACTGTCCTTCTACTCTCTCAACAATCTTCGAGCGAAGAAGTAAAGGAAAGAAATGTTCGCGTTTTTGAAGAAAAATCTGAAAGATTCAATACTTTTATTAATAAACTTTGGGATATTTGGGATGACAGAGTTGTGAGTTTGGAAGAACTTAATGAACTTATAAAACTTGTTTCAAAAGATATTGTTCTTTATACTAAACCTGAAACAGTTGATAAAATATTATCACATTTAATCATAATCGCAGACCAAGCAAAACCCGAGAAATCAAACAGTAAAGATGTTGAAGTAACAAAAATTATTCAAAAGAACATTTTTGACATAATTAATGAATTAGCGAAAGAAATTGGTTTGGGAGGCGAACTAAAACCTGAAATAAGAACAAAACTCAATTCTTTAGAAAACAAAGTGGTTCCATTCCTTATTCAAAAGGATTTTAAAAAAAATTATATTGAAAACTTTGAAGAAACAATTGAAAACAGTGAGGAACACGACTTTACAAAAATTGAGTACAAAAATAAATTTTTGTGGTGTCAAATTAAAAACTCTAATGTATTTATGAGGATTGGACCTTTAGAAAGAGAAAATAATCAAAATTTACAGTTTGTTTTCTTCGTTGAATTTTGGAGAAATAGAAATTTTCAAAAATACAGAGATGCAGCAAAAGGTTGGAGAAAAGATTTTTTAAAAGGTTCAAATTGGTGGTTTGATGGGAAAAATTTTATCAATTTTTCTAATTACGAACAAGTAGAACGAGAATATTATGATATAAATTCTCAGAAAGAAAATCCATTAGCAAAAAAGGCTTTGGAGCTTTACAATAATTGGAAATTTGATAATAAAAATATTGAAGAAATAATAGAAGAAGTAACAACAAAATAAAACTATGAATTATTGGTTACACAGAATTTCGCATTTGGCGGAATTATCATATCCTCTTTTGGAAAGAGGGTTTTTAACAATTGGATTTTCCGACTTTACAAATTCTGACATTATAAAAGATGTCGATAACAATGATTGGAAATCCTTCAATGAAAAATTTCAAGAAGAATGGGGAGAGTTACCACGAACAAGACATAATTTGTGGAATTTCCTTAAAATGAAAAAAGGAGATAAAATTATTGTTCCAAGTTGGGGAACATTTTGGGTTTGTGAAATTGTGGACGAAAAACCACTTTTGATTGGAGAAACATTTTCGGAAGATTTAAAGTCTTGGGGAAACAAAACAGTTGAACAAAATAATAATTTACTTATAAAAGAAAATGGAAATGTTTATGATTTAGGTTTCGCTCGTAAAGTTAATGTATTGTACAAAGATATTTCAAGAGGTAAATTTGCAGATGCAAGATTGACTTCACGAATGAAGATAAGACAAACTAACGCTCAAATCAACGATTTAAAAGAAAGTGTTGAAAACAGTATTCTAAATTTTCAAGCAAATCGTCCCATCCATTTACATTCCGTAATTGTTGAAAAAACTTCATCTTTGATTTTGGATTCCATAAAGAGCGAACTTAATCCTGACAAGTTTGAAAAGCTTATTACGATTTATTTCAAAACAATTGGAGCAAGCGAAGTTTTTATTCCGGCAAAAAATGAAAATGGAAAAGAAGGTGATGCGGATATTGTTGCAGTTTTTGAAAGTTTAAAACTAATAATTTACACTCAAGCAAAATTTCAACGAGGCCAAATAAGTGAATGGGCAACAAACCAAATTCTTGATTACAAAACTAACAAAGAAAGTATTGATGATGGTTATAATAAAATTGCTTGGGTAATTACAACCGCAAACAAATTTAATGAAAATGCAGAAAATCTTGCAAAAGAAAACGAAATCCAATTAATTAACGGAGTGGAATTTTCAAAAATGCTTCTGAATGTGGGAATAAACCTTTTAAATACTAATCTCTAAAAAACACTGCAGCCAACATTGTATTGGCAAAATGCGGGGTTGAATCAAGTTTGAAGATTTGTGATTTTTAGCCGCCGCTGCTTTTTCGTATTATTATTTTTTGTAATTTAACAATCCGAAAAAAGCATCGGCTACGTTCAGTCTAAATTGAACTTTTCGTTCCATTTTGCCCGCACTTCGCCAATACTTTTTCCGTTATCTGTAATCTCATTAAAAGAGCGCATAAAACCAAAATTTAGATAAATACAATGAAAAAAATCCTATTGATTTCCTCAATTATTTATGGAGGAATTTTGTTTGGTCAAAATTCAAAATTTGACAAAATTTATTCGACACAAGATTTGATTAAACTTGAAAATTCAGTTACTGAAAATGAGAAACACGATTTTTACAATCAATTTTTCAAAGCAAATCTTTTTGAAAACATCAAATCAAAATTTAATTCAAAAAAATATACCGATGTAGTTCTTAAAAAATTTACAGACACAATTGTAAACGCTCATTATTGGGGTGCAGATGAAAAATTTGAACCTGAAAAGATTATTTCTTTTGATGAATATGAAAAACAACAGAAGCAGGGCGAAATTGTAAGAAAAGAGAGTTTAGAAAAAATGAAGAAAGAAAATAAAAAAGCCTACGATTTATTTGTTGAAATGTCAAAAGGACTTGATAAGAACGAACCAAGTGGAGATATTAAAAAAGATTACGAAAAATATGTTGCAGGTGTAAACGATAGAAATGCAACTGATCCTTACTCTGAAACAAATAAAAAGTTGCTCATCCAAAAATTAGACAGCAATTTCAGAGGGAAAAATTATTTTTCCGAAGAAACAAATGAATTATTGGAAAGAAATTTCAATCCTGCATTAGGATCAATTCAATATTTTCCTATCCCTGTTTCAAAACACGAAAATGAAGCAGAAATTTATGAAGTAATCCAAAATGATATTTTGGCTTTTGAAATGAATAATGGTTATGCTGCAGGAAGACACACTTTGACATATAAAATTGTTGGAAATAATATTATTCCTGTAAATGTTTTTCCTTATGACAAAGAATATAATCTCAACAAAAATTTTGACAAAAAACTAACAAAATATATAAAAAATGGTTATCGCTTTGAGGACAGAACAGGTTATGATATGACCAAAAATAAAAATGGAGAATATATAATCACGGCTCCGATTTTTTCAGAAGATGACGCAAATGTTTATGCAAGTATGTTAGTTGAATATAAAACAAAAGATTTTAAAAATTATATTCCTTTAAGAGTCCAAAAAAACATTGAAAATAATAAATGGACAATAATCAAATAAAAAGAGACTACAGATAACAGTGTATTTGTGCAATGCGGGGGTGAATATATTCTTTGAGAATTCAGTTAAAAAAATCCGCAAAAATGCTTTTCATATTTCTTTTTTTCTTAATTTAGAAATCTGAAAAAGCATTTTGCTCAGGGCGATTTGTATTTCCACTTCCGGTTTGCAGTAGCCCGCACTGCACAAATACTTTTTCCGTTGTACGAAAGCGTTTGGGGAAGTTTTCATAGTTATAAATATACAATTAAGTAGAACTATTTTTCAGTTATAATTCTGAGTTTTAGATATCTAATAATTTACAAATTTATATAGTTATTTTCTACGTCTACTCTAGCCCAAAAAACAATATTTTATTTCTCAACAATATTTTCCAAAGTAGAAATAGTTTCAATTTTTTCTAGCTGTTTAATTTTGAGAAAGTCAAAAGATATATTCTAACAAAATTCGTAAAAGTACAACTATAATTAAGTGAATTTTGCATAGAAATTCTTTGTGTTTTATCATGGGAAGAATGATTTTATTCTGATATGTTTATTAAATATCTTGTGAACCAAAGAGATGTTTTTTTAATATTGGAGAAGACACGATACGGCTTCGAAACATAATAATTATAATAGAAGTAGTCTCACATTTTCTGATCTCTAATAATATTGGATAAACGCCTTCGTACAACATCGGTTTTGCAAAATGCGGGCTGAGAATATAACTTAGATATTTTTTCAAAATAATCCGCAAAATCCATTTTGTTTTAACAAATTTTGTAAATTCGTCTAAACAAAAGTGGTTTTTGCTAATACTGGTGATAATTGAGAATTTTGTCCTTCAATTTCCCGCACTTCGCAAAGCCGCGGACCGTTATCTGCAAGTCTACCAAACAGCGTGTATGAAAGAATTTATTAATATTTTGTCCACTCGCGAAATTTCAATTTTAATTTGGTCAATTGTTGTTTTCTCGATTTTGATTTACATTGCAAGAAAGGAATTTTTAAATGTTATAAAACTTTTATTTAATTATAAAATTTTATTTCCTTTAATTTTCTTTTTCCTGTACAATTTTGGAATTGTCTATATTCTCAAAAAAATTAATTTTTGGGATTACAATCTTTTTAAAGACACTTTAATTTGGCTTTTTTCTGCAGGTATAATTGTGTTTTTTAATGTAAATAAAATATCAAATACAAACTACTTTTCTAAAATTCTAAAAGATAATCTGAAAATCATAATATTTCTTGAATTCTTATTGAATTTTTACACCTTTGGACTTATAACAGAACTTATATTGGTACCAATCATTTCATTTACATTCATACTATATGAATATTCAAAACATTCAATGAAAAATAACCCTGAACATATAAAAGTCAACAAGTTTTTACAATTTATTCTTTCAATTATAGGCTCTATTTTCTTGATGAATATAATATTTAGAATCTTTGGAGAGTATGACAAACTATTTACAAGCGAAAATATTAAAACTATTTACTTACCGATTATTTTGACTGTACTATCTTTCCCATTTTATTATTTTTTGGCTTTGGGAATGATTTACGAAGAGTTCTTTGTGAGAATTAATTTTATGTTTAGAGATAACAGGATAAAAAAAGAACTTAAAAAACAAATTTTGTTAAATGCCAATTATAAAATAAATCGACTAACAAAAATTAGAAATAATTTTGAGAAAGATAAAGCCTACGAAAAAAATATTGCTGAATATATAAGGTCGATAAGGTAAAAAAGACCTGCAGATAACATTGTATTGGCAAAAGACGGGGTGAATATTGTCTTTGCGCATTCAGTTAACAAAATTCGCAAAAATGCTTTTCATATTTCTTTTTTCAGTAATTTAGAAATCTGAAAAAGCATTTTGCTCAGGTTCGGTTTTCCTTTGAAATTGTCTGCAAGGTAGCCCGTCCTTCGCCAATACTTTTTCCGTTGTACGACATAGTAAAACCCACCTCGTAAAAATGAAAGTTCGTGACGAAAAACTAAAAGCAATAATTGATTGGTCTAAAAATAACCGAGACATAAGAGCAGTATTA
>JAEXAY010000010.1 GCA_023457895.1 Pseudomonadota bacterium
CCCTTCAGCACTACCACGATGTCGGCGCGGCTGTCAGGCACGCGTCCGCCCGGGTAAAGGATCGCACCGAACAGCAGCAAGTCTTCCCCGGAAAAACTGTACTGGATATCGATCGCGTTGCTCGACACGTCGGGCACCAGCACCGGGTCTTGCGCGGCTGCGGGCATGGCAGCCATGCCCAACGCCGCGAGCCATAGCCCCGCCAGCCTCCTATGCACCCGGCGCTGTCTCATAGCGTCTGGATCGTGTAGATTTCGTCGGGCCGGAAGCCCAGTCCCATCGCCATGCGGGCCGCCACCAGCAGCACGATGAGCGCGAGGGAAAGGCGCAGATATTCCGGCCGCAGCTTCTGGGCGAACCGGGCGCCCCATTGCGCGCCGACCACACCGCCAACGAGCAGCAGGATCGCGAGTACGATATCGACCGCGCGCGTCGTCAGGCTGTGCAGCATGGTCGTGACCATCGTAACGAACAATATCTGGAATAGCGATGTGCCGACCACGACCTGCGTTCCCATGCCGAGGATGTAGATCATCGCCGGAACCATGATGAAACCGCCGCCAACGCCAAGCAGCATCGTCAGGATACCGGTGACGAAGCCGAGCAGCAGCGGACCGAGCGGTGAAATATAAAGCCCCGAACGATAGAAGCGCCAGCGCATCGGGAGGCTCGCGATGAGCGGATGATGCCGGCGCTTGCGCGCCTTGACCGGTTCTCCCGAACGCAGCGCGAGGACCGCATTGAGGCTTTCGCGCGCCATCATCAGTCCGATCGACCCGAGCATGATGACATATAGCAGCGCGATGACGGTATCGATCTGCCCGATTTTCTGAAGCACCCGGAAGAGGAGGGTGCCAACGCCCGAGCCGATGATACCGCCGACCACCAGCACCGCGCCCATGCGGAAATCAACCCCGTCGCGCCGCATATGGGCGATTACGCCGGAAACGCTCGATCCGGTCACCTGCGTCGCGGCGGATGCGGCGGCGACGGTCGGCGGGATGCCATAAAATATGAGCAGCGGCGTGGTCAGGAAACCGCCGCCGACGCCGAACATGCCGGACAGGAACCCCACCGCGCCGCCAAGCAGGATGATGACGATCGCGTTGACCGACAGATTGGCAACGGGAAGGTAGAGGTCCATGACCTCTCCCTATCCCTCCCCCCTCACCAGCGCCACTAAAAATCCGTGGCGAGAACAAGCGCGGGCCCTGAAGCTGGGGCCGCTTCGCCCGCGATCCGCTGGCGCCATTCAAGCGAGAGGCGCATTGGTGTGCCTGTGGCCTTGTCCAGCCTCGCTTCGAGCAGCGGACCGGCATCGACCCGGCCGATGCCATCCTGTGTTCCAGCCGATACGCGCGCGCCCATTGCAATGGGAACTGGGCCCATCGCGGCAATCTGCCTTCTGGCGCTGAGCGCGCCATCAGCAAAATAGACCGGCTGCTTCACGCCCACGACGCCGCCTTGCGCATAACCTTCTACATCGACGCCCCCGATCGTTCGCGGGCCGAAGCCTCCATAAGCGAGCAGCGCCGGAGCGGTACGGGCGCCGGAATCAAGCGCGACCCGCTGTTCCGCCGCGATGGTGATATTGACCGTGCGTAACGGGCGATAGGCAATTCCCACGGCCAGTTCCTTGCCCGGCAACGCCAATGCGGCCGACCCCCGGGCATAAAGTTCAGCGCCACTGCTTCCAGCCGGATAGGCAAGCCGAAGGCCAGCCTGGCTGCCGCCATATTGCGGGGCGACCAGCCCGTTGGCCAATGCGCCGCTGCCATTCCGCCACAGTAACCAGCCACTGCCGCGAAGGTGCGACAGGGGAGACGGTGGAGCGGGCAACCGCACATTGGGGCCAAAGCTTTGACCTGACGGCCCGCCGGACGGCTCCGGCAGGCGGACCACCGGGCCGCGCGATTGCAGCGGCGGTGGCTGGACCGATAGAAGCTGTGCACGGGCCGAAGATACTATATCGGGCCGTGCAATCATTGGTGCAGGAGCCATAGGCGGAATATTGCGTTTTGCCGGAGATGCCGGTGCAGTCGCCGCGGGGACGCCAGCCAGCAAAGCCGGGGGTAAAGCGATAACACCTGCCATGGTCAAAGTTGGGGAGACGGCTTCGGCTGTGACACCGGGGAGCACGGTGCGTCCGAAATCGGTTTCCGCATAGGTTTTCGGGATAATGGGCTGATGGAGCAAATATCCCCTGGCAAGCACCCAGCTGGCCAGACATCCGGCGAGAAACACCAGCGGGCGGCCGCGATACGGGTTGCCCGCCGCGCCTGCCATCACCGAGCCTGCTCCCCAGCCATCCCGGGAAAACGGTGGGCGGTCTTGTCCCAGCGCACCGCGGCGCCACGTAACAAGGGGAAATAGGCCGCGAGCGCGCGGCTGCTGGCCATGATCGCGATGATGTTACTGACAAGCATGCGCGGAACGGCGCGCCAGGCTTCGCCCCACCCATAGCAGGACAGGGTGAAGCAAAAGCGCAGGATCGCACGCCAGAGGAGAAGGCACACCGTCAATAACAGCAATCCCTCAAGCAGTTGCGGCACCGGCGCTGCGCTGCGGACTTCAACGCCCATCCAGTACCGTAGCGCGGGACTGAAGAAGGAGAGCAGGAGAGCTATATAGCTCGTCAGAAGGACCAGCGCGGCAAACACCGAGCGCCGGTCGCGCCAACGCATCCAGCCATTGAAGAAACGCTGCCGGAGGGGCAGCGACGGTTGCGCACGCAGGCGCGCCAGCCGGTCCCATCCGGCAAGCGCAATGCCCAGTATCCAGCGTTTCTTCTGCCGGATGGATGTGGCGATTGTGCCCGGAAAAAGACCGCGCGAGACGATCAGGCTGCCGTCTGCCCCCGTCGCCCGGACAAAGCGGCACCGCGCGCCCGAGAGTCCTGCCCGGATGCCCAGTTCATAATCCTCCGTCACCGAGCCCGCATCAAAGGGGAGGCCGGTGGGGGATTGCCCGGCGAGACGTTCCAGCAAGTCCGTCCGGAACACGACGCCAACGCCTGCCGATGGAATGGGGGCACCCAGACGGTCACGCAGCGGCATTTCCTTGCCGTGCGCCTCGGCAAATTCATCGAGATAATGGCCGCCGATCCACCGGCTGTCCGGATCGGCCGACGGGACCACCGGAATTTGCACCATGTCGTGCGAGGACCAAAGCCGCGCGTAGAGCGCGAGTTCATCGGGGTGGACCAGATCTTCGGCATCGTGCAGCACAACCGCGTCAAAACCCCGGCCATTACCCGCCGCATCCTCGCGCAGCGCCAGCCACATGGCGTTGAGATTGTCGGCCTTGGTCGTCGGCCCGGACCGGGGATTAAGCACAAGCCGCACGCGTCCGGGATAATGAGCCGCAGCCTGTTCCACTGCGTCACGGGTTGCGGCATCATTGGGGTAGCAGCCAAGATAGAGACAGTAATCGCCCTCTCCCCATTGACGCAGGGTGTGATCAATCATCGGCCCGGCGACATCGGCTTCCTGCCATAAGGGGATGAATATGGCGATCCGCACTGGCGCGGGCTCTCCCAGGCCGGCGAGCGACACCGGCCGCCACCGTCCGCGCAACGCACCGCCAAGCCACAATAAATCGAAAAGCAGGTCGTCCATTCCGATGACGACCATCCAGAAACAGGCGAACAGCAGCAGTTCGCGCGCACCCGCATCCATCCATGCCAGCATGTCCCCCGACATGACTGCCCCTCCCTGTGTGCCCACGCTGTTTATGCCGCGTGCCATTGCGCTTGGCAACGGTCCTGCTTAAGGCGGCGGCAGGGAGAACAGGATGCGCGGCGACGCCCGGCTGCCGATGGCGGCCGATCTCTATAATGACGTGCTCGACATTGAACCGCGCGGCGGACGGCGGTTTGATCTGCGTGACTATTTCTCCGGCCTCTGTGTGGCGGGCATGGCGGCGCTGGCGGCTGCCTATATCGCCGAACATTATCATGCGCCGGTGATGCTGATGGGTCTCCTGTTCGGGCTGGCGCTGAACTTCATGGGCGGTGACAGGCGGATGCAGCCGGGCCTCGCCTTTGCGTCGACATCGCTGCTGCGCTGGGGCATCATTCTGCTCGGCGTACGCATTACCTTTGCGCAGATCGCAGCGCTCGGGGTCTCGACCTTCATAGCGGTCGCGGCGATCCTGCTGCTGGTGATGGCGGCAGGGATAGTGACCGCGCGGGCCTTCAAGCTCGACACGCCGTTCGGGATATTGTCGGGCGGCGCGGTCGCGATCTGCGGCGCTTCCGCGGGGCTCGCACTGGCGGCAACGCTGGGCGAAAAGCGCGTGTCACAGGTGCAGCTCACGATCACGCTGGTGTGCATCGCTGCGGCGAGCGCACTTGCCATGTCGCTCTATCCGCCACTTGTCGATGCGCTGGGCTTCAGCGACCGGCAGGCGGGATTTGTCATGGGCGCAGCGATCCATGACGTCGCGCAGGCGCTCGGCGGCGGTTACAGCGTGTCGGCCGAAGCCGGCGCGGTGGCCACAGTGGTCAAGCTGTCGCGCGTGGCGTTGCTCGCGCCTATCCTCCTGCTGTTGCCGCTGCTTATCGGCCGCGATCCCGCAGCGCAGGGAACCAAGGCCCCACTCCCCTGGTTTATCGGAGGATTCCTTGCGCTGGTTAGCGTTTCGAGTTTCGTCTCCGTGCCGCAGGCGGCGATCGAAATCCTGTCGCGTGCGGCATCGGCGATGCTGCTTCTCGCCATCGTTGCCAACGGCATCCGCTCGCCCATGCAGCAATTGCTCGTACAGGGGTGGCGGACTGCCATGCCGGTTGCTATGGCATCGCTTACCGCTCTGGGGCTGTCCCTGCTGGCCGCATCCCTGCTCTTCTAGCGCGGTCTTTCGTGCCGCGCTTCAACCTGATGCTCTGACGAGGTTCGCCCGGCCATGGCCGAAATCACTCCCCGCCCATTCTCGGTTATCCGCAATTTTCTGGCGAGCGAGGCGGGCGGTGGCATCCTGCTGATCATGGCGGCGGTGCTCGCGATGCTGATGGCCAATTCGGATGCCGCGGAAACCTACGCCGCGTTCACCCATTTCCAAACCGGCCCTGTGCTCACCGACAAGCTGGGGCCGATGACAGTGCACCTGTGGGTCAATGACGGGTTGATGGCGATCTTCTTCCTGCTGGTCGGGCTGGAGATCAAGCGCGAGCTGCTCGACGGGCGTCTCTGCACCTGGGATAAAAGACGCCTGCCGGTGCTTGCCGCGATCGCAGGCATGGCGGTTCCGGCGCTCTTCTATCTCGCCTTCACGCGCGGTAATCCGGCGCTGTCCAATGGCTGGGCGATTCCTGCAGCCACCGATATCGCGTTTGCCATCGGTGTCCTCGCATTGCTCGGCAAGCGCGCGCCGACATCGCTCAAGCTGTTTCTCGTCACGGTCGCCATCGTCGACGATATGGGCGCGGTCGCAATCATCGCTTTATTCTATACCGCCAAGATCAACCTCGTCGCGCTGGCCGCCGGCGCGATTATCCTCGCCGGGATGTTCGCGCTCAATCGCGCCGGGGTGCGCGCGATTCCCGTTTATCTCCTGTGTGCAGCGGCGCTGTGGTATGCGGTCCTGCTCTCGGGTGTGCACGCGACGATTGCCGGCGTGCTGGCCGCGCTCACCATTCCGATCGACAAGACCCCGGGCGCGCCTGACAGCGCGGAATCGCCGCTTCATAAACTGGAACATGCGCTCCATCCGTGGAGCAGCTTTTTCATCGTGCCGGTGTTCGGGTTCGTCAATGCGGGGGTTTATCTCGGCGACATACAGACCAGCGACGTGCTGGCCCCGATGCCGCTCGGCATTGCCGCCGGGCTGTTTTTCGGTAAGCAGATCGGGATTTTTGCCGCCGTCTGGATCGCGGTCAAAACCGGCTTTGCGCAAAAGCTGCGCGGCGCGACCTGGTTGCAGATTTATGGTGTTGCCGTCCTCTGCGGGATCGGTTTCACGATGAGCCTGTTCATCGGCGGGCTGGCGTTCGCCGATCCGGAACTGATCGAGGAAGCCAAGATCGGGGTGCTGATGGGGTCGGTGCTTTCGGCGCTTACCGGTTTCGCGATCCTGCGCCTTGCTCCACTCCATGCCGACCATGCCAAGGTTGAGGCCGAAGCCGCGCGCGAGATCGATTTCGACGGCGACATCGAAGACATGGAGGAGCCCATACCCGCCTGACCTATTCGGGGCGGCTCCAGATCCAGCCGCTGCCGATCAGGGCGACGATGGACGGAACCAGCGCCCAGGGCACCGCCAGCATCCACAAGCCGATCCCGGCACTGACGATGAAGGCGAGCGTCGCCGCGACCTTGCCCTTGCGGCTGATCGCGCCACGCGCGCGCCAGGCGGCGATGTGGGGCCCGTAAAGCCGGTGTTCGACCAGCCAGCGTTCAAGCGCTGGATTACCGCGCGCGAAACAGAAGGCGGCGAGGATCACGAACGGCACCGTTGGAAGCAGCGGCAGCAGTATGCCGATCCCGCCAAGGCCCAGTGAAACCCAGCCTGCGGCCGTCCAAAGCCGCCGGTGCATCAGCCCGCTACCAGATGTAAACGAAACCAGTCGGCGAGTTCCTCTTCGGAAAGCTCCCCAGCGGCGAGGGCGAGGACTGTGTCGATGGCATGCTGCGGAAAAAATTTCAGCGTTTGCCCGTTTAAGGCCAAAAACAGGCGCGCGGAAACCCAAGTCGTTCGTTTGTTTCCATCGGCAAAGGGATGGTTCCTGGCGATACCAAAAGCGTACGCGGCCGCAAGAACGGCGAGATCATCAACCCCATAATGCCATTGGTTGACCGGCCGCGCCAAAGCTGATTCGAGCAGGGAGGCATCGCGAACCCCTGACACACCGCCATGCTCGGCAATTTGCCGTTCGTGGATCGCCAGCGCATCGCGCGCGTCGAGCCAAAGCGGCTCCGTGCGAAGCGCCGTCATAGCCGGATTGCCTTATTGGGCAAGAACATGGAGGATGTCTCGATCCTCCCGCATAATTGTTTCCGCGAGAGCCATCTTTGCTTCAAAGCCGGGATCAGTGGGCGTGAGGTGATAACCGTTTGCCGTTTCGGAGAGATAAACACTATCCCCCTGCGACACGCGCAGGTGCGCGAGCACCTCCTTGGGGAGAATGACACCGGCGCTGTTGCCGACCTTGATGATCTTGAGCGGCTTGTTCATACAAATGTTATAACGTGGATGTTCGCAGACGGCAAGATCAGCTTTTCCCCGTTTTTCCGCGATGCCGTATCGGGCAATGCAGTCAGCGTCCCACGGTTACCAGCCACATGTCGGGCACCGCCCCTAGCCGCAACGGCAGATTGGATGTCCCGAGACCCGCGCTGACATAGATTGTGCGGCCATTTTCCTCGATTTTACCGCAAGCATAGCGATCCCCATAGCGCGAGGCATAAGTCAGCGCACCGATGAGCGGGAAGCGTATCTGGCCGCAATGGGTATGGCCCGCTGTGATCAGCCGCATCTTCCGGGGAAGCAGCGGTACAATGTCAGGCGTATGGCTGAGGATCAGTGGCACACCCTCAAGCGGCGCCATCGCCGCCAGCGTTGCGGCACTATCCGCGTGCCGGGTGTAGAGATCGTCGACGCCGCCGATGACGAAGGGCCCGCGTACCACCGCTTCATTGTCGAGCAGCGTCACCCCAGCGGCGCGAAGTGCGTTGCTTACCTCGGCGGCATCGCGCCAGTGATCATGGTTGCCCAGCACAGCAACGCTGCCCCAGCGTGCGTTCAACCCGGCCAGCGGTGCCAGCGCATCGGCCGCCGGATAGTGGCGGGTCGCGGCCATCTTGTCCGAAATGAAATCACCCGCGAACAGGACAAGATCGGGCCTCTGCGCGTTGATCTGCGCGACGATGCGCGCCACGCGTTCGGGCGGCATATCGGGTCCGGCGACATGGAGGTCGCTCGCGATCAGCACCCGCACGGGCGGCGTTCCCTCCGGCCATTCCGCAAGAACCAGCCGGTCATGCCGCACCACCGGATCAGCGATCGCGGTACGATACATGAAGATGGTAAACACCAGTCCCGCAACCAGCAGGACGGCGAGCCAGCGGAAAAGCCGGAGGCGGCGGCGAACGATAGGCTCAGTTATCGCGTGCGCTTCCCGCGTCCTCCTTCAACGAGATTGCCGCGCTTCGCCCCAGCGATAAGCCGCCTCTCCATCATCCAGTTCGGCCGTGCCGCCGGCAAGGCCGATGGCGGCGGCTGCATCGGCGGCGTCATCCGTCTGCCGCCCGATCAGCAACGGGCGGCGCAGGCGCTGGCTGGCCCAGCCCATCAGCGCGACAGCCTGCGGATCGATCCGGGCGTCCACGCCCTCGCCGGTAACGGGAGGAAGCGGCACGAGCAGCGGCGGGCGCAGCCGGACCGCCCAGCCGGGGTGCGCGGTTTCGGCTTCGGCTTCGATGCTACGGTAATCAGTCCAGCCGAGCGCCGTGCCGTCGCGACGGGCAAGACCGCCGGACAGGTCGAGTTCGATCCGCTTGCGCTCGGCATCGACCATCATCGCCTCGCGCAACACGCCGGTGCGTTCTGACAGCCAGCCGGAGACAGCTTCCGCCTTTTGCTGCTCGCTCGCCGCGTTTGAAGCGAGTGCGCGAATTTTCTCGCGTTCAAGCACCGCGGCGGAATTTTCCGCACGCAACTGGGTCAGGCGCAAATTGGCCTTGCGCCCTGCCGCCTTGTCGATCCGGGCCGACAGCGCGGTGATCTGTTCATCGTTGAGCAGGCGCGGCGCGATCACCACGCTGCGCACATCGACCGGATCGCCATCATAATTGACCGTCAGTTCATCGACGGTGGCGGCATCGCCATAAGCCGCCGCGATGATCCCGCTAATCTCGGAGGTCCGGCGCGTCTCGTGGGCGAGGTTCATCAGCGTCAGCGCCAGCGGCGTCGCGAGCAGCGCGAAGCTGACGATGATCCCGATCGCCTGCCAGCGGCCCTGACGCGGCGACAGGAAATGGCCGAAGCCGAACAGGCGTGCGACGATGGTGGTAGTGAAGGCGATCGTCATGAAGTTGGTCATGAACAGCAGAAAGGCGCCGCCGGTCACACGCGCGCTCCCCGTCGCGATACCGAAGCCCACGGTGGCGAGCGGAGGCATCAGCGCGGTCGCAATCGCGACTCCGACAATCGTGCCGTGCTTTTCGCGAATGGTCGCATAGGCGCCCGCGAGCCCTGAGAAAAAGGCAACGCCGAGGTCGAGCAGATTGGGCTGGGTTCGCGCGGCAAGCTCGGACGTCAGCGTTTTGATCGGCGAGATGAAGACGATCAGCGCGGTAAACAGCACCGCCACCAGCGAGCCCAGCGCAAGTGCCTTGGCGGCGCGCTTCATCGCCCGGAAATCGAAGGTCGCAAGACTGAAGCCCATCCCCATGATCGGCCCCATCAGCGGGGCAATCAGCATCGCGCCGATGATGACCGCGGGCGAATTCTGTAACAGCCCGAAGATCGCGATCGCCGCCGAGGTGACGACATAGAAGAGATAGCCGAAACTCCAGCGGCTATTCTCCTCGACATGGCCAAGCACCAGCGCCTGATCCACCGATCCGGCAAGATGGATATGGCGCCAGCGAGTCCATTTCTCGATAGCATAGCGGGCTGGGTAGAGAGCATCTGCATCCATGTTCTGCGCCTAACAAAAAACGCGCAGTGCGTGAACCGGCGAGTTTCCTTGAAGGTTCAAGCCGGTGTGCGCAGGTTCACCATCACGAGATGGCGACCGATCAGGGCATCAGGAACCGGACGGTCTGGCGCCAGTAGGATGCGACCGGAACGCCATTGGCATCGATCGCAGGGTTAAATTTTGCGCGTCGTATCATGGACTTGCACACCGCATCGTCGAAAGCCTTGGCGCGCGTCGTTTCCTGGATATGGCAGGCCGTCACCGCACCGGTTGCATCGATATTCAGGCGAAACTCCACGATTGCGGGCTGCCCCGCGGCGACCATATCCGCCGGATAATCGCTGGTCGTAATCCAGTCCGCCGGATTGGCTTTGGGGGTGGGTCGGCGTTGCAGGCTTTTCTCCCGCGCGGGATCGACGCCCCAGGAGGTCAGGAGATTGTCGATACAGGACGTCATGACGCCAAATGCCTTGTCCAGTGGCCCGGTCCTCAGCACAAGCGGCTTGCTACGATCTACGCCAACCGTCAAATTCCGCACCGCCGCGAATCGTTGAGGTGCCAGTTCCCGACGATCGGGCCAGGTCGAAGGGTCGTCAAATCTATATTCGCCCAGCCCTTCATACTTGTCGATGCTGAACGCAGGAGAGAATAGTATGGCGGGCAGCTTGCCCAGTGTGCTCTCCACCGCCTCCAGCTGTTGCTCCTCCTCATTCGGCTCGAACCGCAGCCGAATCTTTGGGCGGATCAGGGCCCGTGTCGGCTTGCCCGCGATAGTCATCCGGAAGGTATCGCCGGGTCCATAACGACTAAGGAGCAGGAGAACTTGCTGGTCGCCGGCGCCGAACTGGCGCGACAGACGGCAACTATCCTCACGATAATCGACGACCCATTTGGATGTGGGATCGAGTTGCAAGGGCGCAGCGGCAGCCGGTTGCGTTGCCAGAACCAAGGCTACGGCGGTGGGCGCGAGTAAATATCTTCCCTTCATGCGGGGATTTATAGCCCCCAGCGCCATGAAAATATAATGATAAACTTGCCGGACAAAAGTAAAGGGCGGCCACGCAGGACCGCCCTTTCGATCGAGGTTGCCGCGGCAATTACAGCTTCTGCGTCAGCTCCGGCACGATCTGGAACAGGTCGCCGACGAGGCCGATGTCGGCGACCTGGAAGATCGGGGCGTCCTCGTCCTTGTTGATCGCGATGATGGTTTTTGAATCCTTCATGCCCGCGAGGTGCTGGATCGCGCCCGAGATGCCGATCGCGATATAGACCTCCGGCGCGACGATCTTGCCAGTCTGGCCGACCTGATAATCGTTGGGGGCATAGCCCGCATCGACCGCCGCGCGGCTCGCGCCGACGCCAGCCTTCAATTTATCCGCCAGCGGGTCGATCAGCTCGTGGAACTTGTCCGACGATCCGAGCGCGCGCCCGCCCGACACGATGATCTTGGCGCTGGTCAGTTCGGGGCGTTCGGACTTGGCGATTTCGGCGCCGACGAAGGACGAAAGCCCCTTGTCGCCCGTTCCCGAAACCGCTTCGACGGTGCCCGATCCGCCACTCGCCGCCGCTTTGTCGAATGCGGTGCCGCGCACGGTGATGACGAGCTTGGGATCGGAGGTCTGCACCGTCGCGATCGCATTGCCCGCATAGGTCGGACGCGTGAAGGTGTCAGCACTCTCGACCGAGAGAATGTCTGACAGCTGCATCACATCGAGCAACGCGGCGACACGCGGCGCGATATTCTTGCCGTTCGAGGTCGCGGGCGCGAGGAACGCATCATGATGCCCCATGAGGTCGGCGACCAGCGGTGCGACATTTTCAGCGAGCGCATGGGCGTAAGCCGCATCATCCGCGACATGGACCTTGCCAACGCCGGCGATCTGCGCGGCTTCCTTGGCAACGCCATCGACGCCTTGACCTGCAACGAGGAGGTGGACTTCGCCAAGCTTCGATGCCGCGGTTACCGCGGAAAGCGTGGCGTCCTTGACGGACGTCCCGTCATGTTCAACCCAAACCAGAGTTTTCATATCTAAAATCCTTTGGACTTCCTGTTCCCGTTCGGGCTGAGCTTGTCGGAGCCCCTGGTTTAAACCAGTCCTTCGATAAACTCAGGACTCAGGGCGAACGGGGTTGGGACTATGTTACGCGACGCCCATTGCCTTGAGCTTGGCCACCAGTTCATCGACGCTGCCGACCTTGATCCCGGCCTGACGGACCGGTGGTTCGGCGACCTTGAGGGTCTTCAGACGCGGGGCAATGTCGATGCCATAATCCTCGGGTTTTTTCTGGTCGAGCGGCTTCGACTTTGCCTTCATGATATTGGGGAGCGAGGCATAGCGCGGTTCGTTGAGGCGCAGGTCGGTGGTGACGATCGCGGGGAGCTTGAGGCTCACCGTTTCAAGACCGCCATCGACTTCGCGGGTGACGGCAACGCTGTCGCCCGACATTTCGACCTTCGAGGCGAAGGTGCCCTGACCCCAGCCGGTCAGCGCAGCCAGCATCTGCCCGGTCTGGTTGGAATCGTCGTCGATCGCCTGTTTGCCCATGATGACAAGGCCCGGCTGTTCGGCGTCAGCGACCGCCTTGAGCAGCTTGGCGACGCCAAGCGGTTCGACTTCCTGGTCGGTTTCGATAAGGATCGCCCGGTCGGCGCCCATGGCGAGCGCGGTGCGCAGCGTTTCCTGCGCCTTGGCCGGGCCGACGGATACGGCGACGATCTCGGTCGCGGAACCCTTTTCCTTCAGGCGGATCGCTTCTTCGACCGCGATTTCATCAAACGGGTTCATGCTCATCTTGACGTTGGCGAGGTCAACCCCCGTGCCGTCCGCCTTGACGCGCGGCTTTACGTTATAATCGATCACCCGTTTGACGGGCACCAGGACTTTCATTTGTTCAATCCTTTCCCAATGAATCGCGACTGTTGCAGCCCCGATATTTGACGTTCACGTTAACGTCAAGAAACTGATCCACCCTTCTGCCATTGTGGGGTTGCCGCGTGCACCTCAGGCGGCCCGGCGAGCAGGCCTTCGACCTCGGCGAGATAGGCCACATAATTCGGATGCTGCAAAAACGCGGCAGCCGCCGCTTCGTTGCTATAAAGCTGGAACACGCGCAACACGTCCGCATCTTCCGCGTCAAAGCAATAATAATAAGCGTGATGGTGCGCGTTGCCCTGAACCGCAGGCGCCATATATTTTTCCCACACCGCGCGCACCGCATCGCGCTGTCGCGGCGCGGTCCGATGGGTGATGAAAAGCGCGTGGGTGGTCATTATCAGGAGCGACTTAGTGCGACAGTTCGAGCCGCCGCTCGATGCGGTCCAGCCGCTCGCCGACATGATCGGTCGAAACGCGCTGCGCCGCATCGGCTGCCGCCAGATGGCCCAGATGTTGGATGATCGATGCCTGCCCGCTTTCCAGATTGGCAAGGCGCGCAGTCAAGTCGGACAGCTTGTGCTCGACCCGCTCCATCGTCGCCTGAAAGCGTTTCAGATGCTCCAATTGGCGTGCTCCTCGACCGTTTTTACGCGACCTTGCGGACTTCCGCCACGATCTTCTTGGCTGCATCGCCAAGGTCGTTGGCGGGCACAATGGCGAGGCCGCTTTCGGCGAGGATTTTCTTCCCCTGCTCGACATTGGTGCCTTCGAGGCGCACGACCAGCGGGACCGAGAGGTTCACCTCCTTCGCCGCCGCAACAATACCATCGGCGATGATGTCGCACTTCATGATGCCGCCAAAGATGTTGACGAGGATGCCCTTGACCGCGGGATCATTGAGGATGATCTTGAACGCCGCCGTGACCTTCTCCTTCGAGGCGCCGCCGCCGACGTCGAGGAAGTTGGCCGGAAACTCGCCGTTCAGCTTGATGATGTCCATCGTCGCCATGGCGAGGCCCGCGCCGTTCACCATGCAGCCGATATTGCCGTCCAGTTTGATGTAGGCGAGGTCATATTTCGACGCCTCGATTTCCATCTCGTCTTCTTCGGTGAGGTCACGCAGTTCGGCGAGATCCTTGTGGCGGAACATCGCATTGCCGTCGAACCCGACCTTGGCATCGAGCACGAGCAGCTTGCCATCGTCGGTCACCGCGAGCGGATTGATTTCAATCTGTTCGGCATCGGTGCCGAGGAAGGCGTCATAAAGCTTCGACACAACGAAATTCGCTTGCTTGGCAAGGTCCCCTTCGAGTTCGAGCGCGGCGGCCACCGCACGGCCGTGGTGGGGCTGGAGGCCGGTCGCAGGGTCAATCGTGATGGTGTGGATTTTTTCCGGGGTGTCGTGGGCGACATCCTCAATGTTCATGCCGCCTTCGGTCGAGGCAACAATCGCGATGCGACCGGTGGCTCGATCCACGAGGAACGCGAGATAATATTCCTTGGCAATATCGACGCCATCGGTGACATAGAGGCGCTGCACCTGCTTGCCTTCGGGGCCGGTTTGCACGGTAACGAGGGTGTTGCCGAGCATGTCCTTCGCGGCCGCTTCGACTTCTTCCTTCGTCTTGGCAAGACGCACACCGCCTTTGGCATCGGGGCCGAGTTCCTTGAACTTGCCCTTGCCGCGGCCACCGGCATGGATCTGTGCCTTCACCACGTAAAGCGGCCCGGGCAGCGTATCGACCGCCTTTACGGCCTCCTCAACGCTCATCGCGGCCACACCGGCAGGCACCGGCACGCCGAACTTCGCGAGCAATTCCTTGGCCTGATATTCGTGGATGTTCATGAAGGCTTCTCCTGATGCAATCGAGTCTTGCAAAAATCTGTGGGCGCTAAAGCACAGGTGCGCCACTATGAAAAGAGTTGGCCGCGGAAACTTTTGTGCACACGCGAAATAAAATCATAAGCTCCCGGCTTTTCGGGGAGGATTATTACGCGCCCACCCGATACTTCATCCCTCCGCGCGCCATCGTTACGCTGAACTTGGTTTCAGCATAACGAGGTTTTTTGAAGACCGGGCGCATCACGCCCATCCTACCCGCAGCAGATCAATATACCGCGCAGATCGCGGCAGAACTGGTAGCCACGCCCAATATCTCGGGATCGCCGAACGCGCTGACGTGGCGGAGAAACTCGTCGACCTTCATGTCGCCGATATCCTTGCCGCGTGCCTTGCCCAGCGATGCGAGCTTGTTGAGCTGGCCGATCGACAGCCGGTCGGCCATACGCCTGGCCATGCATTCGGCCATCGGCGCGCTCAATCCGGCGCTCCTCAGCCCATTGCGCAGCCTTGTTTCGGGCGTTGCACAGGCGCTCAGCGAAAGCAGCGCCGCACCGCCAATCATGATGGCAGCAGTTCTGATCCTTGGCATAAATATCATCCTTGTTCGATGCCCCCGGCTACCGGCTCATAGCCTTTTTGCCGGAGCCCGTCCGCAATCTGGGTTGCACAGGCCTCGGCTTTGTCACGGTTGGTCGACCGTACCACGAAATTGCCGCCAACACGGCCATTCTTGAAAAAGGGGTAGCTGCCGACCTGGCATCCGGCATGGGCGCGTTCGGCCTCACTCAACATATCCGCGATCTCGCTTTCGGGCGCGAAGGCGCCGAGCGTCACCGAAACCAGGGGCGCGCCGCCTTCGAGCTGGCCGTCGAGCCCCGCCAGCATTCCCGCAGTGATATGCGGCACCCCGGCCATAAGGAACATATTGCCGATACGGATACCCGGCGCGCCCGACATCGGGTTGGCGATAAGATCCGCACCCTCAGGCACCCGCGCCATGCGCAGGCGGCCCTCGTTGAGCCCGCCGCGCGTTGCATAATAACCTTCCAGCATCGCGCGTGCTTCAGGGTGGACCACTACGGGCACGCCGAGCGCAGCGGCGATCGCATCGACGGTGATATCGTCATGCGTCGGGCCGATCCCGCCGGTGGTGAAGAGATAATCATAGCGGCCGCGCAGCGCGTTGACTGCGTCGACAATCTCCGCCTCGACATCCGCCACCACACGTACCTCGCGCAGGCGAATCCCCTGCACATTGAGCCAGCTCGCGATCTGGGCGATATTCCTGTCCTGCGTCCGGCCGGAAAGAATTTCATCGCCAATGATGGCAAGGCCTGCGGTCCAGATGCGGTCGGTCGTCATGGCATGAGGGCTTAGCTCGTTTCTCGCCTCTCGCAAAGTGGGCGCGTTGCCGCTATAGGAGCGCGCATGGTCGAATATCAGATTATGACGGACGCGAGCGTCCCCCACCGCGACGGCACCATCAAGCTCCATGGCCTGGAAGGCTTTGCCGGGATGCGCACGGCCGGGCGGCTGGCGGCGGAGATCCTCGATGCGCTTGCCGATTTCATCGTTCCCGGCGTCACCACGCAGGCGATCGACGACAAGGTGCGCGAGATGACGCTGGCGGGCGGCGGCATTCCCGCGACGCTCGGCTATCGCGGCTATGCGCACAGCAGCTGCACCTCGATCAACAATGTCGTGTGCCATGGCATCCCCAACGACAAGCCACTCAAGGATGGCGATATCGTCAATGTGGATGTGACGCCGATCGTCGATGGCTGGCATGGTGATACCAACCGCACCTATCTGGTCGGCGACGTCTCAATCAAGGCCAGGCGGCTGGTCGAGGCTACTTATGAATGTCTCATGGTGGGGATCGAGGCCGCGCAACCCGGCGCGCGATTGGGCGACATCGGCGCCGCGATCG
This sequence comes from Pseudomonadota bacterium, assembly GCA_023457895.1. GTDB lineage: Bacteria > Pseudomonadota > Alphaproteobacteria > Sphingomonadales > Sphingomonadaceae > JAFAFE01. The sequence goes on from JAEXAY010000010.1 coordinate 16,287, forward strand.
CTGCTCATGCGGCGAAGTACCGCTATAGCGTGGTGCGCGATTTCTGCGGGCACGGCATTGGCCGCCTGTTCCATGACGCTCCCGAAGTGGTCCACACCGCCCGCGCCGGCACCGGCCCGGAACTCAGGCCCGGCATGTTCTTCACCATCGAGCCGATGATCAACATCGGCAAGGACGGGGTCAAGATCCTCGATGATGGCTGGACTGCGGTCACGCGCGACCGCTCGCTGTCGGCGCAGTTCGAACATTCGATCGGCATCACCGAAACCGGCAACGAGATTTTCACGCTGAGCCCGGCGGGACGGCACAAGCCGCCTTATTGAAGGCGACACGCTATATCAGGATCGTCACCCTGAACGTGTTTCAGGGCCATACCTCCTGCGGGGTATCGATAGGCCCGGGTCTATGGATGCTGAAACAAGTTCAGCATGACGTTTACTCGTCATTTCACGATTCAAGCAGGAATGCCTATTTTTAAAGCGTTGCCAGCGCCGCCCTGCCTAAAAAATAGGCAACCGCCCTCCCTTACGCCATCCCGCGCTCACCTTCTCCCGCGATTCCCCACTTGGCACGCTTCTCGCATATTGCAGTGCAGCACTGTTTTTGCGCGGAGGCAGTTCCCCTTGCCGTCCGCGCCCAAAGGGGAAGACCATGAAAAAGATCGAAGCGATCATCAAGCCGTTCAAGCTCGACGAGGTGAAGGAAGCACTGCACGAAGTTGGCGTTTCCGGCATCACCGTCACCGAAGCCAAGGGCTTCGGGCGTCAGAAGGGCCATACCGAACTTTACCGCGGCGCCGAATATGTCGTCGATTTCCTGCCCAAGGTGAAGCTTGAGGTGGTGGTCGATGACGAGGTTGCGGAGCGCGTGGTCGAGGCGATCGCACAAGCCGCGCAAACCGGCCGCATCGGCGACGGCAAGATTTTCGTGATGCCGGTCGAAAGCGCGCTGCGCATCCGCACCGGAGAGCGCGACAGCGACGCGATTTAACCGCCAAAATTTAACCGTTCGCCCTGAGCCTGTCGAAGGGCATCCCTCCGTCAGACCCATGCTTCGACAAGCTCAGGACTAACGGTATCAGACAAACAATATTCCATAAAACACTCAGCAGGAAGGCATAACAAATGGCAAAAACCAAACCCGCCGACATCGTCAAACGCATCAAGGACGAGGAGATCGAATGGGTCGATCTGCGCTTCACCGACCCCAAGGGCAAGTGGCAGCACCTCTCCATGGTAGCGAGCCTGATGGACGAGGACATGTTCACCGATGGGTTGATGTTCGACGGCTCCTCGATCGAGGGCTGGAAGGCGATCAACGAATCCGACATGGTGCTGATGCCCGACTTGGAAGCGGTGTATGTCGATCCGTTCAGCGCGACCCCGATGCTGATCGTCATCTGCGACATCGTCGATCCCAGCAGTGGCGAACTTTATAACCGCGACCCGCGCTCGACCGCCAAGCGCGCTGAGGCGTTCGTCAAGACAACCGGCATCGGCGACACCGTCTATGTCGGCCCCGAAGCCGAATTCTTCATGTTCGACGACGTCCAGTTTTCGACCGGCTACAACCACAGCTTCTACAAGTTCGACGATATCGAGCTGCCGACCAACACGGGACGCGAATATGAAGGCGGCAACCTTGGCCACCGTCCGCGCGCCAAGGGCGGTTATTTCCCGGTCGCGCCGGTCGACAGCGCGGTCGACATTCGCGGCGAGATGGTCGCGACGATGATCGAAATGGGCCTGCCCTGCGACAAGCATCACCATGAAGTCGCCGCCGCGCAGCACGAGCTTGGCCTCACCTTCGGCACGCTCACCCAAACCGCGGACCGGATGCAGATCTACAAATATGTCGTGCATCAGGTGGCGCATGCCTATGGCAAGTCGGCGACCTTCATGCCCAAGCCCATCAAGGACGATAACGGGTCGGGCATGCACACCCATATCTCGATCTGGGAGGGCAAGGACCCGCTGTTTGCCGGCAACGGCTATGCCGGGCTTTCCGACATGGCGCTCTATTTCATCGGCGGCGTGATCAAGCATGCCAAAGCGCTCAACGCCTTCACCAACCCGACCACCAACAGCTACAAGCGGCTGGTGCCGGGCTTCGAGGCGCCGGTGCTGCTCGCCTATTCGAGCCGCAACCGCTCGGCTTCGTGCCGCATTCCTTATGGTGCGGGCGCGAAATCGAAGCGCGTCGAGTTCCGCTTCCCTGACGCGATGGCGAACCCTTACCTGTGCTATGCGGCGATGCTGATGGCGGGCCTCGACGGCATCCAGAACAAGATCCACCCCGGCGATGCGATGGACAAGAATCTCTACGATCTGCCGCCCGCCGAACTGGAACAGGTGCCGACCGTGTGCGCATCCTTGCGCGAGGCGCTCGAAAGCCTGCAGGCCGACCACGACTTCCTCCTGAAGGGCGACGTGTTCTCGAAGGACCAGATCGAGGCCTATATCGAGATCAAATGGGCCGAGGTCCACCGTTTCGACATGACCCCGAGCCCGGTCGAGTTCGACATGTATTATAGCGGGTGAGGTTTCACACCTTACGCTCATCGGAAAGGCCCGGGCGGAAGCGTCCGGGCTTTTTCATATTCATCTCCTCAAATTCCTTCCCTGCTGGGTAGGAACGGAAACTTTTGCCTTGGCCAAGTTTGGCGTTAAGCTGCCCTTCAAACAACTATACCAACAGGGAGAAGATCATGCGCGCAACCCATCTGGCGAGAGCCTCCATCCTCGCGCTGCTGCTCACCGCCGCCGCGCCCGGCCGCGCCGAGCTCTCGCCCGCCGAAAGTCGAATGGCCGCCACCGTCGAGGCTGAATATGAACGATCGGTTGCCCTGCTCGCAAAACTGGTCAACCAGAATAGCGGCAGCATGAATGCCGAAGGTGTCAAAAAGGTCGCGGAGATGATGCGCGCCGAGCTGGAGCCGCTCGGCTTTGCGGTGCGCTGGGAGGATATGAGCGCCACCAAGCGCGCCGGGCATCTCATCGCCACCAAAACGGGCAAGCGCGGCACCAAGAAACTTCTGCTCATCGCCCATCTCGACACGGTGTTCGAGCCCGATTCCCCGTTCCAGACCTTCACCCGCAAGATGGACGGCGGCAAGGATCGCGGTGAAGGCCCCGGCGCGGGCGACAACAAGGGCGGGCTCGTCGTCATCGTGTCGGCACTGCGCGCGATGCAGGCGGCGGGCACATTGAAAGACGCCAATATCGAGGTCTTCATGTCCGGCGACGAGGAAGATGGCGGCGATCCGATCGAGGTCGCGCGGGCGAGCCTGATCGCGGCGGGCAAGCGCGCCGACGCGGCGCTCGATTTCGAGGGCCTGTCGGTCGTGGATGGCAAGGATATGGGCAGCATCGCGCGGCGATCGTCGAACAACTGGCGGCTCACCACCACGGGGCGCACCGGGCACAGTTCGGGTATCTTCAATGCGTCGGCGGGCGATGGCGCCATCTATGAAATGGCGCGCATCATCGCGCGTTTCCGCAGCGAGCTGCCAGAGCCCAACCTCACCTTCAACGTCGGGCTGATGGCGGGCGGGCAGGAGGTTGCGCTCGACCCGGACGGGATCCGCATCGAGGCCAAGGGCAAGACCAACATCATCCCTGCCACCGCGATCGCGCGCGGCGATTTCCGCACGCTGTCGAACGAGCAGACCGAGCGCGTCATGGCAAAGATGAAGGCGATCGTGGCGGAGCATCTGCCACTGACCAATGCCGAACTGGTGTTCGACCCGGGTTCCTACCCGCCAATGGCGCCGACCGCGGGCAACCGCGCGCTGCTCGCCGGCCTCAACGCCGTCAACACCGATCTCGGCCTGCCGCAGATGGAGGCGCTCGATCCGCTGAAGCGCGGGGCGGGCGATATCGGTTTCGTCGCCGCCGATGTCGATGGCCTGGTCGGGCTCGGCGTCGACAGCGAGGGCGACCATGCCGCCGGCGAGACCGCCGACCTCGACAGCATCCGCCGCCAGGCCAAGCGCGCCGCCATCCTGATGACGCGCCTGTCGCGCGAAAAATCCATCCGCAAGTAAGGCGCCCGCCTCTTCAACGCCGGGGCGGCGCTGACCGCCTGCGTCAATAGTCCTTCTCGGCCTTGAGGTTGATCGAGTGGCGGCCAATCATCGACACCGATCCGAGGATCGAGAGCCAGCGGGTGATCGCGAATTCCAGCTGCGTCGCGCTGTAGCCCTGCCCGTCGGTGACGACTTCGACGTAGAGGCGGCGGGTGATATATTTGCCCGCCGCGATTGCGGTCTTGCGCCCGGTCAGTTCGTCGGGCGAGAGGATGCGCAGGCGATCGAGCCCGGCGGCTTCGCGCAGCGCGTTGATCGGATCAAGGCCGCCGCCCCCGCTCCTGAGACTTGCGAGCGCCACGCCCAGCTGCGCGGCTTCAGCGACCGAAATGTCGGTGACGGATTCGCCGAACAATATGCGCGAGAGCAGTTCGTCTTCGGGCAGCGCGGGGACGCTGGAGAAGGTGATTTCGGGCTTCTGCCCGGTGCCTGCGATCGAGATGGTGGCATCCAGCCCGCTAACGTCGCTGACCGCGGTGATGTCGAGAATGGGATCGGCCGGAACCGATCCGGTGAAGGTGATATGGCCTTCTTCGAGTTCGAACAGACGCCCGGCAAACTGATAGTCGCCGCGCATCAGTTCGGCGGACCCGAGGATACGGGGCTCGGTGACCGTACCGCTGATAAGAAGGTCGGCCGACCAGATGCTGTTTAGCCCCATGCCGGTGACGCGCAGGTCGTCGGCCGCCTTGGCGGTGATATCGAAGCGCCACGGCAGCGTCGGCGACAGCGCAAGCTGCTCTTCCTCGAGCCCGTTCGCGCCCGGCTTGTTGATCTCGCGCACGTTGATGACGGGGAGCGCTTCGGCCGCAGCCGCCTGGCCGAGCACGAAGGTGCCCTTGTTGAGCACGAGATTGCCTTCGATGATGCCGCCCCGCGCATCGCTCTGCATTCGCATGGGGCCGGTGACCACGGCCGACAGGTCGTCACGGTTGAGCAGCAGCGCATTTTCCGCGTCGAGCGACAGGTCCATGGTGAAACCCTGATCGGCCGACAATCCGAACCGGCCACTGCCCGTGACCTTGCCGCCATCCTTCGTCTCGCCACTGAACTGGCGCAGCTCCAGCGTCGAACCATCGAAGCGGCCAACGGTCTTGACATTGGTCACGACCGTACCCGTCACCGCATTTTCAAGCCGCGCGCCATCTGCCTTGACCGCACCCTCGATCAGCGGTTCGCCGAGATGACCGGTAATGTCGGCGGCGATCGCGACCGGTCCGGAGAGGTCCACCGCCTCCACCCCGGTGAGACGCCACAGCGTATCGGCGGCGCCATTATAGCGCGCCTGCGCAAACAGCGGCGCCTGGGTAATGCGTTCGACCAGTCCCCCGCCGCTTGCCAGCGGGCTGACCTTGGCCTGGACGCGCCCGATAGTCTGCCCGTCATTGACGATCACCCCGCGCAACGAAGCGGTGGTCTGATCGAGGATCGCGTTGACCGCGACATCGACCGGCTTCGAGGCGAGCGCAAGGCCGGAACGCGTCAGCCCGGCGACGCGCATCTCGACCTGCCCGGTGGGGACACCGCCACGCGGATCGCGATACTGGATCACACCATTGGCGATGCCGCCGAGCTGCAGCCGCGGATTGAACGCGTCGAGCAAGGTCAGCGGCATGTCCTTGATCGCGGCATCGACCTCCATCGAGGGGCCGCCGAACAATCCGGCAATGCGCATCGACCCGCCGCCGTAAAGGATTTCCGTCGCGGCGAGACGCCAGCCGCCCGCTTCTCGTTCGAGCACCACCGGATAGCGGAAGGTGACCGGGCGGCCGGCCAGTGTTCCTTCGCCGACGAAGCGGATGCTGTTCTGGCTGAACTGGGCATTGCCGCCGAACGTGATGCCGCGCGGGCCGGTGCCGACGAACTTGCCCGATGCGCCGCCGACGCCATTGACGATGCGCACCTCGCCATCGACCGTGGCGAACTGGAGTCCACCGCCGACGATGCCCTCACCTTGGATAGTCGCATCCATGGTCAGCCTGCTCATGTCGCCTATGTTGCGCAGATCGCGGATGTCGGCCTTGATCCGGCGCGCGCGATAGCCAAAGCCTTCGGCGTCCGTCGCATCGATCTGGCCGGTGATGAGCGGGCCTCCGTCCAGCAGGCGCGCGGTGCCCTTGATTGTCCCCTGCCCGATGCGCAGCGGCGGCGGACCGGGGAAGCTCGCATTATTGGCGACGAGGTCGACATGGACTTCCTGCACCCCACCCTGCGTCGCAAGGTCGATCGACCCGTCGAGCCCGCCGCCCGCAATGGCGAGCTTACCGGCAAGGCCGCCAGTGACGGGGCGCAGCTTGCCGCTGGCGGTGGTGCCGGAAACCTCAAGCGCGGCAATGTCGATCACGGTGGTACCGCGCGGCGGCATCAGGATCGCGCCGTGGCTGGTGAAGGGGCCAAGCTGCGACTGGCCATTGGCGGTGTAGCGATAGCCCTGCGCCGTCGGCAGCAGCTTGACCGACACATCGGCAAGTCCCGCCGAATCCATCGGCCGGGCCAGCACGAGGTCGACACGCGGCCGGTTGATCGCGCCATCGAGCACCAGTTTGACCGGACCATATTGGTCATGACGGCCTGAACCGGTGAAATGGAAAGTGCCATCGGGACGGCGATAGCCATTGGCGGTCGCGGTCATGTCCGGCGCGACAATGCGCAGATTGTTGAACGCGGTGCGGCCATCGGGCGTCATAACGATGTCGGTGACGAGACGCGGGTTACCGCCCGCCAGCGTCTTGAAGAAACTATTGTCGAGCCGCGTCACCTGCGCGGTCGCAGAGCCCGTCACGTTGATGCCGCGTCCCTGCGGCGTGACCCGCAGGTTGCTGACGAGATCGACCCGGCCCATCCCCGGAATTTCATATCCCGGCAGCCGCCCGTCAAAGCCAACATTATAGGTGCCGTTGGCGAGATTGGCGAGGACCGCCATGCGCCCGTCGATACGGTTCGACTGCACCCGCATCAGATTGCTGCTGAGCCGGGTGCCGCGCAGCTGAAGATTGCCCGCAATACGCACGTTGCGGGTGAGGTCATCGGCAAGTTCCCCATTGCCGGTGATGCTCGCGACCGTCGCGTTGACCGGGATGGTCTGGACCACACCCGCCGACCAGTTGCCAACCCCGCGAATATTGACCTGGTTGAGGATATTGCGGCCGAACTGCATGCGCGGCGAGGTCAGGCGATAATCATAGCGCGGCGCCCGGAACGGTCCATCGAGCCTTGCCGTGATGCGCAGGTCGCGCGCGTTCATCGCATTCATCAGCGCTCTGGGCTGGAGCACGCGCGCATCCACATTCATCCCGGTAAAGCGCGTATTGCCGAAATCGGCGAGACCGTTAGCGACAAGGTTGAGCGCCGCCGAGCGGAACGCATAGCGGCCATCGAGCTGCTGGTCTTCATAGGTGGCCGAGACATTGACATCGACCCCGCCGCGGGTCAGCCGTTGCACCACACCGGGACCCGTCACGCGATCGGGATAGACCTTGCCGAGCGCGGTATAGGCACCATCGGTCGCGGTCAGATAGAGCGAGGCGAGATCGGTCGTATCGGTCTTGGCGGAAAGCGCTCCGGTCCATTTTTCCCAGCTGCCATTTCCTTTGACCGCAAGGCCGAGCGGCTTCTTGATGCCCGTCATACCGGCAACGATACCGTCTGCCGGTGCGGACACTTCGGCATCAAGGTCAAAGATATTCTGATCCGGCACAGCGATCAGCGCCACGCGCGCCTTGTCCCTTGTATCGAGCGAGTTGGTGGTGAACTTGACGTCGGCCCTTCCGCCGCGCACATCGGCCTTGCCTTCCAGATCGACCGCATAATAGCGCCCGGCAACCGATTCATTCAACACCAGTCGCTCGACCTTCACATGGCCGAGGCGAATATTGAAGCTTGGCAGGATCGGCTGCTTTTCCTTGTCGGGGATGAGCGCGGGCATCCGCAGCAAGTCGGCCTTCGCGATCCACAGGTCATCAATATCGAGCGTGTTCTGGAGCGCGAAGCGCACCGGATTCCAGTCGAGCTTGGCTTCGTCGGCGGTGAAGAACACGCCTTCGGGATCGGCAAGGCGCAGGTCACGAACCGTCGCCTTGCCATAGATCGAACCGTCGATCCGGCCGATCCGGATCTTGAGGCCCGAACGGGGCGACTGGTTTTCGATCCGGTCGATCAGGAAGCGGTGGCCCGGCTGCGTATCGAGCGTGAAGGCGAGCGCCGCGATGAGGAGCAGCGGAAGCAGCCCGAAGAACAGCAGCCACTTCGCTACCTTCTTGCGCCAGCGGCGCTTGCGCGGCGTTTCAGGCGGCCCGGGCGGGATCACCTCGTCGATTGCCTTGCCGATGTCTTCGGTCAGATCGGTCAAAAGGCTTGCCCCAGCGAGACATAGACGGCGACCCAGGGATCCCCCGGACGGCGGTTGATCGGCGTCGCAAGATCGACGCGGACAGGACCGAACAGGCTATAATAGCGCAAGCCAATCCCCGCACCGAACTGGAAGCCGGAGAGGTCGGGATAGGGATTGCGATAGACATTGCCCGCATCGATGAACGGCACGATACCAAGATTGCCGCCGAATATGTTGCGCAGGCGGATGCGCGCTTCGAGCGACAGTTCGGCAAGGCCCTTGCCGCCCAGCGGCTTGCCGTCAATGTCCTTCTGGCCGATCGACTGATAACCATAGCCGCGCACCGATCCGCCACCGCCGGCATAATAGCGGCGCGACGGGGCAATATCGCCAATGTCCGAACCGACCATCGTCGCATAGCGCGCGCGGCCCGCGAGCACGATATCGTCGCTCACCGGATAATAATAGCTGCCGTCGAGTTGCGCGCGGACATAGGGGAAGCGCTGCGGCCGGAAGGAATATTCGGGCGACAGGCGGATGCCGGCGCGGAAGCCGTTGGTCGGATCGAGCCAGTCATCGGTGCTGTCATAATAAAGGCTCGCGGGCAGAGCACCGAACATATAGGTCCGCCGCAACTCGGTGCCGAGCGTGTCGATGAACGAGCGTTCGTCGGTCGCGACGACTTCCGCGCCGACCGACCAGGTCCATTCCTTCTGGAAGATGAGGTTCGACTGCCTTTCAAGCGTAGCACTCAATGCGACGGTGCGGGCATCATAGGCATCGCGCTTCAGGTGACTTGCCAGCGCCTGCACCGTCAGCACCCGGTCGCGCTGCATGAAATTATTGCGGCGGAAGCGGACCGAACCAAGCTGCTCGCGCGTGCCCGCGACACCGCGCAGCAGCAGCGCCCCTTCGGGCGGGAACAGGTTGCGATGCTCCCAGCCAATCTCGGCGCGGAAACCCTCGCCGGTCCCATAGCCGAGCTGGCCCGATATGGTGCGCGGCGGCGCCGGGGTCATCGCAACCTCGATATTGACCTGATCAGGCGCGGCCGCCTGCACCGGCTTCACCTGCACTGACGAAGCAAGCCCGGTCGCGATCAGCGCGCGGCGCAGATCCTCGACCATCGACGCCTTGTAAAGATCGCCGTTATCGAACCGTGCGATCGTTTGCATATGCTTCGCGCCAAAGGGCCTGGTGCCCGTTGAAACAATCGCGCCGAAATTGCGCTTGCCGCCGGGCTCGACCGGCTGGTCGAGCTGGCCGGAGAAATTGCTGTGATCGACCACCACGCTTTCCGTGCCCACGCTGCTGAACGGATAGCCGTTCTCCAGCATGTCGGTCGCGAGCGAGGACTGCGCCAGTTTCAGTTCATCGGCATCGACCGGATCGCCGATATTGACGCCAAAGGCCTCGCGGAAACGCACCGCGTCATCGCCCGTCGTCTCGAGACCGGTGACATTGACATTACTATAGGTGAAGCGTTCGCCGGGCGTCGCGTTGAAGGTAACGGCAATCCGGTCCGAACCCGGCGGCCGCTCGATCGCGACATCGACCTTGCCGGCATAATAGCCGTCGGTGCGCAGCATCTGCATCAAAGTGTCATGATCGTTGCGTGCGCGGCGGTTGATCTGCGCGATGTTGGCCGCCTTGTTATCCTTGTCGTCGAGTTCGGAAAGGCCGGCGAAACGATCCTTGAAGGCGCCGTCAATGGCAGGCTCCGGCCCTTCGACCTTGACGCTGTAGCGGCGCTCGGTCGACGCATCGGCAAACAGCGGATCGGGCGCCGCAGCGGCGGGGGTCGCAGCCATGTCTACCGGCGGCGCGGGAACAGCGGCAGCCGGATTATCCTCCGCCCCTGCCAGTTCGATCGGCGGCAGGCCTGGAATATTGGCGCGGGTCGCGGCGGCCGCCAGTGCTTCGTCGCTAAGGCTCGGCGGCAGGGCCACCATCGGCCGCGACAAATCAGGCCAGGCAACCGGAACGTCCGGCATGGGATCGAGCGGGGCTTCCGGATCGATCGCGGTCAGGTCGATGAAGGTCGGCGGCGGGATGTCGAACACATTATCGGGACTGGTAAACACGCGCGGCTGCTGCACCTGTTCCACCGGTTGCGTCTGCGCGAAAGCCGGGACAGCCGTCAAAGCCACGCTGGCGAGCAGGCTGGCGCTCAAGCGGCGTGCGGCCCGCTGTACGCCTTCATCCATCCTCCGAGCGTTCACGCGACCTTGCCTCTTTTCTGACGGCGATCCAATAGCCGCCGAAGGGTTTCTATACGCTCGATTCGGTTAAGGCAAACGCGCTTTACATTAACCTGTGTTGTGTTTCTGACGCGCTCAATATGTCGTTTGGAGCCGCGCGAACAGCTGATGCACCGGGCTGTCAGAAGGTAGCGTCCCATGTAGGAAGCGTTCCTGGAGCCGTAGCGTGCGCTTGTAGAGCTGTTCGCTCGACGCAATCAGCAGGCGCGCCGGGTCAGGCAATTTCGCGCAGATCGCCGCGTCGCTCGGCACAGCATCGCCGAGGAGGCGATCATGGCTTCCCGCTTCTTCCTCGCTGATTTCTCCGGCACTGATCGCGCGCTGGGTTAACAGCCAGGCAATCACATGCATCAGCCGCGTCGTGGTCTTGAGCGATTCACAGCTGAAGCCAATGCGGGTGAGCGGATCGAGCTGGCAGCGCTGTTCCTGTCCGCTGCTTTCGAAATAGGCGCGCGCTTCGTCCGCCAGCAACATTGCTTCGATGTAGAGACTTTCAACCAGCGACTGCCGCAGCACCGCAGGCTCGGCGCCAGCAGGTGCGGGCTTCGCGGTAGCAGGATCAGGGGTCTCGCCGGAGGGATCGTCCTTCATGACGCAATCCCCTAATGCACAACCGGGCACCGGAGCAAGCAAACAGGGGGTTAATGAAAATGGTAAATAAAAGATGTCCCAAAAAGGGTTAACCTGTTGTCACCAGCACCGTTTGCGCGCCGCGGTAAACCGGACTTTTCAGGCGATGATATCGGGGAGCAGCTGATCCTCGAGCCAGCTGATCTCGTCCTTGAGAAGCAGCTTGCGTTTCTTGAGCCGGGCGAGCTGCAATTGGTCGGCCACAGGCGCCGACGCCAGCGCGTGAATGGCGTGATCGAGGTCGCGATGTTCGACCCTCAGATTTTCCAGCCGATGGAGTATTTCTTCCTGCGTCATTGCGGCCCCTTGCCGGCTGCGCTTCATGCAATGCCAGCCACAAATCCTCCTTATCCTCAAGCCGGTTCGACTGGCAAGCGTCACGCCCTGCCATGCCAATGTCATCCATTCGTCGAATAGGCGACAATAAGGGGAGACAGCCCCCCTCTTTTGTGGTTCACTCGCTGTTGCCGGATATTTCCGACTCACCGTCTCCACTACAAAAGACTGAGACAAAAGGATTTTTCCGGCACACTTCGAACGGCTCCGGGATGTCACGTGCGCCAGCGCAAGTGCAGGTTTAGGGTCTGAGGACATATGTCCGAACAAAGGGATTTGTTGTTGCAGTAAAGGAGTATTGGAAGATGGATAATACGCACTACGCCGCTCTTCAGGCAAAACATGCCGGGCTTGATGCCAGGATCAGCGAGGAAGAACGGCGTCCGTCTCCAGATACGACCCTGCTGCATGAACTCAAGAAGCGCAAATTGCGGGTGAAGGAAGAAATGTCCGCCGCGCACTGAGATCGTGATGCATCCGGGGCCCGGGATACACCGGGCCCTGCCATGCCGCCCGGCCCTGACGGCTTGGCGGCATTTCTTATTGGCCTGCCACCTTACTTGGTCTGCCGCCAGTCAGCCTTGCATCCGCTTACAGATGCCGCTTGTAATTATCATATTTGCCGAGCGTGACCGGACGGAACAGGTCATCGCGCTTGACCCCGATCGGGCGCCGCACCGCATGGGGGTCGATCGGCGCATCGAACGCCATGCCAAACTGGCTGGCTGACACCCAGGCGACATGCCCGCTGATGAGACCGACATTGCGCAATTCGATTTCAACCCGGCCATCCTCTGCAAGATTGCCGGAATAATCGGCCATCATCCCGCCGGCCGAGAGGTTGCGAACCCTTACCGTCACCGGCTGATCGAGGCCAGGAGCATGGAGTTGTCCCTGCATGAACAGGCTGTCGCGTTCCATCTCGCGCACCTTGCTGTCCGTAGCATGATCCGGTGCCTCGTCCGCAGGCCGCCCATGCCCCGGTTGCGTTTCATTGTCCCAATTGTCCATCTGATCCCGTCCCGCCAATCATCGTGGGGCTACGCGACCGAATCTAGGCGCCAAACACTTGTAAAAAGGTAAACGCTTATCCCAAAAAACCTCATGTTTCAGGACAATGAATGGCAGATATCGGGATGTTTTTGATCGACTTAGGTTAATTTTACACAATCTGAGGCTTATCGAAAAAACCTCAGTCGTCGCGCGACACACGTTCCTGACGCTCGTGGCGCTCCTGCGCCTCGATCGTCATGGTGGCAATGGGGCGCGCCTGCAGACGGCCGAGCGAAATCGGCTCGCCGGTCACCTCGCAATAGCCATATTCGCCCTCGTCGATGCGGCGGAGCGCCGCGTCGATCTTGGCAATGAGCTTGCGCTGGCGATCACGGGTGCGCAATTCGATCGACCAGTCGGTTTCCGAAGAGGCGCGGTCGGCGATGTCGGGCTCGCGCATCGGCTCATCCTGTAACTGGGCGAGCACCTGCTCGGCCTCGTCGAGAATCGATTTTTTCCATTGCAGCAGAAGGCTGCGGAAATAGTCGAGCTGGCGGGGGTTCATGAACTCCTCGTCTTCGCTTGGCCGATATTCGCCATGCATTGCCTCGGTGGCCTGCTTGAGGCTTTCCGCTTCCAGCGCCGTCTTGACCATTTGCGATCCTCAATTCCCGAACTTGCCGTATTCCACCTGGAACGCGAGGCCTGACGCTCCGGTTCCGGTCCAGCTTTGCGGCGGCCTATAGACAGGCGGCTTGGTCGGCACAACCCATTCGCTGCGGGAAAAACGCCTGACCATAACTTTGTAACCTTATGTATCAGAACGCGGCGAACCGAAAGAGAATCACTTGGCGATTCCTCACGCATCACCTAAGGATATTAACCAATTCCTTTAGGATTTTTGGCGGCAAAAACGGAAGCAATCCGTCAATTAACGTACATATATGGGACAGTTAGGACTAGCGAGACAGAAAATCTCGCACATTTTACGAATGAGTCTATAAAAAGAAAGTTAACGGAATTGCGCTGGCCGGACCCCCCGTCCATCTGATCAGCGCTGAGGGGAAAGGGCAAAATCATTGTTGACGACATTCGCCCGGCCATACCCCGAACCTGATGGTGAAAGAGTATAATTATGTCTGTTCGGATGGCTCTCGCCAAACTTTGCGCCTGCACTTGCGGTGGTGCACTGATCGGCACCGGGGCAGTGCAGGTATCGGAAACGCCCAAACCGCAAAAGCAGATTGCGCAAAAGGTGCAGAAAAAAAAGCCCCGCAAGCGTTATGCAGCCAAATGCGTGACCAAACGCACCGCTGCCAACAAGCGGCTGCCGCTGTGCAAGCGTGTCCGTTACGTAAAGTCGAAGAAGCGCACCGCCCAGCCTACCCGCTATGCGGCGGCCAAGCCGATCAAGCGCGCGCGGCGCGTTGTCACCACCCGCACCGTCAACCAGGGCATGATGCCGCGGACCGTCGTTTCGAGCGTGCCGCGCAGCATCCCGATGCCGCCGCCGGCATATCCGCGCGGCCCGGTTGGTCCTGGCCCTGACTGGGGCGGCGGCGGCGTTCCGGTCGTGATCGGCGGCGGCGGTCTCGGCGGCTGGGGCGGCGGTTTCTTCGGTGGCTTCTTTGGAGGCGGCGGTGGCGGAGGCGGCGGCAATGTCGTCGTCGAGGGCGACACCATCAACAATAACAACAATAATTCCACCACGACGACAACGACAACCGGTGGCGCATCCAACACCACCAGCGGCACGTGGAATTCGACAACCACCACCAGCACGACGAGCGGCAATGTCGATAATTCCTCGACGTCGACCTCCTCATCGACGACCAGCGGCAACGTCGACAATTCTTCAACGTCGACGTCAAGCGGCAATGTCAGCACCAGCACGACCACCACGTCGACGACCAGCGGCAATGTGAGCACCTCGTCGAGCTCGTCTTCATCGTCGAGTTCGTCATCCTCGAGTTCATCCTCATCGTCGAGCAGCAGCTCGTCGAGTTCGGGTGGCGCAACGTCGAGCGGGGCAACTTCCAGCGGCGACTGGACCAGCACCGGCAGCAGCAGTTCGTCGTCATCGTCGTCGGGTTCTTCGAGTTCATCCAGTTCGACCTCGGGCGGATCGACCTCAAGCTCCTCGAACGGATCGACATCAAGCTCGTCCAACGGTTCGACCTCGACCAGTTCCTCAAGTTCAACATCGACCTCGACCTCCGGAGGAAGCAGCACCAGCGGCAATCCGCCGATAGAGGTGCCCGCGCCACCGATGGTTCTGCTGTTCGGCGCGGCCGCTGCCGGACTTGTTGCACGCCGCAAGTTTTCGCGGAGCCGCGCCGGACAGGCAGCGGCATAAGCCTGACCTGGCCGGAGCCGCCATCCACGTTCCGGACCGGGTTGAAAAGGGGGGTTGTCCCGGGGGGCGGCTCCCCTTTTTTCATGGACGGTCCCGGCGTGCACCCCTTGCGCCAACGGGCGGGCAAAGGCATAGCCCGCACCACCATGCACGATATCAAACTCATCCGCGAAAACCCGGAAGCATTCGACCAGGGCCTCGCCCGCCGCGGCGGTGCGCCGCAGTCTGCGCAACTGCTTGATCTGGACGCGCGCTACCGCGCCGTCATTACCGAAAACCAGCAGGCACAGGCGCGCCGCAACGAGGCCTCCAAGGCGATCGGCGCGGCCAAGGCGCAGAAGGATGAGGCCAGAGCCGCAGAACTGATGGCAGAGGTCGCAACGCTCAAGGAGCGCATGCCCGAACTCGACGAGACGGAACGCAAGCTTGGCGAGGAACTGAACGGTCTGCTCGCAGGGCTGCCCAACATCCCCGCATCCGATGTGCCCGAAGGCGAAGACGAGACCGCCAATGTCGAGCTGTCGCGCTGGGGCACGCCGCGCGATTTCGCGTTCCAGCCGAAGGAACATGCCGATCTCGGCCCCGCACTCGGGCTCGACTTTGAAACCGGCGCGACGCTTTCCGGCGCCCGCTTCACTTTCCTGCGCGGACGAATGGCGCGGCTGCAACGCGCGCTCGGCCAGTTCATGCTCGATACCCAGACGGGCGAGGCCGACTATACCGAATGCGCGACCCCGCTGATGGTGCGCGACGATGCCGCGTTCGGCACCGGGCAGCTCCCCAAATTCGCCGAGGATCTGTTCCAGACCACCGACGGGCGCTGGCTGATCCCGACCGCCGAAGTGTCGCTCACCAACTCGGTGCGCGAGAGCATCCTCGATGCGGGCGACCTCCCCCTCCGGCTGACCGCGCTCACGCCCTGCTTCCGGTCCGAAGCGGGCGCGGCGGGACGCGATACACGGGGCTATATCCGCCAGCACCAGTTCGAGAAGGTCGAACTGGTCAGCATCACCGCGCCGGAGGACTCGGAGGCCGAACATGAGCGTATGACCGCCGCCGCCGAAGCCATCCTGCAAAAGCTCGAACTGCCTTACCGCAAGATCATCCTGTGCGCCGGCGACATGGGCTTTACCGCGCGCAAGACCTATGACCTCGAAGTTTGGCTCCCCGGGCAGGAGGCCTATCGCGAGATCAGTTCCTGCTCCAACTGCGGCGATTTCCAGGCGCGGCGGATGAACGCGCGCTACCGGCCCGAAGGCGAAAAGGGTACGCAGTTCGTCCATACACTGAACGGCTCGGGCCTCGCGGTCGGCCGCACGCTGGTCGCCATCCTCGAAAATTACCAGGAGGAAGATGGCAGCGTTATCGTGCCACACGTGCTGCGGCCCTATATGGGTGGGGTCGAGCGGCTGGTGCCGGACAACAAATAGGGATGTGCTCCTGCGAAGGCAGGAGCCCAGGGCCAAGCAGCGCTCCGTAACAATGGGCCCCTGCCTTCGCAGGGGCACGGATCTTGAAATGCAAGGAACAAGCCATGCGCATACTTCTCACCAATGACGATGGCATCCATGCGCCGGGCCTGCGCGTGCTCGAACAGATTGCTGCTACGCTTTCCGACGACATCTGGGTGATCGCGCCGTCCGAGGAACAATCAGGCGCAGGCCATTCGCTCACCCTCTCCCGCCCGGTCCGCATGCGCCGCCACAAGGAGATGGGCGAGCGGCATTTTTCGGTGGCCGGAACGCCGACCGACGCAGTCATGCTGGGGCTCGGCAAGATCATGGACGAGCCGCCGCACCTCATTCTTTCCGGCGTCAATCGCGGCGCCAATCTGGGTGATGACGTGACCTATTCGGGCACCGTGTCGGCTGCGATGGAAGGAACGCTTGCGGGGGTGCGCTCGATCGCGCTGAGCCAAGTCTATGCCCGCGAAGGCCAGGGCGACAATGTTCCGTTCGCCGCCGCACTCGCCTGGGGCGAGAAGGTGCTGCGCCCGCTCATCGACATGCCGTTTGCCGACCGCACGCTTATCAACGTCAATTTTCCCGCGATCGATCCGCAGGCGGTAAAAGGCATCAAGATCGTGCGGCAGGGCTTCCACGATTATGCGCGCGGCAGCATCGTCCAGGGCACCGATCCGCGCGGCTATTCCTATTACTGGTTCGGGCTCCATGGCGTCGAACAGACGCCCGGCCATGATACCGACCTCGAAGCGATCGGCGATGGCTATATCGCGGTGACACCGCTCCATCTCGACCTTACCCATGAAGGCTCGCTCGGCGCGCTCAAACAGGCGTTCGCCACCGCGCCCAGCGGTTAACATATTGCACTCGAAATCCCGCCCGGAACAGGTTAAGCAACGGTCCCGAGGAAGAGGGTGGCCTTTATGAATATCGAAATGAAGGAACGGGATCGCTGGGCGATGATCGTTCTGCTGGCGCTGGTCACCATCGCCTTTATCTGGATCAGCTGGCCCTTCTATCCCGGCGTGCTGTGGGCGGTGACCGCGGCGATTGTGTGCATGCCAAGTTACCGCAAGCTGGTCTATCGTTATCCCAAGCGGCGCAACCTGCTCGCGCTTTTATATACGCTCGGTATCCTGGGCGTCATCATCCTGCCCGCGATCGGCATTGGCGGCGTGCTGGTCGATCAGGCGCTCGGTTTCGTCAATTCGGTGCAGAAAGGCGAAATCGATCTCGCCGCGATCGGCAAATCGGTTGAAAACAGCATGCCTGGCTGGCTGCGCCGGGTGATGGCGAGTAACGGCATGGCCTCGCTCGAGGACGCCCTGAGCCAGGCCGCGACCGCGCTGGCCGGCAGTTTCCGCACGCTGAGCGGGCGGCTCGTTGCGTTCGGATCGGATGCGCTCGGCATGTTTCTCCAGATCAGCGTAATGCTCTATCTGGTGTTCTTCTTCCTGCGCGATGGCGACCGGCTGATGGCACAGATCCGCCGCGCCGTGCCGCTCGCAGAAGAGCATAAGAACCATATCGCGGCGAAATTCATGGGCATGGCCCGCGCCACGATCAAGGGGAGCCTCATCGTCGCAGTGGTGCAGGGCGCTCTCGGTGGCATCACCTTCTGGCTGCTCGGGATCGAAGCCGCGATGCTGTGGGGCGTGCTCATGGGGGTATTCTCGCTGATCCCGGCGGTCGGCACCGGTATCATCTGGATTCCGGTCGCGATCTATCTCATCGCTACCGGGTCGGTGGTCAAGGGCCTAATCCTCATCGGCGTCGGCGTCGGTATCATCTCGATGGTCGACAATGTTCTGCGGCCAATGCTGGTCGGCAAGGATACCGGCCTTCCCGACTGGCTGCTCCTCGTCACGACGCTCGGCGGGATCAGCCTGTTCGGCTTCAACGGCATCCTCATCGGTCCTTTGGTCGCCGCAATGTTCGTTGCGGTGTGGCATATCACCGAACGCGATGACGTGCTCGACGAACATCATCCGGAGGCGCCATGACCGTGCCGGGGCGCGCGCCGGACAATGACCGGGTGATTGGCAGCGGCCCGCCCCGCGCCTTTCATGCGCTGTCGCAGAAATCGAATACGCCGATGTGGGTCCAGATCGGCTGGCGGGTGTTCGCGGTAGTCGCGCTGGTCAGCATCGCCGTCGCGGTCCACTGGTTCGACCGCGACGGATTGCGCGACAATTATGACGAGCATGTCAGCTTTATCGACGTGCTCTATTTCACGATGATCTCGATCACCACGACGGGCTATGGCGACATCGCGCCGGTGACACCGCGCGCGCGGTTGTTCGACGCGCTGATCGTGACCCCGATCCGGGTGTTCGTGGTGCTGATCTTCCTTGGCACGGCTTATAATTTTGTCCTCAAACGGACATGGGACAGGTGGCGCATGGCAAAAATTCAACAGACACTCGATGACCATATCGTGGTCTGCGGTTTCGGCGAAACAGGCAGCGAGGCAGTGCATGAACTGATTGCGCGCGGCATCGACCCACGTTGCATCGTCGTCATCGACCGCGATCATGAATCGCTGGCCCGCGCGCACGACCTTGGCTGCACCGTGATGAACGGCGACGTCACGCGCGACGAATATCTGGAGGATGTGAACATCGCGCGGGCGCGCACCGTGATCGCATCAAGCGGGCGCGACGATACATCGATCCTTGTGGTGCTGACGGTGCGTCATCTCGCGCCGCATGTTCCGATCAGCGTTGTCATCCGCGCCAAGGACAATGAACTGCTCGCAAAGCAGGCGGGCGCGACGAATGTGATCAATCCGGTCAATTTCGCCGGGCTCTTGCTCGCCGGGTCAGTCGAGGGCGAACATATCGCCGACTACCTGTCCGATCTCGGATCCGTTACCGGACGCGTCGCCCTGCAGGAGCGGCGCATCACCGCCGCCGAGGTCGGCATGCCGATGAGCGCGGTTACGACCGGTCTTGGCGTGCGCATCTATCGCGACGGGCAGCCCTATGGCTTCTGGGAGAAGGAGACGCAGGCGCTTGCCGAAGGCGATATGCTGGTCGAAATCGTTCCCGGACAGCAGCCCGAAGCCCGCGCCTGATCAGCGCCTTACCTTGAAGCGATAGGTCACTGCGACGCCAGCGGAAAACTGGTCGCGGCTGCCGATATCGCGCACGATCGGACTCCTGGCGGCCTTGCCGGTCAGCCGGTCATAACCCGCAAAGCCATAGAGACCCCAGCGCGGTCCAAGATCATGGTAAAGCCCGGCAATGGCGCCATAGGCATAGATACCGCTGCCGGGCTCGTAACGTGCCAGCCCCGTGGCCGCCGCGTCACGATCGGTAACGCCGAAATAGGCGCGGTTGTAGCGGCCGTTGCCCCAGCGCAGACGCGGACCCAAGGTCGCGATCCAGGTATCGCTCGCGTTACGGACCACCAAGTCGGCCGCGACATCGCCGGTCATGCCCTTGTGTGCGCCGACCGCCTGCCGCACTTCGCCGCGCAGCCGCAACGCGGGGGTGAGATAGGTTTCGGCAAAAGCGCCGCCTTCCATCCCGAACTTGACGTCAGAAAGTCCCGCGATCGCATCCTTGCCCTTGCGCTGCGTGGCGAACCCGAGCGTCGGGCCAAACGAAGTCTCACCGCGCTTGCCGATCAGCGCGACACCAAAACTTTCATCGGGGGTGGAAACCGGGCGGCGCTCATTTTCGCGCCAGACGTTGATAACCGGCAAAGGGATGATCTTGTTCTTGTCGGCGCCGGGATAAGCGGGTTTGGTCTTGGGGCCAATACCGACGAGGACATTGACGTCGGGCTTGCCGCCGTCGGTATCGCTTTGCGCCGAAACAGGGGCCGCCACAGCAGCGGCGCCGGCCAGTAAAATCAGATGAACGCCGCGCGCCATAAAATCTCCCATGTCACAAATGTGACAAGCAAACGGTTCCACCCGCAAAAAGTTGCCGTCACTTCAGGAAGAGAAAGGCGGTCACGGTGCAGCGCATCGTTTCAGGGGGTACCCGATGCGCCCACCGGGCCGGCCATTTCAGTAGTAGCTAGCTCGCGCCCCACTGCGCATAGACCGTCGAACCGTCCGCATTTTCAAAGCTCACCCGGTCGAAGGTCGCCGATATGATACATTGCGGCGGGACGGTACTGCTAAGCATGCGGCACTGGAGCAGCCGGCCATCCGGCGCTGCCGTCAGACGTCCGCGCAGGACCAGCCGGAGCGACTTGGGATCCGGCTGCTCGGCCTCGGTCACGCGCTTGGTGATACGATAGGCCTGGCCGCCGCGCCGGCCGGTACGCGGGTCGCTCGCGGTATAATATTGGGCAATACCAAAATGATGCGGTAGCACGGCTTCCTGCAAAGGCTCCGCCTCGGCCTTTGGTTCGTCCCCATCGGTGGTCCCGGATGATTCCGCCATCTCGGGAGCGATGGGGCAGTTGTCGCTCCATATCCAAGGGTGACTGATCCAGAAACCGTCTACCGCCTCAACCGGGCTGGGTACCGTTGCCGGAGCCTTTGCGTCTGCCGCGGGAGACGCTTCTGCCGGTGGGGGCGTCGTGGCAGGACCTGTTTCCGCAACCTCCCGGGATGCAACAGGCGGTGTCTGCACGTCGGCGAGGCTGATGCCGGGGGTGGCCTTCAGTGTCAGCCGATGGTTGGCGCTGTCATAAATCCAGCCTGTCGCCGCATCGCTTTCTCCGTCGCAGCCGATTGGCATGCGCAGGACGAACTGGCGGCCTGCGAGCGGTGCTGCGGCTGCATTATAGTCCCCGCCGACCGCCGCAATGCTCGCAGCCTCGTTGAGCGCGCGCAACAGGTCCGTGCGGCTGACCGCCAGTTCCTCGACCTTCGACGGCGCAGCATCGGGAACCACGCTGGTCTGTTTCTGGTCGGGAGCGGGTTCAACGACCGGCTTGCAACCGGCCAGCGCCGCAAAGAGCAGCAACCCCGTTCCCGGCGCGATAGCCTTGATAATATCACCCCGAATCATCATGAACCTGTCATAGCATGTTTTTGCATCCTCACATCAGCGGCGCTAGGGTGGCAGATATGGGTTCAGAATCATGACTTTCGAGCAGATCATCACGCTGATCGTACTGGTTGCAGTTATTGCCGCACTGATCCAGGACAAGATGCGCGCCGATGTGGTTGCGCTTTGCGGCGCCGCCGTTTTGCTGATGACAGGCGTGGTGAGACCGGTCGAATTGCAGTCTGCCTTTGCCAGTCCGGCCATCGTCGCGCTCGCCGGCCTGTTCGTGATCGCCTATGCCATGGAACTGTCCGGACTGCTCGACGCCGCGATACGTAAAGGCGTCGAGCTATGCCGCCGGGTCGGGGCTTTCGGACTGTGGATTGTCGTTGGCGCCTGCGGATCCGCCTCCGCCTTTCTCAACAACACGCCGATCGTTGTCCTTTCCGCCCCTATTGTGCGGGACGTCGCCAATGCGATGAACCTTTCACCCAAGCGGTTCCTCATGCCGCTCTCTTATGCAGCGGTGCTGGGTGGATGCTGTACATTGGTCGGCACCTCGAGCAACCTCCTGGTCAACGACATGGCGGTCGTGGCGGGACAGCCGCGTTTCGGGATTTTTGAGATCACCCCGGTCGGTCTTGCTGTCGCGATCACCGGCGGGCTTTACCTGTTCTTTTTCAGCGGACGGCTGATCCGCTATTCGGACGATGAACGAACGCCGCAAAGCTATGACGAGGCGATCAGCCATATTCATGATTATGACGCAGGGACGGCACAGATCGGGTCGCCCGAACTGTTCGCGCGCGAACGCCCGCTGGTGCTTTGGAAAGCACTTGCCTCGATCGGCATCTTCATCGCGGTCATCATGCTGGCCGCGCTCAACGTCGCGCCCATTGCGGCCTGCGCTTTTGCCGGAGCGGTGCTGCTCATCATCCTCAAGGTCGTAAGCGCAGATGAAGCCTATAGCGGCCTCCGGCCGGACATATTGATCCTGATCGCCGGGATGGTCGTCCTTGGCATCGGACTTGAAGAGTCGGGCCTCGCCAAAAGCACGACGATGGCGCTGGTCGGCTCCCTCGACGATCTCCATCCGCTACTAGCGCTGGCGCTGCTTTACGGGGCCGTGCTGTTTCTCACCGAACTCCTCTCCAATGCGACCGTCGCGGTGCTGGTGACACCGGTTGCGGTGGCATTGGCCGAAGCGCTGGGGGTGAGCCCGCGCCCCTTCATCGTGGCGGTGATGATTGCTGCGAGCGCTGCTTTCGCAACGCCGTTTGGTTATCAGACCAACGTGCTCGTCTATCAGATGGCCGGGTATAATTATATGGATTTCGTCCGCGTCGGATTGCCGCTCAATCTCATCACCTGGGCCGCAGCGGTTGCTGCCATCCCGCTCTTTTTCCCCTTCTGACCTGCTCATCCCGGTGCGGCCGTGCGCATGGTATCCGCCCTATAAAATAATCGGCACGATCATATTCGCGCTTGCCCCGGCACGCGATATAAAATAGTCATATCATATGCATCCTATAGTTTGATATAATCTATGTTGACAAAGGTCCGCGGGTGCGTGACCCTCTGTTACAAGGTCCAGGGGAAGCCGGGATGGATGATTATACCATCGCACGCGTCGTCCACATCGCCGCCATCATCTTCTGGATCGGCGGCGTCGCTTTCGTGACGACGGTTCTTTTTCCGGCCGTAACCAGCGCCTTCGCCCCGGAAGGCCGCCTTTCCCAATTTCATCGCTTCGAAGCCCGCTTTGCCGCGCAGGCGCGCATTTGGGTGCTCCTCGCAGGTGCCAGCGGTTTCTGGATGGCGTGGCGTGCCGATCTGTGGTCGCGCTTCCTCGAACCCCGCTACTGGTGGATGCATGCGATGGTTGTCGTCTGGGCCGCCTTCACGCTCATGTTGTTCGTGATCGAACCGCTGTTCCTACACAAGCGCATGGCCGCTTCACAAAGTCCCGCACAAGATTTCGACCGGATGAGCCGGATGCATTGGGTCGCGCTGACGCTGTCGATCATCACTGCGGCGGGCGCGGTTGCCGGAAGTCACGGATTACTCTGACACTTGTTTCAACTTGTCCTGTGGGAAAGGAGAAAAGGGGAAATGTCTACAACCAGGAGATTATGGTGGGGCCTTGCCGCCATCGTCGTCGCGAGTTTCGCGGTGATGCTGTGGCTTGGCGCCGACCTGTTGCGCACCAAGCCGCCGATTCCGGACCGCGTGGTCACTACGAGCGGACAGACAATCTATACGCATGACGACATCATGCGCGGACAAAAAGTGTGGCAGTCGATCGGCGGGCAGCAGCTCGGCTCGGTCTGGGGTCATGGCGCGCTGGTCGCGCCCGACTGGTCGGCCGACTGGCTGCACCGCGAAACCGTGGCGCAGCTCGCGGGCAAGGCGGGCGTCGCCGACGCGGCCGCTTATGACCAGCTGCCGGAGCATGAGCGCGCCCGCATCCAGGCTGAAATGAAACCCGGCCTGCGCCGCAACAGCTATGACCCGGCCACCAATACGCTGACGATCAGCGACGAACGCGCCGCCGCAATCGCCACTCTCGCCAAACATTATGACTCGGTGTTCGGCAATGATCCGGCTGCGCGCCAGCTGCGCATCGACTATGCGATGAAGGAAAACACGATCCCCGATCCGGCCAACCGGCGGGCGCTGTCGGCCTTTTTCTTCTGGACCGCATGGGCTGCCGGAACCGAACGGCCCGACAGCAATGTCACCTATACCAATAACTGGCCCTATGAGCCGCTTGTCGGCAATGCGCCGACCGCGCCGACTTTCATGTGGTCGATGTTCTCGATCCTGTTCATGATCGGCGGCATCGGGCTCCTCGGCTGGCACTATGCCGCCTGGCACAGCCAGGAAGAAAAAGCATCGCCGCCCGCACAGGATCCCTTGCGCGGCCTTGCCCTGACGCCTTCGATGAAGGCCACAGCCAAATATTTCTGGGTGGTCGTCGCGCTGATGCTGGTCCAGATCGCGCTGGGCGCCACCACCGCCCATTACCAGGTCGAAGGGCAGGACCTTTACGGCATCCCGCTGGCCGACTGGATACCCTATGCTTTGACGCGAACCTGGCATACGCAGCTTGCCGTACTGTGGATCGCCACCGCTTGGCTCGGCACAGGGCTTTATATCGCCCCCGCGATTTCGGGGCATGAACCCAAATATCAGGCGCTCGGCGTCAATTTTCTGTGGATCTGCCTTATCATCATCGTGGTGGGGGCGTTCACCGGACAATGGTTCGCCGTCCAGCAGAAAATGGGGTTGGACGTCAACTTCTGGTTTGGCCATCAGGGCTGGGAATATGTCGATCTCGGCCGTTTCTGGCAGGCTTTCCTGTTCATCGGCCTGCTGCTCTGGCTCGTCCTGGTCGGGCGCGCCTTGTGGCCCGCTCTCAGGCGCAAGGATGAGATGGCCTCCATTGTCGGCCTGTTCTTCCTCGCCGCCATCGCCATCGGCCTGTTCTATGGCGCTGGTCTCATGTGGGGATCGGAAAGCCATATTTCGGTCGTCGAATATTGGCGCTGGTGGGTTGTCCACCTGTGGGTCGAGGGCGTGTTCGAGGTGTTCGCCATCGCCGTGATCAGCTTCCTGTTCGTGACGCTGGGTCTCGTCCGGGGCAAGACCGCGACGATCAACGTGCTGTTCGCCACGGTGGTGTATCTGTCGGGCGGGATTCTCGGCATGTTCCACCACCTCTATTTCGCGGGCACGACGCTCCCCGCGGTAGCATTGGGAGCGACCTTCTCGGCGCTCGAGGTGGTGCCGCTGGCGCTCATCGGCCTCGAGGCGGCGGACACCTGGCGCCACAGCCGCGCGGTGCCGTGGATGGAACGCTATCGCTGGCCGATCCTGTTCTTCCTCGCAGTGTCCTTCTGGAACCTCGTGGGTGCAGGGCTGTTCGGCTTCCTCATCAACACGCCGATCGCTCTTTATTACATGCAGGGCCTGAACCTCACGCCGCTGCACGGGCATACCGCGCTGTTCGGGGTCTACGGCATGCTCGGCATCGGCCTGATGCTGTTCTGCCTGAGGGGGCTGAGGCCGCAATATGTGTGGCATCAGGGCTGGCTCAAGGGCAGCTTCTGGTGCTTCAACATCGGCCTCATGCTGATGGCGCTGCTGACGCTGCTGCCGATGGGCGTATTGCAGCTCCAGGCCGCGCTCGAAAACGGTTATTGGTTCGCCCGTTCGGCGGAGTTCACCAACCGACCGATCTTCGACGTGCTGGTGTGGATGCGCATGCCGGGTGACCTGGTGTTCGCTGCCGGATCGCTGCTGCTAGGCTGGTTCGTGCTCAGGCAATGGATCCTGCCGACGCTTGAGGGCGATCCGCCGGTCGATACGCCGATCACCCAATCGACGAGCGAACTGGAAGTCCAGCCGGCAGAATAGGCTGTCATTACCACCGGAGGGGCGTTAGGCTCCTCCGGTCCTTTTTGCCAAGAAGAAGCGATGCTCGAACTTTATCCCGAAATCCGCCAGTCGCATATCTGGGCGATCAGCCTGTCCTGTCTTATCATGGCGCTGCGCTATCTCGGCTCGCTCGCGGGGATGCGCTGGCCGCATCATATCGTGCCGCGTATCCTTGCGTGGACGGTCGATGGCGCCGTGCTGACGGTTGCCGCGATGCTGCTCACCATCCTGCCGAAGGAAATCTACGCCAATGGCTGGCTGACGGTGAAGCTCATCCTCGTCGCCGTCTATTTCGCGCTCGGCTATTATGGTCTCGCGCCGCGCCACAACCGGGGCAAGCGCGCACTGTTCGCCGCCATTACCATGGGCAGTTTTGCGCTCGCTTACGGCATCGCCCGCGCGCATGATCCGCTCGGCTGGTTTGCCTGAACGCGACCGATCGCCACGCGTGACTCGCGCGTGAAATGCGCGTATAGGCCGCCGCCATCATGGCTTCCGACATCAAGAAAATTCCCCTGCCGCCCAAGGTCGGCATGGTTTCGCTGGGCTGTCCCAAGGCGCTCGTCGATTCCGAACGCATCCTGACCAAGCTGCGCTCCGACGGTTACCAGATGTCGCCCGATTATGCGGGGGCCGACGTGGTGCTGGTCAACACTTGCGGCTTTCTCGATAGCGCCAAGGAAGAAAGTCTCGAAGCCATCGGCGAAGCGATTGCCGAAAATGGCCGCGTCATTGTCACCGGCTGCATGGGCCGCGAGGCCGAGGTCATCCGCGCGCGCTTCCCGGATGTGCTCGCGATCACCGGCGCGCAAAGCTATGAGGCGACCGTCGCCGCGGTGCACGAAGCCTCGCCGCCGGTGCCCAATGCCTTTGTCGATCTGGTGCCCGAAGCGGGCCTCAAGCTCACCCCGCGCCACTACAGCTATCTCAAGATTTCCGAAGGCTGCAACCATCGCTGCTCCTTCTGCATCATCCCCTCGATCCGCGGCGACCTTGTCAGCCGCCGCATCGACGCGGTGCTGCGCGAGGCGGAAAAGCTGGTCGCGGCAGGCACGAAGGAATTGCTCGTGATCAGCCAGGACACCTCGGCCTACGGGGTCGATGTGCGCCACGAAAGTCGCCAGTGGAAGGGCGAGGACATCCGCACCCACATGACCGATCTCGCCCGCGCGCTCGGGCAATTGAAGACGCCGGAGGGTGAACACCCTTGGGTGCGGCTCCACTATGTCTATCCCTATCCGCATGTGGATCAGGTCATTCCGCTGATGGCCGAAGGGCTGGTCACGCCCTATCTCGACATCCCGTTCCAGCACGCCGCGCCGTCGGTGCTGAAGCGCATGAAGCGCCCGGCCAACGAAGCGAAAGTGCTTGAGCGGGTGAAGTCGTGGCGTCAGATTTGCCCCGACCTCACCATCCGCTCCTCGTTCGTCGTCGGCTTCCCCGGCGAAAGCGAAGAGGATTTCCAGTATCTGCTCGACTGGCTCGACGAAGCGCAACTCGACCGCGTCGGGGCCTTCCGCTTCGAGCCCGTCGAAGGGGCGGCGGCGAACAGTCTCGACGGCGCGGTGCCGGAAGAGATCAAAGAAGAACGCTACCAGCGCATCATGGAAAAGACCGCCGCGATCAGTGCTGCGAAACTCCAGGCCAAAATCGGCCGCAGCCTGAAGGTGCTGATCGACGAGGTCGGCGAACCCGACGAGGCGGGCGAATATGGCGCGACCGGGCGCAGCCAAGCGGACGCCCCGGAAATCGACGGCCATGTCTTCCTGCGCGACGTGCAGACTGCGGGGCGTGCCGTGAAGCCCGGCGATTTTGTCCGCGTCGAAATCGAGGATGCCGACGAACATGATCTCTACGGGGTGATCGAGCACTAATTTTTTCGTCATGCTGAACTTGTTTCAGCATCCATAGTCCCGGAGTCATCGACAGTGCGGGAGATATGGACCCTGAAACAAGTTCAGAGTGACGGTTGCCGGTTTCAAAATCGATTGCAATTGACAGCATTGTCAGTAAGCTTTTCGCCATAGGAGACGACATATGGCCGACGCCCCTCTTGCGACCAGCGAACATGCACCCGGCTCAGCCAGGCACGCGACCACCGCGGCCGATACACCCTATGTCGATGTCCTCATCGTCGGCGCCGGGCTTTCGGGCATCGGCGCGGCGGTGCATCTGGGCAAGCGGGCCCCGCAGAAAAGCTATGCGATCATCGAAGCACGGGACGCGATTGGCGGGACCTGGGACTTGTTCCGTTATCCCGGCATCCGATCGGACAGCGACATGTATACGCTGGGCTACAACTTCAAGCCCTGGACCGAGCAGAAGGCGATCGCGGATGGACCTTCGATACTCAACTATGTCAACGAAACCGCGGACGAATATGGAATTCGCGACCATATCCGCTTTGGCCACAAGATGGTCCGCGCCGACTGGTCGAGCGCGGATAGCGAATGGACCGTAACCTGCACCACCCGCGACGGCGAGCGCAAACTCCGCTGCAATTTCCTTTTCATGTGCTCGGGCTATTACAGCTATGACGAGGGGCTCGAAGCGGTATTCGATGGCGCTGACGATTTTCGCGGCACCATCATCCACCCGCAATTCTGGCCGGACAATTTCGATTATGCGGGCAAGAAGGTCGTGGTGATTGGATCGGGCGCAACCGCGGTCACCGTGGTCCCCGAAATGGCCAAGACCGCCGGCCACGTCACCATGCTCCAGCGCTCGCCGACCTATATGGTGAGCCGCCCCGGCGAGGACAAAATCGGCCTCGCGCTCGGCGCCGTGCTGCCGCCGCGCCTCGCATATGGGATCACGCGCTGGAAAAATGTGCTGCTCGGTATGTTCTTCTTCCGCCTTGCGCGGCGCAAGCCCGAAGCGATGAAGCAGCGTTTCATCGACATGGCACAGAAGCATCTGGGTCCCGATTATGACATGAGCCACCTCACACCGAGCTACAACCCGTGGGACCAGCGCGTCTGCGCGGTGCCGGACGGCGACATGTTCGAGGCGATCCGCGAGGGTCGCGTCGATATCGTAACCGGCCATATCGAGCGGTTCGATGCGGCAGGAATCAAGCTCAAGTCAGGTCAGCATATTGATGCGGACGTGATCGTCACCGCGACCGGCCTCAAGCTGCAGGTCGCAGGCGGCGCAGCGATCTACAAGGATGGCGCGCGCATCGATTTTGCCAAGACCTATAACTACAAGGGCGTGATGTTTTCGGGCGTGCCGAATTTTGCCATCACCTTCGGCTATACCAATGCGAGCTGGACACTGAAGGCGGACTTGACGAGCGAATATATCTGCCGCCTGCTCAATCAGATGGACGCCAGGGGCGCGCGCGTCGCAACGCCGACGATCAGGCCGGGCGAGGATATCGGCGAGGAGCCGATGCTCGATTTTTCGAGCGGTTATGTGACGCGAGCACTCTCCTATCTCCCGAAACAGGGCGCGGTGCATCCGTGGAAGCTCAACCAGAATTATATCAAGGACCGCGCCATCCTGCGTCACCGGCCGGTCGACGACGGGGTGATGGAGTTCGGATAAGACAACGGCCCGCCTGGCTAGCCGAGGCTATTTCATCTCGCGATTTTCGATCATCCGGACACCGCGCCCCTGTCCGGCGCTGTCCTTGCCCGGCCCGATGAGCTCCACCCCGGCCTTTTCAAACGCATCGACCACCTTGACCAGCGTTTCGACCACCCCGCGCACCTGGCCATCGGATGCTTCCATCCGCTGAATCGTAGGAAGCGATAAGCCGGAAAGCTCGGCGAGCTCGCGCTGGTCAATTCCGAGCAACGCCCTGGCAGCCTTCATCTGGTGGGAAGAGATCATCCGGACTTTCAAATCATGAACGGCGCGCCGGAGCGCTGAAACAACATCATGACCTGCTACGGGGATCAGGTAGCAGGTCATGAAACTTGTTGCCTTATAGGCTATTCGGAAAATCCTTCAATGCCCGCAAAAAACAACCTGTTAGGCCGCGTCCGGACATGGCGATATCTGCTGATATGACAACGCAAAACATGCGTGCTTTGCAGATATTATCATATTCCATGAATCGCAGCTCATGTCTAAAACATCATTGATTAATCAATTATTATCACGAAAGATGTTTAAGCAGCTAAGCGGATCGAACGAACGAAACTGCAACGTCCGGCAACGCCGGAAAAGGGCAAGCAGTGTCGCGATGGACACGAGCCGGGCCAGCCCGCGCAATAGTCAGGCGGCCTACCGCGTAAACCGTGAGGCCCAGACCCTGCGCCGGCCGTTGACGTCGGGACCGAGCACCACCTGCGTCGTGACTCCGCTCGCCATATCATCATGTTTTCCGCCGCTCGCGCCTTCGGGAAAGCGCGTGAACCACCAAGGCTTGCCAATGCCAAGATAGGCGTTGCCCGGATCCTCGCCCTCCTTGACTCCGCCGGGCACCAACGCGTCGGCAAAGGCCCCGGCGTCGGCGGCGGACGCTTCGAACGCGATCAGCGCCATCCGGTCGATCCCGGCTTCGGTGTGACGCTGAACATTGGTCGCGGTGGACGGCGGGTCAAATTGCATGGTCGCATCCTGTTCTGCGGCTTCGGTCTTCCGGTCCGGAGCGGGTGCCGTACCGGCTTCGCAGGCCGTCAACGCCGGGCTCGACAATAAGGCGGCAACAGCGGCTGCAGCAAGGCGCGGCGGAGCAAGGCGGCGTTTCATCGGGCTTGTATTTAGCGGGTCAGACGCGGCCGACGCAAGTCAGGGTTTGACGGTAAAGCTGCTCGAAGGTCCTTTGCCGGTGCCGCGCAGCTCATATTCCCGGGCCAGTCCAACTTCATGGAGGCGGCCCATCGCCTTGTCCTCAATGTGGATCGGACCGATATCGACCGCCTTGCCCTTGTCCCAGTTATAGCGGTCGAAGGTGTGGACATTCGACTGGATGCTGACCTGCGCTTCGCCATTCTTGCCCGGCGTCACGGTGACCGTGGCGGTATGTGCGTAGCTGAAACCGCCCGTAGCAAAGTACCAGTCCTTCGACGCGTTTTGGGTGGCATAGGCGCCATTCCATGGCGTGGTGATAGTGAACTGCATCGGTTTGCCATCATATTCCGCTGCGATCTTGGCTTTGGCGACATCCTCGACCTGCGTCTTGTAGCTGGCGTCAACCTGCTCCCTGAGACCGGGGACGTCGTTGATGAGCCTGTTTGGATCGATATAGAGCGGCTGGCCCGAATTGCCGAGATAATGTCGCAGGTTGCGAGCGGCGTTATCGAGCCCCATCGCATCGGCTGCATCGGCCATGCGATAGCATAAATCCTCGACGAGATGGTCCTTGATACCGGCCTTGCCAGAGCCGTGCGCTTTTGAACCATCGCCATTTTTGGGCGCAGCCGGCGGAGTAGGATAGCCCGGCATATCCTTGCCCTGCTCGACCTTGCCCGGCAGCGCCGGTCCGTTGCCCTTGCCCGGGCGGACCGTGTCCCGGCCCGAGGTGCGGGCATCGTCGCGGCGGTCGCTGATGCGGCCATCGCGATTATCGCCGAGGAAGCCGGCAACCTTGTCGCGCCCGCCAGCAGCGGCGTCGAGCGCACGGAGTGCGGTCCCAAGCGCTACAGGTGTCGAGGCCGTCCGGACGGCTTCCATCGCAGCCTGCGCGGGCTTGGCGATCCCCGTTGCCATGGATGGCGCACGCTCGGCCATCTGGGTTGCGGTTTGCAGCGGCCTTGCCGCGACATCGGCTACGCGGCGGGCGGCCGAAGCGAGGCTGGAGCCAATCGATTCAATACCCATGGGATGCCTTCCAGAAATGATCCTTGAACCCCAGCATGGCGCGACCGGCTTCCCCTGTCTCTCAGCGATTCGTTTAGATCGGCTGCAACTCGTCGTATTTTGCGCTCAAGCCGGACATCGCGCAGTCCCGCTTTTTATCCGCCCGCCAACCTGCTAGGCCGCGCGGATGACCGATCTTTCCAAACTGGTGGTGCCCGATCAGGGCCAGCCCGCCCGCATCATCCACATTGTCGACAAGGCGGGTTATGAGGCCTGGTACAAGGACCAGCCCGCCCGGGTGCGCGCGAGCCTTGAGGCGCAGAAATATCAGCCGAACGGCTATGAAAAGGCAATCGTCCCGGGCGAGGGCGAGGATGACTGGGCGGTGGTCACTGCGGTGGCCAATGTCGAGAGCCTGTCGAGCTGGTGCCTCGCGCGGCTTGCCGAAACCTTGCCAGCGGGGACCTATCGCGTCGCATCGGGCGAGCCGGGTCCGGCCATCCTTGGCTGGATGCTCGGCCAGTACAGGTTCACGCGCTACAAGAAGGAGGATAACCCGGCCGGGCCGCGCGTGCTGGTGACCGGCGAAGTCGGGCGAATTGCCGAAGCAGTGGCCGCGGCGGAAGCGACGTATCTGGTGCGCGATCTGGTCAATACGCCGGCCGCCGACATGGGACCGGCCGAACTGGCCCATGCAGCGGAGCAGCTGGCCAAAACCCACGATGCGAAATTCCATGTCACGAAAGGCGAGCCACTCGCCGAGGGTTTCCCGATGCTCCACGCGGTCGGCCGCGCGGCGGACAAGGCCCGCGCGCCGCGCCTGATCGAACTTCAGTGGGGCAACCCCAAGCACCCGCATGTGGCGCTGGTCGGCAAGGGCGTCTGTTTCGACAGCGGCGGGCTCGACATCAAGCCGGCGGCGGGGATGGCGCTGATGAAGAAGGACATGGGCGGCGCAGCGCATGTGCTGGGCCTCGCGCACATGATCATGGCGCTCAAGCTTCCGGTACGGCTCCATGCCGTGATTGGCGCTGTCGAAAATGCGATCGGCGGTGATGCGATGCGTCCCGGCGATGTGCTGACCAGCCGCAAGGGGCTCACGGTCGAGGTCAATAATACCGATGCCGAAGGCCGCCTTGTGCTCGGCGATGCGCTGACAAAGGCGTGCGAGGACAAGCCCGAATTGCTGATCGACTTTGCAACGCTGACCGGCGCGGCGCGCGTTGCACTCGGCCCGGACCTGCCGCCGGTGTTCGCCAATACCGAAGGCATGGCCGAAGCGGTGATGGCCACGGGCCGCGCTGCCGATGACCCCGTCTGGCACATGCCGCTGTGGGCGGGTTATGACGAGATGCTCAAGACCGACATCGCCGACATCGACAACAGCCCGCAAGGCGGGTTTGCCGGTGCAATCACGGCAGCGCTGTTCCTCAAGCGCTTCATCGAGGAGGGTGTCGAATGGATGCATTTCGACACCTTCGCCTGGCGTCCGGCGCCAAAACCGGGCCGCCCCAAGGGCGGCGATGCGCTCGGCATGCGCGCAGTGTGGCATTATCTTAAGAACCGCTATGCCAGGAGCTGAATCGGGGCATCAAGCATACTTGCCTATGACGGGCGCTTTGCGGTAAGGCGCCTCGCCCGCAAGGGGGCGGGAGAATGAACGGATTTGGCACTTGAGCGAAGCAGCGGGAACCAGAAAAAACAGTGTGCGCATGGGCAAGCCGACGATGCCGGCCACCGGGACCGATAATGAGCGGTTCCGGCTCGAAGGCCGCTCGCACAGTTTCGATCCGCGCGTCGAGGCGATCCGCGCCGACCTTGCCGATGTCGAACTCGCCAGCCGTCATTTCGCACCGCATTATGCGGCGGCCGTGCTGCGCAGCTGTATTGTTCCCCGCACGCCCGTCCGCGCGCGGCCGGACAATGACTCCGAAATGACGAGCGAATTGCTCTTTGGTGAAGGTTTCGCCCTCCTCGACGTTACTGGCGGCTGGGCATGGGGCTATTGCCTTCACGATCATTATGTCGGCTATGCTCCGGCCGAAGCGCTCGGACCTTATGTCGAGCCCACGCACCGGCTGATCGCCGCCTCGACACTCTCCCGCCCGGACGGCGGCACCACCGCGCTGCCGGCCGGTGCCGTGATTGCCGGAAAAGTGGAGGCCGATATGTTGCAGGGCGCGACCGGAGCCGTGCCCGCGGATACAGTGGCTCCCCTCTATTCCGTCGCTGACGATCCGGTCACGGCGGCCGAGGCGATGCTCGACGTCCCCTATCTTTGGGGAGGCCGCAGCAATGAAGGGATTGATTGTTCGGGGCTGATGCAGACCATGCTCGCCCGCGCCGGGATCGACGCGCCGCGTGATAGCGACCTCCAGTTGGCCGGGCTTGCCGGAGACGTCAGCGCCTCGCAGCCCTACCGGCGCGGCGACATCGTCTATTTCGTCGACCATGTCGGCGTGATGGCCGACGAGACCAACCTGCTCCACGCCACCCGGCACGCGGGCAAGGTCATCCGCGAACCACTGGCGGCAGTGGTGGCGCGCCTGGAAGGTGAAGGCCATACCCCCGCTATCGTCGGGCGCAAGCGCCTGCTGGGAGCATAGCCATGGCCGCACGGATCTTTATTGATGGCGCGGCCGGAACCACCGGGCTCGAAATCGCGGCACGGCTCAACGGCCGCGCCGGGCTCGACCTCATCCGGCTCAGCGATGCGGACCGCAAGGATGCAGGAAAACGCCGCGACGCGCTTAACGCCGCCGATCTTGTGATTCTCTGCCTGCCCGATGATGCCGCGATCGAAGCCGTCACGCTGATCGATAATCCGGCCACGCGCGTGATCGATGCCTCGTCTGCCCACCGGGTCGCGCCCGAGTGGGTCTATGGCTTTCCCGAATTCCGCAAGGGCCAGCGGCAAGCGATCGGCGCGGCGCGCTATGTCAGCAATCCGGGCTGCTATCCTACAGGTTTCCTCGCGCTGGTTGCACCGCTGGTCGAGGCAGGATTGCTGGCTGCCGATGGCCGCTATAGCGTTAACGCGGTGTCAGGATATTCGGGCGGCGGCAAGGCGCTCATCCAGCGCTTCGAGGCCGAGCCCGACATTGCCTACCGAAGCTATGGTCTCACCCTCGGGCACAAACATCTTCCTGAGATGCAGGTTCACGCAGGGCTCGCGCACGCGCCGCTGTTCGCCCCCGCCGTCGTCCCGGCCTTTCGCGGCATGCTGATCGAGGTCCCGCTGATGGGAGAGCGGATCGACGCGGCGGCCATGCGGCACGCGCTCGCGGCGCATTATGCCGACGAGGAACTGATCACGGTCGCGAAGGGTTCTGCGCCGGACGAACTTCTGCTGCGCGACAATGCCGCTCCGAATGACCGGCTCACCCTTTATGTGTTCGGCGATAGCCATGGGCAGCAGGCGCGGCTCATTGCCATGCTTGATAATCTTGGCAAGGGCGCGTCGGGCGCATGCGTGCAGAGCCTCAATCTGATGCTGGGCCTGCCGGAATATGAGGGGTTGCGGCTCTAGGTCGCGGGTACCCGGGATATGGGGTGAGGCCGCGGTCCCCCCATGGATACAGCCTCACCCCTGCCCCTCCCCGCGCGGGGAAACTCGTCAGGTGTCAGGTGCCGATGTCCAGCGCGTCCGCGCGGCATCGCTTGCAAACATGGATCAGTGAACCGTACCCAGCCACTCTTCGATCGAGAGCAACACGATCAGCCGTTCGATCTGCCGCCAGCGGCAAAAATGGATGTGATTGCCCAGGTCACGATATTTGTCGGCGCGCGCTGCGGCTTCAAAACCGGCATGCTCGCCAAATTCCGCGATCAGCGCGGTCGCATCGTGAAAACTGTCCCGGTCGGACAGGTAGGGCATGGTCATTGCCGTTCCTTATGTTCCCAAGTCACCCGACCCCGCCGCGCATCTCTTGTTTTGGTCCGATGCGTGGGCGGGGTTTTGCAGCATTACGTCGAGTCGGGTAACGAATGAGTCACGAAAAACGGTGAACGATAATTTAAGTATATGTGCACGGAGATGACCGGCCATCGCGCAAATCGCTTTGCGTCGGCGCCAAAAAACTGGCATCTCCCGCCCATGCAAAACGATCATGGCGAACAGACTAGCGGGGCCGTCTCGCGCGGCACTCCATCCAGACCTCAATCCGAACCGGTGGCGGGTGGCTTCTTCATTGCCCTTCTCGTGATCGCCGGAACCATCTTCGGCGGACTTCTGGGCCAACCGGTGATTGGCTTGCTGGCGGGTCTGGCGCTCGGCGCGGGGATCGCGCTTGTCTTGTGGCTTCGCGACCGCGCCAAGGGACAGGACTGAGCCATGTGGAAGCATATCCGCAATCTGACGATCATTTTCCTGCTGGTTATGGTTGCCGCGGTCTGGTTCCTGACCCGCCCCGATGAGGCCCGCCTGACCGAGGCGCAGGTTTCAGGCACGACTCCGGAAATCAGCGACCCCCGTCCCGAAGGCATCCCGACCGTCCGGATTGCCCAGACGACCGGATGGCCGGAAGGCGCCAGGCCGGTTGCCGCGGCAGGACTCGCGGTCGAGCGGCTCGCGGAAGGGCTCGACCATCCCCGCTCACTGCTCGTGCTTCCCAATGGCGATATCCTCGTCGCCGAAACGCGCGGTCCACAGTCGCGCGGAGGCGGTATCAAAGGCTGGATCGCCGAGCGCATGATGCGCAAGGCTGGCTCGACCGGCGTTTCGGCCAATCGAATCACATTGCTGCGCGACAGCAATGGCGATGGCAAGATCGACGTCAAACAGCCGCTCATCACGCAAGGGCTAAACTCGCCCTATGGCATGGCGCTGATCGGCGACCGGCTCTATGTTGCCAATACAGATGCGCTGGTGTGGTATCCCTACAAGGAAGGCGACACGGCGATTTCCGCGACACCGACCAAGGTCATCAACCTGCCGTCGGGCACGCCCAACATGCACTGGACGCGCAACCTGATGCCCTCGCCCGATGGAAAGTTGCTCTATGTCTCGGTCGGATCGAACAGCAATATCGGTGAAAATGGCGCCGAGAGCGAAAATTACCGCGCGGCAGTGCTGGAGGTCAATCTCGCGGACAACAGCTACCGTATCCAGACCATTGGCATGCGCAATCCGGTCGGCCTCGCCTTCCATCCGGTAAGCGGTGAACTATGGACCGTGGTCAACGAACGCGACATGCTGGGTTCGGACATGGTGCCGGATTATCTCGCCCGCGCCGAAATCGGCACCACCTATGGCTGGCCCTATTATTATTGGGGCGGTTATGAAGACCCGCGGGTTTCCGATCAGGCGCCCGAGGACCTGCGCCAGTATATGCGCAGGCCCGATTATGCGCTCGGCGCTCATGTGTCACCGCTCGGCCTTGTCTTCTCGAATGGCGGCAAGCTCGGCGAGGCGTGGAACAATGGCGCGATCGTCGCGATGCATGGCTCGTGGAACCGCTCGCCGCTCGCGGGCTACAAGGTCGTCTATGTAAAGTTCGACCAGCGCGGCCGCCCGGTCAATGCGCCGCCAGTTGATCTCCTCACCGGCTTTCTGGCGGCGGATGGCAAGACCACCAAGGGCCGCCCGACAGACGTCAAAATGGCGAAGGATGGCAGCCTGCTGGTCAGCGACGATACGGCGGGCATTATCTGGCGGGTGAGCGCGGCCGCAGGCGCTGCACCCGCTGCGTCTGCGAGCGGGCCTGCGGCAGCGGCACCCGCAAGGAAATGACCCTCAGCCCGGTCGTCTTTCTCCCCGGCCTGCTTTGCGATGTAGCGCTGTGGCGACCGGTCACCGACCGGCTGGCGGACATCGCCGCTCCGCTGGTCGCTGACCTGACGCTCGACAACAGCGTGAAAGAGATGGCCGCGCGGACATTGGCGGCCGCTCCCGCGCGCTTCAGCCTCGCAGGGCTATCGATGGGCGGCTATGTCGCGTTCGAGATCATGCGGCAGGCGCCGGAGCGGGTCGAACGGCTGGCACTGATGGCAACCAGTGCGCTCGCCGACAGCCCCGAGCAGACCGCCAATCGCCGCGCCGGCATGGCGCAGATCGGCGAGGGCAAGTTTATCGGCGTGGCGGGAAGCCTGCTTCCCAGGCTCGTCCATCCCGACCATGTCGACGACGAAATTGGCCGCACCGTGCAAGCGATGGCCGAGCGGGTTGGCGCCGAGGCTTATCTGCGCCAGCAAGAGGCGATCCTGGGACGCCCCGACAGCCGCGCTACCCTCGCCACCATCACTTGCCCCACCGTCATGATCGTCGGCGATGACGATATATTGACCCCGGTCGAACAG
Source organism: Pseudomonadota bacterium (assembly GCA_023457895.1). Taxonomy (GTDB): domain Bacteria; phylum Pseudomonadota; class Alphaproteobacteria; order Sphingomonadales; family Sphingomonadaceae; genus JAFAFE01. The sequence goes on from JAEXAY010000010.1 coordinate 54,183, forward strand.
GGTATGATCATCCATCAGGGGATCGCGGGCTCAGAACTTTACGAACTTCCCTATTGCGCGCACCTGCCGCCGCTCGAACAGCCGGAGAAGGTCAGCGGCATTTTGCGGAGATGGCTCACGCATTCCTAGATGACATATCGGCGTTGTGCCACGAGCAAGCCGCCACACTGCTGACCGCGGACCGCGCGATGGCCGATTTTGCAACCGGCCGCGCGATTAATGTCCAGCTAATTCGCTAAGCTTACACCCGCATCGGCATCAGCACATAAAGCGCCGGGCTCTTTTCGCTTTCGCGGATCAGCGTCGGCGCGGCGGCATCGGCGAGATGGAGTTCCACCGTATCGCCTTCGATCTGGCCAAGGATATCGAGCAGGTAGCGCGCGTTGAAACCAATCTCGAGGCCTTCCGCGCCATAGTCCGCAGCCAGTTCTTCAGCAGCCGTGCCGTTTTCGGGGCTTGTCACCGAAAGCGTCATCCGGTCCTTGTCCAGCCCCATTTTGACCGCGCGGGTCTTTTCGCTCGCGATCGTGGCGACGCGGTCGACGCCCGACATGAAGCTTTTGGGATCCACCTTCAACAGCTTGTCATTCCCGGTCGGGATGACCCGGTTATAATCGGGGAAGGTGCCGTCGATCAGCTTGGAGGTCAGGATCGCGCTGCCAAGCGTGAAGCGGACCTTGGAGGGCGAGAGCGCGACCTCGACATTGCCTTCGGTCTCGTCAAGCAGCTTGCGCAGTTCGGCGACGCATTTGCGCGGGATAATCACGTCAGGCATGCCTTCGGCGCCATCGGGGCGCGGGAAGGTAACGCGGGCCAGGCGGTGGCCATCGGTCGCGGCGGCCTTCAGCACGGGCCCGGCGCTGTCATCCGCGACATGAAGGAAGATGCCGTTCAGATAATAGCGGGTTTCCTCGGTCGAAATGGCGAAGCGGGTGCGGTCGATAATCTCGATCAGCGTCTGCACCGGCAATTCGAAATTGGTCGGCAGTTCGCCTTCCGCGATCACCGGGAAATCATCGCGCGGCAACGTCGGCAGGTTGAAGTTGGAGCGGCCCGACTGGACCAGCATCTTGCCGTCCGATGCCGCGAGCAGCACTTCCGAACCGTCCTGCAGCTTGCGCGCGATTTCAAACAGGAGATGCGCCGACACGGTGGTGGTACCCGGCGTTTCGACCTTGGCGGCCACGGTTTCGACGATCTGGATGTCGAGGTCGGTCGCCATCAGCTTGATCGACCCGTCGGCGCTGGCTTCGATGAGGACGTTGGAAAGGATCGGGATCGTGTTGCGCCGCTCCACCACCGACTGGACGTGGCTGAGGCTTTTCAGCAAGGTTGCGCGTTCGATAGTCGCTTTCATGGTACGTTCCCGCTCCGGATCTCGCCCCCTGTTTGGGCGATTCTATGTGTCAAAAGTTGGGCATTCTCCATAACCGGATTCTGTGCCGCCGCAACCCATTAGGCGGCCAATTTGGCTTTGCGGGCACGCGGCGAACGCTCTAAAGGCGGCGGCCATGACCCTTGCAGGCCGCACCTTCATCGCCCGTCACGCCGAAACCGTCTTCAATGCGTCCGCGCGGATGCAGGGCATGGAAGCACACACGCCGCTGACGCGTACCGGATTCCGGCAGGCGGAAGCGATGGGCGAAGCGTTGCACGGCTGGCTGGAGGCCGGTCCCGCGCTCAGCCTCTGGTCGTCGGGCGCCGGGCGCACCTTGCAGACGCTCGCTGTGATCGCCGAACATATCGGTGCCGACTGGCATCAGGCGCACATCGACGCGCGGCTCAATGAGATTGATGTCGGGGAATGGGTGGGACGTTATTATGCCGATATCGAACGCGAGATCGGCCGTTTCGTCGATTTCGAGGCGGGACTGTTCACCATTGCTGCGCCGGGCGGCGAGACCTATGCGGACGTCGGGCAGCGGCTACGCGGCTGGGTCAGCGACCAGCAGGGCAGTCATGGCGACCGCCTGATTGTCACCCACGGCATGACCGCGCGCATCCTGCGGGGGCTACTGCTCGGCCTGCCGGATGACGAGCGTTTCGGCGCGCCGGTGGCGTCGCGGATTCCACAGGGAAGCATCGTGATGATCAGCGACGGCGAAGAAACACTGATCCATGCAACGCTGCATCTTTCCGGGCGCGATGCGGGGATGAGCGCGTGAAGCCCGACTTGCCCATCACCGCCCGCGCGCTGCAAGGCAGTTGACTTGACGGCGGACGGTGCCAAATCTCCGTTTGATCAGCTGGTCATGGGAGGATGGATCATCGAATGCTGACCTTGCTGCGTGAAAGCCTGCGCGACCTCGGCGCCATTTTAACCACTGGGGGGCGATTGATTGCGCGACATTGGCCGCAACTGCTCGCGCTCTATCTCGCCGGTGCGGCAGCGCGTATGACCTTTCTCTGGCTGGCGCTGACCGCTTCGAAATCCAGTTCGCTGCTTGGCGTCCTGATCCTGCCGCTTGCTCCCATCAGCATGTTGCTGGCGCTGATCTTCATGGTGCGCGCTGCCGGTCAATCGCTGCCCGCGGCCCCGGAGACTGCCACCTCGATTACCGCACGCGAGCGCTGGCTTGGCTACCTTACCCTCGCCGCCCGCGCGCTGATTCCGTTCCTGATCGTCTATGCCGCTCAGGGATTCCTCAAGGAAGATGTGCGCCTGTTCATCCATTCAAGCACTCTCGATGAGACAATCAACGACCCGCTCACTGCCAATTATGGCCGGGCGGTGGTCGACACGGCCACGCTCGCTGTGATCGTTGTCGCCGCGCTGGTTGCGCGCAAGCTGATCGCGGCCGGAGGACTGGCCGGACGGTCGCTCAAGTGGAATGCGGTCAGCGGCTATATCGAGACATTGTGGATGATGACGCTCGGCACCGCATTTGGCTCGATGATCGCGGCAGCGCGCGAATGGGCCCTGTCGCGCGTTGTCGTTGCTAATGTGCTCGAAACTCGCGAGAGCCTCGCCGGTGTTGGTGGCCCCGCATCAGATCTTGCAACCGGAATACTCAGCGGCCTGGGTTCGCTGCTCGGTAACATGGCTGATCTGCTGGTTGTTCCGGTATCCTGGCTGGCGATCGCCGCCATCGTGTATGGCAGCAAGCTCGCCCACAGTGACCTGCCCACCCATGAGGCGATGACGGCACGCTACCGCCGTATTCCCGGAATGATGCGGCGCATGATCGCGCAGGTGACCGAGCCGGTGACAACGCCGGTCAAGGACGGCTGGAAAGCGGTCAGCCAGGTGGCTGAAGCGGGAATTGTTCCGATGGTGCTGCTGTGCATCGGCCTCGCGCTCCTCACAAAACTGGTCGCGATCGGCACGATCGGGCTCGCAAGGGCGGTAATCGGGCCGCGCGATATGCTGGTTCAGCTTGCGCTGCAGCCCTATGTCTCACTGGTCGAGCGCGGCATCCTCTTCATCCTGATCACCGCGCTTGCGGCGGCTGCGGCAAACCGCGTCCTGCTTGCCAATCGTAAGTCCGGACAGGAGGCGGCCCGGCTTCGTACCGCGGAAACGGCAGCCTGAGCCTTCGGGCTTATTTCACCGGAATCAACGCCGCGTTCGGCTTTTTCCATGCAACGCGGATAAAGGCAGGTTTGCGCCGGGCTGGCAGGACAAACTGCCCCCTGACCGGCCAGGAAGGCGGCCGCACCATAGCGGCAGGCGTTTCGAGATCGCCCAAAAAGTCGAACACGGGTCCGGGTGCCTCAGACGGAACACATTCAGCAGGCGCCCCTTCGAGCTTGGGCATGAGGTCACGTCCAGACTCACGATAAACCTGTCCCGCATCGTCGATCATCGCGAGGGTGCAATCGCCGAGCGGGACATCGGGTCTGGACGTAAATCGCAGCTCCGCCTCCCATAGCATTGCAGACGTCCCGGCCGCAGCCTCGGCATTGGCGGCGAGCGGCCGCGGTTCCAGCGAAACGAGACTGATCTTGACCGCGCGCGCATGGGTCTTGCGGTTCGATGTGAACTGCTCCCGATAATCAAGCGTGCGCCCTGGAGCGCGGGTCATGTTTGAAAAATCATTCGGCAGGTAAAAGGTGCGATACTGATAGGAAGAAGCCAGCGCCGCTGCGGCCGCGAGCGGCACGAGCGCCATCAGGGCGAGCCGGTTGCGCCGCCACCAGCCGGATTTTTCCACCCCCGTCCTCCCGATCATCGTGCCACTGCCCAGCCGGGCTGCGCCGCGCTGATCTTGAGTATGGCCTGGTTTACGGCCAGTTGCCTGGCCTTGCTTTCGTCAATGCCCAGATCGATGACCGCCATATCGTCTGCCTTGCCTCCTGCGGGGACAAGCAGCTTGGCGCCCGCCAGTGCGGACTTGTCAACTTCAAAGACCAGCTGACAACGCACCGGAAGGTCAGGTGGCGCACTGCCGCATCCATTGCTGCCAATGGCCTGCAAACCGCCAAACACCCGGCCGTCACGCGCCAGGATTTCCAGATTTCCGACCGCGACGCTTTCCCCTTTTCCGCGCAATTCGATCGTTGGCACCAAGAACACGCCATTGGCGCTTATGCCGGTATTGACCCCGCCAGCATCGGTTTGTTTCGGAACGAAGATCCTGCTGCTGGCATCGACCGAAAGGAGCCTGATCCGCGCCGTCCGCAACATGACGTCATCGCCCGCTTTTGCGGAATGTTCGAAGGGCTGTTGGCTGAGTGCTTCCGGATCCGGCAACTGCGCCATCAGCCATGCGCCAAGCGCCAGCGCGGCCAGCGCGATCACCCACGCCTGGATGGTTCCCGCCGCTTTCATTGTTCGAGCCTCATTTCGCTGACCGGCAGCTCCACGGCATAGGCGGGGGCTGCGTCGAAATAGGCCATATTGCCGTCAAGTGCCGATGCCCGGTAGTTTTGCTTGCGCACGATCAGACGCACTTTGCCGGGCGGCGCAACATTGGCATCCTGTATCCAGATCAGGGCAATGCGCGAGGGCAGGCCGGGCTGAAGCGAACGCTCCTGCAAGGCGTCGCCGCCGCGCAAGATGACGGGATTGATCTCGCCAGCAGGCACCGGACGGCGCTGAATCGGATCGATCAACCCGGCAGCTTCCAGACGGAACGCTTTTTGAAGATCAAGCCGGTCCACATAGCGCGAACTTTGGTTGGTGATGTCGACCCGCACGAGCAAAGCGCGTTGCCCTGGTTCCAGCCTGTACAGCTGCGGGATATCCTGAAACCAGCTGGCCTTGCCCACCGTCAGTTTGAACGGATTGGCCTCGATTTCGGATTCCGTTTGCGCGCGCGGAATTTCGGTCTCCCGCTCGGCCAGATTGTCCCACCCGCCGAACAGGCCGATCAGCCCGAGACCCGCGACGAGCGCGAGCAGGATCATATTTGCCGGGCTGAGCAGATCCTTGAATTCGGCCGCAACCTTGATCCGATTCAGCGCCGGCTGACGCGCATCGTGACCGGAATGGTCATCACCGGACACTTTCTCATGGGGTGAATTGATCGTTGATTCTTCCACGCGGAGCCAGATACCGGTTGATAATGGATTTTGATGTGGCACACCGGCAAAAGCCTGTCCACGCTCCATGCGCATGAAAAAGTGCGATTGTTCTGGACTCTATTATGGTTCAAGGCGTCGAGGATGCATCGGCTTGGCTCCTCCAGATTTCCATACAGAATTGCGGCCATCGCGGTCGCCTACGCGCTTACCATGCCCACACCATTGTCCGCCCGGGTATCGCTCGGAATTTATGACGGCTGGGGCGCTTTCCGGGAGGAAACAACCCCGCGCTGCTATGCGATCTCGGAGCCGGTCGTCCGTGCTCGAGGACGGCAATGGAAACCCTATGCAAGCGTCGGCTATTGGCCGGGCAAGAATGTTCGCGCCCAGCTTTATTTCCGCCTGTCGCGGGAAAAACGGACCGATGCGAACGCCACGCTTTCAATCGGGAATCAGAAGTTCGCGCTGGTTTCGGGTGGCATCAATGCCTGGGCCGCCGATCCGCGGATGGATGCCGCGATCATCGCGGCGATGCGTTCCGCCACCAGCATGAGCATCAGCGTTCAGGCAAGAAATGGCGGATTCGTGACCGATGTCTATCGTCTGCGCGGTGCAGCCAGCGCAATCGATGCCGCTGCGCTGGCCTGCGCCGGGGCTGTCTAGGCACAAAAAAGGCCGGACCAAACGGCCCGGCCTTCTCAACTAACCGATACAGGATGCTTAGAAGCGAATACCCACGCCGGCCAGAACCTGGTGGCGGTTGGCGCCGTCACCATAATCCGAGTAGCGATATTCGCCCTTGAACAGCAGGTTGTTGCTGGTCTTGGTTTCCACGCCGGCACCCACGCGCCAGCCGCCGTCCGTGCCGCTTTCGTCGATGGTCGTCGTTCCGGCAACCTTCTGGACGAGATGCGTACGCGCGTCGGTATAACCGCCCTTCACATAAAGCAGCGTGTTCTTGTTCGCTCCCATGGTGGTGCCCACACGGCCACCGACATAGAGATCGCGGCCCGCCTTCAGGCAGTTTTCCGTGGTCGCGACCGTCACACACTTCTTGCCGGTCGAATCCATGATTTCACCTTCGACGCCAACGACAAGGCCGCCTGCATCAAAGTCATAACCGGCGCCAAGGCCATAGGCGAAGCCATCGGTGTTGACGTCGGAATCGATCTTGTCCCAACCGCCAATCGCTTCGATATGGCCACCGGTAAAGCCGGTGGTCTGGGCAGCAGCCGGGCTGGCGGCCACGGCTGCACCTGCAAGAAGGGCTCCGATAAGAATCTTTTTCACTGTACTTACCCCATTTCTGGTTTTGGTTAACAACGATGGGTCCAAACTCTGCTGGGAGAAGCTTGTTCCCGCTCGCCGTACCGCGGCAATTCGTGTCAGCCGGTTGAACCGCTTGTGAATTGTAAATTTATGCTTCGTTCAGAAACCGCATATTTGCGCCAAAAATCCCGCGGATTTCCGTTGCGCCGAACAAGCGAGTGACAAATTTGTCACGGCTGGCGCTAAACTTGTCTTTGCGGTAAAGAGTGGTCCCATGCCGACAGATGAAATCACGCCGATGCCGATTCCCGGCCTTATCGATCCTGTGCCAGCGCCGCGCAGCATCACCCCGCGGGCCGATGGCAAGATCGATCTCATGGGTCTTGCGCGCGAACAGATTCGCGATCTTCTCGCTGAAGCGGGCCTTGATGCCAGGCAGGCCAAGCTGCGCGCCAAGCAGCTTTTCCACTGGATCTACCATCGCGGCGTGACCGATTTCGCGGCGATGACCGATATCGCCAAGGCGCAGCGCCCGTTCCTCGCGGACCGCTTCGTCATCGGCCGCCCCAATGTGATCGAGGCCCAGATGTCCTCGGACGGCACGCGCAAATGGCTGCTGCGGTCGGACGACGGGCAGGATTATGAGATGGTCTTCATCCCCGATGCGGACCGCGGCACCTTGTGCGTCTCGAGTCAGGTCGGCTGCACGCTCAACTGCCGCTTCTGCCACACCGGGACGATGCGGCTGGTGCGCAACCTGACGCCGGGCGAGATTGTCGGGCAGGTGATGCTGGCGCGCGATGCGCTCGGCGAATGGCCCAAGGGCAGCATGGCCGGCGAGGAAGAGGAAAGCGTGGGCCATTACACCGCCGACGGGCGCCTGCTCACCAATATCGTGATGATGGGGATGGGCGAGCCGCTGTATAATTTCGACAATGTGCGCGATGCGCTGAAGGTGGTGATGGACGGCGACGGGCTGTCGCTGTCAAAGCGCCGGATTACGCTCTCGACCTCGGGCGTGGTGCCGATGATGGAGCGCGCAGGCGAGGAGATCGGCGTCAATCTCGCGGTCAGCTTGCATGCCGTCACCAAGGAAATCCGCGACGAGATCGTCCCCCTCAACCGCAAATATGGCATCGAAGAACTGCTACAGGCCTGCGCCGATTATCCCGGCGCCAACAATGCGCGGCGCATTACCTTCGAATATGTCATGCTCAAGGACAAGAATGACAGCGACGAGGATGCGCGCGAACTGGTGCGGCTGCTGAAACAGTACAGGATTCCGGCCAAGGTCAACCTCATCCCGTTCAACCCCTGGCCCGGCGCCCCCTATGACACGTCGACGCCGGAGCGGGTGAAGCGCTTTTCCGACATCATCTTCGAAGCGGGTATTTCGGCGCCGGTGCGCACGCCGCGCGGGCGCGATATCGATGCCGCCTGCGGCCAGCTCAAGACCAGCGCCGAAAGAAAGAGCCGCGCCGAACTCGACCGGCTCGCCGAAGAAAAGCTGGCGGCGCTGGGTTAACCAGCCGCCGCCTGCCTTTTTTGCGCGGTGTGTCAGCGGACGTCGGCGCCCGCTTCCTTGACGATCGCGACATAACCATGATCGTTCGAGCGGATATGGCTGAACAGCCAGTTTTCGAGCATCTTCAGCAAATCTTCTGATGCGTCCTGTCCGGCGTTGTGGCGTTTTTGCAGCGCGGTCACTTCGGCGATGAACTTTTCATGCACCTTCTTGTGCAGGTCGGTCAGGCGATACCCAGCCGCTTCCATCATTTCCTCTTCCTCGCTGAAATGATTGACAGTGTAATCGGCAAGCTTCTCGATGACTTCCCCAACCTGCCCGTGGTCATTGCCCTCGCGGGCCTCATATAGTTCGTTGATATAATCGACGATCTGCTGATGCTGTTCGTCAATCCAGTCGATCCCCGTGTCGAGATCATGCGTCCAGTTAAGAAAAGTCATTGCGAGGTACCCCCGTTTATAATTAGTTAATAACTGATTAATATCAGTTACTTAGCTATACACGCCTGCCCGAATAACACTTTGATCTGGATCAATAAGCGATGGGGTGGGCGGGAATGCACCTGGGGCTGAACATCAGCCAACGCCGCATTCAGCCTTTGGTTAGCGACCCCAGGTTAGATATTGACGGCAAGCAAGAGGAGTCGATATTGATCCGTACCTGGCATATTCCGGTCATCGCGGCAGGGCTGATGGCTTCCTTTTCCGCCTCGGCCCAGACCACCCCGCCCGCCGACGCCTGGCAGATCGGGCCTGTCATCAAGGGGCGCAACTATTCGGTCGGCATGCCGTTAACCCCGGCACCCGAACGCGGCGGAGGCTGGTCGTTCGACTTCCCCTATCCGACCGTCGACGATGGCCATGTCCATTATCTGACTTTCCGGCATGGATCGCTGGCCGGCAAATCGAAGATCGTTATGCGCTATCGCATCGATGCAGACCGCGGTGTTCGCTTTCTCGCGCGCGATGCCGCGCCCGGGACGCCGGCCACCATGACCGTCTATTTTCAGCGAGGCGGCGATCGCTGGACCGCCAAGGGACCTTATGTCAATTTCCGCTGGTACGCCCATTTTGCCACCACGCCGCTAACGCCCGGCGTGCGCGAACTGACCATCGACCTCAATGATCCGCGCTGGATCGCGGTGGTCGGCGGCAATGCCGCCGAGCGTCCGGAAGCCTTTTCGAACGCCAAGTTCAACGCCGACCGCGTCGGCTTTGTCATGGGCGGCGGAGGCGGCCTTGGGCACGGTGTCTATACGACCGGCCCGGCGCGCTTCACCCTGCTCAGTTACCGTGTGATTTAGGGGCTGGCCCCAACCGCGCCGCTTGCCTAAGGCGGCGCACATGGACTTCTCCCTTGCCTCACTTGCGCTGGTGTTCGGTGCCGGGATTCTGGGCGGCGCGATGAATGCGCTGGCGGGCGGGGGGACGTTTGCGACGCTGCCCGCGTTGCTCGCGGTCGGCCTTCCCGCCAATACCGCCAATGCAACGTCGAATGTCGCGCTGCTTCCGGGTGCGGGGATGAGCGCGTGGACCTTTCGCGACGAACTGGCACCGCTCGGGGGCGTGCCGGTTCGCACGCTTGCCGCGATCACCTTCATCGGCGGCCTCATCGGCAGCGCGCTCCTCGTCATCACGCCGAGCGATACCTTCGACATCATCATCCCCTGGCTGGTACTCTATGCATTTGTCGTGCTCGCGTTCGGCAAGCGCGCGAGCGACTGGTTGCACGACCGCGTGACCATCGGGGGCAGGACATTGATGGTGGCGCAGGCGCTGCTCGGCATCTATGGCGGCTATTTCGGCGGCGGGGTCGGGCTGATGATGACCGCGACCTATGGCCTTCTTGCCGGTCACTCCCCGCGCGAACTGTTCGCCCCGCGCACGCTGATGCTCGCCATCGCCAATCTCGCTGCGGCCTTCGTCTTCATCGCCGCGCTGATGGTGGTGTGGTGGGCGTGCGTGCCGATGCTGGCGGGGTCGATCATCGGCGGCTGGGGCGGCGCGCATATCGGCAAGCGGCTTCCGGCGAACTGGGTGCGGGCGTGGACGTTGCTGGTGACGGCGGCGACCACGGTAGTGTTTTTCGCAAGGGCTTATGGGTGAGGCTTTTGGGGCGATTGAGTCATGCTGAGGGATGTCCTTCGGCAGGCTCAGGACGAACGGGCAAACTGAACGGCGCTACCTTTCCATTTACTCTAAGCCGCCTTCTCCGGCAGCGCGAACAGGTCGAGAAAGCGCTGGGCGAGCGCGCGGTCGCCTATGACCTCGACCCGGCCTTCGGCCTCTGCCGCAGCCAGCGGCATCGGCCCGTAGAGTGCGGGCAGGATGGCATTGGGATTGGCCATAGCGAGGGTGAAGGCGGGGGCATCGGCCGCACCGCGCCGGATGGTGAGTTCACCGTCGGCAAGGTCGAGAGCGAAACGATCCGCTCCCACCGTGAAGGCCGCGCGCAGGTCGCAGAGCGCCCGCGCCTTTGCCGCATCGATCATCGTCCGCAGCGACAGCATCAGCGAGGTTGGCCCGAACGGCAGCGACGGATCGTGGCCATGTGATCGCGCGCCCCAGCGTCCGAGCGCCTGCGTCACCGTCTCGAGCTCCTGCCCCCAAGGCGTCAGCGCATAGCGGACGATGCCGTCTTCCTCCTGACGCTCGACGAGACCGGCCGCTTCCATTTCCTCCAGCCGCTGGGTCAACACATTGGCCGAAATGCCGGGCAACCCACGCCGGATGCCGGAGAAACGGCGTGCACCCAGCATCATCTCCCGCGCCACCAGCAAGGCCCAGCGGTCGCCAATCAGTTCGAGCGCATGCGCGACTGCGCAGGCGTCGCCATAGCGTCGATTCGTCGCGCTCATGTCTCGTTTGGTTGTTTTTTCTAACTTCATGGTTGCTTTTTGTAACTCATTTGTCATGCTTAGGCAATAGCAAGCGAGTCGCAGGCGGTGCGCAGCGCGACGGAATGAGAGGAGCAGCCGATGACCGGCAAGATGATATTCGTGAATTTACCTGTGGAAAATTTGCCGCGCGCAATGGCTTTCTATCAAGCGATCGGCTTCACCAACAATCGCCAGTTCACCGATGAAACCGCCGCGTGCATGGTGCTGTCCGATGCGATTTACGTGATGCTGCTCACCCATGCCAAATGGCGGGGCTTTACCGACCGGCCGATCCCCGGGGCGGGATCGAGCGAGGTCATGCTGGCGCTCGCGCTGGCGAGCAGGGATGAGGTCAATGCCTTCGTCGAAGCCGGCGCGAAGGCGGGCGGCACCGCCGATATCAATCCGCCTGAGGATCATGGCTTCATGTTCCAGCGCAGCCTGCTCGATCCCGACGGCCATCTGTGGGAGCCATTCTGGATGGACCCGGAGGCCGCGGCGAGCGGCCCGGACGCGGCCACCAGCGACGAAATTCCGCCGCAGGGCAAGTGAGCGGAGGAACCGTCATGGCTGTCGATCCCAACGCCCCCGTCACCGTCGGCGCCTATAGCTGGGTCCCGGAATTTGCCCGCGGCTTCGTGCGCGATCTGCGCGTGCGCTGGACGCTCGAGGAGATCGGCCGGGACTATGCGGTCGAACTGGTCGATGTCCGGATGAAGCCGGACAACATGCGCGATCACCAGCCGTTCGCGCAGGTGCCCTGGTATCGCGACGGCGAGGCCGAACTGTTTGAATCGGGCGCGATCTGCCTGTGGATCGCGCAACGAAGCGGCTCGCTCACCGGCACCGGCGAGGCGGAACAGGCGCGCACGCTGAGCTGGCTGTTTTCGGCGCTCAACAGCATCGAGCCCTTCACCATGCAACTGGCCGCGATCGACCTGTTTTCGAAGGGCGAGGAATGGGCGAAGCTGCGCCGCCCCAAGGCGGTCGCCGACGTCGACAAACGGCTCGCGCCAGTCGAGGCGCATCTGGCTGGCCGCGAATGGCTGGGCGCGCAGTTCACCGTCGCCGACATCATTCTCGCGACGGTGCTGCGCGATATCCACGACCCGGCAGTGCTCGAGCGCCATCCTGCGCTCAAGGCCTATCTCGCGCGCGCCATCGCCCGGCCCGCATTCCAGGCGGCGATGGACGCGCAACTCGCCGACTTCCTGCCGCTCGATGCGGCGCCCCCGACATCCGAAGGAGATAATTCATGACCTATATCGAAGGCTTCATCACGCCGGTGCCCAAGGCCAACAAACAGGCCTATCTCGACCACGCCGCAAAATCGCAGGCGATGATGCAGGAATTTGGCGTCACGCGCATGGTCGAATGCTGGGGCAGCGACGTTCCCGAAGGCAAGGTCACCGATTTCGGCAAGGCCGTCGCCGCAAAGGATGACGAGGACGTGCTGTTCAGCTGGTTCGAATATCCGGACAAGGCGGCGCGCGATGCCGCCAACCAGAAGATGATGTCCGATCCGCGCATGGAGGAGATGGCCAAATCGATGCCCTTCGACGGCAGCCGGATGATTTATGGGGGCTTTGATACCATCCTCGACGACAAGACGGGCGGCAAGGGTGGCTATATTGACGGCATTGTGGTGCCCGTGCCGGTCGCCAATAAGGATTCCTATAAGACGATGGCGGACAAGACCTCAAAACTGTTCCGTGAGCATGGCGCCGTGCGCGTGGTCGAAGGCTGGGGCGATGACATTCCCGCAGGCAAACAGACCGATTTCCGCCGCGCAGCGAAGGCGAACGACAGCGAGACGGTGGTCTACAGCTTCATCGAATGGCCCGACAAGGCAACGCGCGACGCGGCGTGGGAGAAGATGATGAATGACCCCGCGATGCAGCCCGAAGGCGAGATGCCGTTCGATGGCAGCCGCATGTTCTGGGGCGGTTTCGATCCCATTTTCGATAAGTAGGAAACGGACAAGGAACTCCGCAATGCGTGTGATGATACTGGTCAAGGCGACGAAGGACAGCGAAACGGGCCGACTCCCCACCAGCGAGGAACTCGCCGCGATGGGCGCGTTCAACGAGGAGTTGGCGGCCGCAGGCATCATGCAGGCGGGTGACGGGCTGAAGCCCTCCTCTTACGGCAAACGTGTCGCGTTCGACGGTGCCGGGCGCACGGTGAGCGACGGTCCGTTCGCCGCAACCAGCGAACTGGTGGCGGGTTACTGGATATGGAATGTCCGCGACATGGATGAGGCGGTCGCGTGGGTTAAACGCTGCCCCAACCCCATGCCCGGCCCCAGCGAGATCGAAGTCCGCCCGTTGTACGAAGCCGAGGATTTTGCCTGAAACGAAAATGACGATGGAAGGAGAAAGACGATGAGCAACCCGCATGGCTCGCATATCTGGTACGAACTGATGACCACTGATGTTGATGCCGCAAGCGATTTCTATCCCAAGATTTTGCCCTGGGCGGTGGAAAAGTCCGAGATGCCGGGCATGGATTACCGCATGATTGTTGCGCCCGAAGGCAGGCCCGAGGGCGGCGTTGGCGGAATGATGAAGCTGCCCGCTGACGCGCCGCAGCAGCCCGTGTGGATGGGCTATATCGGCGTCGAAGATGTCGATGGGACGGTCGAGAAGATCAAGGAAAAGGGCGGCGCAGTCCACATGGAGCCGACCGACATTCCCGACGTCGGCCGCTTCGCCATGGTCACCGATCCGCAAGGAGTGGCCTTCTACGTAATGAAGGGCAATTCGCCTGAATCGAGCATGGCTTTCGCCTATGACAAGCCGCGCGTCGGCCATGTCGCGTGGAATGAGCTGGCAACGCCGGACAAGGACGGCGCGATGGCCTTCTACGGCGACATCTTCGGCTGGAAGAAGGATGGCGAGATGGACATGGGCCCGCAAGGCACCTACGATTTCCTGCGCGATGGTGAGGGGATGCTGGGTGCGATGATGAACGAGCCCGCCGAAATGCCCGTGGCGATGTGGACCTACTATTTCCGCGTCGATAACATCACCGAAGCACAGGCAGCGATCGATACCAATGGCGGCAAGGTCGTCAACGGCCCGCACGAAATCCCCGGCGGCGAGCATATGCTGAACGCGCAAGACCCGCAGGGCGGCTTTTTCTCGCTCGTCGGCAAGAAATAGCCATCACTTAAAGGAGGACAAGGACCATGGCCGAACAACATTACAAGGGCGGTTGCCAGTGTGGCGCGGTGGCTTACGAGGTCGATGCCGATCTCGACGAGACGATCACCTGCAACTGCTCACGCTGCAAGCCGATGGGCTTTGTCCTCACGTTTGTGCCCGCAGAGAAGTTCACCCTCACATCGGGTGAGGACGCGACCACCGAATATCGATTCAACAAGGGGGCAATCCAGCACCTCTTCTGTTCGACCTGCGGGGTCGAAAGCTTCGCACGCGGCGAACAGGACGGACACAAGATGGTCGCGATCAACGCCAACTGCCTTGAGGGTGTCGATACCCGTGACCTCCCCTCGCAACGCGTCGATGGCGCGCGCTTCTGAACAAAGGATTTCCGCGATGAGCATCCCCAAGAATACAATCTGCCTGTGGTACGACAAGGACGCCGAGGCTGCGGCGCGCTTTTACGCGGCAACCTTCCCGGACAGCGTTGTCGGCGCGGTCCACCGCGCACCTGCCGACTATCCGGACGGCAAGAAGGGCGACGTGCTGACGGTCGAGTTCACCATCTGCGGCATCCCCTGCATCGGGCTGAACGGCGGGGCCGCCTTCCCGCAGACCGAGGCCTTCTCCTTCCAGATCGCGACCGACGATCAGGCGGAAACCGACCGCTACTGGAATGCGATCGTCGGCAATGACGGCAAGGAAAGCGCGTGCGGCTGGTGCAAGGACAAATGGGGTCTCAACTGGCAGATCACCCCGCGTGTCCTTACCGAGGCGATGGCGAAGGGTGGCGACGTCGCCAAGCGCGCATTCGAGGCTATGATGACGATGCAGAAGATCGACGTCGCGAAAATCGAGGCGGCCATCGCGGAGGTCTCTGCGGCATGAGCCGCAGCTTCACGGCCTGGGTCCATGTATCGCGCCCGCCGCGCGAGGTCTATGACGCGGTCGCTGATCCCGCGCAACTGTCGCGCTATTTCACCACCGGCGGCGCGAAGGGATGGGCCGAGACCGGCGCGACCGTGACCTGGGAGTTCGGCGACTTCCCCGGCCCCTTCCCGGTGGAAATCGACGAGGCGGTTCCGGGCGAACGCATCGCGCTGCGCTGGCCCGCGCACGAGGAGGGCAGCAAGCCATGCATGACCAGTGTGGTCTTTGCCTTCGCACCGGTCGACGAGGGCCGGCGCACCAAGGTGTCCGTCACCGAAAGCGGCTGGAGCGACACGCCAGCGGGCGAGAAGGCCGCCTATGGCAATTGCATGGGCTGGTCGCAGATGCTGATAGCGCTGAAGGCGTGGGTCGAACATGGCATCAACCTGCGCGAAGGGGCGTATAAGTGAGCCTTGAACTGTTCGCGCATCCCTTCTCTTCCTATTGCCAGAAGGTGCTGATCGCGCTGTACGAAAAGGAGTTGCCCTTCACCTTCCGCATGCTCGATGGCGATCATCCGGACAATTTCGCCGAACTCGCCAACAGCTGGCCGCTCGGCAAATTTCCGATGCTGCGCGACGGCGTCACTGATCTGGTCGAAACCAGCATCATCATTGAGTATCTCGACAGCAAGGAGCCCGGCAACCATCCGCTGATCCCGGCGAACCCGGCGGATGCGCTCGAAACCCGCCTGCTCGACCGCGTGTTCGACCTGTGGGTGATGAATCAGGCGCAGGTCTATGTCGACGATGCGCTGCGCCCCGAAGGCGTGCCGAAGGATCTCTACCGCGTCGCGACCGGACACCGGCATCTGCTGGCCGCCTATGACTGGCTGGAGCAAAGGCTGAAGGGACGCGAATGGGCCAATGGCACCAGCTTCAGCCTCGCCGATAGCGCCGCCGCACCGGCCCTGTTCTACGCAGACTGGATCGTGCCGTTCGCGGATACGCATCCGGTGCTCCACGCTTACCGCCAGCGTCTCCTCGCCCGGCCTTCGGTTGCGCGTTGTGTCGAAGAGGCGCGGCCCTACCGCCCGCTGTTCCCGCTCGGCGCGCCCGAACGCGACTGATCGCACCTTCTGTTTGCACCTGCACCCAAGCCCGGTTAGCGTCGCCACGCCATATCGGTAAAAAGGGGATGGAGCATGGATGCACTGACGCGGATCGTCGAGGAACGCGCGATCGAACAAATCTATATCCGCTATTGCGAACTTATCGACAGCAAGGATTTCGACCGGCTGGACGAGGTGTTCACCGACGATACGCGCGGTGATTATTCGCAGGCGCTCGGCGACGGTGTAGTGACGGAAGGGCTCGCCATGCTGATCGGCGCTATGCACGCCAATCTGGGGGCCAGATCAAGCTGCGGTGCGACGCATCATAATGTCACCAATTTCCGCATCACGGTGGAGGGCGCAACCTCCGCGCGCGCCAGGGTCCATTATATCGCCGCCCATTGCGGCACGGGCGCGCATCAGGGCGCGGATTATACGATGTGGGGCGAATATGACGACCGGCTGGTGCGCACCGCGAGCGGCTGGCGCGTGAGGGACCGCATTTACACCTGCTCGGTGCGGCAGGGCGACCCGGCTATCGTCAGCGGCTGAGCCGCGCTTCAGCTGTCAAACTGTAGCCGGGCCAGCCGGGCGTAGAGCCCGTCCTGCGCGACCAGCGCATCGTGGGTGCCTTCCTCGACGATGCGGCCTTCGTCCATCACGATGATGCGGTCGGCGGCGCGTACGGTCGCGAGCCGGTGGGCGATGACGATGGTGGTGCGGCCTTCCATCAGATGCTCGAGCGCATCCTGCACCAGCCGCTCGCTTTCGGCATCGAGCGCGCTGGTTGCCTCGTCGAGCAGCAGCAACGGCGCTTTCCTGAGCAGCGCCCGCGCAATCGCAATGCGCTGGCGCTGGCCGCCCGACAGACGTGCCCCGCCCTCGCCCATATAGGTATCGAGCCCCTGCGGCAGTGCCTTGAGGAAGCTTTCCGCATTGGCCGCGCGCGCCGCTTCCCACAGTTCCTCGTCGCTCGCCTGCCAGTTGCCGTAGCGCAGATTGTCACGCGCGGAGGCGGCAAAGATCACCGTTTCCTGCGGCACCATCGCGATGCGCGCGCGGATGTCGGCGGGATCCGCGGTCTTGAGATCAACGCCGTCGAACAGGATGCGGCCGCTGGACGGGTCATAGAAACGCTGGATCAGCTGGAACAGGGTCGATTTGCCCGCGCCCGATGGTCCCACCACCGCGACGGTTTCATTGGGGCGGATGTGGAGCGAATAATCCTTCAGTGCGGCAACTTCCGGCCGGGTCGGGTAATGGAAGGTGACATGCTCGAACAGCATCTCGCCGCGCGCAGGTTCCGGCAGCGCGGCCGGGTACGCGGGCGGCGCGATCACCGGCTGTTCGGAGAGGAGTTCGGCGAGGCGGCTGGCGGCGCCGCTCCCCCGCACGAGATCGCCAAACACCTCGGTCAGCGCGCCGAATGCGCCGGCGATCAGGCCGCCGGTGAGGACAAAGGCGAAGATCGAACCGCCGGTCATCGCGCCCGACCGCACGGCTTCCGCGCCGTACCACATCAGCATCGTGATCGCCCCGAAGATGAGGCCCATCACCGTCGCGGTCATGATCGCGCGCAGCCGGATGCGACGCTTGGCAGCGGCAAAGGTCGCATCGACCGCGTCGGCAAACCGGTCGCCCTCGCGGGTTTCCTGTCCGAAGGCCTGGACGATCTTCATCGCGCCCAAGGTTTCGGATGTCATCGCGCCGACATCGGCGATCCGGTCCTGGCTGGTGCGCGAGAGCGACTGCAGTTTCTTGCCCAGCACCACGATCGGCGCGACGACAAGGACAATCCCGCCGAGCATCATCAGGGTCAGCTTGGGCGCCACCCAGAGCAGAAAGCTCACGCCAAGGATCACCATCACGATATTCCGGAGCGCGACCGAAACGGTGGTGCCGACAATCTGTTCGATGAGCGTGGTGTCCGAGGTCATGCGCGAGGCAATCTCGGCCGGGCGGTTCTCCTCGAAGAAGCCGGGGTGGAGGCGCAGCAGGTTGCGCTGCACCGCGACGCGGACATCGGCCACCACCCGCTCGCCGAGCCAGCTCACGAAATAGAAGCGCACCGCCGTCGCCAGCGCCATGATGATGACGACGGTGAAGAGGAAATAGAAATAGGGTGCGATATCGCCCGGCTGCCCGCCATAGATGTTGCGGATGATCGAGGCGATGATCGAGCTTGCCGAGACGCTCTTGGGAACGCCCGCCGCCTCCGCCATCGCCGCGGCCGGGTTGGCGGGTGCACTGGCATGGGCGCCAAAGCCTTCGTCGATCACCGCCATGAACCCAGCGGGAATCGTCATCGTCGCGGTCGCGGCCACCAGCAGGGCGAGCGCGGCGGCGAGGATCTGGGCAGGATAGGACTTGGCGAAATCCCAGATCATCTTGAGATTGCCGATCTTGCGGCTGCCAGCCTTGTCAACGTCCCCGTTTTTCGCGGGTTGGGCGGTCGGGGCGTCGAGTGGCGCGGGTTCGCGCGAGGCTGCAGTGTCCATGCGCGCTGCCTTAGCAGCGCAACCTTTACCCCTCAACCGCGTTTCCAATCCAGTTTATATTGCATTGCAACATAGTGGATTTTGTGCCTATCATGCTCTTTTGGAGCGGTAACAGGCCGCCCAACCCCGGGGGTACAGGACGAATGCTCTACGACGCTTATGAAATTCAGCGCAGCTGGCTGGCCGGCCTTGGTGCGCTTGCCGATATCGGTTCTCAATGGCTGCAAAGCCCGGCCAATCCGATCCGTTACATGGGCGCCGGCCCCGTTGTCGGCCATGCGCTTGAGGTATTCGCCCATGCCGCTGCCCCGCGCGGCAAGCCGGAATTCGGGCTCGACACGACGATCGTCGAGGGAAAAACCGTGCCCGTCACCGAAGAGGTGGTGCTGGTCAAGCCGTTCGGCAACTTGAAGCGCTTCGTCCATGAAGGCGTGATCGGGGCACCCAAGCTCCTTATCGTTGCGCCAATGTCGGGCCATTATGCCACGCTGCTGCGCGGCACGGTCGAGCGCATGCTGCCGCGCCACGATGTCTACATCACGGACTGGGCCGACGCCAAGCTGGTGCCATTGTCCGAAGGCAAGTTCGATCTTGATGAATATATCGACTATATCATCGAGTTTCTGGAATTCATCGGCCTGGGCACACACATGCTCGCCGTCTGCCAGCCCTCGGTCCCAGCCTATGCGGCGGCGGCGATCATGGCCAAGCTCAAGCATCCGTGCCGCCCGAAGACGCTGACGATGATGGGCGGGCCGATCGACACGCGCGAGGCGCCCACGTCGGTCAACAGCATGGCGATGCAGCGTCCGCACGAATGGTTCCAGCACAATGTCATCGCGACGGTACCAGTCCAGTATCCGGGCGCCGGGCGCAAGGTTTATCCCGGCTTCCTCCAGCTCGCCGGGTTCATGTCGATGAACCTCGGCAACCACCTGATGAGCCATTATGCGATGTTCAAGCATCTGGTGAAGGGCGATGGCGAAAGCGCCGAGGCGACCAAGGAATTTTACGACGAATATCGTGCCGTGTGTGACATGGCTGCGGAATTCTATCTCCAGACCGTCGATGTCGTGTTCCAGACCCACGCGCTGCCCAAGGGCGAGTTCGTCCATCGCGGTGCGGTCATCGACCCCGGCGCAATCACCGATATCGGCCTCCTCGCGGTCGAGGGCGAGCGCGACGATATTTCGGGCATCGGTCAGACCAAGGCTGCGCTCAAGATCTCGAAAAACCTGCCTGCCTCCCACAAGAAATATTATCTCGCCAAGGGCGTCGGCCATTATGGCATCTTCAATGGCAGCAAGTGGCGCAACAAGATCGCGCCGGTGCTGGAAGACTGGATTCGCAAGCACGAGCAATAAACAAAGGTGGCAGCGCGGCGTCTTGCCCGCTACAAGACCCGCCATTCCATAGGAAAAGGGTGAGGAAATGCGGCTGGTAAAGATGGTTGGTTTTGCCGCGCTGTTTGCAACTGCTGTCCCCGCGATTGCCGCGCTGCCGCCTTATTATCAGCGGGCTGAAGAGATAAAGGCGATCATGGAAGATAGCGCGATCGCCAACGCGCTGGACAAGCGCCCGATCGATTCGATCAGCCATGTTGGCGAGGATATCTATGAACTGCGCGCCGGCACGTGCCGCATGACGGTCCGCCTGCGCGATGTTCCGGGCGACCATCCCCCGGGCCCGCGGCAGTTTACGGTACACGCCGGACAGCCGGTCTGCGCAAAGGCGAAATAATGGCAATTTCCTTGAAAGACGTGCGCGTCGAGCGCTTTGCCGTCGATGGGCATTTCACCATCGCGCGCGGCGCCAAGACCCATGTCGACGTCGTGGTGTGCGAGGTCACCGACGGCACCCATGTCGGCACCGGTGAGGGCACGCCGATCTATTATGAAGGCGAAACCGCCGAGCTGTGCGCCGATGCAATCAGCATGCGGATGAAGCAGAACCGCCCGGTCAGCCACGAGGACCTGCTCCATACGATGATGGAAGGTGCGGGCCGCAATGCGCTCGACTGCGCGCTGTGGGACCTTGAGGTCAAGCAGAGCGGAAAGCCGCTATGGCAGCTCGCGGGGCTGCCCGAGCCGAAGCCGCTGGTCACCGCCGTCACCATCTCGCTCGATGAAATCCCGGCCATGCAGGCGGCGGCCGAAGAAGCGGTGAAGCGCGGTTTCCAACTCCTGAAGATGAAGCTGTCCGGCGAGCATGACCTCGACCGCGTGAAGGCGGTGCGCAAAGGCGCCCCCCAAGCGCGACTCATTGTCGACGCCAATGAAAGCTGGGATGAAATCGACATCGAGGAGGCGGCGAACGCGCTCCACGCGCTCGGCGTCGAAATGATCGAACAGCCGGTGTCCGCAGGCGAGGAGGAATTGTTGCTCGGGCTCAACTCCCCGATCCCCTTCTGCGCCGACGAGAGCTGCCAGACGCACGAGGATCTCGACCGGCTCGAAGGCGCGTTCCAGGCGATCAACATCAAGCTCGACAAGGCGGGCGGCCTCACCGGCGCACTATTGCTCGCGGAAAAAGCGCGGATGCGCGGCCTCGACCTGATGGTCGGCTGTATGCTGTCCACCTCGCTCGGCGTGCGCCCGGCCTTCGCGCTCGCGCAAAAGGCGCGCTGGGTTGACCTCGACGGACCGGAGCTGCTCAAGAAGGACCGCCCCGGCGGTTTCACCTTCCGGGACGGGATGATCCTTCCACCGGCAGGCTGAAGGTCAGGAAAGATCGACCTTGGCGTGGTCGCCGCCATCGCCCGGTTTCATCGTCATGCCGGTCAGCAGCTTGAAAATGCCCTTGATCGTTGCATCGGGCACCCAGATTTCGGCGTCGTCCAGCTCGAAGCGCAGCATCAGCATATTGGGATCATCACGTCCCTTTTCATAATAAGCGGCGACCGGGTTCGACCAGTATTTGTCGATGATCGCGGGGTCTGTCTCCTCGACCAGTGTGCCGCCGACGCAGGCGAAAAGGTCATGGCCCTTGGCGGTGAAATGCGCCATCGCCGGGCCGCCGGCGGCCGCACGATTGTCACGGCTGGTGTAGAACCACCAGTGGCCATGGACATCCTTGTCGAGCACACAGCGCATCGGTGCGCTATGCTGTTTGCTGCCTGTCACGGTCAGGAACACATTGGGATTGGCGTCGAGTTCCTTCCAGAACTGTGCCTTGATCTCTTCGGGGTCGCCAACCGTGCCGGACATGGGTTCATTGCGGTTCATCATAAACTCCTCTCGCCTTGATCAACACCAGCGGCGCATGAGAGTTCCGGGGAACCGGGAAACGCTTTACCCGTGCATTTTCCTGAATTAACCTGTGTCATACCCGATCACGACGAGGAACGGAAAATGCGCAGAAGCCTGTATTGGGCTCCCATCGCCGCCACGATCATCATGGCCGGGGCAGGAGGTGCGGTGTCCGCGAAGCCTGCGGCAAAAGCATCGCAAGCAGTCGTGCGCGCCGCGATCGATAGCCATTATGCCCGGTATCGCACATTGGCGGACCAGCCGTCGCTCCCATCGGCTTCACTGCCTTATTCTGCCGAACTCAAACAGTTGCTCGACCGGGCGGGCGGCAATCCCGATTATGACGGCTTTTGCCAGTGTCAGGATTATGATGAAAAGCGCTTTACCTATTCGATCCGGAAACTGTCGCTCAACGGCGACCGCGCCACGGCCGATATCCGTGTATCGGCCATGGCAGGGCATCGCGGCAAGGTCCGCCTCCTGTTGTTATGCAGCCCGGACGGCATCTGGCAGCTGGATGATATGATCGACGAGGAAGGAAGCCTCAAATCACGCGCGCGGTCGGCAACACCCGGCGACTGGGGCAGCGAATAAGGAGCTGTCCCATGAAAAAAGACCGCCCCGGTAACCGAGGCGGTCTTATATCCCGATAGCCGGGTGTGATCAGAAAATCTCGAACAGCCCCGCCGCGCCCATGCCGCCGCCGACACACATGGTGACAACGCCATATTTGACGCCGCGACGCTTGCCCTCAATGAGGACATGGCCGGCCATACGTGCGCCCGACATGCCATAGGGGTGGCCGATCGAAATCGCGCCGCCGTTGACGTTCAGCAGGTCATTCGGGATGCCCAGCTTGTCGCGGCAATAGAGCACCTGCACGGCGAAGGCTTCGTTGAGTTCCCAGATGCCGATATCGTCCATCTTGAGGTTGAAGCGTTCGAGCAGCTTCGGCACCGCGAACACCGGGCCGATACCCATTTCGTCGGGCTCGGTGCCCGCCACCGCCATGCCGACATAACGGCCCAGCGGGGTGAGGCCCTTCTTGGCCGCGAGGCCTCCGTCCATTACAACGACCGCCGAGGAACCATCCGAAAGCTGCGAAGCATTACCGGCGGTGATGAACGCATCGGGGCCCATCACCGGCTGGAGCGCCTGCAGGCCTTCCAGCGTGGTTTCCGGACGGTTGCCCTCGTCCTTCTTCAGCGTCACTTCCTGCGGCGAGACTTCCTTGGTCTCCTTGTTGACGACGTTCATCGTCGCGGTGACCTCGACAATTTCGTCGTCGAACTTGCCGGCCGCCTGCGCAGCGGCGGTGCGCTGCTGCGATTGCAGCGCATATTCGTCCTGCGCCGCGCGCGAGATGCCATAGCGCGTCGCGACGATTTCCGCAGTCTGCAGCATCGGCATGTAGATCGCATTGTGCATCTCGATCAGCGACGGGTCGGGCAGCATCCGCATTTCCGGGGTCTGGACGAGGCTGATCGATTCCTGTCCGCCCGCGGCGACAATATCCATCCGGTCGATGCTGACCTGTTTCGAGGCGGTCGCAATCGCCATCAGGCCGCTGGCGCACTGACGGTCTACCGACATGCCCGCGACCGAAACGGGCAGCCCCGCGCGCAACGCCACCTGACGGGCAATATTGCCGGCCTGCGCACCCTGTTGCAGCGCCGACCCCCAGATCACATCGTCGACCTCGGCGCCATCGATCCCGGCGCGTTCGACCGCAGCCTTGAGCGAAAAGGAACCGAGCGTGGCGCCCGGAGTAGCATTGAACGCTCCGCGATAGGCCCGTCCAATCGGAGTGCGGGCGGTGGAAACGATGACTGCATCACGCATGGGTAATTCCTTATTCATGAGTTCCTCCCGGTCAGGAAGGCAAAGAAGTCAAACAAACAGCTGGGTAATCCATTCGGCGATGAGGGCAGGCTTTTCCTCGCCCTCGATCTCGATCGTGCCTTCAACAATCTGCTGCCACTGGCCGGGGCGCTTTTCCGCCAGTTCGAGCAACTTGAAATGCCCGCGCACGCGCTTGCCGGACTTGACCGGCGACAGGAACCGCACCTTGTTCAAGCCATAATTGATTCCCATCCGGACGCCGTCCATCTTGGGACCATCCGATTTCTCGACCATCTGGGGCAGGAGCGAAAGGGTGAGGAAGCCGTGGGCGATGGTGCCGCCAAATGGCGTCATCCGGGCCATTTCCTCATTGACGTGGATGAACTGGTGATCGCCGGTTGCATCGGCAAACTGGTTGATCGTTTCCTGATCGATCGTGATCCATTCCGACGTCCCGATCGCTTCCCCGATCTTCGCGGTCATTTCCTGAGGCGTCATAGCATCGTCCTTCCTTCGCGGGTGCGCAACTTTTCCGGCGCGAAATCGCTCCCGCCTTGCCACTTGACGTTTACGTAAACAAGGCGTTTTTTCGCGAAGCCGGATGCCGTAGCGTCCGCCTTCCTCTGTAAGAGCCTAGAGCGCTGGAACGAGTCGCGCAAATCAGCGCGGATGTGCCGGTCTTTCCTCGGCGTAGGGCATGACCAGCGTTCCGTCGGGTGCGGCGGTGTAGGTAGTCTGGGTCGGATAGGCGAGTTCAATCTGCTCGCGGCCAAACGCTTCCCACAGCATGATGCCCACCCGCCCTTTTTCATTGGCCACATGGGCGAGATCGTCGCTGTTGACGTCGAACAACAGTTCGAAATCAAGGCTGCTCGGGCCAAAGGCCGTCATCGCACAGCGCACATATTCATGCCCTGCTTCCTCGACGACACTGCGGCAGATATCGGGCAAGGCCCGCGCCTTGGCCGGGTCGACATGATAGACTACCCCGATCGCGAAATGCACCCGGCGGCGATACAGCCGTGTCAGGTTGGTGATTTCCTTCCCCAGCAGGTTGGTGTTGGAAATGACCTTCTGCTCGCCGGTGACGGCGCGCAAACGCGTCGACTTGAGGCCGATCTTTTCAACGGTCGCAGTGGTCTGGTCATATTGCACCGTGTCGCCGCGGCGGAAGGGTTTGTCGAAGATGATCGAGAGCGCCGAAAACAGATCGTCGAAAATGCCCTTGGCCGCCATGCCGATCGCGATACCGCCAATGCCGAGACCCGCGATCAGCCCCGTCACGTTAACCCCCAGATTGTCGAGCACGACAATGGCGGCAATGGCGAACAGGCCGACGCTGATCAGCAGGCTGATAAGGCCCATCGCGTTGGTCAGCGTTTCATGGTCGCCGGGCTCGCCGATCAGCGTGCGGCGGCGAATGAACCCCATGATAATCTCGCGCACCCAGATCGCCACCTGGAACACCGCGGCGACGGTGAACAGGAAATTGATCGTGGTATCGACGGTAACCGGCGCACCGGTATAGCGCGACAGCAGTTTCAGCGGGACCATCAGGATGAAAAACTGGCTGGTCCGCGCCAGCGCCTTGAGCGCAATATAGGTCAGGCTCGATTCATCCTCATGCCGATCGGCATAACGGGATCCAAAACCCTTCAACCAGTTGAGCGCCAGATAGATCAGCGTCCCAACGACAGCAGCAATGATGATCGCCAGCGTGTGTGACTGGATCCACTCGATCGAGCTGTTCCAGTAATAGCGCAGCTGCTGGTCGAGCGGCAGCACCTGGATATTGTCGGGGACGAAATCGACCTTGGTTTCGATGAGCGGCTTCGCCGCTTCGCCGTTTGCCGGCGCCTTTGCTGCAGTCATGGCAACGCCGCCTAGACGGTTTTCGGCCGCTTGACTACCCGGTCGGCGATCGAGCGCCAGCTCTCCTCATGCTCGCGCCGTCCCATATAGGTCGAAAAACCGATCTGCAGCGCAAGCAGCATGTAGATGAACGGCTGGAACGCGATGCCGACAAATAGCGAGCCCACCAGATAGATGATCTGGGCATTCTGGAGCGCGACGGCGAACGGCGACACCCATTTCATATCATCGCGCCCGGTATGCTTGTACCGTCGATGCAGGCGCTCCATCTGCACGATGCCGATCGCATGGAGCAGCAGCCAGAGGAACAGGCCGGGATAGCCCTGCTCCCCCAGCATTTCGAAATAGCTGCTGTGATAGGCGCGGGACTTGTCGTTGACTTCCTTGAAATCGGCCCCCTGCTCTTCGTTCGCTGCGCGCTCATATTTGATGACATTACCGCGATAGGCATCGAAACCGCCGCCGAACGGGTGCTCCTTGGCGTAATCCCATGTCCATTTCCACACGGCTACGCGGGTGGAGGCGGATTCGTCCGACTTATATTCCTTCATCGTCGACATGCGGTCGGTAAACTGGGAAGGAAGAAACGGGATCGCGACGAGGAGCGCGCCGCTCGCCATCGCGACATAGGCGAAACGATGGTTGGTAAAACGCAGCATCAGGATGGCAAGCGCAGCGATACAGACTAGGCCGGTGCGCGCCTGGGTCCCGATCGGGATCAGCAGACAGGCAAAGCACAGCGCATAGGCAAACAGCTTGACCCGCCAGTCAGGCGGAAACACCGTGCCCGACTTGGCCAGATAAAGAATGATGGGGATGATCGCGATCGCGACGCAGGAGATAATGCTGCCTTCATAAAGGCCGCTATTGTCGCTGACGAGCAACTGCATGGAACCATAGCCGCCGCCGCCTGCCAGCGTCTTGATCCCGCCGGTGATGATGATCGACGACGCGCACAAAATCATGGTCAGCGCCAGCGCCTCAATGCGCAGCTTTGTGCGCAGGGTCAATGGCAGGAAGATCGCCCACAGCAATGCTTTCCATACCCACGACCATTTATCGGCCGCCTCGACCGGAAAATCAGCACTTTGCGTGGTCAAGGCACAATAGATGAGAAGCAGCACCAGCAAGCCTTGCCGAAACGAAAAACGCGTGTCCTTCTTGTCATCGGCCAGCACCCACATCCCTACCGCGAAGGCGAAGGTGACGAGCGACACCGGGATCGAATTGACGAGAAAATAGGAGAGGCGCTGCGGCGCGACGATATCGACATAGCAATAGGCGAGCACCAGCAGGAACGGACGGCGCAGCCCGATCGCAATGAAGGCCATGAGGAACAGGGCAAAGGCAAGGTCACGCATCCGGCGGAACCTCGCCCCCGATCGGTGCGCTCCTGTGCTTGCGGAAGCCGCGCTCTTCGGTGCCATTGTCATGGTCGAGCCCGGGACTATGGTATAGCCGCCACAGCATGAGGGCGAGCAGGATATGGCTGATCGCGATGGAGAAATTATCGACCATGAAGCGTCCCTATAGCCGGTCCCGGCCCGCCAGCGCGACAATTATTGTAACGCGGCCCGCCCGATAGCGATATAGGGTTGACGCAAGCTTAATCCTTTGGCGGTAGGGGCCGTCCATGACCCGCATCCTCCACATTCTCGACCATAGCCTACCCGCGCATAGCGGCTACACCTTCCGCACCCGCGCGCTGATGAAGGCGCAAATGGCAAAGGGCTGGGAGGTTGCGGGGATCA
The DNA here is from genome assembly GCA_023457895.1 of Pseudomonadota bacterium. Taxonomy (GTDB): domain Bacteria; phylum Pseudomonadota; class Alphaproteobacteria; order Sphingomonadales; family Sphingomonadaceae; genus JAFAFE01. Next base: position 81,680 of record JAEXAY010000010.1, read on the forward strand.
CCAGCGTGCGCCATCCGCTGCCCGGTCCGCCGGTAGAAACCGTTGACGGGCTTACCTTTTATCGTACGTCGGCGATCCCCGGCAGGCGCTCGCCATTTCGTGAAATGGCCGAGGTCAGGGCGCTTGCGGCGCAAATCGAGGCGGTGGCGGAAAGTTTCAAACCTGATCTGCTGCACGCCCACTCGCCGGTGCTGACCGCGCTCGCGGCGCTTCGCGCCAACAAGCGGCTTGGCCTGCCGTTTATCTATGAAATCCGTGCCTTCTGGGAAGATGCGGCGGTCGGCAACGGGACGGGCACCGAAGGTTCGCTCAAATATCGTTTGATCCGCCAGCTTGAAAGCCATGCCGTGCGCAAGGCTGATGCCGTTGCGGTGATCTGCGAAGGTCTGCGGCAGGACCTTATCCGGCGCGGGGTGATGCCGGACAAGATTGTCGTTTCGCCCAATGGCGTCGATCTTGACCTGTTCGGCGAGCCGCTGCCACGCGACGCAGAGCTGGGGGCCTCACTCGGCCTTGAAGCGGACGATGATGTCATCGGCTTCATCGGCAGCTTCTATGACTATGAAGGGCTTGATGATCTCATCGCCGCCATGCCGCGCCTGGTGGAAAAAGCGCCGCGCGCGAAATTGCTGCTTGTCGGCGGCGGTCCGCGCGAAGAGGCACTGCGCGCGCAGGCCGCCGCCTCCCCGGCCGCAGCGCATATCCGGTTCGCGGGACGCGTTCCGCACCAGGAGGTCGAGCGTTATTACAGCCTGATCGACATCCTTGCCTATCCGCGCAAGAAAATGCGCCTCACCGATCTCGTCACGCCGTTGAAGCCGCTCGAAGCGATGGCGCAGAAGCGGCTGGTCGCGGCGTCGGACATTGGCGGCCACCGCGAACTGATCGAGGATGGCGTTACCGGAACCCTGTTCCCGCCGGATGATCCGGACGGGATCGCCGATGCGCTGGCCGCCTTGCTGGCGGGCCGCGACCAGTGGGCGGAACGAAAGACCGTGGCACGCGCTTATGTCGAACAGGAACGCAACTGGTCGCATAACATATTGCGTTACGAACCTGTTTACCAAAGGCTGCTACACGATTCGTGAAGAATCACGCGTGTGGAGCATAAATGGATGAGTAAGGTGGCCATTAACGGACGAAAACTGCCGCTGGCGCCGATCGCAGGCGGCCTCGCAGGCCTGATCGCTTTTGCCATATTCATGGTGTTGCCGCAGGCGGTATTGGAAGCGATTGTCTGGCAGACGCGGCTCGACCAGATCCTGCCGATGGCCGGGCCGCCGCTCGGCACAACCGCACGTCTGCTCACCGCCATTGCCGCAGCGTGCATCGCTGGAGGGCTCACCGTCTTGCTTTCATGGAAGGTCGGAGCGGCCGGAACCAGCCGCACGCGCAAGCTGACGGCGCCCGAAACCATAGCGGAAATGGAGGCGGCGCCGGTTGCCGTGCCGGTCGCGGAAATTGCGGATGCCGATGACACCGCCGACCTCAAACCGTCGCTGCTGGGGCGCCTGCGCCGCAAGAAGGCCGAAGAGGAAATCGATCTCGACGCGATGCCGATGACGCGCCGCCGGGATTTCCATCCTGATTCCGCTGCCCGCCGCCCGCTCTTCGCTGACGGCGAACTGCCCGGTGATTCGCTTGCGACGATTGGCGTTACCGCCGAACCCTCCGCCACCGATTCGATTGGCGAACGGCAAGCGGCGCCGATACCCGAATGGGCCTATGAGGAAGATTGCGACCTCTCCGGCCTTCGTTCGCAGCCGCAGCAAAGCTACGCCGATGAAATTCATCCTGCGGTCGCGGCCTTGTCTGATCCGCTGTCTGATCCACTCCCGCCATCCGCACCGGTCGAAGCACCCATGCCGGAAGTCACGCAGCAACAGGCCCCGGAAGCGCGCGTAATTTCGGCCGTTCCAGAAAGCGCGGGCACCGAAGACTGGGATGATCTCAGCAGCTTTGAACAATATATGGGATTGCCGGATAGCGGATCGCTGACCGACGAAGCACCTTCCGGCGATGACGCGATATTCGAACTGCAATCCCTTGCGCCCGAGCCTGTCAGCGACGCCACCGAAACCGCCACGCCAGCCGTAGCGGAACCTGCGTTCACGCCCGACGCCACCGGCGACATCACTCCAGAACCGGCCTCCATCGACGCGGAAGATTATCCGCAAGCCGTGGCGCCCATGCCGGTTGCACTTTCGAATGAAGCGTCGGTCGAGGAACTGATCGCACGGCTGGAACAAGGGCTGGCACGCCGGGCCGAGCGCCGCGCCCGCCTGACGATCCTTTCGCCCGCCAGCGCCGCGCAGGCAGAATCCGTCCATCAATCCGCCAGCCCCTTTGCGGCAATCGATCCGCTCGCCAATCTGGCCGACAAGGAAGCCGAAGTCGACGAGGCGCTGCGCGCGGCGCTCAGCACGCTCGAGCGGATGAATCGCCGCGCCGCCGGATAAGCACGTCACGCATCCTCGACGCTGAGTATTTCAAGCGTGACAATAGTGGCGGGGCGGCCGTCTTCCAGTGTCTCGCTGCGGATATCGGTAACGAGCGCGTCTGCGACGATATGGCCGCGGATCGAAAATTCATGCTCCGGCAGCAGCGCGGCAAACCATCGCGCCAGGTCGGCGCCATCCGCGGCCGTCAGTGCCCAGGTCCAGTAATGGCGCGCCCCGGTAAAGGTAGCGCTCGCCCACGGCCGCTCGCGCGATGACAGCAGCCGCGCGCCCTCTCCCAGCAAGGCGGCAAGCGCAATTCGCAGCGCGCGTCCGGCATCGGCGCGCCGGGGCATGGACGGGCGCGTGAGGGCGGAAAGGCGTGGCCGGAGGGCTGGCCGGAGGGCTGGCCGGGGGACTGGCCGGGGGACTGGCCGGGCCGCAGGCTTTCTTGGCGTCACCGGGTCCGGCCCCCGTTCCTCCATATAGTCGCACACACGGCGGACGATGCGGCGGCCCGGCTCACGCCCTCGCCTGAGATCGAACACCAGCCGCGGATCCTTCACCGCATCGCGTCCGAAACTGGAAGCGCACATCCCGGTTTTGCGCAGATATTTTTCGATATGCCAAATCAGCGGGGCGTCCATGCCGCGATCTCCTTTTTGTTTCGGACCGGCTTCGACTCGACCGCCGAAGCCCAATGAGGATTTTTCCTATCTTCCGCCATTTCCTACTAGGCAAGAGGAATTTTCCTCTCTATATCATCATTATGGAACAGGACCCCCGTCAGGCGCTCGACGCCATCATCCAGGAACGCGGCGAAGACTATGTTTCGCTGTCGAAAATGCTCGGGCGCAATGCGGCCTATATCCAGCAATATATCAAGCGCGGATCGCCGCGTAAGCTGGACGAGGATGACCGCGCCAAGCTCGCCGCCTATCTCAAGGTACCCGAAAGCCTGCTCGGCGCGCCGCAACGCGAGAGCGGCGCAAACGACAATCTCGTCTATGTCCGCCGCCGCAATGTCGAGGCGGCCGCTGGCGCGGGGGCGCTCGCCGACATGGAATATGAACGCGACAGCCTGTCGTTCAACCGGCAATGGCTGCGCAAGCTCGGCGCGGACCCGAACCGGCTGTCGATCATCAATGTGACAGGGGATTCAATGGCGCCGCTACTCGCCGATGGCGATGCGATCCTCGTCAACGAGGCCGACCGTTTCGAGGCGCGGCGCGAAGGCGTCTATGTACTGCGCCGCGGCGATGAACTCATCGTCAAGCGTGTGCGCAAGAGCGAACAGCCGGGCCATGTGCGCGTCACCAGCGACAATTCGGCGAGCCCCAGCCCCGGCGACCTGGCGCTGCAGGACCTTGTCATCATCGGCCGGGTGATCTGGACGGGCCGCGCGATCGCCTGATCGGGCCTTGCCCGGTCAGACTACCGTTTCTTCGATATGCGCGATAGATTTGGGTTTGGCGCGCGCAGCGATCAGGCATCCGGCCACGATCAGCACGGTACCGGCCAGCATGGCGACCGTCAGTTTTTCATCAAACACCAGATATCCGACAATCGCCGCCCAGATGAACGCGGTATATTCGACCGCGAGCAGGCGCTGCGCTTCGGCACGGGCATAGGCCCAGCTCAGCAGCATCTGCGATATGAAGGCGAGCGTCGCGGAGGCGAGCACCACCGGCCACAGCGCCTTGCCGGGCAGCGCCGCGAGCCACGGCGCGGCAAGCAGCAATAGCCCGGCAATGGTAAGGTTCTGGAACAGCGCGACTTCGGTCGGCCCGGCCATCAGCGCCTGCTGCCGCTGAAGGATGAGATTATAGGCGTAGAATAGCGCCGAGAGCAGGATGGCGGCGACGCCCAGAGGCGCATCGGCGCTGTAATCGCCGCTGAGCTTGCCGACAAGAATCACGCCGACCCCGGCAAGGCCCAGCAGCGATGCGGCAACAGCCGCCCCGCCAATCCGTTCCTTGAGCAGCACCGCCGCGAGATAGAGCGCGACGAGGGGCGCGATGAAGGACAGCGCAATACCTTCCGCGAGCGGCACCCGCGCGATTCCCCAGAAAAAACAGAGCGCCATCACCATCACGATCGCACCGCGCCAGAGATGGAGCCGCAACGCCGCAGGTCCCGGCCGCCTGCCCTTCTGCGCGCGATAGGCCACCGCACCGATCGCGCTCCCCGTCAGCGTGCGCCACAGCATCGCATTATAGGCGCCAAGCGCGATCGACAGCGTCTTCATGAAGCCGTCCATCACCGAAAACAGGGCGATGCCGCCCGCCGCCGCAAGCAGCGGGAACAGGATCGATGGCGCAGGGCCACTGCGCTCAGTCATGCCCGTCCGGCCTGAGAGGCGCCGCCGCTACGGGTGCCACCATGCAAGCCCGGGCATTTTTCGGTGAACGCGCAAACAGCCTCGTCATCGCCGGTCAGTTCAGCGCCGCCAGCGCCTGCCGCGTCGCGCGGGAATAAGCGCCATGCGCATAGCGATGGGTTCCGATGAAATGAACGAAACGCATGTCCTGTCCCCATGGCTCGCCCCAATAATTGAAATAGCGATCATAGGGGAGCACCTGCGAATCAGGCTCATTGGCGATGAGAAGGTTCGACATGAACTGTTCGCTCCCCCATTGCGCAATCCGCGCATCGCCGATGCGTTCTCGATACCGGCGCACCAGCGCATCGGCCCGCGCATGCCCCTCCAACGCCGGAGCAAACCCCGAAAAGCCGGCACAGCCCCGGATATAAAAAAGGTCTTCACCGCCCTCGATATCGGCCAGCGCCATTTCCATCGCGGTTTGAATATGATCGTTCGGCGCCGCTCCGGGATAATGGGCCCGGGCATAATGGCGGGCATTCATCCGCCCGGCCTTCGCGCCGGCCAGGTCGCCCGCGAGCGTAAAGCTTTTTCCCGCATCGATGGCGGCGGCCACTTCCGGCACCGGGCCGATCGTTACGGTGTCGCTGTCGAGCTGGATGACATAGGCATCGCGGCGCAGCGCAAGAAGACCGGCGAGTCGTTCCCAGCACCCTCCGGCAGGATAAGCCGGCCGCGCCGTTTGAGCGAGGGAAAGATAGGCCGGACCACCGAGATGATGATCAAGCAGTTGCCGGTCGGCTGCCGTCAACGTGCCATCGTCGAGGATCACCACGCGTCCGCGCCGCAACTGATTCCAAAGGGATTTGACGGCGACAAGATACGGCAGAACGACGCGCGTCCCGATCATCGAAAACAGGATGAGGCCATCATCGGCGGGCGTGATCGGTGTGCTGTCGAGCACCGGCTTACAACTGCGGTTGTGCCGCCATTCGTGGAACCGTGCATGGATTTTATAGGGAATGGCTATCTTCACCGGTGCACGCCCTCCACGGTTTCCGCACAGGAAGGCGCGGCCGAGGCCGACGCTGGCCGGTCAGGCATTGGCGAGCGCCCGCAGCGCTGCACCATCGACGCGATAGACGGTCCAGTCGTCCATCGGCCGTGCCCCCATCGACCGGTAAAAGGCGATTGAAGGCTCGTTCCAGTCGAGCACGGCCCATTCGAACCGGGCGCATCCGCGCTCGACCGCAAGCGACGCAAGATGTGTCAGCAGAGCCTTGCCAAGCCCGGCGCCGCGCGCTTCGGGGCGGACATACAGAACTTCGAGGTAAAGGCCAGGCTTGCCTTCGAAGGTCGAGAAATTATGGAAGAACAGCGCGAACCCTTGGGGCGCTCCATCGATTTCGCCGATCACGACCTCGGCCTGAGGCCGCGCTCCAAACAGGGCGGCGGCGAGCATTTCCTCGCTCGCGTGCATTTCGTGCGCAAGTTTTTCATAGGTCGCAAGGTCGAGAATGAACTGGCGGATCAGCGGCACATCGGCGACCGTTGCAGGGCGGATGGAGAAGCTCATAGGGCGATTCAAGCCGCCTTGCCGTGGAGCGTATCCATGCTCACCGCGCGCCCCGCCGCGATTTCGGCCGCCTTTGCTTCGACGAGGGCGACGATATGCGCGATCATGTCAGCGTCGGCGACATGATGGTCGGTGACGCCCGACAGATAGACCATATGCTTGCCCTGCCCGCCGCCGGTGATGCCAATGTCGGTTTCGCGTGCTTCTCCGGGTCCGTTGACGACACAGCCCAAGACCGATACCGACATCGGGGTGCGGATGTGCGAGAGCGCTTCCTCAAGGCGTTCCACCGTGCGGATCACATCGAAGCCCTGCCGCGCGCAGCTAGGGCAGGAGACGACGCGCACGCCGCGGGTCCTGAGGCCTAGCGATTTCAAGATGTCGAAGCCGACGCGCACTTCCTGCTCGGGCTCCGCCGAGAGCGAGACGCGGATCGTGTCGCCGATGCCGGCCCAGAGGAGATTGCCGATGCCGATTGCCGACTTGACCGTGCCTGCGATCATGCCCCCCGCCTCGGTGATGCCGAGGTGCAACGGGCAATCGACCGCGTCGGCCAATTGGCTGTAGGCGGCGACCGCGAGGAACACATCGCTTGCCTTTACCGCGACCTTATAGTCGTGGAAATCATGGTCCTGGAGCAATTTGATATGGTCGAGCGCGCTTTCGACCAGCGCTTCGGGGCAGGGCTCGCCATATTTTTCAAGCAGGTCACGTTCGAGGCTGCCCGCATTGACCCCGATGCGGATCGCGCAGCCATTGGCCTTGGCGGCGCGCACCACCTCGGCGACGCGCTCATCCGAGCCGATATTGCCGGGATTGATCCTGAGGCACGCGGCGCCTGCATCGGCGGCTTCCAATGCGCGCTTATAATGGAAATGGATGTCGGCAATGAGCGGCACCGTCGCGGCCCGGGCGATCTCGGGGAACGCCGCGGTTGATTCGACGTCCGGGCAGGAAACGCGGATGAGGTCGGCACCGGCTTCCTCGCAGCGGCGGATCTGGTCGATCGTGGCCCTGGGGTCGGCAGTGGGGGTGTTCGTCATGGTCTGCACCGTGATCGGCGCATCGCCGCCGACGGGCACATTGCCGACCATGATCTGGCGGCTCTTGCGGCGCTCGATGTCGCGCCAGGGACGGATGGAAGACATGCGCTGCGCTTTAGCGGGTTAGGGAGGCTAGCGCAAAAGGAGAAACGGTAGGGCTGCGCAAAGGGGATACGAAGTGCTCCGTCCGTTGCCAGAGAAAGCGGGACATCTGCCCCGTCCCGTTCCTCCTATAGAAAAAGGGCGGCGCCTCGCGGTACCGCCCCAATTCTTTTCGTCCAGGTCCCGAACGGGACCGGCAGAAATCTTACATGCCCGAACCCGGACCGTAGGTGATTTCCACGCGACGGTTCTGGTCGTTGCGGACACCGTCCGGCGTTTCGACGCGGGGACGGCTTTCACCGAACGCCTGCTTCGAGATCACGCCACCCGGGACGCCGCGGCCGGTCATGTAACCTTCAACGGCGTCAGCACGACGCTGCGACAGGCCGACGTTGTAGCTTGCGTTACCCGAACGGTCAGCGTGGCCAGCGAGCATCACCGAAGTACCGGTGCAGCCTGCATTGTAGGCGCTGATCGCGTTGTCGAGCGTTGCAGCCGCTTCCGACGTGATGTCCGACTTATCCCAGTCGAAGAACACGATATACGGTCCAGGCTGGCAGACGACCGGGGTCGGTTCCGGAGCCGGCGGCGGCGGCGGCGGAGCGGGTTCCGGAGCCGGTATCGGAGCCGGGACCGGCGCAGCCGGGGTGCCGAAGTTATAGATGAGCGAGCCCATCAGCGAGTGCGAGCGCATCTTGGTTTCAACGCCGCGGCCGAACTGGTCAACCAGATCGACGTTCGGAGCGTTGAAGAAGCGATACTTCAGGCCAACATCCCAGTTGTCGCTGATCGGCGCACGGACCTGAGCCAGCGCCTGCCATGCGAAACCGGTGTCCGAATCACGGAGCCACATCGGCGAAGAAACGATGTTGTCAACGCGGACGCGGGCAACACCGGCACCGCCACCGACCGAGCCCTGAAGGCCGTCATCGTCACCAAAGTCGAGCAAAGCGTTGACCATCATGGACAGCGCATTGACCTTGCCGTTGGCGTCGCCGGTGTATGCGGCGGGCAGGCCCGCGGGACCACGAACGCCGATGCCCGGAGCACCAGCGGTGATAGCATCAGCGCCAGCCTGACGGAACGAAGCTTCAGCTTCAAGACGGAACGCACCAAAGTCGTAACCGATCACGCCACCGAAATCGAAACCCTTGTCGTAATCGACCGTTGCTGCGTTATCGACGGTCGCTGTACCCGACGTAATGTCGAGATCCATGTCTTCAACTAGCATGACACCGCCGTCAACACCTACATACCATGCATTGTCACGCGCAAGTGCGGGCGACGCGATAGCAGTAGAGGCCAGCGCCATGGCAATGGCTAACTTCCTCATTTTATTTTCCCCTTTCAATAGAGACACGAAACTCTGCACTAACTTCCTAAACCGCAGTAAGTTTCCGTGCAACCCGACTTTTTCTGATCTGTTGCCAAAATGTCGCATATTTTTGGGGTGCGTATCGCTTTTGCCGTCCGTTGGATCAGTGCAGTTTTGCTTTATTTTCAGGCAGCCAGACCCCATTTTTCCAGCAAAGCCGCGATGTTCGCAATTGCAGCACGCGCTTCTGCATCGACGATGGTGCCGCCAGAAGGCAACGGCAAATTATTCGGCTCGAGCCACATATTGTCATGAAAACGGCGCTGGGTTGCGCTTGCCCGATCCCACAGGACAAGACCTTCGTAGGGGACGACAAACCGCCAGCCGCCGGACGATGCGATCGCGATTCGACCATCCTCCCCCGACCAGGCGCCGTTTCCGCCGGTCGCAACCAGCCACATGGCACCGGGCGCCGGGGCAGAAGGCGGCGTTGCTGTCACCGCATCTTCGATGACCGCGCCAACCAGCGCGTCAAGGCGTATCAGGGCTTCATTATGGGTAATTTCCTTTTGCGCCTGTCCGGCGGCGAGCAGCGGCAGGACGAGGCGGGGTGAAACCAGTTCGGTCATGGCGGGTCTCCGTTATCAAGTGTCAGAGCGGGATCATCAGCGTGGCGAGTGGCGACAGGGCCTGCTGGCCGACCTGGCAGAGGCTGACGATGAGCATCGTCGCGCCTGCCCCGGTCCAGTTGCTCAACTGTGCGGCGCTCAGTGTCAGGGTAGGCGCCACAAGGTCGCGCGTCAGTGGCGCGCCCGTATCGGGCATCAGGCTGATGCGCCATGCCTCGACCGGCTCGTCGAGCGGGGCGTCGAGCCCGTCCTTCCAGTCCCAGCCATCGCGGCTGCGGCGTATCCAGTGGAGCCCGATACCGCCATCCGCCTGCCGCTCCGCGCGCAGATGGACGGGCGCCAGCGGACAAAGGGCACGCCCGGCGCTGACAACTTCGGCCAGCACCGGGGTTTCCGTCCCCGGCCGCCGCGCGGTGATGATCGTGCCCGGCCCGAGCGGCTGCAACCCGATCCGGCCGGGCAGCAGGGTGAGGGCCGGGTCCTCCGCGCTTCCGAGCGGCGCAAAGGCTTCGCCCGTCTGATGGCCCGCAACGAGGTCCTCCGTCCCTGCCCGGCCGCGCAACAGGCGCGACAGGCGGTAGCGCGGACGGCCATCGGCGGCGGGCGGCAGCGGATCGGCGCGGCCATACTGGATCAGCTCGCGCCCCAGCATCGCGAGGTTGGCCCCCGCGAGCAATGCCGCATCGCTGGCATGGGCAAGCGCCATATCCTTGTGGACGAGCGTCACCTCGACCGCGTTCCGGCGATCGAACAGCGCGCAGCTTCCCGGTGCCAAGACCGTATCGGCAAAACCGAGCAGCGGCGTTTCGGGCACGCGGGCGAGCGGGTGGATTTCGCTGCTCCCCGCGAGCAGTACGCCCGCCTCGACTGCGCCGCCGCGCCCCGTGCTCGACTGTGCAAGCGCCAGCCCGGCGCCGTTGCTCCCCGGCCAGGCGGGAAGATCGAACAGCGCAAGATAAAGCGTTCCGCCATCGCCATCATCGGGAGGCGGCAGCACCGCCGCCCCGGGCCAGGGCTCCTCCTGCGCGATACGGTGCAGTTCGGCCTCGCCGCCGCCATCGCCCCAGCGCCATCCCGTAACGCGCCAGCGCCCGCCCTCGCCGGGCAAGGCGAGCACGGTCCCGGCGCGAAGCGCAAAGGCCAGCGGCCCGAGCGGCAGGGTGATGCGTTCCTGCCCGGCGATCGAGCGATGGGCGAACCGCCGTGCCAGTGCGGCGGCGAGGCCGGTGTCGAGCGCCATCGGGCAATCGATCAGCTGCTCGCGCCCACGACTGTCATTTGCGGCCACCGCCGCGCGTTCCAGTCCGATGAGCCAGTCGCGCGCCGGATCATAATGACGCACCGCGACGCTGGCCGGGACCGCGCCCGGCGGACGGCGCTGATATTCAGGGAACGCCTTGCCGTCGGCTGAAGCGATCGCGGATGCTGGCAGCGCGATTGCCGCCCCGCCCGATCCGAGGCGCAGGCCGCCGCCGTCATCATGCAAGGACAGGCCGCCCGCGTCGATCACCGGCTGCGCAGCGCCCAGCCGGTCGCTGCCGCTCGCGGCATAGCCGGTGAGCGCGAAATCATGTGCCGCGCCGTCCGCCACCAGTCCGGGGAGCAGGTCGGCCAGCACATCCCCGCCGGAAAGGCCCGCCTCATCGGCAATCAGTTCAAAGCTCAGCGAAGGGATGCGGTTGCCGAAATCGGCGAGCGGGAAATCTTCGAACACCGCATAGGCAAGGCCGCGATGCGCGGGCGTGGCCGCCATTCCTTGCGCCGAAGCAATCAGCGGGTCGGCAGGCTGGTCGGGTTCGCCGGTGTGCACCCGAAAAACGGTGTCGAGCGTAAATCGCCCGCCCGCCTGACGGATCAGCGTTCCGTCCGCCCAGATGCGCCCGACGCCCGCAATCCGCCGCGACGAAAGCGCGACCGCGAAGGAGGCGCTGTAGCTATAGCTATATTGGTCGGGCTGTCCCTTGGCGCGGTGGCGCTGGCGCCGTTCGCGCAACGGAAGCGCCCAGATGACGCTCCCCGCCACCCGCATCCGGCCATAGATGCGCGGGATCTGCGTGCCATAGGTCGAGGTCTGCACCGCGAGGTCGGTGAGGCGCGGGCCATGCACCGCCTTTGGTTTGAACAGGATATTGCGGTCGACATATTGCCCGGCCATCGCGCCGATCATGCCGCCGACCGGACCGCCGAGCATCGTGCCGACGGTGGTAAGAACAAGGGTTGCCATGAGGAAGAGCCTTCGGGAAAAACGGGCTGGGCGCATGGAGCACGGAACACGGAAAGGAGCACCAGCGGCTCCACCCTCCCTTTTAGGGAGGGTCAAAAGACGGCACGTCTTTTGGGGTGGGTATGGATTTTATAAAGACGCTTTACCCACCCCGAAAATCGCTACGCAATTTTCGACCCTCCCTGGAAGGGAGGGTGGTTATACCCTGTGCCATATGCTCCGCAGCCCTTCGGGCAGTCCTGGCGTTTCGACGACGCGGCGCAGGCCCGCATGGGCGTGGACATGGCTTGCCGGGCCAAGCAGCGCGAGATGGTGCTGGCCATGCCCACAGCCGATCAGCGCGACATCGCCGCAGCGGTGCGACCCAATACGCCGGGAGAACCCCGCCATGCGCAAGCCCGCTTCGACTTCGGCGGGCGCGCTGCCGCGCAAGGCGTAATCGTCGCGCAGTCCCGCAGTGTCGATCGTCACCCCCGCGCCTGCATGGGCCACGAGTATCAGCCCGATGCAATCGAGCCCGCTTTCAGGCGCGCCCCCATGCAGGCGGAAGCGGGTGCCGAGCAGCGAGTGCGCGGCGGTGAATATCGCGTGCCCCTGCGCAGGCAGGGGCCCAGTGCCGTCTGACGCCGCGCCGTTTTGCCCCGGGTCGCTGCCTGCGCAGGGACAGATTGAACTACGCCCCCGGATAGCGGGTGACATAATCCATTCCCGGCAGATAGGGTTCGCCGCGAAAATTGACCGCGTTGGCAAAGCGCGCCGAGCAGGTCGCAATATTGCGGTCGCAGCCCTCGATGAGCTCGACGCGCACACCGGCTTCCACCGCGAAGGCAGGCGCCTCGCCCAGCACGAGGTCCGGCCCGGCACCCGAAACGATCATGCGGCTGAGCCCGCAATTGGCCCCGTCGAGGAAACGCAGCCGCCCGAAGCCGTAATCGGCGCCATTGAGCAGCCCGGCGATACCGACATGGCTGCCATCGGCTGCAGCAATCTCCGCGAGCCGCGTCAGCGGCGCCAGATCGACCCGGCAATCGCCATCGCCCAGCCGTGCCCGGCAGCTTGGCGAGGTTTCGGGCGCGACCGGCCTTGCCAGCAGCGCCGCCGCGTCCGCTCCGCCCACGCTCCGAAGTTCGGCGGTGAACCCGCCATGCCGCTGTTCGACCGCGCCTAGCGTTCCTTCGGCCACGGTGATCGTGGGCACGCCTGCATCCTCCCAGTTCGCCACCATCAGCCGCACCGCCGCGCCGTCCCATCGTCCGGCTTTCAGATCCTCCGCGGTGATCGCGTCCGAAGTCAGCGCCCCGCCAAGATCCATCGTGTCGGCTTCAAGCGAGTCCGAAAGCGCCAGCGCCGAAGGCTGGATACCGGGCGCCGCTGCATAAAGGAGGCCATCGCGCACCAGGTCGCGGTCATGGCTGGTGAACCCCAGCACCAGCCCGTCGCCGCGCGCGATCCGCCACAGCCAGGCGAGTGGCACGATGTCGGCCTGCAGCCATTCGGGCAAGACGGCGACACTCATATGTCGCGCACCTCGATCAGCGGCACCGAGGGGATTTCTCCGGCGAGGAAGGTGGCGCGGCTGACCTCCAGCCGGTCGGCGGCAAAGCGCACCGCAACGTCGAACTCGAAGCCGCAGCTGATCGCTGCGCCCTTGGCCGGAGCGGTATCGAACTCGATCACCCCCATGCCGAGATGCGTCCAGCCGGAAAGCTGCTCGACCCCGTCGATCGCGACGCGGATCGTGCCCGGCACCGGCCGGGTGATCGGGCGGCGCTGGCGCCCGGCGAGCGGCGCATCGGCCTCGCCATAATATTTGGCAAGGCCAAAGCGCACGGTGATCGCGTCGCCGGTGCCGAGCGGCTGGTCGAACGGCGTGACCGTGCCATTATCCGCCGCCGAGCTGCCGTCGAACGGATCGCGGAAGCGGAACGGGCGGCCCATGCCGTGACGCGCGCGAAAAAAGGCAAGCAGCGTCGCCACATCCGCCTCGGAGCGCAGCCCCGGTCCCGCATCATAGCTCATCCGCGCATTGGCCCAGTCGATCATGCGCTGTTCATGGCCCGAGGCGGTCTCGACCACGCCGGTCGAAAACACCGTCATCACCGTTGCCTCGCGGCCGATGGAAATGGGGAAGGGAATATCGTCGAAACGCTTCATGTCAGTCTCCTCGAAAAGCGGCGGATAAAGGGTGAAGCCGTCGCGGCAGATTTGCGGCAGCGCCCAGATGAAGGTGGCGGCCACACCCCGCGCGCGGGCACGGCGGGCGGCGTCCGCAATCGGCGGCCATTGCTGCGCGGCGTCCGCAGGTCTCAGCACGAAGCCGGCGAGATAATGCTGCGCCGCCGCCGGATAGCCGAGCCGCGTTTCCATGAGCGCGATTGCCTGCTCCGACCGGCGCGCATCGCCCGCCGCCGCCCAGTCATAATCCTCGAGCTGGAGAATATCGAACGCGGGCGCAGCCCAGCCCGCAGGCACGTTGGCGCGGCGCGCCTCGGGCATCGCGGCATCGAGCACCGTCGGCAGGTAAACGAGGATATGCGTGACGCATCCGGCCACGCCCGCCTCGTCCTTTGCCGCAGACGCCAGCGCCGCGGTCGAGGCCGCGAGCAACGCGCCGCACTGGTCGAGCATCGCGGTCTGCGCCGGTGCCAGCGGTGCCTTGAGGCTTGAAAGCGGCACCGAGGCGCTGCCCAGCGCCGCCGTGGTCGCGGTATCATAAAGACAGGGGCGGCCATCGTCCCGCACCCACCACCAGGGTTCGCCGGCCTGGAATTGCGGCGCCAGCCCGGCCTGTTTGGCAATGGCGATAAAGGCGCGCGCGACCGCCTGAAGATAGGCCATCGCGCCGCCATGCGCCGGGCTCAGCAGCGCCGAGGGCGGATCCCAGCCGGTGAGCGCGGGACTCCCGTCGGCGGCGCGCTGCATCCAGTCGCCCCAGCAATGCGCGGCGAACAGCTCATAGCTCAGCGACCAGATGATGCCGAACCCGAGCGCGTGCGCCGCAGCCGCAAAGGCGCTGTGCCAGCGTGCACAAGGACCATTGAGCACACCGCCTGCAAGGCTCGCATAATGGCCCCCGCTATTGGGTTCGAGCCGGAAATAATGGCTCATCCCGACATAATGATTGAGGTTGCCGCGATAGCCGAGCGCGTGCGCATTCCCGACCACGCGCTGCGGCACGAGATGATAGCAATCATCATAGCCGGTTGCGACCTCCACCCCATGTTCGGGCACCAAGGCGTCCCCGATGGCAAGCACCGATCCCGCGCCGTCGCAGCGCATCTCCGAAAGTTCCGCCCAGCCTTCGTGCGGCGCGGCGAGCAGCCCTTGCGTCCCGTCATAATCGGGCGGCACCAGCGAAATGAACATCCGGTCGATATCGCCCGCCCATACCGGATCGGCCTCGCCGGGCCACAAAAAACCGCCCGAAAGGGCGGCGAAATCGAGGGTGATATAGGCATCCTCCGGCGTCCCGCCGGGCGCGGCATAATTCCATAGCCGCACATACCAGGCGCGAGGGGCACCCGCTGCATCGCGGCCCTCGATCGTCAGCGTCGGCCCGTGGCGCGCATCGAGCGGCTTGAGGCCATGCGAGCGCCAGCGGAACGACAGGGTGCAGGCGGAAAAATCGCGGCGCGTTTCATAGGCGGTGAGCGGATGGTCCCAGCGGTCGTCCGCCTCCCAGATCAGCCCGGCCAGTTCCTCGCGATGATAAAAGACACAATCGGCGCGCAGCGTCCCGGCGGCAGGCGCGGTCAGCGCCGCCATCGCGGGGCGCGGAAAATCGACCGTCCAGTAGCGCGGATCGAACCGCTTCAGACAGCCGCGCGCCACCGGCGCCGCAGGCGCGCCATCGCGCCCCCGCTGATGGAGGATATGGGTCATGGGAAAAATCCTGATCGGGTGGGTTAAATCGAGGTGGGTTAAGCCGGTTATTTTTTCCGAAACGGAAAACCACCGGTGACAAAAAAGACCGGCAGACCTTTGCCGCCGCGCCCGTCTCAACCGCCAAATAACTGTTTTTCAAAGCCTGGGGGGATCGCGATCCGGACATCCTCCTGCCCGCGCTGTCCGGCCATCCCGATGAGCCGCTCGACGTCCGCCGCGAGCACCGCATCGGCATTGAGCGCCCGGGCACGCACCAGCCAGTTGCGCGCCGCGCTGCCATCTCCGTCCAGCGCCGTCATGATGCTGGAAAGCGCCATCAGCAGGCAGCTGTTGGCATCCTTCAGGTCGCAGCCGCGCATGAGCATGTCATTGGTCTGCACCAGATCGTCGAGCGGCGTTCCGGGAAAATAGAGATAGCCCGCCCGGGCGCACGCACCGGCCGCGCCCAGATTGCAGCCGCGGCTGAATTTTTCCGCCGCCGCCTCTTCATTTTTCCCGGTTCCTGCGCCCCTGACCTCCATCAGTCCTGCGGCATCACACCCTGGACCATTATCCAGTCCGCACGCGCGCGCGAAATAGTCGAAGGCGCGCGCCGGATCGCTTTCCAGACCTTTCCCCTGTTGATAGGCCAGCGCCAGATTGAAACAGGCCTGCGACTGGTCGCCTTCACAGCCCTTTTCATGAAAGACAACCGCCGCCCTCGCATCCTTGGCCACGCCCAGCCCCTGGGACAAGAGATAGCCATAGCGCATGCAGCCATAGGGATGCGCGTTGCACGCCGCCTTGGAAAGACGCGCAATTTCCACCCGGCGCGGATCCAGCGGAGGAACATCGTCGGCAAGGTCCCTTGCCAGCTCAAAGCCGAGATTGGCACAGCCCAGCGCCACCTCGATGTTGCACGACTTGCGGTAGAAACTAATGGCCTGATTGCGGTCCTTCGCCACACCGCGTCCATTGAGATAAAGCACTGCCAGATCGTTGCATGCCTTCTCGTTCCTGCGATCGCACGCCAGCGCATAATATTTGGCTGCGAAGCCATAATCGACCCGGCCACCCTGACCATAAGCGTGAAGCTGGCCGAGATAATAACAGGCCTCCGCCATCCCGCCCTCGCAGGCCGGGAGATAAAGGCGCCGCGCCCTTCCATAATCGCTGTTTCGATAGGCTTGCCAAGCCTTGTCAAACGCGTCGCGCGCGCCGGGCGCAATGCTCTTTGATCCGTCCGGAACCGCAACGGCAACATTCCCATCCTGCCCCGCCGCCGGTGCGGCGAACCCAATGGTGAAAAGTCCGATGATAAGAGCCGCACTCAATCGTATCACACGCCTGCCAGCAAGCTTCATCACGCGGCCCTCTCATCTCTTCGCTCACGCCTAGCGGGCGTTCGCGGCCCATTTTTCCGCAAGCCGTTCCCGCGTCATTTCCATCCAGCCTTCCATCGAACGGACAAGCAGCCCGTTGGCCTCGATCAGCCTCGCCTGCGCGAGCCAGCGTTCGGCTTCGGCAAGGTCGGCGGGGGCGACCTGGTCACCGCGAATGGCGACCCGCATCATCGCCGCCGCCGCGCAGCTATTGGCGTCTTTCTGCGCACAGCCTTGCGTGAACCAGGCATAGGCTTCCTGTTGTTCGGGCTGTGCGCCGCGCATTCCGAGCCAGCGCCCCAGCCCCGCATTATAGCAGGCCGCTCCGTTTCCGAGCGTGCAGGCCTTGGCGAACAGCGCGAAGCTGCTGCGATGCTCTGCGCTGCCCTCATCGGTTTTCGCCATCAGGTGGGCGAGTTCGAAACAGCGCTGCGCATCGTTCTGGTCGCAGTCGCGGCGATAAAGTTTCGCCGCCGCCGCACGGTCGCGCGGCAGATCATGGACAGCGGCATAGGTAAGCGCCGCACTGACGCAAGCCGAGCGATGCTCGACCGGACAGGGCCGGTGCAGCAGTTCTTTCGCCTTGTCCATGTCGCGCGGCAGGCCATCGCCCTTGGCATAGACCATCGCGAGGTTCATGCAGGCGGGCGTGAAATTCTGGTCGCAGCCCTTGCGGTAATAGGCGATACCCTCGCTCTTGTCGGCCGGGATCGCCTCACCGGTGAAGCGCATCATCGCATAGTCGAAACAGGAAGTGGGCTCGCCATTGTCGCAGGCGCGCTTGTAAAAGCCCGCCGCCTTGGACCTGTCCTGCGTCTCGCCGGTGCCGTGATAGGCGGCGGTCGCGAGCCGGAGGCAGGCGATCCCTTCCTTTTGCTCGCACGCGGTAGCGATGAGTTCGGCGGCGAGCGCCTCATTCTTCTCGACCCCCGCGCCATCCTTGAGGAACCCGGCATAAATGGCGCAGCCGCGCTGAAACCCGCCATTGCAGCTGGCGCGAAACGCATCGGCAATCCAGCGCTCCTCGATCTTCGGCAAGGCGCCTTTCTTGTTCTGCTGTTCCCACAACAGCCCCTTGTTGAAGCAGCTTTTGGGATTGCCCGCATCGCACGATCGCGCGAAAGCCAGCAGTGCGGTGTCGACATTTCCCGCCTTTAATTCCTCGTGCCCGCGCTGGTAATCAGCCTCGGCCCAGGCCGGATCGGGCGCGGCCGGCGTGATCGGTGCGGGCGGGGGAGGGGCAGGCGGCGCTGGCGGCGCGGGCAGGATCGCGGGCGCGCTGATCGTCACCGGCGGTGCGGGTGCGCGTTCGGTTTGGGCCGCTGCGGGTCCGGCCAGCGCCATTCCCGGCATCGTCCCCAGCATCGCCAGCGGCGCGAGCAACTTGCGCAGTCTCATTCCTTCTCCCTCTCCCTTCTTGTCCTGTTTCTATTTCCTGCCCCGCGCGGCGCGATAATCGGCCAGCCGCTGCCCGGCGCGGGTCACCTCGGCGAGCAGCGGCTTGTTGCCGATATCGGTCTGCCGGGCGGCGGCCGGAACAACGGCGACCGGAAAAGCGGCAGGCTCTGTTCCGGCCACCAGCAGGTTGCGGGCAAGACCCGTGCGCCTTTTGCCAGATGTCACCCGATATCCTCCCCTTTTGCGCGACCGCTCAACGCCGGTTGTTAGCGCAGCCTGCGCCCGCTGGCCAGCGGCTTTGCCCGGCATCCCTGAATGGCGCCCCTGTGTGACGGCCATATGATGCCCTGCTCCGGCGCTCAGCCGCCATCCACCTCGATCACCGCGGCGCGCACCGCCCGCGCGATCTGGCGGCCGGTGGCCTGCATCCGTTCGGGCGGGACGCTGGCGCCGCCGCTGACGTTGACCGTGATGCGGATGTCGCGCGCGGGCGCGTTGCCGCCGCCGGTTTCGACCCGTCCACTGGTGGTGGGCACGAACCATTCCGGCCCGCGCTCGCCGACACGATAGGCGCGGCCCGGCGATACCGGTCCGCCGGTCGCCCGGCCGGGTGCACCGGCAAGGACCGACGCCAATTGCAGCGCACCCGCGAGCAATCCGCCCGCCCCGCCCTGCGCACCGCCGCCCTGGCCGCCGCCCATCGGGTTATGCTGGCCGATCGCGCCGATCCCGGCGTGGATCGCCGCGCGCGCGATTTCCGCCATCACCGCCAGCGCGACCTTCTTCAGATCCTCGAAGCCGAACTTGCCGGTCTGGATGAAGCGGGCGAGGCTCGCCTCGAGCGCCCGCCCCGCCTTGTCCATCCCCGCCGCGAGCGGCCCTTCAAGCTCGCCCTTCATCGCGGCCACATCGCGCGCAAACGCGCCCGTATCCGCCCGCACCGCGACGAGCAGCGTTTCGAGTTGGTCTGACATTTTTTTGGGTTCCTTCCCGAGAGGCTTTGAAGGATGGTGCGATTGGGCGGGCAGTGATCCGAACCATCGCCGCCAGCGTGGTGCTGCCGGCAATCGTCCTGCCTGATCGCGCCAAGGGTGGCCGCTGTTCCGGCCGGATAGTCAGCGGGAAATCTTCCACCCGAAACTATGATCCCATTCCGCGTCGACCGCCTTGCCGTCATCGTCCAGTTCCGGGCGGAAGCGGGCACGAGTAAGCAGCATGCGGCAGGTCGAGGTATCGAGCGATCGGTGACCCGACGATTTGAGGATGCGGCATGCTCGCGCCCGCCCGCCGGGGGTCACGAACAGCCTGAGCTTGACCGTCCCCTCCGCCCTTTCGCGCAAGGCCTGAGCAGGATAGTCGTCGCCCGAAAACCATTTGTCGATGGCGACGGGCCGGAGCGGCCGCGCCCGTGAAGGTTCGACGATATCGCCCGGCTGCAACGCTGCGGGAGCCGGCCGGCGCTCGGGCGGCGCCACGACGATTTCTTCGGGCTCATCGCGTATCTGCGGGGTAGGTTGCACCGGAAGCGGCGGCGGGATCACGGCAGGCGGGGCCACCCGGACCCGCGCCACCGGCGGCGCTTTCTCATATTCGCGCGGCGGTGGCATCGCCTTGTCGAACCGGTTGAACAGCGCCCTTGCCTGATGCGCGAGTTCGACCCGGTAGATGAAAACCAGCGCCGCCATCACGATCAGCAGAAGGTAGCGCACCAGCCGCCGCAACGGAAAGCGCGGCGGGTCCGGTTCCATCTGATAGGTCGGTAAGTTGACTTCGAGCGTGTCGTCCACTCATCACCCCCATTGGCCGGTCACGCACACCGCCATTTTGCCTCGCGATAAAGCCCAGTTATTGCGCTTCGATTAACGCTCAATCCGGAAAGCGTTGCATCAGTGCGATCAGGGTGTCGGCATCGGGCGGCCCCACCGCGTCACCCGCCCCCTCCCGCATCTCCGCCAGCGCCGCGAACAGCGCGGCGACTTCCTGCGGCGTTGCGACCCAGAACTGGTCCGGCGTCCAGTGGAACAGCACGCCCATCAGCCCGGCGAGGCGGGCGGCGGCGGGGGTGAAGCATGGAGTCATGGAGGCTGTTCTTGCCATGGTGGGACCCATCAATCGGACTGCGCCATACGGAAGGACGTGCTTCGACAGGCTCGGCACGAGCGGTTTTTTGAAGGCCGGTCTTTCCCTGACCCGTTCGCGCTGAGCCTGTCGAAGCGCCCGTCGGGCCCGACCCACATCGATCGATGTTCTGTAACCTTTCCGCAAGCTCCTTGCTCAGGCCGAACCGGCAGAGAAGGGCATCGTCACCCGCCCTTCAGCACCGCCTCGAGCAATTGCCGGAGCGCGGGCGTTACGTTGGCGAGGCCCTGCGCCGTCACCGCCTCGCCGATTTGTTCGCGGGCGGGGCGGCGGCCCTGTTGGGCTTCGCAGCAGTGCCAGAACAGCGCGACCAGTTCGGCCAGCTTGAGCCCGCCGCCTGCCGCGCGGTCGACGAGGGCGAACAGGCTGCCCAGTTCCTCCTCCGCCGCGACCAAAGCGGTGAAGCTCGGGCGCAGTTTCCACGGTTCGCCCGCGACGATCAGCGCCGCCTCGCCGCGCGCGGGATTGGCGGGGGTTTGGCCGCGATCACACGCTTCGCCCTGCCCCTGCGCAGGCAGGGGCCCAGGGCCGCATGGCGCGGCGTCCGCAGGCGCAGCGATTGGAGGCTCTGGGTCTGACGCCATGGGGCCTGACAATATTGTGTCCTCCAACACTGGGCCCCTGCCTGCGCAGGGGAACGGGCTGGCCCGATCGTTATCGCTCATAACGCCACCACCGCGCCCGAGCTTTCCAGCGCCAGCGTGTAGCTGCGCTCGCCATTATAGTCCCCGGCATAGTCGAGCCGCGTCACGAGGAACCGCCCGGAGAGCCGCTCGCCGCTTTCGAAGCTCAGTTCATAATCGTCGATCGTGCCGGCGAGCGCATGGGTCTTGATGCGCAGTTCCGCCGCCGATCCGGTGAAAATCCCGGCGGCCGAGACCGACACCGAGCGCACGCCCGCGCCCGGGAGCAGTTCGCGCCAGCCGCCGCTGTCCTTCGATGTCACATTGACCGCATCGCCATTGACCGAAAGCTGCGTGGTGCGCAGCCCCGCGACGGTCTGGTAGACGGGCGGCGCGGCGCCATTGCCGATCTTCAAAAGAAAGGCGCTGCCTTTTTCTGCGGGCATGGTTGGTTCCTTTTGGGTTGGAGATTGAAACGAAAATTGAAGAAACAGCAGGCGCCCCACCCTCCCTTTTAGGGAGGGTCAAAAAAGCGCCCGCTGTTTTGGGGTGGGTACTGGCGGGTTACCCAAATAGCGTTTTACCCACCCCGAAATTTGCGCCGCAAGTTTCGACCCTCCCTGGCCAGGGAGGGTGGGTTAAGGCTGCGCCAGCACCCGCACGCTCACGTCCATCAGCGCGGCCCAGCCGCCGCCCTTGTTCGCGGCCTTCATCAGTTCGGCCGAGCCCGCGATGCGCGTGCGGGTGACGCGGGCAGAGACGATCTGCCAGCCATCCTGCGCCGCCGGGAGGCCGGCCAGCGCCCGTTCGGCCGCGCGCACCGCCGCGGCAACGCGCACGCTGTCCGTCCCGCGCGCATAAAAGCTGAGCCCGAGGATGAGGTCGCGCCCCTCCTCGGTCTTGCCGCCCCACGCGCTGCCGAGGCTCTCGCCGAGCACGACATAGGGCGGCGCAGCCTGCACCGGCACGCCATCATGGACGCCATGCACCAGCGCCATCAGCGGGGCATCGGTACGCAGCGCAGCAAGCAGCGCCTGCCGCACCGCAAGATCGGGGGAGGAAAGGGTCATGGGCTGGCTTTCAGACAGGGGAGAAGTTCTTCCCCCTCCTGCGGAGAGGGGAGGAATGATGCTCGTTCCACCCTCCCTTTTAGGGAGGGTCAAAAAAGCGTCAGCTTTTTTGGGGTGGGTATTACAGCGCCGATGCGGGGAGGCTTTACCCACCCCGAAAAATTGTGCCAATTTTTCGACCCTCCCTGGCGAGGGAGGGTGGACGTGACACGCGACGACAGGGATCAACGCCCCGGCCAGCGTAGTGCCGGGTCGTGGGCGCGGCGTTCGCGCAAGGCCCGGCCCCTGATCTCCACCGCATCGCCGAGCAGGCGCACGGCAAGATCGGGGTGGCTTTCGCGCAAGTCTTGCGCCAGCCGCCGCGCCGCACTTTGCGCCCGCGCCTCGCCCAGCCGTTCGGCTTCGGCAACGAGATTATCCCACGCCGCGCTCACAGCATCACCCGCCGCCACGGCTGCCACAGCGCGGTCACCGCAGCGGGCGGCGCGGCGTCGCGGGCATCGTCGCGCGCGGCATAAAGATGCGCGACGAGCCGCAGCAGCCCCTGCCGTACGCTCACCGGAATCGCATCGCCATCGGCGCCGAGCCCGGCCTGATAGGTGGCGCGCAGCCGCCCGGCCGCGCCCGGCTGGGTGACGCGGACAAAGCCATCGCCGAGCGCGTCGATGTCGATCGCATAGGCCCCGGCCGGGAACGCAAAAGCGGAGCCTTCGGCGGGCAGGCCCTCGACCAGCGTGATCGCGGCGACCGGGCCATGCGCGAGCCGCTGCCAGCGCCCCGCCGCAATTGGCTGGGTCTCGACAACCTGCCGCGCGATGAGCAACTGGCCGATGAAGCTTTCGCACAGGTCGCAGGCGGTGCGGATGAGCTGTTCGACCAGCGCATCCTCCTCGCCAAGCGAAAGCCGCATCCAGGCCTTTGCTTCGGCAAGGCTGACGGGCAGGGTGACCGGCGCCGCGATCTCGACACGGCGCAGCACGGGTTCACAGCGCATGACCGGTGCCTCCGGCAAGGTGAGGCGCGCATCCGCATGAACGGACAAAATCAGGTGAAGACATTTGACGATTTCCCTGTAGGACAAGACGCCATGTTCTGGCGCAAGGACGATATATTGGAGGTGCCGCGGCGGCCGGCGGCGGACCTGCTGCGCCCGCCTTCACCCGGCGAGCGGGCGGAGCCGCGCGCGCCGCAGACACGGATCGCCGGCGAGGCCGCACCGGGCCCCGGCTGGCCGCACCCTATCCTGCGCCTTGCCGCCGGTTATGCGGGCCTTGCGCTCGTGCTGGCGGTCGCGGGGCGCATCGGCAGCCTCTGGGCCGGGCCGGTGATGAGCTGGATGGGGCTGTGCCTGCTGTTCTGGGGCCTCACCAACGCGGTGATCGACGAACTGCTCGAGGCCGCGATCGCGAAGAGCCGCGCGCTTTCCCGCCTGCTGGTCGCGGTCCACCCCTCGCTCCTCAACCCCTCGCGCCGCCGCCTCCAGTTCCGCATCATCGGCGCGATCTGCTTCCTGCTGGCCTATCGCGCGCTGTAAAAGCGCCCCCATCCTCCCTCGCAAATGAGGGTGATAAGATAGCGCAACGCCTCCACCCTCCCTTTTAGGGAGGGTCAAAAGGCGGCACGCCTTTTGGGGTGGGTATGCAAGGTTTACCCAAGCAGCGTTTTACCCACCCCGAAGCCGCCTTACGGCGCCTTCGACCCTCCCTCGCAAGGGAGGGTGAGGGACACTTCAACCGCCCGCGCCTTAACTCGCGGCGAACTTCATCAGCTTGATCGCTTCCGAATTCACCACCGCGCCGCCGACGCGCTTGGTGGCATAGAAATGCACGAACGGCTTGTTGGTATAAGGATCGCGCAGGATCGCGGTTTCGCCCCGGTCCGCGATCACATAGCCGGCGGCGAAATTGCCGAACGCGATCGAGAGGCTGTCGGCGGCGATGGCGGGCATGTCCTCGGCCTCGACCACCGGATAGCCGAGCAGCGTCTGCGGCTGCGCTTCCGACATCGCCGGTTGCCACAGGAAGGCGCCGTCGGCGGTCTTGAACTTGCGCACCGCCGCAAGCGTCGCCGCGTTCATCACCCACACCGCGCCCTGCCGGTAGGGCGCGCGCAAGGCTTGCACGAGGTCGATCAGTTTGTCGCCCGGATTGCTTGCGGCAAAGCCGCCCGCCGCCCCGCTCGCAACATATTGCAGCGTGCCGAAGGCGCGGGCCGCATCGCCCGTGTTGGCCGTGGGCTGGGTGAGGAAGCCGCTGGGCTTGTTGACCCCGTTGCCCGCGATGAACGCCGCGCCTTCGGCCTTGGCGAACTCGGCGGCGATTTCGCCGGCGAGCCAGCTTTCGACATCGAACGCGGCATCGTCGAGCATCGCCTGGCTGGCTGCGGGATTGGCGTAAAGCTCGCCCATCGGCGGGGCGATCTCGTTGAACACCGGGGTTGCGGTGATGGGCCGCGCCGCCGTCTCGCCCGCCCAGCCCGAGGGCGTGCCGCCGGTGGTGACGAGCTTCCGGTACCCCGCAGAGCCCGTCTGCACCACATTCGCGATCGCGCGGATCGGCGAGGCGGCCTTCAATGCGCTGTCGATCACCGCATCGATCTCGCGCGGCACCGCATAGCCCCCTTCCGCTCCGGTCGCGCCGGTGAAGCTCTTGAGCTCCACCCCGGTTTCGAGCCCGCGGCGCAGGTAGCGGTCGGTGAAGGCGGCGAGCGCAGGATCGCGGCCGGACGCGGCCTTGACGCCATCGACCGGCAGCGCCGGACGCGACGCCGCGCGCACCCGGCCCTTGAGCGCGGCGACATCGCGCTTCAACGCCGCCACATCCGCCAGCGCATCAAACGACGCCGCAAGCGGATCGGCGGGGAGGGACTTGATTTGGTAGAATTGAGGTTGGGACATGAACGACTCCTTGGGTTGAAATGGAAAAATTCCGAGGTTGCGGGTATACGGAGGGACGCCCTTCGACAGGCTCAGGGCTACGGGACAGGCTCAGGGCTACGGGACGGGCTCTGGGCTCCGGGCTACGGTTTTAGATGCAGAGGCTTCGAGTTTTCGCCGTAGTCCTGAGCCTGTCGAAGGACGTCTCGAAGGCCCGCTCAACGCCGTCGGACGTGCTTCGACAAGCTCAGCACTACGGGAAAGTTGAATCCTCATTTCGGGATATCCGTGGTCCTGAGCCCCGAGCCTGTCGAAGGGCCGAAAGGTCGAAGGACGTCCCTCAGCACAAAACGACCGGGTAGAATGGCACTTGGCGGCGGACGGCTCTCGGAATAAACTAGGCCCATGACCTTCTGGGCCTATTTGCTGCGCTGTGCCGACGGCAGCTATTATGCCGGGCATAGCGATAATCTCGACCAGCGCATCGGCCAGCATCAGACCGGCCTGTTCACCGGCTACACCTACAAGCGCAGGCCGGTCGAACTGGTCTGGTCGCAGGAATTTCCCAGCCGAAACGAGGCGAAAGAGGCTGAACGGCAAATCAAGGGCTGGTCGCGCGCCAAGAAGGAAGCGCTGATTGCGGGCGATTGGGACGAGGTTTCACGGCTCGCGAAGAGCAAGCGGAAGGATGACGATGAGCCTTCCGGCTGAAAGGTTCGGTTATGGCGGAGAGATGTCCTTCGACAAGCTCAGGACTTCGGATTTTCATAAACCACGGTAAAATTTCCCGTAGCCCTGAGCTTGTCGAAGGGCGTCTCGAAGGATCGCGCAAATCCGTGGGACGTGCTTCGACCCTTCGACAGGCTCAGGGCTCAGCACTAGGGTTACAATCACCACGGCAGAATTAGCCCTGGGCCCGCCGTTCCGCCACAAAAACTCACCCCACCATATGCACCCTTGCTTTGGGTTGCATCGGGGTCGGGACCAGGCTTATCTCGACGAGGTCGAGCCGGGTCAGCGTGCGCCGTGCGCGGCCTGCCCCCGCTTCCATCGCGCGCACGCAATAGCCGAAGCTGAGGCCGGTGAGGCTGCCCGCGCGCAGCATCGCCGCCGCCCCGCGTGCTGCCGGGGTCCAGTCGTGGAGGCGGGCAATCACGCGCAGGCCGCGTTCATCCTCGGCAAGACATTCGATCTCGCCGATGCGCCGCAGCGGATTATGGCCATAGAGCAACGGCACGCGCCGCCCCGCGGCAAGGCTGTGCGCAAACGCGCCGGGCTTCACCACATCGCCGCCGCGGTCCACGGTATCGAACAGCGCGGCGTAACCGGCGAAGCGGGTCGCGGGGCGAACGCGGCTCCCCTTACCGTCATTGCCGCGAGAGCGGGAATCCATCTCCCGCACCCACGGTTCTAACCGCCCTGTCCGGAGATGGACTCCCGCCTGCGCGGGAGTGACGAAGGGTGGAAACGCTAGCGGCGCGCCCGAGATCGAAGCCCCCTTGTGCTCCTGCGCAGGCAGGAGCCCAGGGCGGTCAGCGCCATGCGGCTCCATGTTCATGCCTGCGCCGCGATAGCGGCATCGCACCCCGCTCAAGGCAGCAAGTCCTTGAGATGCCCCGCCTCATGCCCGCCCGCGCCGAACTTCGCCGCGAGCCCGACCAGCGCGAGCGCCAGCACCAGCCGCAGCAGCCAGTGGATGACCGCCTTGACCGCGCCCGACTTGGCATCGCGCCAGGCCCGCAGCAGTTCGCGCAGTTCGTCCATGTCGCGCCGCGCCTCCTCGTCCTCGAGCCCGAGCGTCTGCAACGCCCGCAGCGCCCCGCGATCGCTCGCCTCCTCGATCATCGCGCGGATCGACGCCATGTCGGCGCCATTCCCCTGCGCCTCCGCAACCAGACGCGGCAGCATTTCCTGTGGCATGATGGGTTCCTTTGACTTGAGGTTTGGAGGCCGCCAATGCGGCGACGAGACGTGGCCCAAGGTCCACCCTCCCTTTTAGGGAGGGTGGAGCGCTTGGCTAAACAATCCCCAGCATCGCCCGCTTTTCCTCGGGCGTGAGGAAATCCGCCGCGCCGACCTGCGCCCACAGCCGTTCGCGGTCCTCGGCGAGCGCGGGGATGCGGTCGAGGCTGACGGACATCTTCAGCGGTTCGGCGCCCTCGAACCATCCTGCCAGACCATGTGCCAATCCGGTCAACAGCCGGTTGGCGAGCGGCACGATGCGGTTGCGCCACAGCGCGCGGTTGGCCTCGCGGTAATTGGCATAAGTCGCATCGCCGGGCAGGCCGAGCAACATCGGCGGCACGCCGAACGCCATCGCGATCTCGCGCGCGGCGGCATCCTTCAACGCCACGAAATCCATGTCGGCGGGCGTCAGGCTCATCGACTGCCACTTGAGATTGCCGTCGAGCAGGAGCGGCCGTCCGGCGTTGATGGCGCCCGCATAATTGGTGGAAAGCTCGCCTTTCAGCCGCTCGAACTGATCTGCGGTGAGCATCCCGTTGGCGCCGCCATCATGGATCAGCGCGCCCGAAGGCCGCGCCGCATTGTCGAGCAGCGCGCGGTTCCAGCGTGCCGAAGCGTTGTGGATCGCCATCGCGCCCGCCGCCGCGTTGAGGCAGCCAAGGCCATAATGATCATCTGCCGGATGCAGCGCCTTGATGTGGATGATGGTCGGAAGGCCCGCCGCATCATGCGGGACCAGGCGGCTCACCGACGAACCGGAACGGTAGAGATAGGCGGCGGGCCAGCCATCAGGGCCAGCCTCGACCGTGACCCGTTCGGGGCGCAGCGCATAAAGTTCGGCGATCCCGCCCGCGCCGTCCTCGACCAGCTGCACATAGGCATTGCCATGAAGCAGCAGATGCCCCGCGAGCGTTTCCATCAGATTCTGCCCGGCCGAGGGCGCCGCGATGAGTGCCGAAACGCGCGGGTCGCTCGCCTCGATCGCGACCTCGCCCACGGCATCGGTGACCATACGCAGCGCCGCCTGCGCCACCGCGTTGCGGGTGAACAGCGTGCGGATCTGCGCTTCATAGGACAGCGGCACGTCCTCGTCCGCACCTGAGTAAGCGAAGGGCACAGCCGAAGCGACACGCCCCTGCACCGGCCGCCGCATATTCGCTCCCGCCTTGGTCCCGGCAAGCCCGGCCAACCCGGTGGCGGCCCACAGACGGGCGAAATCAATTCCGAACATCGGCATGGGCAAAACTCCTGTCTGGATGGCGTGAGCGGACGGCGGGATGGGCCGCGGCGCTGATGAACAGCGCGGGCGGGATGGCGGGAGACGGGATGGTGGGGGCTGGATGGCCGGGGGCTTGGAGGACGAACGGAAAAAATCAGGCGAAAACGCGACAAACATGAAACGTCAAACGCAACGCCCTCCACCCTCCCTTTTAGGGAGGGTCAAAAGGCGGCACGCCTTTTGGGGTGGGTATGCAAGGTTACCCAAGCAGCGCTTTACCCACCCCGAAGCCGCTGACGCGCCTTCGACCCTCCCTGGCAAGGGAGGGTGAAGAAAAGGTCAGGCCTTGAAAGCGGGCACCGATGGCATCTCTGCCGCCCCGCAATGGGGCGAATCACAATTCTTCACTGTTGCTGCTATGTGCCATATCAGCGTTACGCTGTCAAGTTCTTTTTACCTATATGGTTATTCATCGCTGGCGACCCCGCGGACACCGGACCCTTGCCGCAACCGTCCGTCAATGGCACATTGCCGTTCAAAGGAGTCGCCGCATGACCAAGTCCCCCAAACCGGACCGCCCCAGGCTTCTCTCCGGCGGCAACCCGCAAATCCCCAAGGGCGAGGGCGATGCGCCGGTGCAGGCCTATATCGCCGCGATCGAAGGCTGGCAGCAGCCGCTGGTGCGCGAGATCGACGCGATCATCACCCGGACCGTCCCCGGTGTGCGTAAGGCGGTCAAGTGGAACTCGCCCTTCTATGGTCCGCCCGGCGAGGCCCCCGGCTGGTTCCTCAACCTCCATCTGTTCAAACGCTATATCAAGATCGCCTTCCTGCGCGGCGCCGAACTCGACCCGCCGCCGCCCGAGCCCTCAAAAAGCCCGGAGGTGCGCTACCTCCATGTCGGAGAGGATGATTTCGACGCTGCCCAGTTCACCAAATGGGTAAAACAGGCCGCCAAACGCCCGCCCGTGAAGATGTAATCTCCCTGGGGCGTGACAACCGCACCCCACCCTCCCTTCCAGGGAGGATCGAAAAATTGGCAAATTTTTCGGGGTGGGTAAAACGCTGCCGGACAAACCAACACACCACCCCAATAGGCGTTACCGCCTTTTGACCCTCCCTGGAAGGGAGGGTGGGAGGCAGACTATTCAACTAAAATTGTCTGCGGCCTCTCACACGCCCCTCGCGCCCGTCCTCACCCCCTTGCCATCGCGCCGCGCCGGGCGCATGCTTGTAACATCATAGTGAGGGGAGCAGATATGACGCAGTTTCAGACCAACCCGCCGCCGTCCTTCCGCATCGTCGCGATCATGGCGGTGGTGTGGATGGCGTTCGGCTGCATGAGCTATCTCATGCATGTGCGCATGGGACCC
The DNA here is from genome assembly GCA_023457895.1 of Pseudomonadota bacterium. Lineage (GTDB taxonomy): Bacteria > Pseudomonadota > Alphaproteobacteria > Sphingomonadales > Sphingomonadaceae > JAFAFE01. The sequence goes on from JAEXAY010000010.1 coordinate 111,238, forward strand.
GAGGCGGTGGCGACGCTGCCGCAAGGGCAGCAGCAGTTCATGGCGATGATGCCCGGCTGGCTCTATGCGCTGTTCGCGGTCGCGACGTGGAGCGGGCTGATCGGCGCGGTGCTGATGCTGCTGCGGAAGCGTCTCGCGGTGCCGTTCCTGCTCGTCTCGTGGATCGCCGCCGCGGCGCAGATGGTGGGGAGCTATATGGTGCTCCCGGGCCTCGAGCTCCTCGGCGGCCCGCGCGCGCTGATCATGCCGGTGATCATCGTCGCGCTCGGCATCATCTTCTGGCGCTATGCCATGCGCGGCGCTGCGAAAGGGTGGCTGGTCTGACCGGTCTCCTGCCTTCGCCCCCTGCCAGGATGGATCAGCACCACCCCAGCACCCTCGGTCCTGCGGCGGCGTCGCGGCCGAGCAGCGCGGTGAGCGCATAGACGAGCGCGTCGGCGCGGTCGGGGGAGCGGCCGGGGCCGTGGTAGCCGCCGTCCGCGGCGAGGCCGCAGAGCTGGTCCTCGAGCGCGGGGAAGGGTTCGGCGTGGGCGATGCGGCCCTGTTCATACCAAACCGCGACCGGTTCGGCGCGCGCCGCCTTGCCGCGCCGCGCATGGACAAGGCGCAGCGGCAGCGAGGCATCGGCGGCGTGGAGCACCGCTCCACCATTTCACCACCCTGGTTCGCTTCGGCGACGATGAGGTCCGCGCGCCATTCGGCCGCAGCGCGCGCCACCGCCCGCGCCCAGCCGTCCGGACCCGCGCCCTCGATCGTGGCGTCGGCGAGGATCACCGCGCCGGGCATCCCGGTCTCCAGCCGGACGAGCCCGGCCACGATGATCCCGCACGCGTCGCCGCCGCGGCTCGCCGACGGATCGACCCCGACGACGATGCGGCTGGCGGGCGTGCCCGGCTGATAACGGCGGCGCGCGGCCTCCAGGCTGGTGCGGGTCCACAGCGCGCCGGGCGCGCCATCGAGCAGCTCGCCATCAAGCTCCTGCCGGCCCTTCCAGCTCCCCGCATATTCGCCCGCGACCGCCGCGCGAAAGGCGGGCGGCAATGCGCTGCGATTGTCGTTCATCCGCCCGCGCGAGATGAAAATCTCCGCCCGGGCATCGGCGCGCTTAACCAGATCGGTAACAAGCTCGCAATGTCTGGGTGTGGTGGTCGCAAGCACGCGCGGGCGCTGGCCGAGCCGCAGCCCCATGCGCAGGTTCATCCACACATCGAGCCCGTTATCCCATTTGGCGATCTCGTCGCACCAGGCGAAATGATGCTGCGGCCCGCGCAGGCCATTGGCCTCGGCCGCGCCATAGATGAAGGCGCGCGCGCCATTGGGCCAGGTGAGCTGGCGGAGCGAGGGCTCCCAGCGCGGCCGCCCGGGATCGGCGCGGCCTTCGCTGTCGGGCGGATAGAGCGAGAGGATGCCGCTTTCGCCCTCGACCATGATCGTCCGCGCCTCGTGCAGGCTGGCGGCGACGAGCGCGATCCTCAGATGCGATTTCGGCCCGCGGTGCAGCGGATCGCCGACGCGTTCGACGACCCATTCGGCGCCCGCGCGCGTCTTGCCGAACCCGCGCCCGGCGAGCATCACCCACACGTCCCATTTGGACCGCCGGGGCCGCTGCGCCGCCCGCGCGGTCAGCGGCCAGCACTGGCCGGTGCGCGCAGCGACCGCGTCCCCCATCAACAGCGCATAGTCCGCCAGATGGACGACCCCCTTGTCGGCCTGGCTATCGAGAAAGGACGGGCGCGGGTCATGGTCGAGCAGCGGCATGGGGGAAGCTTTCGGGTTGAGGGAGGATGTCGGGGGCAGGCGGCTGGCCCGGAGCGGGGGCGGCACGAGCATGCGATCGGTTCGCACCCCACCCTCCCTCGCCAGGGAGGGTCGAAGGCGCGAAGCGGCTTCGGGGTGGGTAAAACGGTAACGGTGCGCGCAACATACCTACTTCAAAAGCAAGGGGTGAAAGCATCGCGTTGCGCCTTTGGGCGAGGATATGCGGCGCTGATCCGGACAGGCTTTACCCACCCCGAAAATCGCTGCACGATTTTCGACCCTCCCTGGCAAGGGAGGGTGGAGGGTTGTGTTCTATTCTTTGTCCGGCTTGCGGCGTTCGTGGCGGAAAGGCTTTACGCCGGTCTTGCGCGCGACTTCCGCCAGCACGACCTCGGCAGCGATGGCGGGATCGGCCAGCACCTCGTTGTTCCATAGCCGCAATATGGTCCAGCCCTGCTGCTCGAGCAGGGCGGTGCGGGTTGCATCATATGCAGCCGTTACGGCATGCTGCCCGCCATCCAGTTCGACGGCAAGGCGCGCCTCGCGGCAGGCAATATCGATGATGAAGCGACCCGCAGGCAATTGCCGGGTGAAGCGCGGCCGGTAAGGCGCGAGGATGCACCACAATAGGCGCTCGGCCGGTGTCGCTTCCCGCCGTAGCGCCCGCGCGCGCTGTGTCGCCTGATCCGCAATGCGCCGCATGGAGCAAGGCTACTCTGCACAGGTTTACAGCACAACCCTCCACCCTCCCTTGCCAGGGAGGGTCGAAGGCGCGCAGCGGCTTCGGGGTGGGTAAAACGCTGGAGAGGCCGAAATACCCACCCCAAAAAAGCTGATGCTTTTTTGACCCTCCCTAGAAGGGAGGGTGGAAGGTGTGCGCCACAAACAGATAGATTGTGGAAACGCATGGCTCAAACCAGACCGTTAGAAGGCGCACGGCCGCCCGCAATGGACGGCCCTGCCGCCTCACCCGGTCACAGGCTGTCGACGCTCTTGCTCACCAGCACATTGACCGACACGCGCCGGTTCTGCGCCTTGCCTTCCGCGGTGGCGTTGCTCGCCATCGGGTCGGCTTCGGCCATGCCGGTGGGTGTCAGCATGCGGTAGGGTTTCCAGCCGCACTGCTGCTGCAAATGGTTGACCACCCGCGCCGCGCGCTTTTCGCTCAGCGCCTGGTTGAGCTCCTCGCTTCCGGTCGAATCGGTGTAGCCGACGACCAGCAGCAGCGCATTTTCGTTCGCCTGCGCCTCGGTCGCGGTGGCGCACAGGTCCGCCTTGGCCTGCGCCGTCAGCACCGCCTTGCCGGTATCGAAGTTCACGTTGGTCGTTTGCTTGATATTATATTTGTCGATGTCGCCGAGGCGCCCCCGCAGTGCTTCGGTCGCGGCGGTCTGGTCGGCAAAGCCCTGTTCGGTGCCGTTGCGGACCATGCTCGCGGTCTTGAAATCGGCGTTCTTGAAAGTGATCTGGCTGGCAACGAGGCCGCCGCCCCACTCCACCGTCTTGGCGGTGACGGGAAGTCCGTTGAGCAGCGAATTTTCGGCGGCCTTGCTGCGGCCGAGGCCGAGGAAACCGCCCTTGCCGCGCACCTGCGTCGCTTCGCTGATGTAGAGCAGCGAACGGCTGCCATCGGCGGCGGTCAGTTGCAGGTTGTTGCCGCGGCGGGCCGAGATATGACCCTGCACTTCGGGGCCTTCGGGAAGGCCGGTAAGATCGGCCGGCGGATCGCCGACAACGGTGGTAACGCCCGGCGCTTCGGCGGGAACGTCAGCCGGAACTTCGGCCGCTTCCTGCTGCTGGGCCGACAGGCTGGCCGAAACTGGCAGCGCCAGCGCGGCAATCAGGGCAAGCCCTGCACGGTGGTTGGAAATGACATTCATTCTTGCTTCTCCCTTCATCCGGCCCGCCCCTGTCATGCGCGCCGGCGGTCAACACCCCCTCCCCCTGCTGCCACGATCCCCGTGCGAGCCGGAGCCCGCACGCAAAATGCCCCGGATGCCTGTTCAGCCCAACCTTTCCGGCAGATGAACAATGCGGCCGGGCGCCCGATTCGAGGGGGTAATCAGAGCCTCCCGCGCGACGAGCCGTTGATGGAGGAGGGGGAAGATTTGGTTTGCCGGGATCATGAGATGCGCCCCACCCTTCCTTGCCAGGGAGGGTCAAAAGGCGGGACGCCTTTTGGGGTGGGTATGTTGGTTTACCCAGCCAGCGCTTTACCCACCCCGAAAAATTGTGCCAATTTTTTCGACCCTCCCTCGCAAGGGAGGGTGAAGGGGGGAGGGTGGGAGCGTTGCGCTTTCGGCATCGCCTATTCCTCGAGTGCCGGTGCCCCCTCCACCGCATTACCCCCGCCGCCATCGTCCCCCGCGCCCGGCAGACGCTCGGCTTCCCAGCGCGCGACCCAGGCGCGCCAATCGTTGAAGTCGAACCCGCTTTCGACGTGGATGTCCTCGTCCCATTCGTCCGGGTGGCGGTTGCGGTGGCGTTCCATCAGGTCGAGGAACAGCTGATGGCGCGGCGCGACATCCGGCGGGCTGCGGTCGCCGGTCCAGGGGCGCGCGGCTTCGGCGGCAGCTTCCATCTCGACGTCGAACAGGCGCTGGGTGCGCGCCTCCCCGGCCTCGGCGCGGCGTTCTCCGGCGAAGCGGCGGGCGCAGCTTTCGCGGTGTTTCAGCATGGCGATGCCGAGCCGGTAGTCGCGGCAATGGCGCGTTCCGGCACGCTTGCCCTGATACCAGACTTCCTCGGTCCAGCCGTCGATCGCCTGATCGAGCAGCAGCTCTTCCAGTTCCTTGTAACGGTCGGTCAAGGCTTCCTCCCAATGGACGGCAAAGGCGGGGTCCGCCTTGCGGTGATGATAGAGCGTGCCCGGACATACGCCGAGCAGGCGGGCGGTGGCGCGGATATTGCCGCAGATCCGGATCGCGCGCGTGGCGAGCCCGGCGATCCCGCTGCTCCAGACGCGCACCCCGCCCCGGCTGCGCGGAGCCCGTGCGCGCAGCATGCGGCGGCGCCGGACGAGCGCCGGGGGGAACGCGCGGCCCAGTTGCCGCAGTTCCCGCGCTTCACGGGCGCGCAGCATCATGCGCACCTTGCGCGGCAATTGCGGCGCGCGCGGCAGCCGTCCACCCAGCCGGTAAAGGCCGGGCGCACGCGGGCGGCGCGGGAGAGGGAGCGATACGGACATGGGATGCGGCTTTCGATGATTGGGGTCGTCGAGGGGAATGATCAGGCACGCGCTGGCGCGGACGACGCGGCCGTGCCAAAAATCACAGCGCTGGCGGGGTTGCCGCTCCAGTCAAACCGGCTATTCTCACCCGCACCAGCCAAGGGGAGAAGCGGGAGGATGGCAAAACAGCCCGGCACGGCGAGCGAATCCGGCAAGCGCGCTGCCCCGCGCCCGCCTGTTGCCGCCCGCGCCGCCGCCCCAAAGGCCGCGCCCCGCACCCCCGCTCCGCGCGCCAAAGCCAACAGCAAGGCGGCGCGGCAGGTCGTCATCGTCGTCCACGGCATGGGCGAGCAGCGGCCGATGGATACGATCCGCGACTTTGCGCGCACCGCATGGGAGGATGATCCCGCGATCATGCGTCCGCACGACCGTCCGGCGGCGTCCGAGACCGCGGCCGACAGCGCGATCGACGCGGCGTCCGAAAGCCCGCGCGAGACGATGTGGAACCGGCCCGATCCGCGGCTTGGGTCGCTCGAACTGCGCAAGCTCACCACCCGCGCCTCGCTCCCCTCGCCCGCCTTTCCCAACGGCGTTGCGACCGATTTCGTCGAGCTTTACTGGGCCGACCTCACCGAAGGCGCGACCATGCGCGGGGTGCTGAGCTGGCTGCGCATGCTGCTGTTCCGCCGCCCCAGCCGCGCGCCTTCGTCGGTGCTGCCGCATTATCTGTTCTTCTGGGCAATCCTCCTGTCGGCGGGCGCGGTTATCGGCGCGGTACTGCTCCACCGCTGGGGCTGGATCGCGGTCGCCCCGCCTTATGCGGCGCTGATGGAGCGCGCGACCGCGCTGTTCGTGCTGCTCTCGGGCGTCATCCTGCTGCTCGGCCGCTATGCCGAAAATATGCTGGTGGCGCGGATCGGTCGGGTGGCGCGCTATACGCAGGCGCGGCCTGAAAATATCGGCGCGCGGGCGGCGACGCGCGAACGCGGGCTTGCGCTGTTGCGCGCGCTTCACGCCGACCCGGCGGTCGACCGCATCATCCTTGTCGGGCACAGCCTCGGCGCGATTCTCGCTTATGATCTCCTCACCTATTACTGGGCCGAACTTGATGCGCCGCGGCGGCTCGATGGCGCCGCAGCGGATGGCCCGGCGAAGCGGAAATTCGATGCCTATCGTGCGCTTGAGGAGGCGCGCGCGGCGCTGATCGCGGCGGCCGAAGCCGGCGCGGCGGCGGGCCCCTATGACGCCGCACTGACACGCTGGCGCACCGCGCAGGCGGCTTTTCGCCGTACCCTGGCGGACGCCCCGCCGCAACGGGGCGGCGATGGGCTCCCGGCGCCGGAGGGCCGCTGGCTGATCTCCGATTTCCTCACCCTCGGCGCGCCGCTTGCGCATGCCGAGTTCCTGCTCGCGCGCGACCGCGAGGACCTGATGACGCGGCAGGCGGGGCGCGAGCTTCCGACCAATCCGCCCAAGGCCGAACCGCTCGACAAGGACGATGCGCGAGCCGCCGCCCGACTCGGCCTGCCGCCGCACATCATGAGCTACTGGTCGGACCGCAGCCAGGGCGCGCGCGGCTGGCGGCTCCATCATGCAAGCCCGTTCGCGGCGGTGCGCTGGACCAACATCTACGATGCCCCGCCGGGGCTGTTCCTGTGGGGCGATTTCGTCAGCGGCCCGGTGGGGCGCAAGCGCGAGCGCGGCGAGACGGTCGATCTGTTCGGCGCGGGCGTGCGCGATCTGGCGCTGAAACGCGACAGCGGCGAACGCGGCTGGCGCGCGACGCTTCGCGCCGGCCTGTTCACCCATTCACGCTACTGGACGAGGACCAGCCCCAAGGCGCGGCTCGCCCTGTTCCGCCGCGCACTCGACCTGCTCGATAAGGATGAGCCGGGCGCAGGTTAGCGCAGCTTTACAGATGAGCGTGACAGATGGGCGTGGGCCAATCCGCACTCTCCCATCGTCATTGCGAGCCGCGAAGCGGCGCGCCAATACGGAAGTCGCGTGGCAATACGGAAGTCGCCTGAACCGCTCTGGATTGCTTCGCTACGCTCGTAATGACGGGAAGGCATTATCCCCTCCACGCGGGCACGAATCACAATTTCCGATGATGCCTGCCTTGTGCCATAACAGCGTGACGGTGTCAAGCTATTTTTACCAATATGGTTATTCAGGCCCCGCTAACATTGCCCCGGATCACCGCCAGTCCGCCGGTGCGCGGGCCCTTGCGCGCTACGACGGGCGAATCTTCGCTGAGTAGTGACAGCGTGGCGGCGGCGTTCATCGGGCGCCCGAACAAATAGCCCTGCATCAGCCGGATACCCATGTTGCGCGCATACATGCGCTGGACATGCGTTTCGATCCCCTCGATCACACAGGTCAGTTCCATCTGCCGCGCCAGCGTCACGATGGTGCCGATCACGGTGCGCGCGCCGTCGTGGCGGTGGATGTCAAAGGCAAAGCTCTGGTCGATCTTGAGCGTGTCGAGCGGCAGCTTGTGGACGTGGCTGAGGCTCGACTGGCCGGTGCCGAAATCATCGAGCGCGATGCGGAAGCCGCACTCGCGCAGCTCCTCCAGTGTTCCCGCCGCGCGTACATAGTCGGAGATAAGCGCGGTTTCGGTGATCTCGAACATGATCCGCTCGGGCGAAACTCCCGCCCCGGTCACGATGTCGCTCAGTTCCTGCGCCGCGCCATCGCGCAGCAGGTCATGGGCTGAAAGGTTGATCGACAGGCTGCAGCCATAATCCCACACCGGACAGGTCCTGACCGCCTGCGCGACCACGATCCGGGTGAGTTCACCGATCCGTCCCGTCGCCTCCGCGATCTGCACGAACTGCGAGGGCGGCAGCCATTGCTGGCCATCGGGGGTCCAGCGCGCCAGCGCCTCGAACGAGACCGGGCGCATCAGGTCGGTGTCATAGATCGGCTGGAACACGAGCCCGATCTGTTCTTCCAGGTTGGCGCTGTTGAAGGTCTGGGTGATCTTGCGCCGCTCGATCATGCGGCTTTCGTCATTCTGGGTGAAGATGACGACCGCCGATCCCTTTTCTTCCTTGGCGCGGTAGAGCGCGGTATCGGCGCATTCGAGGCAATCGTTGACGCTGTCGCCCTGTCCGCAGCGATAGACGCCGATCGAGGCCGTGACGCGCAATCGCTGGTTTTCATATTGAAACGGGCTGCCGATATCATCCACCAGCGCGGTGAGCATCTGCTCGGCCCGTGCCGCCGGAACCTGTGACGGGAACAGGATGGCGAACTCGTCACCGCCCAGCCGCCCGAACGGGATTTCACCCAGCGCGGCTTCCATCCGCCGCGCCACTTCCACGATCAGCGCATCGCCCGCGCCATGGCCGTAAGTGTCGTTGATCTGCTTGAAACCGTCAAGATCGATCAGCGCCAGATGGATACGATCGGCATGGGGAAGCCGCAGTTCGCGCTCGATCCGCTCGAGGATCGCGCGGTGATTGGGAACCCCGGTCAGCGCATCCAGCGTCGCGAGACGGGCGTTGCTCGAGGCCAGTTCCGCCAGTTCGCGCTCGCGCGCCTGGAGCCGGGCGGCCTGCTCCTCCTGCGCCACGAGGTCGCGGTGATAGCCTGCCGAGATCAGCACGAGGATGACCATCGTCACCAGCATGCTGAGGCCAAACGGGAACGCGTTGGGATGATCCTGAAACAGGAAATAGACCGCGGCCGGCACAACGACGGTGAACGCGACATAGAGGCTGGTGCGCGGGCTCTGCGACAGGCAGAGGATACAAATCAGCCCGGTGGTGCCGATGAAATTGCGGGCGAGCGCCTGCTGGTTATAATCGCCCTGCTGGTAGAGCATCAGCGCCCACAACATATAAGCGCCCGCCATGATCGGGCCGGTGACGCCCAGATTGATTACCGCGCGATGGCGCTGTTTCGGTGTCGATTTCACCGGCAGGCGCCACCAGTACCAGATGCGGGTCAGTGACAGGACGGCGAGGAGCGAACCCACCGGCACCGCCATCCAGGTCGGCGTGGTTACAGCAAAGGCTTTTGCCAGCAGTACCGAGTTGACCAGCACGGTCGCATAGAGAAGCGGCAGACGCCGCGACAGCACGCGCACATAGGCATCCGCATGCCGCTCGTCCAAGGACGGCAATAGGAAATCCTTCAGCGACATGCTCACGATTGACCCGGCCTTTTCGCGTGATATCCGGATGCTCCGCGACAGCGTCTCCGGTTACTTCGATAATTTTTATAAGCATAAATGGAAAACGCACAATTAACGGCGGGACTGGCGTGCAAGAATTTACACGTTATGCAAGGCAACGGCGGTCAGAAGTTGGGGCGTGCTGCAGCCGGATTCTGGATTCGCGGACTGCAGACCGTTGCGGGTTTTTCCGGTTTCATATTTCTGTCTCCCAGCCTGGTTAAGAGGTGAACAATGATCCAAAAACATCTTCTGCTCTTCGCGCCGGCCGCCTTTTTGCTGGCGCCTCCCGCATCCGCGCAAATATTCGACCCCTTCTCGACCGATTATTTTACCAAGGTGACGTGGAACGATATCAACCGCAGAACCTCGGAAACGCTGAGAGACGCGCAGCGCCGGAAGGCGGCATCTGGCAAGACCGCCCCGCGGCAAGCCGCCCCCAGGCCGGCGCCGCGGAAAACCGCGCCCAGACAGGCCACGGCGACTCCAAAAGCGGCAGCCGCGCCCGCCGCCAGCCTGAGCTTCCGGCCGGCGGGACCGCTCGCGCAGTCCAGGGGCATAGAGGCTCTCGTTTCGCGGCAGCGCCCGGACCAGCAAAGCACCGCCCGCGCCAATTATGTCACGCTGATCACGTCCTTTAACGACACTGTGCCGCGCCTTTATGGGGTACAGAAGAATAATATGGCGACCGGCGTGGCCGCGCTGTTATCGGGCGCCTATGTCGCCTATCATAACCGCCCGTTCCCCGATGCCTGGGTCAAGCCGCTCGTCACCCAGCTCGAAGCGTCGATGGCAGGCGATCCGGCGCTCGCCAATGCCCCCGCCGCCGACAAGGAAACCGCGTATCATATCATGGTAGGCGCGGGCATGGCGTTGCAGGTGGCGCAATTGGAACTGGCCAAAAAGCCCGATGCCCGCGCCGCCGCCGGACTGAAAAAAATGGGCGCCGACATATTCCGGCAATTGCTGATCGAAAATCCCGATCAGGTTGAATTTTCCGGAACAGGAATGTCGCTGCGCTGACTGCCCGCGGGCACCGCCGCCGCCCTTCCGGACCGGGAGGGCGGGCCGCCTGTCATCACCGCCAGCCGCTTGCGGGGCCTTTCTTTTACCCCGCCGCCCTTGCCGCAGCGCGGGCGAAGGCGGCTTCGTCCTGCGCGATCAGGTCGGGCATATTGCCATGCGCGAACATGCGGTCGCGATAGGCGGTAAGCTTCGGATGGCGGCTGGAATCCGGGCCGATGCCGCAATGGTGGAGATTCACCAGCGGGGCCGAAACCGCGATGTCGGCGAGCGTGTAGCGGTCCTCGACAAGGAAACCGCTCTCGGGCAGTTCGCGCTCCAGATAGTCGAGCAGCGGCGGGATGGTTTCGCCGCGCGCATGATCGGCCGCCCGCTGGTCGCCTTCGCGTCCCATGAACCGGGGCAGCACCACCTCGTTGAAAAACACGTGACGGCCCTGGTCCATGAGGATGGTATCGCCGAACTCGTCCCACCAGACACAGCGGCCCCGCGCGCGCGGATCGGCCGGGATCAGCGACGGATCGGGCTGTTTCGCATCAAGATAATGGACGATCGCGGTGGAATCGCTGAGGAGATAATCACCATCCGCCATCGCCGGCATCTTGCCGAAGGGCGAGGCGGCCTCGAAAATTTCATCGCTCCGCCCCATCCCGCCGGGCCGCAGTTCATAGGCCATGCCCTTTTCATGCGCGGCAAGGCAGATTTTCTTGACGAAGGGAGAGGCGGTGGCACCGTAGAAAATCAGCATGGGGGAACCTCGGTAGCAAGAGAAGAACTGTCGGACCGGCTTTTTCTGGCCGCTGCCGCTTTGGCCCGTGTATCATAGGGAATTTTCTCCATGATGGCGACCATCTCCCTGACACCCGCTTCGACCGCCGCTTCATAGTTGCCCTCGCGGAAAAGGGGCAGCATATGGGCGTCCATAATGATCTTCGCGCGCTCGTCCGGAATATCCGATTCAAGGCCATAACCGAGTTCGATCCGCGCCTGACGCTCATTCGGCGCGACCAGAATCAACGCGCCGTCGTCATAATCCTTGCGGCCAATTCCCAAGCGATCGGCCAGGCAAAGTGAATAATTTTCGATGCTCTGCTTATTGAGGCTCACCACAGTCCGCACCAACAGTTGATGACCGGACTGCCGTTCGAGCTTCTGAAGTTGCGCAGTCATCTGCGCTTCGGCCGCCTCTTCGAGGATATGGGCTTCGTCGGCAACCCAGTCTTTCGCCGCCCCGGCAGGCGATAGGGGTTTGGCCGCAGCCGTTGGCCACGCGCCACCCTGTTGCGCGCTGGCAAAATTGTTACAGCCCGCCAGGGACAAAAGCGCGAATACGGCCAGCAACGGCAACTTTTGGCGTACCGGCCAGCAACAAGGGCGGGTTCGAGTCATGGCCTGCTGGCTCACCGGTTTTCCTGCACAGTTCTGGGTTTGCGCGCTACTGCCCCTTGGTGGCGGCCTCGATTGCGGCGGCGGCTTTCTTGTCGGCTTCGAGGCGGGCGGCCTCGGCTTCGGCGCGGGTATCGTTGGGGACGGCGGCGAGGAGGTCTGCGACCGCCATCGCGCCGGCTTCGACGCCGCTTCCGAAATCGCCGGTCTTGAACGCGGGGATCATCTTTTCATCAATGATCTTCTGTGCCGCTTCCTTGGTCAGCGCCTTGTGCAGACCCGAGCCGCGGTCGATCGTGAGCTGCTTGTCGCCAGGCGCAACCAGCAGCAACAGGCCGTCGGCATAGCCCGGACGGCCAAGTTCCCATTTGCGCGCGAGCGCCATTGCATAATCGGCCGCTTCGGTGCCTTCGAGGCTCTTGACCGTGACCACCGCCATGGGATGGCCCGATTTCGCTTCGACCTCTTTCAGCTTCGCGGCGATCCGCGCCTCGGCTTCGGGTGACAGCACCTCGGCCGCATCGGCCACGCTGGCCTTGGCGGGCGCCGACACCAGCGCCTTGTCGAGCGCGGCCTGCTTCGTGCCGGCATCTGCCACGACCGCTGCGCCGTCGCTGGCTGGCGCGGCGGTATCGGCCGGCTTGTCGGCAGCTTGCGGCGAACAGGCGGAGGCCAGTGCGGCCAGCACTGTCCCGAGCAGCAGCGCGCGCAGGGGAGCCGGAAGGACAGCGCCGCGATGCATCGCGGAGCCAGAACGGAGCGGGTGAGCGAGGTGGTTCATAGGCCGGAAACCTATCGCGATTTAATGTGTACAACCAGTCACTTTTTGCACGGCACCCGCACCGGCACTTTTCATTCATTGCAATGTAATACTATATCATTTAGCCTGCGTGGCGGGTCCGAATCTTTGTGAGGGGAGAATCGACTGTGCGACATTCCAACATCACCCGCCGTACCCTGGCCAACGGCCTCGCGCTCGCGGCGCTGGCCTCGCTCGGGCCGTCCACGCTGACCGCCGCGCAGACCACTCAAGGGACCATGCCGCCCGCGCGCGACCGGGTGGTGGTGCCGCTGCCGCCGATCGACCCGGACGGGCCGGTCAAGTGCAGGCCGCTGCAATATCTCGATCCGGTCATTGTCGGCGGCAACCGGCGGTTCAAGCCGCAGATGAGCACCCTGCCGATGCCCGCCCCGCCGCCGCCAGTTGCCACGCGCGCCGCGCCGATGGCCGAAGCGGCAGTCGGCGGCCGCCGAATCATGCCGCCCGGCTATCCGCGTCCTCCCGTCATGCAGGACCGCGAGCGCTACAAGGGCGAAGCCGTCTCCGCCGTCAGACGCGTCGCCGACGAACCGGTTTCGACCTTCTCGGTCGATGTCGATACGGGGAGCTACGCCAATGTCCGGCGCTTCCTCAACGATGGCCGCCTGCCCCCCGAAGCCGCGGTCCGCACCGAGGAAATGCTCAACTATTTCCGCTATGACTATGCCGCGCCGCAAAGCCGCGCGGTGCCGTTCACGCTTTCGACCGACATGGCGGCAACGCCGTGGAACCCGGCCTCGCGGCTGCTGCGCATCGGCATCAACGGCTATGACATCCCCAAGGCCGAGCGGCCGCAGACCAACCTTGTCTTCCTCGTCGATGTGTCGGGATCGATGGCGAGCAGGGACAAGCTTCCGCTGGTGCGCGATGCCCTCTCCCAGCTCGCCGACAATCTCACCCGCAAGGACAAGGTTTCGATCGTGGTCTATGCGGGTGCGGCCGGAATCGTGCTCGAACCGACCAGCAACCCCGTCCATGTCAAACAGGCGCTGTCCTGCCTTGAAGCGGGCGGATCGACCGCGGGCGGACAGGGGATGGAGCTGGCCTACGCCACCGCGCAAAAGCATTTTGTCCGGGGCGGGGTCAACCGCGTCATCATGGCGACGGACGGCGATTTCAATGTCGGCATCGCGTCCAACGAAGGGATCGAGCAGATCGTCAGGAAGAACCGCGAAAGCGGCATCACGCTGACCACGCTCGGCTTTGGCCAGGGCAATTACAATGAAGCGATGATGGAAAAGGTCGCCGACATCGGCAATGGCAACTATGCCTATATCGACAGCCTGATGGAGGCGCAGAAGGTGCTCGGCGACGAGATGGCGGGGACGATCTTCACCATCGCCAAGGACGTCAAGATCCAGATCGAGTTCAACCCGGCTGCGGTCAGCGAATATCGCCTGATCGGCTATGAAAACCGGCTGCTCAACGAACAGGATTTCGACAATGACAAGGTCGATGCGGGCGATATCGGGTCGGGGCATCAGGTAACCGCGCTTTACGAGATCGTTCCGGCGGGCGCGAAGGGCTGGCTCCCGGACCGGCGCTACGCGGCCAACAAGGCGAGTGTCCGAACCGGGCCGGCGAACGAGCTTGCCTGGCTCAAGCTGCGCTACAAGCTCCCCGATGGCGACACGTCGAGGCTGATCGAACGCGCGGTGCCGGTGGCGCTCATCCGCGAGGCGCGCGCGCCTTCGGGTGACATGGGCTTCGCCGTCGCGGTCGCGGCCTTCGGGCAGAAGCTGCGCGGCGATACGACGCTCGGGAGCACCGGATGGAGCGACATCAGCCGCTGGGCGGGAACGCCGTGGCAGCCCTTGCGCAAGGAGTTCGTGACGCTGGTCGGCACTGCCGCGCGGCTTTCCGCACCGGGCGAGCCCGCACCCGTTCCGGATCAGCCCCCGGTCCGCCCCTTCCCGCCCACCGCCTGCGGCGCAGGCAAGGTCCAGCATTTCGTCGGCAAGTCCGCCGATCCCGCCACCCGCCGCGCGGTGCAGGCGGCGAGCGGCGCCAAGGGCATCCGCTGGATCGAGCCCGGCATGGCGGTGACGATGGATTATCGCGAGGACCGGCTCAATGCGGACCTGAGCGGACATGGGCGGATCACCCGGCTTTACTGCGGGTGAGTAAAAAATCAGACCTCCACCCTCCCTTGCGAGGGAGGGTCGAAGGCGCGTAGCGGCTTCGGGGTGGGTTAAACCTTCCCGGTGCGCGCCGCTTCACCGCTTTACCCACCCCGAGAATTTCCGTGAAATTTTCGACCCTCCCTCGCAAGGGAGGGTGGGATCGCATCGTGCACATGACAAACCCTGCACATATCGCCGCGAAAACCCGCCAGATTTGTAAAATGCCACGCGATTTTGTATATTTAAGCTATTGTCTGGCGAATCTGAGTCGGAGAGAATACCGATGGACCGGGTCGATGAAGCTATCAATGATATTTCGGTCGCGCTGATCGACGCGCATCTTTTGCCGGAGGAGCGGTTTCGCGCCATTCGCGATCGCGCCAACGCATTGCTCGACGATCTGCGGCAGCGGCCAGTCGTGCCGCGCCAGATAGAAGGCGCCAACGCCCGCTGACCGCGCGGCGCGCACGCTTCCTCTCCCTGCTTCCTCTTTCCCTCGGGAGCCCTTGCCCAGCCGCCCGCGCCCCGCTAGGGCCGCGCGATGATCAAGCGTCTTTATGACTGGACGATGGGCCTTGCCAACCATCGCCATGCGGAATGGTGGCTGGGCTTCATCAGCTTCATCGAATCGAGCTTCTTCCCGATCCCGCCGCATCCGCTGCTCGGGCTGATGTGCCTCGCCCGGCCGGAACGCGCGATCCGCTATGGCGTGATCACCACGGTCACGTCGGTGCTTGGCGGCCTGTTCGGCTATGCCATCGGCTTTTTTGCGTTCGAGGCCCTGGGCAGCTCGATCCTTTCCGCGCTCCACCTGACCGAAAGCTTCCCCAAGGCGGCCTGTTACCTGCGCGAATATGGCGCCGAGATCGTCCTTGTGAAGGGCGCGACGCCGATCCCCTTCAAGCTTATCACGCTGACCGCCGGATTCATCCACATGGACCTGTGGACCTTCATCTGGTCGAGCACGGTGAGCCGCGGCGCGCAATTCCTGCTGGTCGGTTTCCTGTTCTGGAAGTTCGGCGCACCGATCAAGGCGTTCCTCGAAAAATATCTGACGCTGCTGTCGATTGCCTTTGTCGTGCTGGTCGTGGGCGGCTTCCTCCTTGCCGGCCAGCTTTCCGGCAGCGCCTCGAGCAAGAGCGAAAAATGCGCCGGCGCGACGATGGAAACGATCATGGGCGGCGGCGCGGTTTAAGCCCTCTTAGCACGCATGAACCTTCCACCCTCCCTTTTAGGGAGGGTCAAAAGGCGGCACGCCTTTTGGGGTGGGTATATAAGGCTTACCCAAGCAGCGCTTTACCCACCCAAAAAAATTGCACGGAATTTTCGACCCTCCCTGAAAGGGAGGGGTGGCGGCGCGCATCACCTGACCAGCGCGACGATATCCTGCGGCACGCCGTCTTTCCTGAGTTCCACCGTCACTTCGGGCCGCCCCGGCCCGGCGCGGCCGACGGGGGCGCCTGCGACCACCTCGTCGCCGACGCGCACGCTGGTGCTGATCAGATTGGTGATGAGGCTGGTCCAGCCGCCCTTATGCTCGATGATGAGGATCGCGCCGAAGCCGCGATAGGGCCCGGCGAACGCAATGCGTCCTGCCGCAGGCGCGACCACCTGCCCGCCCGACGGTGCGGCGATGGTGAGGCCGCGCGAGCGAACGCCGCCCGCCGACACCTCGCCAAGGCCCGCCACCACCTCGCCGATCACCGGCAGGCGATAGGCAAGCGGCGGCGGGGCCGGACGTACCGGCCCGGCAAGGCTTTCAAACGAGGGGAGCGCGCTTGCTTCGGGCGCGGCGGGGCGCAGCAGCGGGCCGTCGAGCGCGGCAAGGTCGGCGCGCACCTCGGCATCGGCGCGCAGCGATTCCATCAGGTCGACAATGTCGCGCGCCTTTTCGCCCATCGCTACCGCGCGCGTGGTTTCGAGATCGGCGGAAGAGGCAAGCGCACGCGACTGGATGCGGCGCTCCTGTTCGAGCCGGGTCAGCGCGCTGCGCTGCGCCGCCAGCCGCTCGCGCGCCGAGGAGAGGGTGCGGAGCGCCAGCTCGGCCTCGGCCTTGAGTGCGCGGCTGCGGGCCATTTCGGCGCGCAGGCCCGCGGTGCGCCGCTCGATCTCGGGGAGCGCGCTGTCGAGGATGGCGCGGGCATGGACCAGATCATTGATCGTCCCCGGCTGCACCAGCACGCTGAGCGCGGGCTTGCGGGCGAGCAGTTGCAGCATGCCGGTCAGTTGCACCACCGGCTGCTGTTCATCGGCGAGCCGCGCCTGCTGCATCGCCTGCTGGCGCTGGACGATGGCGAGCTCGGCCTGCGCCGCGCCGATATCGGCCTCCGCCGCCTGGATGCGCGCGGCCATCGCGGCGGCGGCAAAATGGGCCTTGTCGGCATTGGAACGCGCCGCATTCGCCTGCCCTTCGAGCGCACGGCTGCGGGCGAGCGCGGCGGCGGCCTGCGCCCTTGCGGCGGCGAGCGCCTGCTGCTCGGCGATGGGGGATGCGGCGGCGGCATTGGCCTCGAGCGGGGGCAGCGCCGCGCGGACCTGCCCCGGCGCGGGCGCAGGCATTTGCACCGGCGCGGCAAAGGCATAGGCCGTGATCCCGAACCCGAGCGCCGCCACGCCCAGCCCCGCCATCACCTGCCCCCGCCTGCTGCGCCCTGCCGTCATGCCGTCAGCCTATAGCAGCCCGGACGGGGCGGCGGCAATATTGCTGGGTTGGCTTTTGAAGGGGCGATCAACCGCAGAGATTATCCACTATGCCCACCCTCCCTTGCCAGGGAGGGTCAAAAGGCGGCACGCCTTTTGGGGTGGGTAAAGCCTCCGCGGCGTGCACGTCCTTCACCGCTTTACCCTCCTTCGAAAAATTGTGCCAATTTTTCGACCCTCCCTGAAAGGGAGGGTGGAGGTTAGGGTCAAAACCAATGTGCTCCTGCGCAGGAGCACGGCTTCTTCAGTTAATCAATGACACCTCTATAATCGATTTAACCGATCAATATGGCCAAGATTCCCCATGAGCATTTTCGCGCCGTCTCCCCTATATCAGTCCTGCAGCCGGATCGGGCGTGCGAGTCTTTTGCGTCTGACATGATCCGGCCGCGCAGCATTTTCCCCGAGGCGGGAACCGGAAATGATCGTGCGAAAGCTTTCGCAAGACTGCTCCGCCCGCTTCCAACCTGCGAGAAGAAGAAAGGCAACATCCATGGGTATCATCGGATCCGAACTCAAACCGTTTAACGCAACCGCTTATCATCAGGGCAAGTTTGTCGACGTGTCGGATGCCGACACCAAGGGCAAATGGTCGGTATTCTTCTTCTACCCGGCCGACTTCACCTTCGTCTGCCCGACCGAACTGGAAGACCTTGCCAGCAAATATGACGACCTCAAGAAGATGGACGTCGAAGTCTATTCGGTCTCGACCGACACCCATTTCAGCCACAAGGCCTGGCATGATTCGTCGGAAGCGATCGGCAAGATCAACTATTACATGCTCGGCGACCAGTCGGGCCAGATCACCAATAATTTCGGCGTGATGCGCGAAGGCGCTGGCCTTGCCGACCGTGCGACCTTCGTGGTCGATCCCGATGGCGTGATCCAGATCATGGAAATCACCTCGGAAGGCGTTGGCCGTAACGCCGAGGAACTGGTCCGCAAGATCAAGGCGGCACAATATGTCCGCGCGCATCCGGGCGAAGTCTGCCCGGCCAAGTGGGAAGAAGGCGAAAAGACGCTGGCGCCCTCGCTTGATCTCGTCGGCAAGATCTAAGCTGATCCGGCTCTGATCGGCCGGACACAGGCACCGGGCGGGCTCTCCCTCCCTCCTCCACACTCGCCCGGTGCCGACTCATGCTCTTCCCGATGGGAAGA
Organism: Pseudomonadota bacterium; assembly: GCA_023457895.1. GTDB lineage: Bacteria > Pseudomonadota > Alphaproteobacteria > Sphingomonadales > Sphingomonadaceae > JAFAFE01. The sequence goes on from JAEXAY010000010.1 coordinate 129,558, forward strand.
GACGACAACCGCCTAACATCATCGTCACCCTGAACTTGTTTCAGGGTCCATATCTCCCGTGCCCACGACGGCTCCGGGACTGTGGATGCTGAAACAAGTTCAGCATGACGACGCCGGAATAAAGGAAACCGACCATGCTTGACGCAACCATGACCGAACAGCTGCGCGCCTATATGCAGAATATCCGCACGCCCATCGAACTGGTGGCGTCGCTGGATGCGAGCCCCAAGGCGGCCGAACTCAAGGAACTGCTGGGCGAAATCGCCGCGCTTTCCGACCAGGTGAGCGTGCGCGAGGACGGCACCGCCGCGCGCAAGCCCAGCTTCCAGATTACCCGCGCCGGCGAGGATGTCGGCGTGAGCTTCGCCGGGATTCCGCTCGGCCATGAATTCACCTCGCTGGTGCTGGCTCTGCTCCATGTCGGCGGCCATCCGCCCAAGGAGGATGCGGACTTGCTCGAACAGGCGAAGAGCCTTTCCGGCCCGCTTCATTTCGAGACCTTCTATTCGCTCACCTGCCAGAACTGCCCCGACGTGGTGCAGGCGCTCAACATGATGGCGGCGCTCAATCCCAATGTGCGTCACGACGCGATCGACGGTGCGCTGTTCCAGGACGAGGTCGAAACCCGCAAGGTCATGGCCGTCCCGACGGTGTTCCTCAACGGCGAACCCTTCGGCCAGGGCCGGATGGATCTCGCGCAGATCGTCAGCAAGCTCGACAGCGAGGCCGACAGCAAGGCAGCCGCGAAGATCGCCGCCAAGGACCCGTTCGACGTGCTCATCGTCGGCGGAGGCCCGGCAGGTGCGGCGGCGGCCATCTATGCGGCGCGCAAGGGCATCCGCACCGGCATCGTCACCGAACGGTTCGGCGGGCAGGTGCTCGATACGCTGGCGATCGAGAATTTCATCTCGGTCAACCGCACCGAAGGCCCGAAACTCGCCGCAGCGCTGGAAAATCATGTGCGCGACTATGATGTCGACATCATGAACGTGCAGACCGTGACCGGCCTCACCCCGGCAGCGGAAAAGGGCGGCTATCACAGCGTCGAACTGGCCAACGGCGCAAGCCTCAAGGCGAAGACCGTGATCCTCACCACCGGCGCGCGCTGGCGCCAGATGAACGTGCCGGGCGAGGATGATTACCGCACCCGCGGCGTTGCCTATTGCCCGCACTGTGACGGCCCGCTGTTCAAGGGCAAGCCGACCGCGGTGATCGGCGGCGGCAATTCGGGCGCGGAGGCCGCGGTCGACCTCGCCGGCATCACCAGCCATGTGACGCTGATCGAGTTCATGGACGAACTGCGCGCCGACCAGGTGCTGCAGGACAAGCTGGCGAGCCTGCCCAACGTCACCATCATCAAGGGCGCGGAAACGACCGAGGTGCTGGGTGACGGCGACAAGGTGACGCAGCTCGTCTACAAGGACCGCAAGTCGGGCGAGGCGCACCAGCTCGACCTTGCCGGCATCTTCGTCCAGATCGGCCTCTTACCCAACAGCGAGTGGCTGAAGGGCGCGGACGGCACCAGCGCGGTGCCGCTCAGCCCGCGCGGCGAGATCGAGATCGACGCCGGCTGCCGCACCGCCGTCCCCGGCATCTTCGCCGCCGGCGATGTGACGACCACACCATACAAGCAGATCGTCATCGCCATGGGCGAAGGCTCGAAAGCCGCGCTGTCGGCATTCGATTACCTGATCCGGAATTGATGCCGCACAAGCTCCTCCGCAGGCACGTCTTGGGGAGGAGCATAAATTGGTTCACGCGAAGCCGCGAAAATATTTAGCTTCAATAAACACCATCCCACCCTCCCTCGCCAGGGAGGGTCGAAATTTGCAGCGCAAATTTCGGGGTGGGTAAAACCTCTCGACCCGACGCGACCCACCCCAAAAAAGCGGGCGCTTTTTTGACCCTCCCTGAAAGGGAGGGTGAGGGTCTGGCGTTCCCGCGTCCCCTACACGGCCCTCACCCCTCGCGGTGATAGGGATGCCCCGCGATAATGCTGGTTGCGCGGAACAGCTGCTCGGCGAGCATCGCGCGCGCCAGCAAGTGCGGCCAGGTCGCCTTGCCGAACGCGATCAGCAGGTCCGCCTCGCGGCGCTGCGCATCGTCGAAGCCATCTGCGCCGCCGATAAGGAAACGGCATTCGCGCACCCCGTCGTCGCGCCAGCGTTCGAGCCGCCGCGCAAATTCCAGGCTGGAAAGCTCCCGGCCCTTTTCATCGAGCATCACGGTGACGCTGCCGGGACTGGCCGGCGGGAGCGCATGGCTCCCCTTCGCGCCGCCGCTTTCGGGCAATTCGGTAAGCTTCACCGGCCAGGCAATCCGCTTCAGGTAACGTGCAACCAGCTCCCCTTCGGGCGACCGGCCGATCTTTCCGCGCGCGATGATGTGTAGTTGCATGGGGACGGGCTTAACGCAGTTGCCCCCATCGGCTCAAGCCTGCGCAGGATGGCATCCATCCTGTCCTGCGCGCGGCGTATCTCTCAATCCCGGAACGCGGCGACCAGGCGGTGATAGCCTGCCTTCAGTTCGTCGCCGAGTGCCTGAAACGCATCCTCGATGCGTTCGCCGGTGTGGTGCATTTTGGCGTCGCTTTCAAAGCGGTGCCACTTGGTTTCGAGTTCTTCCCATTCCTGCCGGGCGTCGGCCTTGGCGAGGTGGAGTTTCAGCTGCGCCTCGTCGCGCAGGCGGGCGATATCGGTTTTGAGTTCTTCGAGTCTGGACATGGGCTTTCCCTCCGGTGGCGGCTTCATGGCGAGGGGAAGGCATGGTTTCCTCCCCCCGGACCAGAGCAGGAAACGCGCAGGGCAGTGCCGGGTTCCGCAAGGTATGGCCGCAGCGCACCCCGCCTGCCACGCTTGCCCCCTGCCCCCGTGTCCGGTGCCACCCGTGTCCGCTGCCCAGTCCCGTGTCAGCAGCCGGAGCCGTCTGCCGCACAGGTTTCGCCCTCACCGGCACCATCGCCTGCCGCGGCGATGTCGCGCAGGGCGGCGGCGAGGCGGGGCGCGGCGTCTTCATAAGGGGTAAAGCCGCGGGCGAGCAGCTGGTAATGGCGCTCGCCATCCTGCAGCAGCAGCGCGGGGAAACCCTGGATGCCCGCTGCGCGTACCCAGTCGAGATCACCACGCACCGCATAACTCACCTCGTCGCTGGCAAATTTTTCGGCAAAGGCTTGAAAGTCGATGCCATAGCGTTCGCACAGCGGCCGGTAGCTGGCGGGATCGGTAAGGTCGCGCCCCTGTTCGAACCACAGGTCCTGGACCGCACCTGCGACCTCAAGCGGATCGCCTGCGCCGAGCATCAGCAGCGCCTTTTCCGCGCGTGCCGGCTGAAGCGAGTTCATCATGTCGGGCGCATCGGGATCGCGCAGCTTGGCAATATAGGGGGCGCCGAACTGCACCCCGCTCGCCGCGCTCACCCGCTCATGCAAGGCAACCGCATCACCGAGGCGCTGGAGCACGCTGGCAAAGCGCTTGTCCTCCGGCACCATGCCCCCGGAGATGCTCTGCACCGCGAGCGGGATACCCGTCCCCTCCCCGGCCGCGAGGCGCGCCACCACCGGCTTCATCGCATAGCACCAGGAACAATAGGGATCGGCGACATAGACCAGTTTCGGCGTCATCTTTTGGAGCTCCTTGAACATCTTGTTTGCAATATAGGATGCGCCGCCGGTTTTCCCAACCGGGCCTCGCCGCCTTCAGGCAACCAGCCAGCCCGCAAAAAAGCCCCTGTGCCACAGGGCGCAAGGGGCTTTGACGGCAAGCTGCCGCCCGTCTTTTTCTCGCATGGCGCGCCGCGCGGCTGCGCTCAGTTCAGCTCCGGACCTTTATATTCGGTCGGCGCTTCGGGCGCGTCCTCGAAGCCCCACATCCGTTCCAGATTGTAGAAGCTGCGCACTTCGGGACGGAACAGGTGGATGATGACGTCGCCGGCATCGATCAGCACCCAGTCGGCCGCGGGCAGGCCCTCGACCTTGGCGAGTACGCCCGCCTCCTTCTTGAGCCGCTCGGCGAGCTTGTTGGCGATCGCCGCGACATGGCGCGTCGAACGGCCGCTCGCGATCACCATATAATCGGCGATGCTGCTCTTGCCAGCCAGCGGGATGGAGATGGTTTCGATGGCCTGGTCGTCCTCGAGCGATGCGAGGATCAGGCGGTGAAGGGCAACGACATCGGCATCTACGGACACGCCGGGAATGGCGGGGGCGGCAGCCTTGGTCGCGGCTTGGGGGTTACCAGCTATCAAATTCACTCCTTGTTGTGCGGCGCGGGGGCAGGCGTCCCCGCACGGTCTGGTCGAGGATATGGGAACCCGTCCACCCGCGCGCAAGCATCAGCCGGAAACCAGCCGCCGCGTGACCGGGTCACGGACGGACTTGCCTTCATGGGCGCGATACCAGTCGGGATTGGACAGCCGGAGCTGCGTTGCGGAGCGCGGATCAGGTAGAAAGCGCAGGAACACAAGCGCCGGGGGTCTCCAGTGGGTCCACTGTTTCCTTTGGCCGGGGGGCCGGACATACCGCCCGAACCAGCTCATCGCGACAGCCGCGCGAGCATGGTCATCATAACCCGGACGCGCGATGACTGCAATCGGCATTAGCCGCGCTATATCGCGCCAATGCTTCCACTGGTGGAACTGGGCGAGATTGTCCGCCCCCATCAGCCAGATGAAGCGCCGGTTGGGGTAACGCGCGACCAGTTTCCGCAGCGTGTCGATGGTGTAGCGCGTGCCCAGTTCGGCCTCGATCGCGGTCGGCCTGATGCGGCTGCGCCGCGCCTGCACCCGCGCCGAGGCAAGCCGCGCGGCAAGCGGCGCCATCCCCGCTTTGGGTTTCAGCGGATTGCCGGGCGAGACCAGCCACCACAACGCATCGAGCTCCAGCGCCTCCATCGCAAACAGGCTTATCGCCCGGTGCCCGCCATGCGCGGGATTGAAACTGCCGCCGAGAAGGCCGGTGAGGATGGTCATGGAAGGGGTGTAGCGGGCGCGAGGCGGGGCGTCATCAAAAAGTGGGTGGAGGCCGGATGGCGCGACCGCGGACAGGGCGCCACTTCAGCGCGGCACGGCGAATTAACGGAGCGGAGGGATCATCATCCATCGTCATCCCCGCGCAGGCGGGGATCCCTCTCCGGACGGCCCAGCAAAACTTGCGGGCTGGAGATGGATCCCCCGGTCAAGCCGGGGGATGACGAGGGTGGGGAGGGAAGCGGGCGTGCAGATAGCGCGCGGTTCCACCCTCCCTTTTTTAGGGAGGGTCAAAAGGCGGCACGCCTTTTGGGGTGGGTAGCGGAGCGCGCTGCGGATAGGCTTTACCCACCCCGAAAAATCCATGATTTTTCGACCCTCCCTCGCAAGGGAGGGTGGGGGCTCAGGTTAGAATTGCAGGTCCAGTGCCGCCCCCAGATCAGCCAGCGCCTGTTCGCCGCTCGTCACCTTGATCGCGTGCATCCCCATCTGCGCCGCCGGTTTGCAGTTGATGCCGAGGTCGTCGAGATAGACGCAATGCTCCGGCGCCACCCCCAGCGCGTCGCACATCATGCGGTAGATGGCGGGATCGGGTTTCCGCACCCCTGCCTTCGAGCTTTCGATGATATGGTCGAAGCGCGTCATCGCATCGGCGATCGCTGCGGCCTTGGCGGAGTTCATCGCCATCCCCGGCCCTTCGCCCGCGGGCACATTGTTGGTGATGCAGCCGAGCCGGTAGCCATCGGCCTTGAGCCGGTCGAGCGCGGCAAGCATCGCCGGGCGCACATCGCCCGCGAGCCGTTCCAGCACCGCGCTCCCTTCAAGCGCGAAGCCGAGCGCCGCGGCTTCCTCCGCAAACAGGCGGTCGAACGCGGCGGCGTCGATCTCGGCGCGCTCGAACTGCGCCCAGGCATTGCTGTCGGGGTTCTCGCGGTTGATCCGCCGCACCGTATCGCGCGGCAGCCCGCGCTCCGCCTCGAGCCGGTTGAATGCTTCGAACGGCGAGGAGGTGATCACCCCGCCGAAGTCGAAAATGACGGTCGAAAAACGGCTCACCCGGCCGCGACCGGCTGGACCGGATAATCCTCCGGCATCGCCGGGCAAGTGCCGATGCGGAAGACATTGCCGCTATCCTCGAACCATTCGGTCGAGACAAATTCGCCGGTGTCGCTGGCGCTGTTATGGACGCAGATTTCCGCCTGCTTTCCGTTCGGCGAGATCGCCACGGTCCAGTTGTCGGTGTCGCACGCCCGGTGCGCGCAACCGGCGAACACGATGCGGTCATTCTTGCGGAAAATCAGGTGGCTGACCCCGTTGCTGGTATAAATGAAATCGCGGTCGGCCTCCGCCTTGACCAGCCGGGTGATCGCCGCGCGCACCGCGGGCTGTTCGAGGATGGTCCGGCCGCCGATCTTGTCGAAGGGATATTTGCCGACATAGGCGGTGAGCGCGGTCGCGGCTGTGCGCTTGGCTGGCGCACGCTTGCTCTCGGCGGCCCCCGCCAGCGCCAGCGCGCCCAGCGGGAGCGCGAGCAGGCCAAGCGCTGCGGCGCGGTTGATCATCATTCTCATCTTTGTCCTCCATCCACGCCGGGCCGATGCCGTCCGGTTGCTCCCCTTCGCCGCGTCGTCTAAGGATTCGGCGCATTCCTACTCCAATAAAGACAAACGGTGTCCAATGAGCAATAGCTATCCCCAGATTTTGACCTCCCACATTGACGGTGAATGGATCGCGCGGGGGCATCGCAATGCGCGTGAAGTGCTCAATCCCAATACCGGCAAGGTGCTGGGCGAGGTGGTGGAGGTCAACACCGGCGATCTCGACCGCGCGCTGGAAGCGGCGGACCGGGGCTATCGCGAATGGCGCGCGACGCCGATCGACCAGCGCACCGCAATCCTCAAGAAGGTCGCCGACATCCTGCGCGGGCGCGTCGAGGAGATCGCCACCGTGCTCGCGATGGAGCAAGGCAAGCCGATCGAGCAGGCGAAGGGCGAAGTGAATGCGGGCATCCGCTTTTTCGACATCCTCCCCGAAGAGGCGAAGCGCGCCTATGGCCGCACGCTGGTGCGCCCCACCGGGCAGATGACCACCGTGACCTATGAGCCCGTCGGCCCGTGCCTCGGCCTCGCGCCGTGGAACTTTCCCTTCTACAATGTCGCTCGCAAGATCGCGCCCGCGCTTTCGGCGGGCTGCTCGATCATCTCCAAGCCCGCCGAGGAAACCCCCGGCGCGGCGATCCTCCTGCAACAGGCGTTGATGGAAGCGGGCGTTCCGGCCAATGTTTCGCAGATGGTGTTCGGCGATCCCGACCTCGTCTCGCGCCACTGCATCGCCTCGCCCGTCATCCGCAAGATCAGCTTCACCGGATCGACCGCGGTGGGCAAGCATCTGATGAAGCTCGCCGCCGACGGCATGAAGCGCACCACGATGGAACTGGGCGGCCACGCGCCGGTGCTGGTGTTCGACGATTGCGACATGGAAAAGACGCTGAACCTCGTGGTTCCGGCCAAGTTCCGCAATTCGGGCCAGGTCTGCGTTTCGCCGACGCGCTTCTATGTGCAGGAGGGGATTTACGACCGCTTCGTCAAGGCGTTCACCGAGTTTACCGACAAGAATATCAAGGTCGGCAACGCGGTCGATCCGACGGTCAAGATGGGGCCGCTCGCCAATGACCGCCGCCTGCCCGCGGTCGGCAGCCTGATCGAGGATGCGATTCAGGCGGGCGCGCGCGCAATGACCGGCGCGGAACGAATCGAGGGCGATGGTTATTTCTACAAGCCCACGGTGCTTGCTGACGTTCCCGACAGCGCGCGGATCATGAACGAGGAGCCGTTCGGCCCGGTCGCGATGATGCGCCCGTTCAAGACGCTCGAAGAAGCGATCGAGCAGGCCAACCGCCTGCCCTATGGCCTTGCGGCCTATATGTTCACCGAAAATCTCCACACCGCGATGACCGCCTCGCAGCTGATCGAAAGCGGCATGGTGGGGGTCAATGCGGTCGCCATGTCGACGGGCGACGCACCCTTCGGCGGCGTCAAGGAATCGGGCCACGGGCTGGAGGACGGGCCGGAAGGGCTGAAGGCTTTCATGGTCAGCAAGACGACGCACTTTCAGTGAGACGAGGATAAATTGGGTGTGCTCCTGCGCAGGCAGGAGCCTAGGGCAGCACAGCGCACCATAACCCTGGGCCCCTGCCTGCGCAGGGGCACGGACGGAAACGGAAGCCGTGCAGGGACACGGATGGAAACAAAACCGTGATGCTGAGCTGGTCGAAGCACGGATGATACGGATAGGCGCCCTTCGACAGGCTCAGGGCTGCGGATTGATTTTAACTTTCGTTCGCCTTTCGTGAAAAGCCACCTCTCCACCTCCCGTTCGCCCTGAGCTTGTCGAAGGGCTGTTCTCCGACGACAGCCGGGCGCAAAACAGTGCTTCGACAAGCTCGGCACGAACCGTTAAGGAAGGGCGCATGATGACCACATCCACTACCCCCGCGGCCTCGCCCATCCCTGCACACACCGGCACCAGAACCGGCGGCCGCATCCTTGTCGACCAGCTCCTGATCCAGGGCTGCGAGCGTATTTTCACCGTCCCCGGCGAAAGCTTCCTCGCAGTGCTCGATGCGCTCCATGATGTGCCGCAGATCGAGCAAATCGTCTGCCGGCAGGAAGGCGGGGTCAGCTACATGGCCTGCGCCGAAGGCGACATGACGGGGCGGCCGGGCGTCGCCTTCGTGACGCGCGGACCCGGCGCGACCAATGCCAGCATCGGGGTGCATGTCGCGTTTCAGGACTCGATCCCGATGATCCTGTTCATCGGCGACGTCGACCGTTCGATGAAGGACCGCGAGGGGTTTCAGGAGGTCGATTTCCCCGCCTTTTTCGCCCCACTCGCCAAATGGGCGGCGCGGATCGACGATGCGCGGCGCATCCCCGAATATGTCGCGCGGGCTTATTCCGTCGCCATGTCGGGGCGGCCCGGTCCGGTGGTGCTCGCACTCCCCGAGGACATGCTGCTCGACGAGGTCGAGGCGCTTGACCGCCCGCGCGTCGAACCGGTGGTGCAGGCCGCCGACCCGCAAGCGATGCAGGCGATGATGGCGCTGCTCGAGGATGCGACCGACCCGGTGGCGATCATCGGCGGCGCGGGCTGGACGGCGGGCGCCGCGCATTATTTCCGCCTGTTCGCCGAACGCAGCGGCATCCCCGTCGCGTGTGGCTTCCGGCGGCAGGACGCGATCGGCAATGCCTCGCCCGTCTGGGCAGGCAATCTCGGCTACGGGCCAAACCCCAGGCTGGTCGAGCGGATCAAGGCGGCGGACCTGTTGCTCGTCGTTGGTGCGCGGCTCGGCGAGGCAACCACCGATGGCTATAGCCTCGTCACGCCCGACCATCCGGGGCAGACGATGATCCATGTCCACCCCGATCCCAATGAGATCGGCCGCGTCTATCGCACCGACCTCGGCATCTGCGCCGACATGCATGAATTTGCGGAAAGCTGCGCCTTCTGGCCCGACGACCTGATCGACTTTGATTGCGGCAAAAAGGCGCACGAAGAATGGCTCGCCTGGTCGACGCCGACGCCACGCGAGGGGGTGAAGATGGACCTCGGGCCCTGCGTTGCCGCAATGCGCGAGCGGCTCCCGGCCGACACCATCATCTGCAACGGCGCGGGCAATTATTCGGGCTGGTGGCACCGCTACTGGCGCTATGCGCCGGGCACGCAGCTCGCGCCGACCAACGGCAGCATGGGCTATGGCCTCCCGGCGGCGGTGGCCGCGGCGATCCGTCACAAGGATAGAAAGGTCGTCGCGCTCGCGGGCGACGGCTGTTTCCTGATGAACGGGCAGGAGCTTTCCACCGCGGTGCGCTATGGCTGCGACATGCTGGTGCTGGTGATCGACAATGGCGGCTATGGCACCATCCGGATGCACCAGGAGCGCGAATATCCCGCACGCGTGACGCCTGCGACCGCACTCACCAACCCGGACTTCGCCGCCTATGCGCGCGCCTTCGGGGCGTGGGGCGAGACGGTGGAGACGACGGAAGAGTTTGCGCCCGCGCTCGACCGCGCGCTGGCGCAGCCGGGGGTGAAGCTGCTGCATATCCGGACGGATATGGAGGAGATCACCAACGGCACGACGATCAGCGCGATGCGGGCGCGGGGGAAGTAGGGCTCTTACTTTCCGCATGGTATTTGCGCGGGGCGCGCAGCCGGGTTTTACCCACCCCAAAAGGCGTGCCGCCTTTTGACCCTCCCTGGAAGGGAGGGTGGAGGGAATTGCGCGATACCCTATTCTCCCTAGCCGGGGAGGAAGGATGGGATTTCCCGCCGTCCCACCCTCCCTCGCCAGGGAGGGTCGAAAAATTGGCACAATTTTTCGGGGTGGGTAAAGCTTTTCGGGGAGACCAAGCCCCACAGCCCGCACTAGCATCACATAAAAAATCCGCCCGGCGCAGGGAGGCGCACCGGGCGGACGAGATTCGGGGCAGATTCAGCGCGATCTTAAAGGGGGAGATTACCGCGCTGTCCAGCAATCCGCACCGAATGGGGTCAATCGATGACCCTTCCTCAAACTGGTGGCGTCAAGCTGGTTGGGCGGCCGTCAGACCTTGTCGCCGAGCGCGCCCTTCACTTCACCCTTGGCGCGCTGGGCCTCGCCCTTGCGCTCCTGCGCAATGCCTTCGCCGTGGAGGCGTTCATTGCCGGTGGCCTTGCCGATCGCCTGTTTCGTGTTGCCGATCGCTTCGTTGGTAAGGCCCTTGGCCTTGTCCTTGAGTTCACCCATTTCGTTTCTCCTCTCATTGTGATTATCGACTGGATGTCACCCAAAGCTACGAACCGGCGCAGCAAAAAGGTCCCGCGCCGGACGGGTTTTGCGACGAACCGAGATTCCGCAAGCGTTAAGCCGACAGCAGCGCGGCGAGCGCGTTAACCTCGCTCAAGCTGTTCCAGCTTGCGAATGAAACTCGCATGATGGCCCCGCGAAAATCGACCCGCGCACCATGCCCGGCAAGACTGTCCGCAATCGCCGCGCATTCATCACCAAGGCCGATGCAGAGCGTCCCGCCAACCTCGCCCTGCGGCCATTTCCATTGCGGCCGCTGGGGTTCCAGCGCGGCGCGGAAGGCCGCCTGCAGCGCTGCGTTATGGCTACGGATCGCGTCGATGCCGATGCCGAGGATGGTATCCACCCCGGCCCGCGCGGCAACGAAGGGCGCGATGTCGGGCGTCCCGCCCCAGAAGCGCAGCGCATCATCGGCATAGCGGAAATCGCGGATGTTCATTTCCCACGGATCGGCGTGGCTGAACCAGCCCACCGCGCCGGGCTCGAGCACCGCGAAGTCGCGCTCCGGCACCCACAGCCAGCCCGCGCCCGGACCGCCGCTCAGCCATTTGAGGCAGCTGCCGATCCCGGCATCGGCGCCCCACTCCGCCAGCGTCACCGGGACGATGCCCGCCGACTGGGCGGCATCGACCACCACGCGCGCGCCGGCCCTGTGCGCGGCCTGCACGATCTCCGCCACTGGCGCAATGCGCCCGCTGTTGGAATGGACGTGCATGACGAGCACCGCCGCGGTGCGCGCATCGATCGCGCCGACCCAGACCTGCGCATCGCCCGGATCGGACCCGGCCGGAAGCAGTTGCAACGCAAAGCCCATTGCTTCGGCTCGTTGCGCGACATAGCCGAGCGAGGGAAAGCTCTGCTCCGACATCAGGATGACGTCGCGCCCGCGCTCGCGCGGGATGCTGCCGAGATAATGGCCGAACGCCGCCGAGACATTGGCCTGCGGACAGATTTCGGCCGCCGTACCGCCGATCACGTGGGTGAGGCTGGCGCGGAACCCCTCGATCGCGGCGAGCCAGGCGTCCCACGCGCCGCTCCCCTGTTCGCGCCAGGGCCTGAGATAATGCGCTTCCATCGCGGTCGCGGCGGCGACCGGCTGCGCGCCCGCCGAATGCGCCATGAAATAAGGCCCCGGCCCCGGGACGTGGAACAGTGCGCCGGTTTCGGGCGTCAGCAGCCGTGTGCCGGGGCCGGCGTGCATCAGGCGGGCTCCTGCGCCGGACGCAGGCTCTCGCCGGTCGGACTGCCATGTCCGGAATGCTCGCCCGATGCGCCGTCCGTGCCGTCTTCGGAGATGCTCGGGCGGAACTTGCCGTAGGTGCCGCCCCATGCATCGGTCATCTGCCAGCGCACGTCCCACAGTTCGGGGAAGAAGCGATGGCGGGTGCCCGCATTGAGCAGCTCGACGGGGCGGCCCTTCAGCGAGGCGGCGCCCATGCCGATGGTGCGGTGGATGAGATAGATGTGCATCGCGCGGAATTTCTGGAACAGTTCGTCATATTCGATCAGCGCCTCGGCCACCTTGTAGGCGGCGTCATGGGCAAAGCCGGTGTCATAGACCTCGCGCACGCTGCGTCCTTCGAGATAATGCGCCTCATAGCTTTTCCACAGTTCGTGCGGCAGCGTGAGGAGCAGCTGGAAGCCGGGGCTTTCCTGCCCCGACCCGTTGCCGAGCTGGAGACGGATTTCCTGATAGTCGCGCGGGCTCATCGTTTCGAGCAGGTCCATCTGCGTGATCATCAGCCGCTGGATCTTGTGAACGCGGTCGAACAGCGTCAGCACCTTCATGTCCTCGCGCGCCTGCATCGCGCCGTCGATGTCAACGAGCGTGTAGGCCATCAGCTTCATCCACAATTCCTCGACCTGATGGACGATCTGGAACAGCAATTCGTCGCCATTGCACAGCTCATGCGTGCGCTTCTGGCACAGGAGCAGGCGGTCGACGTTCAGATAGATGCCATAGTCGAGCATCTTCGGGTTTTCGAGGGCGGCATGCACCTCTTCACGGTTGAGCGGCATGGAAACATATTCCTTCTGACATATTGAGCGGGAAAAGCCGCATCGCGCAGCATCGGCGCGGCGGGCTTGCGGGCAATATGTCAGGCGCGCGGCTGCACCCCCGCGGGCGGGCAGTCGGGCGAGCCCATCTGGCCGAGCCAGAGATAGCGGCTGGTGCTCCTCATCGGCGGCGATGATTGCGCAGCTGCCGCGATTTTGCAAGATGGGGAAAGACCATGGCCCGCCCGAGCTTTCCAGACCCCGCCGCCATCCGCGCGCTGGCCGATGCCGAAGGCCGCCTCGCGCTGCGCGTCACGCCCAACGCGAAGGCGGAAAGCCTCGCGATCGAGGACGGCCAGCTGCGCGTCCGCGTGACCGTGGTGCCGGAGGACGGCAAGGCCAACAAGGCGGTGATCGCGTTGCTGGCGAAGGCGCTGGGCGTGAGCAAGTCGTCGCTCGAAATCGTGCGCGGCGAGACGGCACGGGACAAGCTGGTGCGGATCAAGGGTTAAGCGGAAAACGCGCCTCCCAACCTCCCTTTTAGGGAGGGTCAAAAGGCGGCACGCCTTTTGGGGTGGGTATGCTAGGTTTACCCAAGAAGCGCTTTACCCACCCCGAAAAATTGTCCCAATTTTTCGACCCTCCCTCGCAAGGGAGGGTGGAGCGTTGCGCCAACTTTGATCCACCCTCCCTTGCGAGGGAGGGTCGAAATTGACGGCAGGCAATTTCGGGGTGGGTCGACCTCCCGGTGACGAAACAGTCGCTCCCTCTACCGCCAGCTTACAACCCCAGCGCGGCCCGGATCGCGTCCCAGCTGACCAGCTTGAAATTCTGCGCGCGGGTGCCGTTATGGCCATCCTGCGCGACGAACAGCCCGCCGGGAAAGGCCGGGCCGAAGTCGCCGATGACAAGTTCGATCCCGTCGGTTTCCTCCGCCCCGCCGAGCGGCCCGCCCTGCACCTCGAAGCGCCCGGCATAGGCGAGCGCGCCGCCTTCACCGATGCGATAGACGGCATATGTATTATCACCCTGGCTCGAGGCGACGAGGATGCGGCTGCCATCGGCCCGTTTTGCCACCGCGAGGCCCTCGACATCGGCGACGAGCTGCTGGTTGTCGACCGCCGCGACCTTGACCGGCGCAGTGCTGCTGCCCGTCGCGTCGAAGCGCCAGATGCCCACATCCTCCTCGCCGACATAAAGGCTGTTGGTGGCCGCATCGACCGCGCAGCCTTCGGTCTGGGTGGCGAGCTTGAGCGTCCGCACGATACGGCCTTCCGGCTGCGCACCCGGCGTGATCGCCACTTCGGCGATGGTGCCCTCTTTCAGCACCGAAAAGGCGGTGATGGTGCCGCCCGCGCCTGCCATCACGCACACCCCATAGCCTTCGCCCGCGCCACCGGGGACGCTGCCCAGCGGGATCAGCTTGCCGCTCGCGCCATCCAGCCGGAACAGCGCAAGCTTCGCATTGGCAGGATCGTTGCGGTCGCTCGCGACGACATGGATCACGCCGCCCTGTTCGATGAGGTCGACATTATTAACCCGGCCCGCATCGTAAAAGCTCTTTATGCGTCCATCGAGGCCATAGACATACAGCCCCGCCTTCTTGTCTGTCGCGACGATGAGGCTGGCGGAAGGGTCGGCGGCATTGCGCCAGATTGCCGGATCATCGGCGGCATCGTCATTCGAGGTGCCGACCGGTTCGGTTTCGCCGCTTGCCGCAACGGCAACCGGGGAGAGGCCGCGAATCGGCACCCCGGTCGTGGCGCAACCCGCCAGCAATGCCAGTCCCGCCGCCATCATCCCGCCGCGCATGAAACCCGTCATCTTCATCGTCGTCCCCTTTTACCGCTACTCGCACCCTTGGCGAATTCACATAGTCCGGCGCGGATTGGGGGTCTAAAATGACAGGATGATGACACCAGCATGGCAAAGCCGGGACGGTTTTCTCTCTGTCACCAAACTGCAACCAAACCGACGCGGTTCTGTCAAATGCCGCTGCTAGGCGGCGCCCCAGATCAACAAACAATCATTCGGGGGAACCGTCGACATGAACAAGATCCACAGCGCCATCGGCGCACTCAGCTTCGCCCTGCTGGCCGCAAGCCCGGCCCTGGCCGAAAATAATGAAGCGCCGCAGGCGAGCAGCACCAGCGACAGCATCACCGGTGCCGAAGAGGAGCGCATCTCCGCGTCCGACATCGTCGTGCTCGGCAAGATCAACATGCGCAACCGCACCGAGGCGACCGAGCCGACGCTGGTTTACGACCAGGAATATTTCCAGCGCTTCGAACCGCTCACCGCGGGCGATGCACTGAAGCGGGTGCCTTCGGTCACGTTCCTTTCGGACGTGATCGAAAGCGACGGCGCGCGGCTGCGCGGCCTTGCGCCCGGCTATACCCAGATCCTCATCAACGGCGAGAAGGTGCCGGGCTCCAACGCCGACCGCAGCTTCTTCATGGACCGTATCCCGGCCGAACTGATCAGCCGGGTCGAGATCGTGCGCTCCTCCTCGGCGCGCCGGTCGGGCGACGCGATGGCGGGCACGCTCAACATCGTGCTGCGCGATGGCTTCCAGCTCGATGGCGGCTATATCCGCGCGGGCGCGCTCCACTTTGATGACGGCAAGTGGAAACCGAGCGCCGGGCTTGTCTGGGGCGGCGAAGTCGGTCCTGGCCGCCTCCTCCTCGGCGCGAACCTGCAGGGGCGCTACAACCCCAAGCAGAAAAAGAGCCTGCGCTATGGCGACTCGCCCGAAAACAACCCCGATTTCGCGACCGAGGATTTCGACAATCGCGAGGACCAGCGCGATACCCGCAACGGCACCGATTATTCGGCCAATGCGACCTATGACCTCGAGTGGGACAATACCAAGGCATCGCTGAGCGCGTTCATCGTGCGCACCGACCGCACCGAGGACGAACGCTCCCACGAATATGACGATCCTGCCGCGACCACCGGCCCGGTGCGTGCGCCCGGCGGCCATCTTCTCAGCGACAATTCCAACGTCGCCGAAATCGACCAGCTCAACTACAGCCTTGGCTTCAAGGTGGCGCATGAGTGGGGCGTCGGCAAGACCTCGTTCAAGCTCGGCTATGCAAGCTTCGATGAAAAGCGCTACGAAACCGAATATGAAATCGACTTTGACCGGGCGACGCCGCGCTTCACCGGCGATCTCATCAACGACCGGATCAAGGACAATGAACTGTCCGCCAAGCTGGAACATGAATTCAGGCTCGGCGAGGAGATGGACCTCGTCATCGGCGGTTTCATGCAGGCCAAGGACCGCGACATGCGGATGCTCGAACAGCGCGACCGCCGCAATGTCGCCGCGCCGCGCAGCTGGAACCAGTTCACCAACAACCCGAACGAATTTGCCCGGCCGTTCGACAGGCCGGCCTTCGCGGACGGCGGCCTCAACACCGTGCGCGAGGATCGCCGCGATATTTTCGGCCTGATCGAAGGCAAGTCGGGCGGGCTCTCGTGGGAAGCGGGGCTGCGCTACGAGACCACCGACTATCGCATCACCGACCGCACCGCCGTGGCAGTCGGGCAGGTCTACAAGAACGACTATGACATGCTGCTGCCGTCGGCATCGCTCAAATATGATATCGGCGCGGGGCGTATCACCGCATCGGTCGCACGCACCAACCGCCGCCCCGATTTCAAGTTCCTGTCGCCGGCCGTGTATGTCGAGGAATATGGCGATAGCGACCTGATCGGTAATTCGTTCCTCAAGCCCGAATCGGCATGGGGCGTTGACTTCGGCTACGAACATCGCCTCGGCCGTACCGGGGTGGCCGGGATCAATTTCTTCTACCGCGACGTCAAGAATCTGAACGAGATCCGCAATACCGGCGAACATGGGGAAGCCTATGAAGCGCCCACCTATAATCCGGACGGCAGCATCGACGATAACGGTACGATATCATGGGTTTTCCAGCCGCATAATGCCGGCAATGGCAAAGTCTATGGCGTAGAGTTCGACCTTTCGACCGACCTTGGCTTCATCGGGCTGCCCGACACCGGCATCTTCGGCAACGTGTCATGGCTCGACAGCGAGATCAGCGATTTCATGGGCAAGCGCCGCTTCAACGGACAGTCGAGCTATGTCTATAATATCGGTTTCATCCAGGACATTCCGAGCCTCGGCGTCGCGTTCGGTGCGACCCACCGCAAGCAGGGCAAGGCGTTCGACCGCGTCGTCAGCGAGGAAATCGTCACCACCTATGGCGCCGACCTTGAGGTCTTCGTTGAAAAGCGTTTCGGCAAGATGCTGACCCTCCGCGCGGTCGGGCAGAACCTGCTCAATGGCGCCAAGAAGGAACGTTTCAACAAGTTCACCTCGCTGGAGGACCAGCTTGCCCGCGACTTCGACGAATATGAACTTGAAAGCGAAAAGGCTGGTCCGGTGTTCCAGGTGATGGCACGCCTCGCCTTCTGATTTCGAGATCCCCAAGGGTCCGGTTTCAGTCCTTTACCGGCCCCGCTCCCGCTGGCGCCGCTTCCTGTAAAGGGAGCGGCGCTCTTTTTTTGTTGGAGCGGCCGATTGTCACCCGCCCCCCTTGTCCGTTCCGGCTCGACTCAGGTCCGGCGCTATCCTATTCCTGCGCCATGTCCTCCGCCCCGCTCCCGCCCGATCTTGCCGCGTTCCTGCGCGATGAACTGGGCAGCGGGTACGAGGACACGCCCTTCACAATCGAAGCGCCGGGTATCGTCGGCCTGTGGACCGGTGCACGCGAGGGCGAACCGGCCAAGGGGAGCTGGTATTTCATGCTCGTGACCGGCGCGCCGGCCGAAGCGATCCGGACCGCGAGCGCCGGGCGCACCGGTGGCTGGGGGTCGGTCAAGGTCGAGGTGGAATGCGGCAGCTCGCGCTGGACCACCTCGCTCTTTTCCTCGCGCGAAAATGGCGGCTACCTGCTCCCGCTCAAGGCAGCCGTGCGAAAGAAGGAAAAACTGACAGAGGGCGACCGGATCGCCGTCACCCTGCGCCTGATATAGGACGGCTGACAGGAACCCGCCGCGGCCTTCCCGCGTTATCCGGCTTTCTGCAGGCGCGCATTTTCATAGCGCGCATTTTAGCGAAAGGAGCCGCCTCATGTCTCCCCGTATCTGGTTCGGCCTCATGGCCCTGGCACCGCTGACGCTGGCAGGATGCCAGCAAGCCGCGACCTCGCCCGAGCGGCCCGCGACATCGGATAATGGAACGGCCGTTACCCCGGCACCCGCTCCGGCAACGCCCTCTGCATCCGCCCCCGCGCAGCCTCCCTCCACGCAGCCTGCCACCACGCTCACCCCGCCCGCGCCGGGCGAACCTGGCGGGCTGCCTGATGACCGCACCCCGGTCGCCGAGGGCAAGATCGATCCGAAAAGCGCGCAGGGCGCAGCGCAGCGGCTCGAACGCTATGCAGCCCTGCTCGAACAGGGCAAATATGGCGAGGCCTATGATCTGTGGTCGGACAGCGGCAAGGCGAGCGGGATGAGCCGCGAGGCCTTCGTCGAAAGCTTTGCCAAATATGACGAGATCCACAGCCTCGTCGGCGGCCCGGCCGAGATGGAGGGGGCGGCCGGTTCCTCCTATGTCACCGTACCGCTCCAGCTTTACGGAAGATTGAAGGCGGGGGGGACGTTCAACATGGTGGGTCCGGTGACGCTGCGCCGGGTCAATGATGTCCCCGGCGCAACGCCCGCGCAGCTCGAATGGCATATCGCGCAGTCGGATTTGAAGCCCGGCGGAACGGTGAAGGAAATACCGGCGCGCTGATTTGGCGCGCAATCGAGTCCGCCCTCCTTACGCGTTCCCGATCAACAAAAACGGGCCCGGTTTGCGCCGGACCCGTTCGGGTAAATTGAAGCGTGAGACGATCAGCCGTGGCTTCCGCCGCCTTGGGTGCTGCCAGCCAGCCAGTCCCAGATGTCCCACTGAATTTCGGTCGCGTTTTCCATGTTCCGCATAAGACCCTCCATGCTTTCCACAGCCCCTTGCTGCGGCATTGATGGTAGTCTTAATGAAGATGGTTAGCAATATATTAACTATAATCGTCAGGCCGCTTTGATATTGTTGCGCGCGAAGCTAATTAAATCATCCAACTTCATAGGTTTGGCGATATAATAGCCTTGCGCATGGTCACATTTGAGACGTTGCAGCAGCTCGAAGGTGGCCTCGTCCTCTACGCCCTCGGCAACGACTCGCAAGCCCAGCGCGTGGGCCATCATCACGGTCGAGCGTACCATATGATATTCGGCATTGCCTTCGTGCATCCCCTGCACGAACTGCTTGTCGATCTTGAGTTCGCGTACCGGCGAGGCCTTGAGATTTTCGAGCGTCGAAACCCCGCTGCCATAATCATCGGCCGAAAGCGACACGCCGAGACAGCGCAACTGGAACAGTTCGCGGCCCGCTTCATGCACCTTGGACAGGCTCGCTGTTTCGGTGAGTTCAAGCGTGAGCAGCGCGCAATCCCCGCCCTCTGCCGCGAAGATGCCCGAGACGGCCTCGCTGATCGAGGCATCGTCAAGCTGGCGCGGCGAGATGTTGACGCTGAGCTGGAGCGGCATGTTGATCGCGGAGAGCTGCTTCATCGCCACCGCTACGTCGCGCAGCACGAAATCGGTGATGATGCCGATCTCGCCGCTCTTTTCGGCGGCCGCGACGAACATCGCCGGATCGAGGAACCCCTTTTCCGGGTGCTGCCAGCGGATCAGAGCCTCGGCGCCAACCAGCGCGCCCGAACGGCAATCCACCTGCGGCTGGTAGGCGACCCAGAAGTCGCCGCGTTCGATACCCTTGGCAATCTCGCTCGCAACGGTGAGCGCCCACAGCCCTTCGGACCTGTCGACGGCGCTGTTGAGCACCACGCGCGCGCCCTCGCCCCTCGCCACCGCTGCAACCGCCCCGGCGACGCGCGCGCGCAGGGGCAGATGCGCCTGCATGTCGATGCCGAAATAGCCTTCGACCATGACGTCGTCGCCGCCGACCCAGGTGGGCATCCGCACCACGGCATGCAGGCCGTTCAACCGGTCGCGGATATCGGAAAAGATCACATCCTCTTCCGCCCAGAACAGGCAGTTGCCCTGACGATATATCGGCACCTCTCCGATCGCAAACGACACACGGCGGAACAGGTTGCGCCACACCAGCTCCTGATCCTCAAGCGACAGCGCGGCCCGGATCTGCGCATCATTGGCAATGATAAGGCAAATGATGGCAGGAGCAGCGCCAAGATCGCGCTCCTCGGCGAGCACCATGCTGCCAAGTCCTTCAATTTCATCCTCAAGCGCTTTCTTGCTGAGCCGATGGAAACTGTCAGCGGTCATCAGCAGAGAGAAGCCGACGAGAGCCGGCACAACTTCGATCGTGCCGGGAATATAGGTGACAAGGGTGGGAAGGGCGGCCAAAAGCATGATACCTGCAGCGATGCCGGCGGCCCTCGCCCTCCGCCGCATGACGCGGCTCAGACCAAAGGCCATCAGGCCGGCGAGAAGGAGCGGCACGAGCCAGCCGAAGGATAGCGGCACACCGCGCTTCAAGCCCTCCGCCGCCATGACCGCCGCGAAACAGGCGCCATAATTGCCTTGCCCAATAATGGTGAAATTATCACCGAGCACATTATAGTTCAGGCCGACAACAACCGTTTTTCCATGGATGCGGCGGGCGTCAATGCCGGTGGTCTGTTCCCCTGCAAGCAGCCGCCCCGCCGACAGATAGGGGATAGTTGATGCATCAACCCCATAAGGAATCAGCACGCGGTCAGGCAACGTGGTGTCGTTCTCCTTGCCCGCGAGTACCACCGGCAGCGGCGGAAGCGCGCGGCCATTGACGATTTCACGGTCATAATAGCGTACCATGTTAAAAAAACGCCGCATCCGGCTGCTCGCAAACTGGACGTTATCCTCGAATATGGGCGAGGCCAGCCGTTCGCGCCGAGTATGGTCGCCGGGCAGAACGAGCGCCCAGCTTTCACGGGGATTGTTCTGAAGCGCCGCCTTCATCGCGGCGTCTTCCTCCGGCGTTCCCTGCCGGTAGAAATCGATATCAAACACCACGCGCCTGGCACCGGCTGCGTAAAGCCGGTCAATCATGTCCGCATAATGACGGCGATCCCACGGCATAGGTGCGATCTTTTCAACCGCAGCCTTGTCGATCCCGACCACCATTATGTCGCCGGAGGCCTTGATCGGGTCGAGCCAGTAACGCCCGGTGACGAGCAACTGGTCAATCGGACGGCCGGCTCCGGACAGTCCGACGAGCAGGCTGATGACCATGATGATGGCCAATATCCGGTATTTACGCCATTCACGCCACATCATCAGCTGTCCAGAAAGCTTTGTGGCCGTTTCGATAGCAAAAATAACTTACTATATAATTAACGTAACATTAGGTAAAATAATCGGTGGATTCCCCTGTTTTCACCTTCGACATGGGTCTCCGGGACCTCGGGAAACAGGGCGCTTTCAATGCCCCAGCGTCAGTTGGAAGCTGGTGCCGTCTGCGCCACTGCCGGCAAGATCGAGCCTTGCGCCCTGGGCTTCGGCGAGCGAGCGGGCGATGGCGAGGCCCAGACCGGTGCCTCCGGTGCTGCGCTTGCTGGTAAAAAAGGGTTCGAAAATCCGCGCCTGATCCGCTTGCGCGATGCCGGGGCCATCGTCGCGGAACAGCAGGCCGCCCTCTATGGTACGGATGTTCAGTTCCTGTGCGCCCGCCTGCGCTGCATTTTCCGCAAGCGTGGTCGCGATCGCCGTGAGCGTATCGCTGCCAAGCGCAAGCAGGCAAGGCGCGGGGAGGTCGAGCGTTATCAGGAAACCCGGCCGCGCCAGCGCATCGGCAAGGCGCCGCAGCACCGGCGCGGTATCGGTCATCACGCCGCGGCCGATCGGCTGCATGTCGGCCTTGGCGAGTTCCATCATCCGCCGTACGAGACGCGACAGCCTTTCGCTGTCGGCCTGCATATTGCCAAGAAAGGTACGGCGTTCGGCATCGCTCATGCTGCCGCCATGATCTTCGAGCAATTCGATTGCACCGCTGATCCCGGCGAGCGGGGTCTTGAATTCATGGCTGACCGAGGCGGCAAAGTCCCTGAGATAGCGCGAACGGCGCGCAATGGCCGCCTCCATGCTGCGGAATTCGGCATAAAGCTGCTCGATTTCGGTTACCTTGAGCGAAGGGTTGTCCGGCACTTCGCCCTTGCCTGCCGCAAGGTCGCGGCTGGCCTGCGACAGCCGCTCGACGGGACCGACAATCGTGCGCGCCAGCGTTGCCGCCAGCAGCATGAGCAGCGCCAGCACCACGATGGCGGCGATGGCGAGCCCGTGCCGCTCGTCCCACAGCGCATCGATCAGCCGGGGCGGCGGGCGCAGCACGAGCAGCGCGCCCAGCATCGGCAGCGTCGCGCCGAGCAGCAATGCACCGAACAGCAGCGTGCGCAGCCGCAGTTCCGGCCAGTGCCGGATGATGAACGCCTTGACCGCGCCCGGCGTGCCCGGCGCCTTCATCCGCCGCCGGCGCAGGGCCCGAGCCGATAGCCGACACCGGCCTTGGTCTCGATCAGGTCATGGCAGCCAACCCCTGCAAATTTGCCGCGCAGGTTGCGGACATGGCTGTCGATCGTCCGGTCGGTGATGGCAAAGCCGGGACCGTGCAGCCGGTCGATGATATTGTCGCGGCTGAAGATCCGGGAGGGCATCGCGGCCAGCGTGCGCAGGATGGTGAATTCGGTCGCGGTCAGCGATACTTCCTGCCCTTGCCAGTGCGCGCTCCAGCTTTCCGGGTCGAGCAGCAGCGCGCCCTGCCGCACCGTCGCGCTGGTTTCGACCGCTGGGGGCTTTGCGGCCGTGCGACGCAGGATCGCCATCGCGCGGGCGACCACCTCACGCGGCGAAAAGGGTTTCACCACATAGTCATCGCCGCCCAGTTCAATCCCGAGGATGCGGTCAATCTCGTCGTCGCGCGATGAGAGGAACAGGACCGGAAGATCGTCATTCGCGGCGCGCAGCCGCTTGCACAGTTCGAGCCCGTCCATACGCGGCATGTTGATGTCGAGGATGACGAGATCGGGCCGGTGGCGGTTCACTTGCGCCAGCGCGTCCTCGCCATCGCCCGCCTCGGCGGTATCGAGCCCGGCCTTGGTGAAGGCGAACTGGAGCAGCTGGCGGATATGGGGATCATCGTCGACGATGAGGATGGTGCGCGGCATGGGGCACATGATCATGGTTTTAACTCCCAAGTCAACGTGGGGTGTCAGCGGGTGCAGGCGGGCGCAGCTGCGCGGCGGGATCGGGCGTCGCGGCCGCTCCGGGTGCCTGCGATGCCGCCGGGACCGGCGGGGGAGCCTGTAGCGGGAGGCCCCCTTGCGGTTCCGTTGCGCCGGCCGGTGCGGGCCGCGATCCGTCGCAATCATGCTTTTCCCACCAGCCTTCTGCGGCGATGCGGCCGGCCTGTTTTTCGGCAGCCGCGAGGCGCCGGGCGTTGCGCGCGGTCCAGTAATGATATTGCTGGTCGACGATGACCCCGGACTGCACCTGCCGCCGCACCACCGACACGCGATCACGAAAGGCGGGAACCAACCCCGGCTGCTTTTCCAGTTCCACCAGCGGCAGCAAGGCCGGCGCACCCATGGAATTGAGATAGCAAAGATCAAGCGCCGCGCCCTTGCCGCCCGCTTCGCGCGCATGGCGGACATTCCATTGTGCCGCCAGCGCGCTGATATCGACCAGCGTGAAGGGTGTCAGCACGGCCAGCGCAGCAACGAGATTGGTGTTGATCAGCCAGCTTGCGCTTTTGTCCCTGAGCATCCGCACCGCGATCAGCACAAGGCCGCACGCAACCAGCGCCATCCACATGAGCGCGGCGATGCGCCACTCGGTCAGCGAATAGACCTTGATATAGTCGATCGTGCGCTCGCCCGACATGAAGACGAGCAGCAGGTTCTGCGCGATCCACACCATCAGCAGGCCGCGCGTTTGCGGGTCGCGCGCGCTGGTCGAGCCGGGGCGGAGCGCCACCAGGGTGAACAGTCCGGCGAGCGAGGCGGTCGCGATCAGCGGATAGGCGCCGCGATGGGCATATTCGGCCAGCGTCATCCCTTGCGGCAGCGGCGCCAGCCCGCCGAGATAGGCAATGTCCATCAGGTTCTGCAGCGCGAACACCGCGTTGAAGGCGATCAGCGAGAGCTTGAGGGCAGCCGGCGAAAAGCCCGCAATGGCAAGGTCGCCGCGCCCTTCAAACGTCCCCGCCACCCGCTTCGGCAAACGCGGGCGCAGATGGAGCCACACAAGCTGGAAGATGGCGGCCCAGAAAAAGAAGCGCATGATCATCATGCCATCGAATTCGGGCAGGCGGAGCCGCTCCAGCCA
This sequence comes from Pseudomonadota bacterium, assembly GCA_023457895.1. Taxonomy (GTDB): domain Bacteria; phylum Pseudomonadota; class Alphaproteobacteria; order Sphingomonadales; family Sphingomonadaceae; genus JAFAFE01. The sequence continues at coordinate 153,718 of JAEXAY010000010.1, forward strand.
GCCTTCCAGCACCGGATTTGCGGCAGCGAACAGCAGGAGGAAAATGAGGCTGCCCGTTACCGGCACCGCAATCCGGGCAAGCAGTTGCGCCGCCTGCACCCGCCCGCCCCGTTTCGCGCGCCGCCGTAGCTTGTTAAGGTGAACAAGGTCGCGCAGCACGGCGACCGGCAGCCGGATGCCGTGCCAGCCGAGCCGCTGCAACCATTGCCAGCCATCGCCAAAGCGCGCGACGCCCGGAAGCAGCACGGTGACACCAAGCCCGATGCCAAACAATAACAGCGCCAGCGGCCCCGGCCGGTCGGTCAGGGCCGCAGCATAGAAGAGCGCCAGCGCCGCGGCGAGCCAGGCTGTCCGGTTGCGCCACAGCGCCGGCCGGACCGCGACCGCCGCCACCAGTAGCGCCAGCGCGAGTGCGCCCCAACTGCTGCCAAATTGCTGCTTCTGCCACCACAGCCAGTCGGCCAGCGCGACAACCGCCGCGGCGGCGCCCAGCTTGGCGCCCATTTGCCATCCTTTTCCCGGCACGTCCCTATGTCTCCCTCTTTCCCGATATATGCGAGAAAGCGGTAGATCAGGGGCGCGCAGATGCGATGGTCTGCTTCATGGGGATGCGGTGGGGATCCTGTGCAGATCTGGTGCAGGAGGCCCTGTCTAGCGGAAAGGGGCTAATGATATTTGGCGCGCAGCCGCACCGCCGCCCGTGCGGTGCTGGAAATGAACAGCGCGATGAGGATCAGCCCGACCCCGAACGCAAAGGCATCGAAAATCGTATAGTTGAGATAACCAAGCTGTACCGGCCCCAGCGCCCACATCGCGATGGTGAGCACGATCAGCATGATGCGCAGTTCGGTTGGCCCCGCGCCTGCATGCGCGAGCTGGAACTCCCCCATCACCTTGGCCGAAATGAAGGTGTGGATCGCGAGCAGCAGATAGCCAAGCAGCGGCACCGATGCGATCTCCGATTGCATATAGGGGGTAAGGCCAAGCCCGCCGACGATCAGGATGATCGCCAGCGCATCAACGCTATGGTCGATAAAATAGCCGTAATCGGGCCGCTCGATCTTGCGGAACCGCGCAAGGCTGCCGTCGAGCGAATCCCCGAACCAGTTGATGAAATAAGCCGCGACCGAAAGCCACAGCCAGTTGCGGTCGAAATTGGAGAGGACATAACCAAACGCGATCAGCGCCGCGCCGATGAAACCGAGCGCGGTCATCCGGTCGGGGGTCGCAAATGCCGGCAGCCGCGCGCAAAGCCAGTTGAGCAGGCGCCGCTCGCTGCGCGCCAGCACATTCCCCTGCAGGCGTTCGACAGGCTGCATCACCGGCAAATCGATTTTCTGATATTCGTTCAAATCGCGAGGCTCCCGCGCCTGTCCCTGTTCTTCTGTTCAGGATGACATGGGGTCCTGCGCCTTTATACCGGGATCGGCAAGCCTTTTGTCATCAAACTGTCATGGACTACGCATGGACAAGGCCATTGCCCTCACGCAGACAATCGCGCATGCGTCTTGCTGCACCAAAGATGAGGTAGAGTGATGCAATCAAGTGATGTTGTGATTGTGGGAGCAGGTCATGGCGGCGCTTCGGCGGCGATTGCGCTGCGCCAGCAGGGGTTTGAAGGATCGATCCTGGTCATCGGCCGCGAGCCTGAAATGCCCTATGAACGCCCCCCGCTCAGCAAGGAATATCTGACCGGCGAAAAGGAACGCGAGCGCCTCCTCATCCGCGCGCCCGAATTCTGGCAGGAACGCAACATCGAGATGATGCTCGGCCAGGCCGTGGTGAGCCTTGATGCCGGCAACCGCACCGTGTTGCTCGCGGACGGCAGGCAGATTGCTTATGGTGATCTTGTCTGGGCGGCGGGCGGCCTGCCGCGCCGTCTGCAATGCCCCGGCGCCGAACTGGCGGGTATCCACGCCGTCCGCACGCTCGCCGATGTCGACGCGATGCAGGGCGAACTCGACAAGGTGGACAATATCGTCATCATCGGCGGCGGCTATATCGGGCTCGAAGCGGCAGCCGTTTTCGCCAAGCTTGGCAAGAAGGTGACCTTGCTCGAGGCGTTCCACCGCATCCTCTCGCGTGTCGCCGGAGAGCCGCTGTCCGATTTCTTTGAAGCAGAGCATCGCGCCCATGGCGTTGACCTGCGCACCGGCGTGCTGCTCGATCATTTCACCGGCGAAGACGGCAAGGTCCGCGCCGCGGTGCTGGAAGACGGCAGCGAAATCCCGGCCGGCATGGTCGTCGTCGGCATCGGCATCATCCCGGAAGTCGAAGTCCTCGAGGCGGCCGGCGCCGTCTGCAGCAACGGCGTCGAGGTCGACGATCATTGCCGCACCTCGCTCCCGCATGTCTATGCGATCGGCGACTGCGCACTCCACGCCAACAGGTTCGCCGATGGCGCCCGGCTCCGGCTCGAATCGGTGCAGAACGCGAACGACCAGGCCACCTGCGCCGCCAGGACGATCTGCGGCAAGGGCGAACCCTATGCGGCAACGCCGTGGTTCTGGTCGAACCAATATGATCTGAAGCTGCAAACCGTCGGCCTGTCGCTCGGCTATGACCAGACCGTCGTGCGCGGCGACCCCGCGGCCCGCAGTTTTTCTGTGATCTATCTCAAGGACGGCAAGGTCATCGCGCTCGATTGCGTCAACGCGGTGAAGGACTATGTCCAGGGCAAGAAGCTGGTGGAAGCCCGCGCACAGATCGCGCCAGAGCGGCTGACCGATACGGGCGTGCTGCTTAAGGAAATGCTGTGACGCCGGTTGCACGGTAGGACCACTCCTCATCCCCCGGCCGGGGGGATCCATCTCAAAAATCTATATCTTAACAGCTGCCCGCTGAGACGGATTCCCGCCCTCGCGGGAATGACCAAGGATATTGCTGGATAGTCACAAACAACAAAAGCCGCCAGCTTTCGCGGGCGGCTTTCTGCGATTTTCCTTGGTTGCGGGAGGGCGCTACCATCTTTACTTGCGACCAAGTGGCGGACATTTGCCTGTTGCCGCCGCACCAGACACTGAGGAAGCGTCCGCTGAAGGAGGCAACTTTCTTTCAGCCTTATTCCGAACAGCTGCGTAGGAATCGACCGCAGCTTGGATCGGATTCGAATGCATTGAGACGTGCTCCCGTCAAATGCCGATCAAGGGATGTGGGGGAACTCAACCTACGCGTCATCCCCCAGGAGGAGAACGCAGGGATCGCCTTTGGGGGTCAAAATGGTTGTCTGCCGCTTGCCTCTGGTCACGCTGACACGGAAATTCTGCCGCGCCTGATCGTCAATCTGCTCCCTAGAGTTGAAGCGCACGATCCTGTCGCCATTGTAGGGCAGCTGCCCCTTTCGTTTGATGGGCCAGTGTTCAAAGATGACGACCTCATCGAACTGCTTTCCCTTCGCCTTGTGCATGTTCATCACGATGACCCCAGACTCGGGCTTCGCGTTCGTCGAAAAATGCTCCTGAATGAAAGCCTGCCTCGTGATAGCCAAGGCATTGCGATAGCCGCCGTTGTCGCGCCAATTCTGGGACAGCTCCTGACGAAGCAGGGTGCCGCGCTCCAGGATACGGAGATTACGCACCTCTTGCCCAATCTCCTTCAGGCGCGCGCAGCCCCCATCCTCCAGAACCCGCCGCAAAGCGCGCCAATCCTTGTCGGGGTCACCCGTCAGCACAACGGCACGGGCCTGCTCGTAGACAGCAATCATGTTGACGAGGATGCTGTTTTTGCGGATCGCCTTTCCTGCTGCCTGAGAGGCCAGCCACTCGTCATAGGCCTTGCGGATGTTCGCGGCTTCCTTAAGCGCACCCTGTGTCGGCCCATCGCCGCCTTTCCCCTGAAAGTAGTTGCACATCAGTTCGATGAACTGGCCGAAATGGCGGTCGTCGGCTGGCTGCATGAGAAGAGCAATGATTTCCGCGCCTAGAATGGCGGCCTCCAATTCAATGACCGCCGAGTGGGGCACCTCGACCATGCCGGCAGGCGGCTGGCGCAAGGCATCGGATACTAAGCGAGTCATCCTCTTTGTCGGCACCAGAATGGCCAGTGACCAATTGACGACGCCCGCATCCACGAGACGCTTCCGCGCCTTGTAAACCGTCGTCACGAGCTTGGTCATCGCCGGATCGGGAAACGGATCGAAGACATCGAAATCGATGCCCTTGTAGGCATCCTGCCGGAATTTCCCGGTGAGCACGTCGTTACCGAACAGCGCGATCTCGGTTCCGGCGCTACGGTGATTGTCTGTGCTCAGGTCCACTTCCGTCGGCTTGAAGGCTTCCCGGAAATGGTCGAGCCGGGCAGGATCGGCGCCGATCCAGTCGTAAATACGTTGCTCCGGGTCCGCCAAGGCGATCAGGCGGCAGACTTCGCCCAGCGCCTGGACAACACTCCACTGCGCCTCGTTGGTGTCCTGGAACTCATCGAGGATGATGACAGGGTACATGATGGCGATAAGGCGTCGTATATCCCCGACAAACGCCGCATCGCCGATCCGATAGGCAACGTCAGCCGGGGTATGGCCAGGGACGTGCATTACCTCCACATCAAGCTGTCCAATGGCGAAGCGGTCGCCATCCGCGAACAGGCGGTCGAAGTCGGAACCGTCGGTCTTCAGATCGTCCATCGCGAACACCGGACGAAAGATCTTCTGTACATCCCGAATGTGCTCGCCGATGCCGATCCGCGCACCGGTATGTGCCTTGATAAACGGGGCGGCCGACAAGTGATCGGCATGGGCGTGCGTTTCCAGGATCATCTCGATATGCCAATTATGCTCGCTCGCGAAGGTTACGATGCGCTCGGCGGAGCGCGTGTCAGCAACGCCGCTGGCCAGATCGAAGTCCAGCACCGGGTCGATCACCGCCGCTGCACGCGTTGCAGGATCACCGACAAGATAGCTGATCGTGTTCGTCGGCTCGTCGAAGAAGGCTTCGATGAAAGGCTGCGTCATAACATTCTCCATATCGCTTGCATATATATTAGGAGATGCTACATAAGCAATACCTAATGGAGTGAGAACGATGCTGACGCGGCCGATGGACCTGGCGACCTTCGAGAATAAAGCCGGGCAAGTTGCCGAAACGCTCAAAGCGCTGGGCAATGCCCGTCGCCTGATGCTGCTGTGCAAGCTGGTCGAGCATGGCGAAGTTACCGTTGGTGACCTCGCCCGCGACGTTGGCCTCTCGCAATCGGCCTGTTCACAGCATCTGGCAAAGATGCGCGACGAAGGTCTCGTCGCTTATCGGCGAGAGAGCCAGGCGCTCTGGTACGCCATCGCTGACCCGCGCGTCGAGACGCTGCTCGCCACCCTCTACCAGCTCTATTGCAAGGATTGATGCGATGTCGCTTACCACCCTTTCCCCAGCCGACACGCGCGCCGCTATTGATGCAGGTGCGCGACTGATCGACATTCGCGGTCCCGACGAACACGCGCGTGAGCGCATCCTCGGCGCGGTGAACCTGCCGCTCGACCGGATCGGCGATCTGCCCTGTGATGGACGTGCGGTGATATTCCACTGCAAATCGGGAATGCGGACCGCAGCCAACGCCGCGGCGCTCGCCGCCGCTGCGGGTGGTGCCTCTGCGTTCATCTTGGCGGGAGGGATCGACGCATGGCGCAGTGCGGGACAGCCGGTCGTTGCCGATCGGTCGCAGCCGCTGGAAATTATGCGGCAGGTACAGATTACGGCGGGCGCGCTGGTGCTAATCGGCGTGCTGTTCGGCCTGACTGTCACGCCCGGCTTTTTCGGGCTGTCGGCATTCGTCGGCGCTGGGCTGATGTTCGCAGGGATCACCGGTTGGTGCGGGATGGCTAACCTGCTCCGCATCATGCCGTGGAACCGGCGCGCGCTGACTTGAACTGATCATGGACACCCCCACGATCCTTGCCGCGCTCGCCTCCGGCGGGGTGATCGGACTGGTCCTCGGCTTGGTGGGTGGCGGCGGATCAATTCTCGCCGTGCCCTTGTTGATCTATGTCGTCGGGGTCGGATCGCCCCACGCCGCAATCGGGACGGCGGCGGTTGCAGTGACCGCGAACGCACTCGCTAGTCTGAGCGGCCATGGGGCTGGCCAGTATTGTAGTGATTGACCGCCACCCAATCGAGCCGGGTGCCAAGATCGGCCTCGATGCTCTTCATCAGATCGCGGGTGTGTTCGGTCAGGTCGGTGAGATCCACCCCATCCTCGGGCGAGACGATGAAGCGGAACTGGTGGCGATCATCCCTGCCGCGATCAAGGAAAGCCTCACCATCGGCGCGGTCGTCATGCGCGGAATAGAGCTGGCCGCGCTCACCATCACGCGATGTCCCATCCCGCTGGAAATAGCGAAGGTGGGCCGCAGCCTTGCCGTTCTTCCCGGCCTGCCGGACATAGCGGGTTTTGACGACAACGCGGCGTACACCCGCCGTGCTGTGCCGCCAGCCACCCGACAGGCCGCGTGCCCGGACAAAGGACGCACCGCGCCCCCGCTTGATACCAGGCCCACCAGCACCGGACGACGCCTTTCCATTCTTTCCGGCCCTGCCGGAGCCAGAGCGGGGTGAATACCGGGAATGCGCATTGCCCTGCTGGCGGGCGAGTTTCTTTGCTTGCGTCAGAAAGCTTCTCGCCTTGGGCGTGTCGGAGCGGATGCGTCCGGGCTTCGGGTGGAAGCGATTCTCGTCGTCGGCGCTCATGGGTGCGGCCTCGACAAGGATGGCCGAAAATCGATCACTTCACCGCCGTAGTGCTGGTGGAAATTCAGCAAAGCCAATGGATTGCGAACAATCGCGGCACGCGCTGCCCAAAACCGTAGTGCCGCCTGCGGCCCCGCTAACCAGTGTGCAGACAACAAGAATTTTCTGAACTGGCGCGACGGAGTGCCATGTTCTTTTATCTTGCCCTCCGCCTTTCCTTCCCTTTTTGCCCTTCCTGCCGGGAATGCAGCCAGGCGCAAACCTGCCTGACTGCACACCGAGGCCGGAGCGAAAGAACGCGGGAACGCCATGCTCATGGCGCATCTCCATTTCCCGCACGGGCGACGAATATGCTGTCGACCTGCGAGACCGCATCGACCGGATCGCGCACCGGAACGGTTGCGGATGTGTCGCCGGGCAGCTGATTGACCGCAGCCACTTTGCCGGTGGATTGCGCGACGAAGAGCGGAGCTTCTCGCCAATCCGGTGGTGGGCTTGGCGCCATTGCCAGCACATCAGCCGCAGCATCGCCGCCGAGAAGCGGCGCGAGCGTGGCGACATAGGCGCGGGTTTCGGCGGGCAGAACGCGGCCGATCGAGCGATATTCCTCATAGCGCCCGGGACCGGCATTGTAGGCGGCGAGCATCGCCGCCACATTGCCATAGCGATCCCACATCTCACGCAGGTAAGCCGTGCCCGCAAGGATATTGTCACGGGGATCATAGGGATCGCGGCCGAGACCATGGCGCAGGCGCAAGCCCGCCCATGTCTCGGGCATCACCTGCATCAATCCCATCGCGCCCGCTGACGATACGGCGCGCACATCGCCCGCGCTTTCCACGCGCAGGACGGCACGAATCCAGTGCTCTGGAATGCCGAAGCGCTGTGACGCCTCGGCAATGAACGCAGCATGGGGATGCGCAGAGATGGATACGGGCCCAGGCGTCGCCTGAGCAATGGCATGCGTCGTGCCGCTGCCAAGTGCCAGCAAGGCCGTGAAGAGAAGAAGAGCATGGGATCGCATGACCTCAGTCCCGATCTTCGCGGGGTCGAGGGCGATTCCAATGCAGCGACCAGGACGTGCCTGCATCGTCGTCGCGGAACAGATTGGCGCGGATCGGATGCGGCAAGGCCGGGTCATCCAGCAGCACAGAGAGATATTCTCCGGCCTTCTCGCCAGTGCGCGCCCATGCAGCACCGGCCTCCGGCCCATCCGCATCGCCGAGATGGACCCGATGATCGGGCGCATTTTCGGCATCGCTGTTTTCCGCCGGAACAATTGCAAGTTCGCAGTCGAGCGTCAGTGTCTGGATACGCCCGGTAAAGCCGGTTTCGTCACGAGTGAATTGTCCGATCTGTGGCATGAGAAGTCTCCTTCGTCTGAGGTCTTCGGGTTGGGTTCAGTGGGTGACCGCGCGCCATTGGTAGCGGCCATCGCCTTCCTCATCGGTCCAGAGCGGAAGTGCCCGGCCGATGACGGAAGTGGCGGGAACGGGTCCGAAGTAACGGCCATCAAGGCTGTCGCGGACCTGCCTATTCATGAGGAAGAGTTCGCCGTCGCGGATGATGTGGCAGCCCTGCCAGACCGGCAGATCGCGGCCCATTCGGTCACGCTCCAGCGCGTCACCGATCTCCACATCATCGACGGTGATGGTCGCGCCGCTGCGGCAGACGCGCTGCCCGGGCAGGCCGAGGATGTGCTTCAGGAGCGGTACGCCGCGACCGATATAGCCGCGGCGGGCCATGAAGCTTTCCAGCGGTTCGGGCGGCATGATCGCGACCAGATCTGGCACTTCGAGTCCATCGGCGGGCTCGACGGTGTAGAAGCCGATAGGCGCGCTGGCGGTAGCATTCCAGATCAGCCGGGTCGGCAGATCGGCGACCGCCGTGGCGACAAGACTGGCGGCGGCCAGCGACGCCACAGCAAGGACATGGCGGCGGCTCATGGCGCAATCTTCCGGCGGCCGATCCACGCGGCATGACGTTCCGGGGTGTAGGGCCTTGGCTCTTGACCTGCGCTCAAGCGGTTGTGGACATGCCGCCAGTAATCCGGCGATGCGTCCGCGGGATCGACGCTGAGTGCCTCCACGGCGTCGATCATGGTCAGCACCCGCTGTACCTTTGGCCAGCCCTCGATCCGCAACAGGATCTCGCCGCCGGGGCGAACGAAGGGAACCGTTTGGAATGGTTCGCCGCGTCCGATGGCGCGCAGGATGTCGAGACGCGAAACGACGGTGCCGTAGTCGTTGGAGGCCCAACGGACGAAGGCGAAGATGCTTTCGGGTGCAAAGCCGACGATGCTGCGGCGGCGGTCAATGATCTGCTCAAAGCTCTTGCGGCCGAAGCGTATCCAGTGCTCGACCTTCTGCTTCCGGAAGGTCAGTTCGACCAATGTGGTGAATGGCGCAGGCTCGTCCTGAAACGGACGGCCATCAGCAGGACGTTCCGCATGCCCGATCATGGCTGATCTCCCTCCGCGGATGGAAACTCGCGGGCCAGCATCTCTCGCAGCAGGACGGCGACGGTGATGCCGCGCCGAAAGGCTGCGACCTTGATGCGCCCGCGCAGCTCTGGGGTGATGTCGATGGTCAGGCGCGCCGTGTATAGCTCGCCAGCGGCTTTGCCGTGGGCCGGCGCATCTGCGGCCTTGACCCAGCTATCGGGATCACCGGGACGAGATACGAAACTCGCCTTTGCGGAAGGACGCCTCATGCCCCTGCCCTGCCAATGCCGAGGGCAATGATCTCGCTCGCCAGCCCTGTGATTTCACAAGCAGCCCGTTCGCCACCATCGGTCTCGGAAACGAGCCGTCCGGTTTGCGCGCTTTCCGCAAAAGCGACGCGCTGGCCGATCGTGGTGGCGAGCAAGGGCGGATCGTGATCGGCCATGGTTTCGGCCGTCAGCCTGGTGATGACGGTGCGCGCGCCGCACCGGTTGAGGACGAAGCGTGCGGCCAGTTCGGGCCGGTAGATCCGCGCCTCCGTCACCAGCGTCAGCATCTCTGCCGAGGCCCAGCCGTCGAAAGGCGATGGCTGGACCGGGATCAGCGCTAGGTCAGCGGCGAGCAACGCGGAGCGCATGAGACCAGCGACACGCGGTGGCCCGTCGATGACGACGACATCAGCGTCACGCGCCAATTCGGGCGCTTCCCGGTGTAGCGTATCGCGCGCCAGGCCGATGGTGCTGAACAGCCTCGGCAGCCCTTCATGGCTGCGCCGCTCGGACCAGTCGAGCGCGGAGCCTTGCGGATCGGCGTCGATCAGGATGACGCGCCGTCCTTCCGAAGCCCAGGCTCCGGCAAGATGCAGCGCCAGCGTGGTCTTGCCGACCCCACCCTTCTGGTTCAGGAGCGCGACGATCATCTGCGCCCTCCCGGCTTGCCAAGAGGAAGTTCTGGGGTGTTTGTTGCCCCGAGTGTCCCACGGTCTGCAGGGGTCGCCTTGCCATGGCGTGCGCCCGATCTCAGGGCAGTTCCGGCCCTCGCGATGAGGTTTTCCACATCGCGCCGACGCTCTTCAAAGTTAGATTCTGTGTTAGACTCTAAGTTAAGGGCGCGATTTTCGCTTTTATTACCGGAGGATAAGAGCGGTTTGGGTTCCTGATAGCACGAGCCACCGGTTCCTGATGGCACGATAGTGCGGGTTCCCGATAGCACGAGACTATCCACAGGTTTTCCACAGGGCGGAACTGGCTCGAACGCAAGCAGCATCCGGCCGCCGGCTTCGACCTCGGCGAACAGGGTGTAACCGGGCAATGGCTGTCGGCGGATAATGTCGCGCAGCTCGAAGGCGAAGCGTTTGAACGGCGAAAGACTTCCCGATTTCTGATGCAAGTGGCGAAAATCGAACCGCCAGCCGTTTTTCTGCCGCCCGCCATGCTTGCGCACCAGGCGATAGAGCCAGCGGTCCAGCCCGCCCGTCAGGTCGAAATAGGTCCGGTCGATGGTGAGGATCAGCGCCTCGTCCAGCACCGCGCTGTAGAACCAGTCGGGAACAATCAACTCGATGCCGTCCGGGCGACCATCGGCCCCGGTCCGCTCGCGCCATTCGTTGATCCAGGAAAAGCGATGGCGCCGCCCATTGGCAGGCTGACGGATCGAGGTTGCAACCGTGGTCGATTGCAGGCGGTCGAGCGCCGCCTTCAGGCGCTGATAGTCCCGCCGGGACGTTCCGCGCCCCGTGAATGTCAGGATCTCATATGGCGTCGCCGCCATCAGGCGTGACGTGCGCAGACCTGCGTCCCGCGCTTCAACGATCTGGCTGGCGGCCCAGATCAGAATATCGGCGTCCCAGATCGTCGCCATGCCGTGATCGGGCACAGCTTCGACACGGATCGAGACGCTGCCCAGGGCAAAATCAATCGGGCGGATGCGGTGCGATTTGGAAAGAGAGAAGAAGGGATAAGCCATGAGATCCTGTGCGTCTCGTGGTGCGAATTCACCGGGAATCGCCCGAAAGAGATCGAGTTGTCCGCGTTCCGAGGCGGATCGGTGTTGGGCTGCCATCGCGGGACCGCAGCTGCGTTCAGCGCGTAACGCGTTTGGGCGAGGTGAATGGCGTCGCCGGCAGAGGTTTTGCCGGGAGAACCTGCCCACGCGGATCGGAGGTGGAGGTAACTGTTCCGCGCGCGACCCAGGCCGCCAGGTCCTCGACCGAATAGACGACGCGGCCGCCGAGCTTGTGATAGGCAGGCCCTGTCCCGTAGGTCCTGTGCTTTTCCAGCGTGCGTGCAGAGAGACTGAGGAATGCGGCGGCTTCCTTCGTGCGCAGGTAGCGTGGCGGCAAGGCGGCGAGATCAGGTCGCATGGGGCGGGCCTCCGTGATTGTGCAGGATGCCGCTGGCGATCAGCGGCGTGTCATGCGCACGGTGGCGAAGGAACGTCGGCATAGGGGATGAGGAAGATCGTAGGGGTAAAATCCTCCCCCCGATCTGGCGGCAGCGTCAGGGTTTGCGACGATGGCGCAAGAGGTCGTGATAACCGCCATCAATGAGCGCGGCGGCGGATCGGACAAGGGCGATGACAGAAGCGCGCAAGGCCGATGTCTTCCAAGGCTCGGCCCGGACGCGGTCCTCGCCGTAGATCGCGATGGCAATCTCGCGATAGGTTGCGTGTTCGGCATTTCCGTCTGCGGCCTGCATCATCAGGCGGAAGCGCCGGCGTTGATACGGCGTCATCCTGGTGTCGCGGCGCGCCGGTTTCGCGGCCAGCATGTGCCAGAGCCTGAGCATGGCCTCGATCCGGTCCGGCAGATCGTCATCAAGTGGCAGGATGAGCGCGGGTCTGGCATCAGCACCGGTATCGGCGAGGATCAGATATGGAATGCCGTCCCCGGCGTGGCATGCACCATATGCCCCCTCCGGGGCGCGGATCGCATCATAAGGTTCGACGGATAACGCCTGCGGCGAGCGGGTCAAAAAATCGGGCGCGGTCCCGAGCATCAGCACGGCCGGATTGGCAAGGGGCGACCAGATGACCGGTTGTTCGAGCGCGGAAAGACCGGGGTCTGCGGGGAAATCGCAACCCCCAGTGATGCTGGGCATCATCTGAAAGGGGATGCTCCCCGGCGGCTTGCGCTACAATGTCATCGAAGCTGGCCTGATAGGCAGCGTTACGGCGTAAGCATTCCCATGCGACGCCCTCGACGGGCAGTGCGTCGTAGAAGTCATATTGGCTCTGGTCGCGCCAGCGGGAAGTGTCCGGCTTCATTACTCCGCTCCCGGTTGAATTTTCATAGGTGGAGCGTGAAAAATTCCGTCACATCGACGCAGATGGAAGCCGGAATGCAGGCATGGAGCGATGCCCTGAGAGCATCACTCCATGGGACGGCAGCCTCATCAGCCGTGATCTGCCGGACGACCGAGCAGATGGCGATAGCCGCTCTGCGTCATCCATCGTGCCCTGGCCAGATGACTGTCATGGACCCGTCTGGCGCGTTCAGGTTCCTGGGCAGGGTCAATACCAAAGAGCACATTAACGGCTTCGGTCCATTCCGCGCCGTCGTCGGCGGCATCAAGCAGTCGCATATAGAGCTTGATATGCGTGCGATCATATTCGGTGAGCACGTCCCCGACCGGTGCCATGTCTTTGAAAGGGGGAGCCGCGGATGTCATGTCGAGGATCGCCGCAGGATACGGGCCGCTGGCGCGGTTCGATGAATGCACATGCGCCAATCAGGCGCCGTATATCTGTCGGTGACTCTTCTCATCCTGGCCATGAACCAGCAACACTCCTTGCCCGCGATCTGTGGACAGAAGGACAATCCCTGCTGCTTCAAGCGCCCGCCGCACCTGATCCCGCGTTGTCTCATACACCTCGAGCCGGTTCTCGGACTCGAGGCGCTTCAGGGCAGTCAGTGATATTCGGGCCTTGTCAGCGAGCGTCTCCTGTGTCCAACCCAGCAACGCGCGTGCGGCCCGCGACTGTCGAGCGGTGATCATGCATGATCACCTCCCATCGCGACCGGCGCGCATTCCAGAACTACGGCTATTTTAGTCGCCCTTGCCCGATCCGCCACATAAATTCGGCGAATCCCGCCAGAAGGTTATTTGCACAGGGTAGCAAGCAGGGTTGCCTGATTCGTCTTCATGCCCGGATGCACGGCACTTTATACTGGCCGCAGCGCCGATCAGCCGATGAGCGATCCCCAAACGATTCACGAATAGAAGCCATGACACGAATACATATCACTTCCTTGGCATTTCCCACTGTTTGTGATACGTATTCAGATCACCACTATAGAATTGATCCGTAAAGGCATCACATGAAGGCGGAAGAAGAAGCACTGCGATCGATCGGCGACCATTTTCGCCGCGCACGTTTGGGCGCGGAGCTGACCCAGGAGCAAGTCGCTGATCTCGCCGGTATATCACGGCCGCGCTACCGCGACATCGAGACGGGCGTTGCTGCCGCGCGCGCCACGACATTGATTAACATCGCCCGGGCACTCGGGCTGGAAATGATGCTGGTCCCCCAAGCGATGGTGCCCGCCATCGAGGTGCTTCTGCGTCCCGAGGCCGAGGAGGATCGTCCGGCATTCCTACCGCAACCGGAGAGCGACGATGACAGCCGCCCGCACCGCTGAAACCATCACCGCGCTGGACGTCTTCCTGAACGACGTAAAGGTCGGGACGATTGTCAGGACGCCGGGCGACTATAATGCCTTCAGCCTTGACCCCATGTATCGCGCCGCCGGAGGACTGCCTGTTCTGAGCCTGTCCTTGCGCGCAGCAACAGGTGGCCTGCGCAAGGACCCGCGTCCGGTTGCTGGCGCCCTGCCGCCCTTTTTCGCGAACCTTCTGCCCGAAGATAGGCTGCGCGAGGCGATGGAAAAGCACCATGCCGGCCATGTCCGGCCGGGCAATGATTTTGACTTGCTGACGACGCTTGGCGCCGATCTGCCAGGTGCCGTGCGGGTTCTACCCAGCGACGGTCAACCAGGCGTCCGGGCGGCCGCTCCCCAGGAGCGGCCGAAAGCCCGCTTCTCGCTCGCCGGCGTGCAGATGAAACTCTCGGTGATGAAAAACACCGGCAAGGGCGGCGGGCTGACGCTGCCGCTTGGGGATGGTGAAGGCCAGTATATCGCCAAATTCCCCTCCACGGCCTTTCCGGGTGTGTCGGAGAATGAGTTCGCGAACCTTGCACTTGCCGAGGCCATCGGCATGGAAGTGCCCGAGCGGGAACTGGTCGGCCGCGACCAGTTCGAAGGCATTCCCGAGGAGTTCGAGACGCTCGCCGAAGGACTCGTCCTGCTGGTTCGGCGCTTCGATCGTGGAAGTGATGGCGAGCGGATCCATATCGAGGATTTTGCGCAGGTCTTCGGTCTCTACCCAGCGCGCAAATATGAGGGCGCCGCCTCTCACGACATCGCATCCGTGCTGAATGTGGCGATCTCTCCCTTCGCCGCGCTGGAATTTGTCCGGCGGCTGACCTTCTCGGTGGTCATGGGCAATGGCGACATGCACCTCAAGAACTGGTCGCTGATCTATCCGGGCGACGGCAACACGCCCGCTTTTGCGCCGGTCTACGACATGCTTTCGACCGTTCCCTATATTCCGGCCGACGGATTGGCCCTGTCGCTTGGCGGCGAGCGATCCTTCAAGGGGCTGACGCCAGACAGATGGAAAGCCTTTGCCAACCGGGCACGGCTTCCCGAGCCCGCCGTCATCAAAGCGGTCGCCGAGACGGTGAAGCACATCGATGCGCAATGGTGGACCCTGCCGGAACGTGCGGCCGTCCCCCAGCCCGTGCTGGAGCGGATCGACGCCCATGTGAAAACCATGATCCCGATCCTGACCGGCTGAGCAGTTCCAGCCCGGTCAGGGTCATGGGCGTGACGGCTTTCCTGCGGGCATGAGAAAGGCCCCGACCTTGTGGTCGGGGCCTTTGTGCCGCGCCTCAGTCGCCGCGGCGACCGTTGGGGCGGGACCAGATGAGCGAGAAGGTCTCGCCGTCTTCCTCGTCGAAGAGGTTGGCGTAGATCGGGGCGTTGAAGCTCGGATCGTCCAGCTTGAGACCCAGATAGTCGCGGCCCTCGTTCGAGCGCTTGGACCAGGCGGCGCCGATCTCGGCGCGGCCGACCAGAACCCGGTGGCTGGGGGCGTTGTCGCCGCTGGCGCGCAGGTCGGGGATGATGCGTACGCCCTTGGCCTGGACGCTGAGGGTGACGATGTCGCCGGTGAATTCGTTCGAGCCGGTCTTCTTGAATGTGCCGATGGTTGCCACTGTAAGTCTCCGTTTTTCCGTTTCCGAGCCCGCACCATTGCGGCCTCGATGGCGATCGACAGGCCGGAGACGAACGCTGGTGCACCCCCAAAGGGGGCTGGACAGCACAGGAGAAACTTTCTTGGCGCGCGAGGAATGGCGGCAAACCCGGGGTCCCCATGCGGCTTGCCGCATGGGGTGGGGCCGTCAGGGGAAGAAAGTTGTGACGACGCTGTTGCGCCGAAGCGGTCGAAGCGCCCCGCGCTGTTCTTCGGCCAGATCAGGCCATTGAAGAGGCCGTCTGGAGCGGTCGAGATACGGGGGCTGAACGGAGACCTGGCGACCCTGAGGTCCATCGGGGTGACCAGACCGGCAATCACCGGCAACTCTATCACCCTGTGTTCCGGGCCGGACGCATCCTTCTTCCCGGCCATGTCCATCCGCATCACCCCAACCGGGTTTCGAGCCTGATCGCGACTTTGGCGCTGACGTTGTGCGCTCCGCCCGTGGCCATGTCAGGGGATCAAGCTGATCGGACGATGTAGGCCGCGAGCCTGTCAGCATTCTGATGACGCCGGCAGATGCCCCGCATAAACATTGGCCCATCATCAACAGGCCACTGCCACACAGCTGCCCCGAAACGCCGGTCCGCAGGTCGGTCGCCGCCATATCTGCAACGCGCAGAGTAGCCGTCTCCCCAACGATGGTGTAATGGTGCTTAGTGGGGCTTTCCTCCCGTTCACGCGCGCGCCGTCCAGCGGCAGGTTCATCGCCAAAACTCGACATTCAGCGAACGCTCCAGCGGGCAGGAATTGCGATCGGGTTCGCGCCGGTTGCCGATCGGCAGCTTTCAGCCTGCACTCTTGGAATAGCTCATGTTCGCTGAACAAAGCGCCGAATGGCGGCTCCCGCCTTCAAATCGATATTGGCTGTTCAGGTCAATTCTGCTGAGAGGTCACGTCAGATCGCGCGGCGCGCCTAATCATCGGACATGCTTGAAGAGCCTACTCTTCTTTCAGCCTATCGGAGAGCGCGAGAACCCAAGGCGAGGCCGCACCCTTCCTATAGGTGATAAATAACTGATGGCGCGCTCGCGTCACGCCCACGTAGAAAAGTCGGCGCGCCTCCCTGAGTGCATGCGGTGATTTTTTATCTCTCCAATCGGGTATAACATCGTTGCTCATTCCAAATAGGATCACCACGTCGAATTCCCGGCCCTTGGCGCTGTGAAGCGTAGATAATGTCAAACGACCGCTCCCTTCGACCTTGCCCCCAAAATGTGTCAGCGGCAGATTTTCGTCCCGCTCTCCGGGGCCTGTGCGTTCGATCATACTATCAAGATGGTCCCATTCGACCCCGACATTTCGGCATCGCTTTTGCCAAGGTGCTGCGAGCATATTCTTGAAGGCGTTCAGCCAATCATGCGCGAATTCATATTGGTCGATCGTCTCCGTCAGGAACGCGATCAACTCCTGTTGGATTTGTTCAAACTCATCCTCGCTGTAGCTCGACCCGTAGACCAGCATCACCGCGTTATTGGCCAAACGCCGGAAGGGCGGCTTGGCATCGCGCCAACCACCGACAACCCAGGCTGCACAGCCTTCGGTCAAGCGGGCGAGTTGGGAATTCCGAGGCACGAGGGCCTGATTGTCGGCCCGCACAATTGGAACACCGGCAGCTTGCGCCGCTTCAGCAACAGCGTTTCCTTGATCGGCGGTGCGGTAGAGGATCGCCACTTGGTCAATCGGAATTTCAGCGATCATGGGCATAATATGGTCGAAAACAGCTTTGGCTTGCGCCTCATCGCCACCACTGATTCCGCCGAACCGGACCTCACCTTTCCGTGCGTCGTCAAAACCTTTGTATTCCCGCTCTTCACCAAGGGCCGCCATGGAGGCGGAAATGATTTTTGTGCCGCAGCGGTAATTGAGCTTCAGGCGGAGAGTGTTTACGTTGTCGCGCTCCGTCAGGCTTTCTAAAAGTTTCGGGTTTGCACCGGTGAAGGCGTAGATGGACTGATCGATATCACCGACCGCAAAAACTCGACTTCCGCCGTTCAAGCAAAGCTCCTCGACAATACCATGGAGCGCGTGACCTAGGTCCTGATACTCATCGACGAAAATGCTGGGAAATCGAGCATTTATGGCTTCCACGATCCAACGGTGATCGCGGATCATGCGATAGGCGATTAGTGGCATATCCTCAAAGTCGATCAACCCTTTGGAGTGAAGCTCGCCTTCATAGGCAAGGATGAAGGCTGCGAGTTCAGGATTGACCGTCAGCCATTCTGGTTTTTCTCGATCAATATCCCGTCGGCGTTTCTCCGCAGCGAAGGACCAGCGCCGGTGAGGATCTTCAGGCCCACCGATTGCATCTTGATAAGCGATCTCCACGGCGTTGCGGCATTCCTGTCGCCCAGCGACGCGAAAATTCCCAGGGAGTTCTGGCAGGACACATCGCGCGTATGGGGCGATGATCTGCGACATGGCGAAGCTATGAACAGTGCCGATAAATATGTTCGGGCTAGGCTCGATACCTAGCTTCGTAAGCCGCTCCACAAGCTCTATCGCGCATTCGTTGCTGTATGTGATGCAAGCCACGCCGCGTGGCTCCGCGACATCCTCCAAAAGAGTTCGGGCCATCGCAGCCGTCAGGGTTTTGGTTTTTCCGCTGCCCGGCCCAGCCAGAACAACGCAGTTGCCTTTTCTGTGGACGGCGTCGAGTTGTTCCGGGTTGTCCTTCATCTCGACGAGGACTTTATCGAGAAGGTGACGGCTAGGCACGTTCGATCACGCTCTTAATGGCGTCCGCAATATATTGCGGTGGTGCGATGCCGGCGATCTTGTCGAGCAAGCGGCCACTCAAGCGACCCTTTCCAATATCAGCGATCATAGCGAGGAGTTGTTCGCCATCGACGGGTTCGCCATCCTTCCAACGCTCAAGGCGGCCGCGGCGGATCGAACCGAACTGTTCAGCTTCGAGGATTTCAACTAATGGGTTTAACAGCCCGGGGGTGTTGGCGACTGCGACCTCCAACGTCGTGTCGTTGAGGTAGATTTCCTTTTTCGCCAGCTTCATTCGAAACTCGGCCGGTTCCCAAGCTTCAGCCATCGCGCGTTTATCAGGACTAATTGGGGCCAGCCCTGATACCACTCGAATAGCGTCGTTGATGTCGAGCGCGCGCTTTATCCCGAGTGGGGTCTTTCCCGCTATTGGATCCCAGTCGGTGATGACCGAGAATGGGATTTGCAGAGCAGCCGCAAGTTTGACGTATGGCGAGAAATTAACGCCTCCGACGTTGACAACCGTGATCCCCAGATCGTCCAGATCATGCCCCATGCTGAGAGCGAACGCTGGAAGCAGGGCTTCCTCGGCATCGCCCTCAACGAAGATGACGCCCCGCGAAAAGAAAATGTCAGCGCGTGAAGTGTTGAGATAGCGTTGGAGGTCTTCGAGATCGGTCGCCTGGACGGGCAAATGAGCGAGAGCGTGGGCGGTCGTGCCTTCCTTCCCAGCCCGCAGAAGAACGACCGACTTCAACGACACCACGCTTGCGATGTTTGGCGAGTGTGTCGTGATAATCATCGCGCGCGCCAGATCGGCGTTCTTGCCGAAGAGTCGGTTAAAGATGCGCCGCTGCAATTGTGGGTGCAGATGGGCCTCGGGCTCTTCGACGCAAAGAACGGTGTAGTTCCTTTCGTTCTTCTTCCGCCGCCACGAGAACTCAGCCAGCTTCAGGGCGAGAAACGCGAGGTTCGCTGAACCTAGGCTGGCATCAGCCAGATTGCGGCGCCCTTCGTCGATGAAGAGTGCAATGGAGCGAAACACTCGAAGCGGATCTGATGGCGCGAATGCTAGTTTGGCTTTGATATCGTGCGCATCACCGGACAGGCCCTCGATTTCCTTTCGGATAGAGGCTTCGAGAGCGGTCACCGGAGCGAGCGCCGTGAGTTTGCTGGTGGCCTCGTTTAGCTTTTCCGCAACGGCGGCTAGTTCGTCCTTCTCGATAGACGCAAGAGCGTCTTCGAGAAGGGGCCGCAGCGGTGACGAACGCCATGTTCCTAATTCCGCCTCCGCATCGCGAAGCGCATGGAGAATATCTAGTGAGATACGCCGTCGGACTTCGGGTCTGACAGCGCGCGTTTCGTCGCCGGCACCAAAAACCTTGAACTCGAAATCGCCCTCGGATTTGGGCGGGCCCTCCACCTCGGCCTTCTTACGAAAGACATAGCTAAGGCGCGCAATTGCATGATCTTCGGCAGGCCGATGATCGGTAAGCAATGCCACCAAAGCAGGATCATTGCCCCAATCGCTGAAATCAAGATCAACTTGAACCTCAGGATCGGCCGCGAGATCGCAACCATCGTAGATATCCGAAAGCCTTAACTGCCGGGCTCGATCAGTCAGGTTGGCATCGAGCACGAGCCGTAGGGCGAAAAGAAAATTGCTTTTCCCCGAGCGGTTCTCGCCCAACAATACAACATTGGGCGCAAGCTTCACATCGACCGCCGAGAAGTTGCGCAGATTTTTGATCCTTACCCGGCTGAGATACATCGGCCCCTCCCTTTCTGGCATGATAGCCGTTAGTAGATAGGATTCCATCTCAAACCGGCGCCGAAGCGCTTCAGGTCTTCTACCTAACCTTGTGAGGGGAGAATTTTGCCGCGGTCTGCTGGTATGCTGACCGCATTAGAAAGCGCCTTGCCGGACCTCTGTTTCCCCCTTCGCGATCGGCAGGTTTTGGTTTGAAGCGACACTCGACACTGCTGGTCTGACCGACCGGGTCTGGTCGACACTCGCCGTAACGTGCTTCATGAAGAACCTGCCTGCGTCTGTTAACCGAACGCTCGCGCATGGCGCACAACAGCAGGATAACATGGCTATTTTCAGCGCTTTCACAGGCGTGCTGACGCTCGACTGGCTGACGCCGAGTGCCTTGGCCGCATCCCGAAAATTTAGATGCTCGGCGACAGCGATGAACTGAACAACGGAATGGCGGTATCCTGACAGGCAGCATACCGCCATTCACTTGGTTTCGATAGTTAGTGCGCCGCTACTAATCCTCGGTCAGACGACTGGCGACTTCTCGGTGACAGTCCCACGGAGCCGAAGGAGCGCCAGCCCCGACGACACCAGCACGGCCATCACCGCAGCATAACAGATCACCGGCCAGGCTGTGTCGCCGTTCAACAGCGTCACCGCCAACGTTCCTGCAATGCTGACGATCAGGCTTTGGACGCAGAAGTAGAACGCGACCGCTGATCCTGCGATGTCGTCAAACTCTGCCAAAGCGCCGTTCGCGGTAACAGACACCGTGAGAACAATACCGACCGCAACAACCCACATCGGCATGATGAAGCTGAAAAAGGACGGCGATCCGAATAGTTCGCCAACCCCCAACAGGACCGCACCGCAAACGAGCAGTGCCATCCCGCGCGCCACGCATCCCGCGATGCCCCATCTGGCGACAAAGGACTTCGCGAAGCGGGTTGTCACGATCATGACAAGCGCGACAGTGGCGAAGGCCAAGCTGAATCCGATCTCGGAATATTCCGCTTGGCCTATGAGCACACGGGGAGCCGTCGAGAAGAAGACGAAGAAGGTGCCCATACCGGCGCTAAAGCCGACGGTGTAAACCCAGAAAGCCGGACTTGCGAAGATCGGCAAAACAGATCTGCGTGTTTTGGCTTGATCTAACGGGCAGGTTTCATGCCACCTGAAACTCGCATTCAGGAGAGCAAGCATCGCCAGTACGGCCAATGTGATGAATATCGCCTGCCATCCCAAAAATTTGCCGATCAATGCGCCCGCGATCGGGCCAAGCGCGGGCACGAACGCCAGCATCGAACTGAAAAGGCCGTAGATGACGGCGCCATCGGGACGATTGGCGTATACGTCGCGCACGGTCGCAAAGGTGGCCACCAGCATCGCCGATGCTCCAACCGCCTGAACCAGACGGAAAGCGACAAAGGCCAATGCAGTCGAAGAACAAGCCGCTCCCAGGGATGCAACAACGAACATCGCCGCGCCCGCAAGCAGAACTGGCCGCCGCCCTATGCGGTCCGAGAGTGGTCCAAAGATCACTTGGCCCACGCCGAGCATCACCATGTAGAGGCTCAACGTGAGTTGGATTATGGAAGGAGTCGTGTCCAGGATGTCCGGCATCGCTGGAACAACTGGTAGATAAATATCCATCGCCAGCGAAGCGAGGATGTCGAAAGGCGCCATAAGCAGCAGTGCTGCTGGCAGCGTATAGGCCCACGCGGGGCGTGTGGTGGTCATGAGGGATCATCCGCTCGATAAGGATACCGGGCAGCGTCTGCTCGTCAGCAATCAGATGGGATTGGTCTTACAGAGCGCCGCAACAACAATTTTGCTGTTGCGGCTTACTTGTCTGCTGACTTGGAACTTCCCATGCTGATGACTCCACGATTACGAAAATGAATTTATGTCTCCTATCGGATTACCTATTGCATCGCAATGCGGTGTCGTCGGCTCCTAGCGCCCCCCCCCTTTGCCATCCCACCGCCACGGCACCGATCGCCCTGCGCGCGAACAGGCAGGCGGCTCAACAGAATGGAAATGACGGGTTCCCGCGGGAGCGAGCATTTACGCACTAGCAAGAAACGGCTTGAGTTAGTCGCAAGCGGACACAAGTAAGGAAGCAGCTGACCGGCAGGCCTCGAGGCTTCACGACTACGATCAGCATTTCATGCGCGAGCAAGGCTGGAGGCCGCAGGGTCGGTTACCGCTATGCCAGCAACACGCAAAAACGCCGTCACGCCCACAGCGACCGCGCCAATCACCGAAAAGATGATCTGCCAGGTTTCGGACGGCATCATGTGTTTAACGATGCCGAGCGTCGCATGAAAACCGGCCACACCGGCCGGTGCGACAAAGGCAAGCGCGATCAAAAGTCGAGCCCAGATCTGTCGGACCAGCATGAGCAGGCCCTGACCAACCGCCAGCGTCAGTCCGGCGGCAACCAGGCCGATGAGTATGGCCCCCAGCCATCCCGCGCCCGTGCCATAGGCCCAGGTGCCGGCATTGAGGCCGATGAACAAAGGCAGCGCGAAAACCGCAAGGTTGAACAGCAGCCAGCACATGGTGCCGATGGCCGCGATGGACACAAGAATCCCGAGAACGATCATGGTGGTGTCTCCGTGCAATGGGTTGAACGGTTGCGCCTTCCACCACCACCATGACGCAAAGCGGAATATAGCATGAACATGGCGCCTTGCGCGAGCCGGAATGATCGGTGGTTTCGGCCATCCGGCTCATGGCAAGGAAAAGGCAGCGCTCACGCGCTGCCGGTTCCGAAGCGATAGACCGGGATGCCCAGCTTGCGGGCCTTGTCGCCAAGGTTGTCCTGAATGCCGGTGCCCGGGAAGATGATGACCCCGATCGGCATGGTGCCGAGCATCTGGTCGTTACGCTTGAAGGGCGCGGCCTTGGCGTGTTTGGTCCAGTCGGGCTTGAAAGCGACCTGTGCGACCTTGCGGTTATTGGCCCAGGTGGCCGCGATGCGTTCAGCGCCTTTGGGCGATCCACCGTGCAGCAGCACCATGTCCGGGTGCTTGGCGTGGACCTGATCAAGTTTGGCCCAGATCGTCCGGTGATCGGTGGTGTCGCCGCCCGAAAAGGCGATCTTCGGCCCGGCGGGCAGCAGCACCTCGTTGTCAGCCCGACGTTTTGCGGCGAGAAAATCGCGGCTGTCGATCTTGGCAGAGGTCATCTGGCGATGGTTGACCCGTGAGCCGGAGCGCTGTGACCAGGGGGTGCCGGTGGTGCGCAGATAGATGTCGGCGGCAGTTTCACGGAAGGTCTCCATGCTGTCGCGGCGCTCGATCAGGCTTTGCCCGGCGCCGATCAGCGTCTCCAGCTGGACGGACTTGACCTCGCTGCCGTCCTGTTCGCGCTGAAGGCGCTTTTGTGCCTGCTCGTTATCGTCGAGTTTGCGTTCGATCCGCTCGACGGCGCGGTGGAAGGTGTTGACGGTGGACCAGAGGATTTCATCGAGGTCGAAATCGAGGCTGGTGTCGGCCATGGTGGAAATGAGGGCGTCGAAGATGTCGGAGACCGCACTTTGGATGACGTGATCCTCGGGCGTGATGCGGGGATCGGCCTCGTCTTCGGACGGGCGGTAGCCATGGAGTTCAAGTTCTTCGATGGCATGGCCGGTCGGGGACGTGCTGTGATCGGGTTCAAATTCGTCTTGCGCGTACATTGGGATGCGTCCTTCGGCTGGACCGCGACCGTCGCGGCCTTCGTGGCGACGACAAGCCCACGGGCGCTCCGGCCGGGCAGCCCGAGTCTTTTGGCGAGGGCCTTGATGGCAAAGCCCGGCTGATTTGTTTCGCGCTGTAAAGGCGGGGGAGACGGGGTCCCCACGCGACCTGTCGCGTGGGGTGGCGGGCCGCCGACGGAAATCAGTCGGGCGCCGCCATTGCCGGGACGGAGCGTTTGTGGGCCGCTCGCCCTCTCGGAAGGCCAAGGCGCGGTCCCCCTGCCGATGGCGATGTAGCCTATGCGCATGACAGGAGCGGAGATATCCGATCACCACCCCGTACCGGCTATGCCATTGCGGCCATGAACCGGCTGACGTCCTCGGGAGCGATCTGCACCCGGATTTGCGCCCGAAGCGCATCCAGTCCGCGCGCGGTGAGATCCTCGTTGAAATCCCCCAGCATGGGCGAGAGCGTGATCGCCTCGATCCCGGCTGTCATGGCCCGGTCCACCAGGTTGTCCCGCGCACTGTCGCCTGCCGGATCGTTGTCGCACACGATATAGAGCCTGCGCAGATGGGCCGGGAACTGGACGGCCGAGAGATGTCCCGCCGAGAGTGCGGAGATCATCGGCATCATGGGCAGAACCTGCCGCAGCGACAGGATGGTCTCGATGCCTTCCCCTGCTGCAAGCACATCCTGCGGATCGCCAAACCTGACGGCGTGCCCGAGCAGGTCTCCCATCGCCTTCCTCGGCGGATCGACAGGTGCCTTGCCGGAGCCGTCTCGTCTGAGCCAGGTGCGATGCGCGCCGGTGATCCTGCCATCGAGGTCGGTGACGGCAGCGATCAAGGCAGGCCAGGTCTCGGTCGGCCCATCGTCCTCGGGCCGCCAGTAGCAGTTCGGATGGAAACGCAGATTTGCGGTTCCGCACAAATCCGTAATGCCGCGTCTGCGTAAATACGTGCCTGCGGTACTGCCGATCAGCGGCTGCGTCATGTGCCAGAGGCGGCGTGCCGCTTCTGATGATCCCGATGGTGCTGGCGTTCGGGGCGGACGGAATTGCGGCAGCGGTTCGATCTGCGGCAGGCTCAGGAAACGCCTCGCCTCATTGGCAACGTCTGCAAAATCAATCAGGCCAAGCGAATCCCGGATCACGTCCAGCAGATCGCCATGCTCGCCCGTGGCCGAGTCCTGCCATTTTCCGGCAAGGCCTTTGGCGCTGTCGTGAAGGCGGACGAACATGGAGCGGCCAGCCGTGTTTCTGACATCGCCAACCTGCCAGTAATTGCCCTGCTTGCGCCCGTTGGAGAGATAGTGGCGGCACACCGCCTCGGCCTGTCGGCCGAGACGCTGCGCCAGTTCGGTGGCGTTGAGACGGGCCATCAGGCGGCCTCCCGCTCACCGATGCGTTCGACCGGGAAACGGTCGAACAGCTTACCGATGATTTCCGGTCCCGATGCGCCGATCGGCACAAAGAAACGCAGCTTCCACGAGATGATCTCGCTGAAGAGACCATAGGCCCGAAGTCGCTCGCGCATGGCATCGCTAAAGCCGGTCAGTTCGATCCGGTTGGCGCCCATGACGCGGACGCGGCGCAGTTGCAGTCCCTCGGCAAGATCGAGGATCGTGCGGCCTTCTGTCAGGGCGGCATAGGCCGCATCCGGTGTCAGGCTGCTGCTGACACCACTGGTTGCAGCATTGGCAGCCCATGCGGGCGACACACGGCGACCAATAATGCGCTCGCCTTCATCGGTCTGGAGCCGATAGACGCGAGAGGAATCCTGCGGCAGGCGCTTCCAGATTGGCAGCAGCAGCCCCGTCACCATATGCAGAATGCTGTCGGTGAACTCCGGCACCTCGGCCAGTTCCGTGTTCCAGGCCGATGCGAATACGGCGCGGTCGGCCTCGACCCAATGGGTGTCCCCCATCATGCGCACCGGAATATTCATTGCCTCCATCGGCCGGATCAGCCGGACGCGCCGTTCGATCTCGCCATCATCCAGCATGACGCTGGTGGTCGGGATCTGGACAGCGGCGCGACCGGAACGTTCGTTGAGCAGCAACTTCGCGCGCGGATCATCCAGTTCCGCCAGAGCCGCATCCAGCGTCACCGGCTGATTGCGCTTGCGTTCGGTCAGGGTCATGAGCCGGGTTTCTGCTCCGGTGCCCGGATGGGTGTGGATTACCTGCCGGTCGGTGACGATGAAGCTTTCAGCACGCAGCGTTTCCAACCCCATGTCATAGGTGCCGGATACAATCGCTCCGTCGATCCGGGCTTGCAAAAGCTGCTCGAAGTCGTCGAACAGGATGCCCTGAAGTTCGATGGTGAGCGCCAGCAGGCGGTTCAGGAAGGTGGTGATTGGTGGCAGATCGTCCTTGATGCCATTCGAGTCCATCAGCTTGAGGCCGGTGGCGGATTCAAACCGTTCCAGCGGGCAACCCTCGACCTTGCCGCGCACGATCAGAAGATAGAGCTGGCGCAGCGCATCACGGGCGTAAGGGCTTTCCAGATTGTCCTCGGGACGGAACAACCCCTGACCACCGGTCTGGCGCTGTCCGCGGGTGATCGCACCCAGCGTATCGAGGCGGCGGGCGATGGTCGAAAGGAAGCGCTTCTCGGCTTTCACATCCGTGGCGATTGGGCGGAACAGTGGCGGCTGCGCCTGATTGGTGCGGTTGGTGCGGCCCAGCCCCTGAATGGCGGCATCGGCTTTCCAGCCCGGCTCCAGCAGATAGTGAACCCGCAGGCGCTGGTTCCGCGCGGAAAGCTCGGCATGATAGCTGCGGCCCGTGCCGCCGGCGTCGGAGAAGACCAGGATACGCTTCTGGTCATCCATGAAGGCCGCGGTCTCGGCGAGATTGGCCGAGGGTGCACGGTTCTCGACCGCAAGACGTGCCGAAGCACCTTCACCCTTGCGAATGATGCGGCGCGAACGTCCCGTGACTTCGGCCACCACATCCGTCCCGAAGCGCTGCACGATCTGATCGAGCGCTCCCGGAACGGGTGGCAGAGACCCAAGATGCTCAAGCATCTCGTCGCGGCGTGCCACAGCTTCGCGGCTTTCAACGGGCTGGCCATCGCGGAAAACCGGCCGTGACGAGAGGTTCCCCTCGCTGTCGGTGAAGGGCTCGTAAAGCTGGACCGGGAAGGAATGCTGCAAATACGAGCCTACGTACTCCCTCGGGGTGACATCGACGGAAATGTCATTCCATTCCTCGGTCGGGATTTCGGCAAGGCGCCGTTCCATCAGCGCTTCGCCTGTGGAGACGATCTGAATGACGGCAGCATGGCCCGCCTTCAGATCGCCCTCGATGGACCGGATCAGGGTTGGGGTTTTCATGGAGGTGAGCAGATGGCCGAAGAAGCGCTGCTTGGTGGACTCGAACGCCGAACGCGCCGCCGACTTGGCCTGCCGGTTCAGTGTACCCTCACTGCCGGTGATATTCGCGGCTTCCATCGCCGCGTCGAGATTGTTGTGGATCACGGAAAACATTGCAGCATAGGCATCGTAGATGCGCCGCTGCTCGTCGCTGAGCTGATGTTCGAGCAGTTCATATTCGACGCCCTCATAGGAAAGCGACCGCGCGGTATAGAGACCGAGGGAGCGCAGATCGCGGGCCAGCACTTCCATGGCCGCCACGCCGCCGGCCTCGATCGCCTCGACAAATTCAGCCCGGGTTGCGAACGGGAAATCCTCGCCGCCCCAGAGGCCGAGGCGCTGTGCATAGGCAAGGTTGTGGACGGTGGTCGCACCGGTGGCTGAGACATAGACCACGCGCGCATCGGGAAGTGCGTGCTGGAGCCGCAGGCCCGCGCGACCCTGCTGCGAGGCGGCGACGTCGCCGCGTTCTCCCTTGCCACCACCGGCATTCTGCATGGCATGGCTCTCATCGAAGATGATGACCCCATCGAAATCTGATCCCAGCCATTCCACGATCTGACGGACGCGCGAAACCTTTTCGCCGCGCTCGTCGGAACGTAGCGTGGCATAGGTGGTGAACAGGATGCCTTCCGTGAGCGTGATCGGCCGGCCTTGCGGGAACCGCGACAAAGGCGTGACCAGCAAGCGTTCCATGCCGAGTGCTGACCAGTCGCGCTGTGCATCCTCGATCAGCTTGTCGGATTTGGAGATCCAGACCGCCTTGCGACGACCGCGCAGCCAATTGTCGAGGATGATCCCGGCCGACTGGCGGCCCTTGCCGGCACCAGTGCCGTCGCCCAGCATAAAGCCGCGGCGAAAGCGGATCGCTCCAGCAGCATCCTCGGCTGCGGCACTCACATGGTCGAAATGCTCATCCACCGTCCAGGAACCAGCCAGATGACCGGCATGGGCATCGCCTGCATAGATCACGGTCTCCAACTGAGCGTCCGACAGACGCTGGCAGATGTCGGCGGGCAGCATGGGGCGATAAGAGGGCTTCGGCGGGGCGACCGAGGCCATGGCAGCCGATTGCACCAGCCTGGTCGGATGCGGCTCAGCACCGGGAATGCGCAAGGATTGCAGCGCATACTCCTCATAGATGGCATCGGACAGCCGAGCGCCTTCGGGCGGTGACCAGTCCACGGTGTCATAGGCGAGTTCCACGCCTTCGGGGTCATTGGCCGGAGTGGCGACCGGCCGGCTCGCTGCCGAGCGGGTAAGATAGCCACGCACCGACTTCGGTGCGGGTGCCGGGGCCGCAATCGCGGCCATCGGTCGCGTGACAGGCAGACGCGGCGGAACCTCTGCCGTGATCCAGGAAAGCAGCGTGGCGACATCGGGCGCGATCCCCGGTGAGACCGGGAAGCTGGCCGGATCGTCGGCGGGCAATTTGTCGATGACGGTCAGCCGCGTGTCGATGCTGGTGCCGTGTTTTGCATAGACCGCGCCATCGATCGCGGCGGTAAACACCATGCGGCCACGCGCCTGTAAACGGATGAAGGCATCGCGCCAGGCCGGCGCTTCGGGGCCGAACCCCGCGCCGGTGATTGTGACCAACCGGCCACCGGGGGCGAGACGGACCAGCGCTGAAGCAACATGCCGGTATGCCGCGTCGGCCATGCGCCCGGTCACGTTCGCCATAGCCGAGAACGGCGGGTTCATCAGAACCACGGAGGGGACGGCATTTGCGGCCAGATGATCGTCGATCTGCGCGGCGTCGAACCGGCTGACGGGAAAGGCCGGGAAGAGAGAGGCGAGACAATCGGCGCGTCTGCCCGCCAGTTCATTGAGGATCAGCGAAGCGCCAGCGGTCTGCGCCAGGATCGCCATGAGGCCGGTGCCAGCCGATGGTTCCAGCACCATGTCATCGGGCGTGATCGCGGCCGCTGTCAGAGCAGCGAGACCCAGCGGGACAGGCGTCGAGAACTGCTGGAGGTTCTGACTTTCCTCGGAGCGCCGGGTTTGCGTCGGCAGGAGCCCGGCAATCTTCGTCAGATGGGTGAGACGCGCATCCGGAGAGGCGGATTTGCGGAAAAGCGCCTTTCCGTATTTGCGCAGGAACAGAACGGTCGCGACCTCGCAGGCCTCATAGGCCGTCTTCCAGTCCCAGGCACCGGAAGCATCGGAAACACCGAAGGCGGTTTCCATGGCCGTCCGCAGGGTGGCGGCATCAATGCGCTGGCCGCGTTCCAGATGGGGAAGCAGAAGCCCGGCCGCAGCCAGAATTGCGGGCGCAGCCGCCTTCGGCGTGACCGGATCGGTCACGGGAAACACCATGTTCATGTCAGAAAACCTCGGGAGAGCAGAAGCGGGCAAGCCCGGCCAGCGCTCTCTCAACCACCCGGACTCGCCCCGTTCCGGCAAGCCTCTTCCTCTGAACCTGACCGCATAAGAAAAGCGCCCCGACCGGATGGTGGGGCGCCAGAGGATCATCCGAAGCGGCGACCGGCTTCGGTAAACGTGTATTCGTTCGCGAGGATGGTTTCATCCACGACCGCGTCGGAAGATAGATAATCGTATTCGCGCTCAAGCTGGCGGTAGAGCCAGCGGGCGAGATCGCGCAGCGCTTCGATCACAGTCTCCTCGGCATCCGCCGTCATGTCCTGCCAATTCGGGCTGTCGCGCTCGACCGAGATCGCCATGCAGTATTCGTGATAGTAATGGCCGCGATGGCTGGCCTCGGCGCGCAACTGGTAGAAATTGCGTTTCTGAATCGCCTGCAGAGCATCGGCGATGCGGTGCAGGTCGGTGTCCTGCGGCGCATATTCCCGGATCAGGCCTGGGGCGCCTTTGCGGTAGGAAAGCCGCGCCTCGAAGCACGCGCCATCCCCTTGCGACCAGAAGCCCCGGAACCAGATGCAGGGTTCCTGCCGGGTGCCGCCGCCCATGAGCCGGACCGGCCGGATCTTGAGGTCCAGACCGAGGATTTCGGCGATGCGCTGGAAATCCTCATAGACGGTCTCATACCAGTCATGGTCGAAGCCGCCTTCGCGATACCAGGCCCGGGCCCTGTCCTTCGCCGCGTCGGTCAACTCGTCGAGACGATAGACGGTGGTTTCGATGACCTTACTCATAGGGATCGCCTCCCTCCAGCACGGTGGAAAGCCAGCCATCGGTATAGATCCAGTCGACCGTCTCGCCGGTGGCGAGGTCGAGAACATGCGCGCCGCCGCCGAAACCGTCGATGCGGGGTTTCGAGCAGGTATTGGCATATTGCAGGCCCCACCGGCCGCTCAGGCCGAATTCGGCGGCGCAGCGTTTGACGAACTGGATGACGTGCTCCGGATCGCCGGTGAGGTCATCGCGCATCCAGAGCTGCGTGCCGCCATGTTCGGGCTGGATCGAAAGCAAGAATCCATCCGAGGGCGGATCTTCCGCGTCATTTGCATCGGCCAGCGCATTGTAGAGATCGAGCGCACGGGCGGCGTTTTCGGGCGTGCCCACATCGAGCAGGCAGGAAAAATGCGTGTAATAGTCAGCCATGGCGGCCTCCGGACATGACAAGGCCCGGCGCGGGACCGGGCCGAATGGATGGAAATGGGCGGAAGATCAGGCGGCTTGCGGCAGGCGGAGCAGTTCGGCCGCCGTCTCGCGCCAGAAGGGGTCGACCAGTCGCGCCTCACAAAGGCTGGCGCGCAAGCGCAGGTCACGGGCCAGTTCGCGATTGGCGCGCCCCGACGCGGCAAAGGCCATGCCGCGCAGTCGACTGGCCTCGGTGACGATACGGCGAGCCTCGGCATTGGACGTGACAGGCTGCTGCCAGAGGATGATGCCCGCGCGGATTTCGCCGGCAAGGACCAGACCGTATTCGCGGTCCTGGATGAGCATGATGCGCGGGCAGAAATGCGGGAAGCTGTCCGGCCCGGTGCAAATGTCGCCCCGCGACAGGCGCAGGGCGGCGAACTGCATGGCCTCTTCCGGCGACGGGCATTCCCCTAGCGGGATCATGCGCTCGAAACTGTCGGCATTGCCATCGTCAGCGCTGGCCAGACCGAGGCAGGAGATGCGCAGCGGCAGCTTTTGCGCCCGGTAAAGTGCGGGAAGCACATCGGCGGCCAGAATCTCGCCGATAGGACGGAAGGTTTCAAAACGGGCGATGGTCATCGGGATCACTCCATGACGGGCGCCGGTGAGTCTCTCTCTCCGACCCTCAACCCGTCACGGCCGAACGGCCCGCACTCTTCCTCTCTGACCGGGGCAGCCCGGTTCCGCCGTCGACGATGGGCAACCATCGCGACGCGCTGAAGGCCCGGTCGCGAGCTTGTCGCGGCCAGGCCGTCGGGGATGAGGCGCGGTCGCGCCTTACCCCCAAGGATCCAGCTCCAGCTTTACCATGTCGTCGTCGCCGTCGAACTCGGCGGCGGGACAAGCGGCGTGGGTGCCGTCCCCGGCCTGGAACACGACGATCTCGACCATCAGCGTGGCGGCGAGGCTGGCGGCGAAGGCGGTGGCATCTGCATAGGACATGGGTTCCGGCTCCTGTCTTTGGAGGCGGGGGGACCATCCCCCGCGCGACAGGCGCCCGAAGTGTCTGACCGGATCTGCAATCACCCGAGGGCGTTCGGACTTTTTCCGAATCCCCGAGGGCGGCACGCGCGCGTAAGCCGACCCCTTTGGGGTTGAATGTCAAAGAGACGGATCGGACCAAGGTTTGCGAATGGAATCGGGGGTGGTTCTTCGCATCTGACAGGATGCCGGATACCCGTCGCAGATGCTCTGCCGCGCCAGTCTTGCCACCATGCTGGCATCAGGATCATGTTCCCTTCAGGCCAGAGATGGCTGCCGCTTGTCCTGATGGGGATGGCGGATTGCATGGTGAAGCCGGATTGGACCCGTCCGGTGCAGACCTCGCATCCTCACGGCCCGACACCCTGCGATCGGACCTTCAGCTCCAAAGCCCATCGGCGATTTCTCGGGCGATCATCGCGCGCGCCTTCATTATAAGGTCGTCGCCCGAGGTATCGATATGACCGAAGAAACGGGCACGAGCACCATGAACTGTCCACTCGGCGTAGCGGCAATACTCACGGGCATCGAGCCGGAACACCCGCATGTCTTCGGCCCAATGGGGCTTTGGCTCCACGACAACAGTGATGCCATCGCGGGTTTCGGTCCACGGTAAGGTACGATCCGACGGGGGG
>JAEXAY010000011.1 GCA_023457895.1 Pseudomonadota bacterium
CGGCAGTTGCGGAAACTCCTGGAATCGATTGCCGGGAGCTCGAGGCATCTCTTTCTAATCCTTGATGAGGCGCAGTCGATGGATGAAAGAGCGATGAAGATATTCAAATCGATCACGAACGGATTGATCAGCCGAGGCATTGGTGTCACAACGATCCTGTTCGGCCAGAGCGAGCTTGTGAAACAACTTCAGGTTGTCGCGACGGTGTACCGGTCCGATCTCCATATACGGTTTGCAAAAAACATAGTTCGAATGGATGGAATCAGAGATAGTTCGGACATGAAGGATTTCCTGATGGGTCTCGATTGCGACAGCGAGTGGCCACTTGGTTCCGGTTTAACCTATGCCCAGTTCTTGTTTCCTGTTGCATATGCGAACGGCTTCAGGTTCGCCAACACGGCCGTGTCGTTCTTCAACGCTTTTGGTGACGTGTCTCCTCTTCGCCCACTTGAAAGTGGTATTGCTATGGAGTACGTGGCGAAGGCGCTCGCAAAGCTATGCAAGATGAAGAAGGGGGACGATGATTCGAGTCTTGTCTTCACCGACGACGAAATGACTGGTGCGGTGCGATCGGTTGGTTACGGAAACCGCATGTCGGTGCGGGACATCAATCAGCCCTCGACAGAGGGAAGCGAATAGAAATGATCGCATGGCCGAGCCATCTTCTCTCAAAGCATGATTCGCCCCAATCGATTATATCGAAGATCGCATATTTCAATGAGGCAACACCGTTCGAGTTCTTTCAACGATTCTATGGAATGCCCTCCTGCAGTGCGTCAGTTTCGCCCAGCGTGAGGTCTTGGCGCGACGTCTCTTGGATAACGCACTTGACTTGGCGTGGACAGAAGGAAGAGCCTCAGCTGGACGGACTCGGGCTCAAGCAGCTACTTCTGGCCTCGACCATTCGCGAGCCCGCGCTAGCAATGTCTTCGTCATATGGCGTTTTCAAGTACTGCGAGTCTTGTGTTAAGGGCGGATTTCACTCCTATATCCATCAGTACAAATTTCTTGAGCGTTGTCCACTACACGACGCTCCTTTACGTTCGGGCTGCATCAGCTGCGGTGCTTCAATCCACTTCGCAATTGTACCTAGAGAGAAGGGTTTCTGGTGTGGGCGTTGTGAGTGGGATGATCATTGTGGCTGGAGGCGACAAGAAGAGTTCTGCCGAATCTTGACGGAAGCACACGCGCTCGTTGAAAGCTGCCCAAATCTTGTGATTCCTGACGGTTCTTACGCTTCAACGGATGAGCACGTGATACGAGAGCCTGGCGCCTTGATTCCTTGGCTTCGACCAGACAAGGCGCATGCCATTTCGAAGCGGTTCTACACTCCGGAGCCCTATGGAATGAGCTTACATACTTACCACAGCACTGACGGCTCGCTCCTGCATCTTGTTCCCAGGCGTGGTGCCAAGAATCAGTTGGAGTTTTCTCTCGACGTGCTCGAACTTGTTGAAGAGGAAGCCAGGAAGTTCATCCGTGAGTTCTCATATGAACACCCGTGTCTGGGGCGAGCCATGGCTGAACTGATGGTCGTCGATCAACGGTCAGGACGCACATCGGTAATTGGAAGTTCGACCAATTGTCCAATTGCAGCTGGCTATGCGGCGTGGTTCAGAGGAGCGGGCGAGATAGTCGAGGCTCTGGGATCGAATCGCCTTGGAGATGGCTATTCGCAGCTCGACGGCATTCTCTTGGATCTCGGCATCTCTCTACGAACCGAACTACATCGCTGCGCCTACGCAGCAATGCGTGCCCGCTGGTTAAATCCTAAGAAATACTTGTGTGAAGTGCCCGTCTTCGAAGAGATCTGGCGACTAAATGGAATCTCAATCCAACCATCATCGTCCACCTCGATTCGTCCACGCCTAGAATATGGGGATCTATTCAAGGAGCAGCCATGCATCGTCGAACATGGGATTCGAGCCAGGGTGCCGTGCGCCCCACGCGAATCATGAGCCGTGAGTCCGTTCACCTGAGCGATCTGGAGGCACTCGTTTTGCTCTCAGAGCACCGTTCACTCCGGGAGATTGGACGCATTCACGGAAGAACTCCATCGTCAGTCGGAAAGGCGCTGAAGAGAGCTGAGAAGAGTCTTGGCGTTCGACTGACCGAACGACGGGAAGGTGC
Organism: Pseudomonadota bacterium; assembly: GCA_023457895.1. GTDB lineage: Bacteria > Pseudomonadota > Alphaproteobacteria > Sphingomonadales > Sphingomonadaceae > JAFAFE01. The sequence goes on from JAEXAY010000011.1 coordinate 2,131, forward strand.
GCTAAAGCTGACTGATACAGGTCTACGTATTGCGTCTTCGGCCCGCCTGATCTTGGTGTCGTGGAACAAGCTGAAGGTTCATGGTGTTTAGCTGCTATCTATGCCAGTTGAACCATGCTTGCATTAGTGCCTGAGCAGTCGGCCCCAGTGTGTCAAATCCGATACCAAGTCGTGTTGTTTGTGTTGCAAAGACGATTTCCGAAGTGCTGTACTTTCGAGTATATACGGCGGCGTTAAATGCCGGTATACCTTGATCAGGTGACGCCCTCAGGGCTTGCACTATTGCATTGTACTCAAGGACTTCATTGGCTCCTTTGTCGCAGTCGGCGCAAGTTGCAACGATTTCCATTGCGATCCTCCGCGCTGCAAAGGAGGGAATAGTACTGAGCGACTCGATGAATCTTCGACTCATCTGTGAGCCGTGAGCGTTCTTGATCTGTAGTACTGCCGTTCTAGTAAGGCTGCTCACTAGCGCAATCCACAAGTGAACCTGAAACTCCAAGTTCGCCGGGCCTGGTGTGTTCTGGGTCAGTGTATCGGCGCGTGAAGCTTCGCCTGCAATGCTGATTGCCGTTGCGAGCGAGGAGTCGGGTGCAATGCTTCTATCTGACCGAGAAGCCGCATTGCACGCTGAGGCGTATGCACTCCACTGGTCCGGGAAGCGGTCGTGGAGTCGCTCGATATCATTCTGATTCACGGCGGATCTCCAGGCGACTGTTGATTCGTTTTGCTTGCAGACGTGCTGCCGATCGTGAGTTCACGAAGAGTAGGCGGAACCCTCCAGAATTGTTCCCTGAGATCGGTTGCTACAGTCGAGAAGTTTCGTGTTAGTGCGGACTCCTCCTGTAGATAGTGGGGAGAGAAGCTCAGTTTTTCGTTTGGTGAGAACTTCGCGTAGGTCAGTCTTCGTTGCAACTCGTGGTTGAGCGTTCGCTGCAGGAGACGCCGGTCCCCCGGATGCTTGAGTGAGGCAGATGCCATGGCACGGACTGCAGCCCATATTGCATAGCGCCATTGTCCCAGCGAGTAGAGGTGAATCGAGTAGGGATGAACCGGAAGCGATTCGATAGGATCTAGTGCGAAGTCATGCCACTCGAGCTGGTTCTTGAGATAGGCGATTGCTTCGGCATGGATGAGGTCTTTCCAGAGGGAGAGCCAGATCGAGTGATGGGCAAAGTCCTGCGAAGTCTCACGGACGTTTTTCTCCAGCAAGGCTGGTAGCGTTTCGATCGGTAAGCACCAGATGTAGCGCCAATTGTTGGCTGTGATGCTGTCGCGAGGTGACCCTAGTTTGACGTGTGCTTCAGTTTCGATTACGCCAAGGGCTTCGAGAACGTTGAGCACGTATCCGGTAGCCGCACTTGTGGGTGCTATCGGTGAACCCGTGGCTGATGAGTCCAGAATCGAGAGCGTGAACAAGGCGGCGCGGGGCCCGAGTTGATCTATGTCCTCGATTCGAGCTCCTGCCGTGACGATGTTCTGTGCCATGCGTGGATCCGAGCTGGGGTGCGCGCAGAGTGCGCTATTGCGGCTAGCACTAAGAGTAACTTAGTATCAATGCGCCGGTCACCTAGCCATCCTTAAGGCGATGCCTTGTGGGGTGGATGTGATCAAGAAAGCGCCGAAAACGACCGTTTTCGCCATTCGTTTGGCGCAGGCCCGTGAAAGAGCCGGACTGACCCAGGCGAAGCTGGGAGTTGTGGCCGGACTGGACCCGAGTGTGGCCTCCACAAGAATCAATCAGTACGAGCGCGGCAAGCATGAGCCGCAGATTGCGACAGCCAAGCGTTTAGCTGAGGCCCTCAATGTGCCCGCTGCGTTTCTGTACACCGACGACGATCTGCTAGCGAGTCTGCTGCTGCGTTGGGTCGATCTCAGCGACTCAGAGAGACGGGCGGTTCTGGCAGCTGCAGGCGCGTTCGCCCCTCGGGCGGACTAACCTCAGCTGCTTAGGCGGCGTGACCGTCCGGTCGCCCTAGGTTGCCGTCCGATGGCACCATGGGGCCACGCTTTAGGACGTGGGAGAGGTAGTGTCCTAACGCACCGATCTAGGGAATTTCATCATCCTGTTGCTGGTGGCCGGCGTGGCCAGGGTATTCCTGAGCAACTGGGCAGGCCGGACGGTGCTTTATCTGGGCATGGTGGGCATGATGCTCGGCTTGGTGTTCCGTCTCGCCAAGTCCTCGGGTTGGCTGGACGTACGCGGTGCACGACCTCGCCCGGAGCCGGACCACACTCCCCGGGTGCGTCGCCTGTCCCGCGAAGGCGTGCCTGCGTTGTTGAGCGCGGTCCTGGCCCGCGAGTTCGGCGACCGTCGAGCGCCTAGTCCTCATGCACAACATCAGCCCGTTCCAGTTGGGGCAGTGGCAAGGGGACTCCGTGAGTGCCCGTGCACTGGCCGACCGGTTGGGCTACGTGGAAGCGATCGACTTTTTCCTGGATTGGTCGACTCGCGGAAATCAGGCGCGCATCGGCAGCGTCGCCACGCCGGCACCGGAGGCCTGCTGATACGGATCCCCCGGAATCCAAAGCTGCGAAGCGTCGATGACAGACGATCCGCCATGACTGAGTGGCGGCATGAAGAGAGCAGGGGATTAGGCCGCATTATCGAGGGTACGCGGTGGCCTTCAGCGCACCCGCAGCAAGTCGCTCCTTTTCGTGGTGTAGGAGGGCGACAAGTGCTCCTGCCGCATGCGCCACTGGGCCGGGGTGCGCCGGTGGGCCGATGCGAATCCCATCGTTCCCCGGCCGAAGCGCCGATTGGCCTGGTCGAGCACGGCCATGAGGTTCTCCGATCGCGGGTCCACGCCGGCGAAGAGGTCGGCCTGGCGGGTGTCCCCGTGGGTCAGGTCCAGGAGGCCGACCCCGGCCTTTTTGTAGGCGTAGCCCTTCCGGTACATCGATCGCACCAGGGCCTGGGCCACCGCCAGCACCTCACGCGTGTCGCTGGACGGGGCGATGAGCGGGATGGCACGGCTGGGGTGGTATTGCCGGGCGCCAGGCTTGAAGGGGTTGGTGTTGAGCCACACCCACACGCCCGAGGCCTGGAGCGATCGGGCGCGAAGCTTCTCGCAGGCGCGAATGGCGAAGGTGGCCACCGCCTGGCTCACGTCGTCGAAGTCCATGACCTCGCGACCGAAGGAGCGGGACACCACGATCTGCTGCCGGTCCGGCTCGGTTTCTTCCAGCTGCGCGCAGGCGATGCCTTGCAGCTCGCGCTGCGTGCGAGCCAGCACCACGCCATAGCGAGCCCTGAGGGTGTCGGGGTCGGCCCGGGCCAGGTCCCCGGCCGTGAGGATGCCTTCGGCGCCCAGCCGGGTCGCCCACTTGCGGCCCACGCCCCAGACATCCTCCACCGCGAAATCGGCCAGCTGCGCGGCATTGCTGACCTCCTCCACGCCCTCCACCGTCGACTTTGCCCGCTTGTTGCCAAGCTTCGCCAGGGTCTTGGTCGACCCGATGCCCACGCAACACGGAATCCCGGTCCACTGGCGGATGCGAGCGCGCGCTTCGGTGGCGACTCGCACCCGCTCGTGCGCAGGGATGCCGTCGAACGACACGAATGATTCGTCGATGGAGTAGACCTCCACGGCGGGGAACAGGTCGCGCAGGATCGACACCACCCGGCCCGATAGGTCGCCATACAGCACAAAGTTGGCCGAGCGGACCTTCAGCTGCCGGCGGATCGGGGAGGGCAGCTCATGGAGGGGCTGGCCCATCTTCACGCCCAAGGCCTTCGCCTCATTGCTTCGGGCAATGGCGCACCCATCGTTGTTCGACAGCACGACCACGGGCTGGCCCAGCAAGGACGGGTCGAACACCCGCTCGCAGGAGGCATAGAAGTTGTTGCCGTCGATCAGGCCGAGCATCGCTTCAATCCGTTTGAGATGCGGGACAGGGTAGGCCTGGCGCTCTCACCGGCCGAGACTGCCGGCGTGGCAAGGACTTACAGACCCTGGCGGCGAAGTCCTACCCACGCCGGGGCAAAGCCCCATGGCTACGCATTCGCGCGTCGGGAACACTGGCCCTGCGGTTCAGGCCACATGCCCACGCGGATGGGCTGGGAGCAGTCCTCTCCCCCCCCAGCGCCGATAAGCCTTCAACGCCCCTTCGGGGGCGTTGTCGTCAGCGCTTTCTGCGGAACTGCTTGCGAAACGACCAGGTCACCACGCCCCACACCTCGACCTCTTCCTCCGGGCCTACCCGGATGGGGGCGTGCTGTGGGCTTCCCGAACGCAGCTCCAGGCCCCGGGCGGTCGGCCACCACTGCTTGACGGTGTAGCCGCCCTCCCATAAGACCATGACCACGTCGCCATGCCGTGGTGTGAGCGAGCGGTCCACCACCAACGTGTCGCCGGGGAAGATGCCGAACTCCACCATCGACGTGCCCGTGTCGGCTTCGACGAAGAAGGTGGCTGCGGGGTTGCCGATCACCCGCTCGTTGAGGTCCAGATCATCGCCCTGGCCGTAGAAGTCCTCGGCCGGGGAGGGAAAGCCGCAGGTGGCGCGGAAGGGCATCACCGGCCGGGGCCTCCATGAGGGGGCAGGCACGCACGCGCCCAACAGCCCAGGTGGGTCAGGCATACGGCGGGGCAGGCGGTAGACAGCAGCAAGTTCAGACATGGGGGCCAGGATCCGGGGATGTCACCCGCTCAGGGCGGGCCAACAGGGTAGGAGCCCGGGCCCGGCAAGGCCATTAGCATTTCGCTGAATGGGGCGCCCCCTTGGCAAGGCAATGCCGCCCGCCACGACGGTCGAGCTTACCTCGAGCTTGCAGGGCCGGAGGCAGTAGCGCTGAGCGTTGAAGGCGACGCTGGCCTAACGAGTGGATGGCTAGGGTGGGCGGCACTATCTGCCAGGAGCTTCTCCATGCCCGACAACCCCAATGATCGTGGTTCGCAGGACCGGTCCCGTATTTCCATGGAGCAGGATCACGAGGTGCGTTACTGGACGGAGAAGTTCGGGGTGGACCGGCAGCGCCTCCAGGACGCAGTGAACGCGGTGGGC